>DATMZI010000018.1:0-109003 GCA_035607085.1 Candidatus Eiseniibacteriota bacterium | reverse complement strand
CCGAACTTCACTGGAAAGAATTGCGAGAAACCTTGGGCTCTCCGTTCCGTCTAGCACATTTGAAAAATCTCGAAGCCTAGCCGGCGAAAGTCACTTCAGATTCCTGCCCGCGCTGCGACTTGCGCCTGGCGTATACTGGCTTGGCGTTAATGAGTTCCACAAAACATTCCATCGCCGAGTCGCAGCCCATCCCGCAAATGGATTTGGCGGCACAGTACGCCTCCATTGGTGCCGAAATTCGAACGGCCGTCGAGCAAGTGCTCGACTCGCAACAATTTGTCCTGGGCAAGGAAGGCGCGGCACTGGAGCAAGAAATCGCAGCACTTTGCGGCGTGCGCCGCGGCATTGGAGTAGCGTCCGGAACCGACGCGCTTATCTTGGCTTTGCGGGCCGTGGGAGTGAAGGCCGGTGACGAAGTGATCCTGCCACCTTTCACCTTCGTGGCCACCGGAAGTGCCGTCAGCGCGCTGGGCGCGCGCCCGAAATTTGCGGACATCGTGCCCGCGACATTCAACGTGAGCGCTGCGGAGATTGAAAAGCGCATTACACCGCGCACCCGCGCCATCGTCGTCGTTCACCTGTACGGTCTGGCCGCGGATATGGATCCCATCCGCGCGCTGGCTGCGAACCACCGTGTGCCCATCGTCGAAGACAACGCTCAGGCCATCGGCGCCACCTACCAGGGCAGGCCCACCGGGTCGCTGAGCGATGTCGCTTGCCTCAGCTTTTATCCAACGAAAAATCTCGGTGCCTACGGCGATGCCGGCATGATCACCACCAATTCGCCGGAGCTGGACGCACGCCTGCGCACATTGCGCAACCACGGCCAAGCCTCGCGCTACAACAGCGTCGAACCCGGATGGAACAGCCGACTCGATGAAATTCAGGCCGCCATTTTGCGCGTAAAACTTCGCCATCTCAAGGGATGGGAACGCCTGCGCCGCGCCCACGCCGCTCAATATTCGAGTCTTCTTTCCGGCATTGGCGAGATCAGAACACCTTACATCCCCGAGGGTCTGGAACACGTTTTCCATCAGTATACGATCCGCGTGGAGCGTCGCGATGAACTGCAGAAATTTCTCGCCGACCGTAAGATCGGTAACGCGGTGTATTACCCTGTCCCGCTTCATCTTCAACCGATTTACGCAAACCAAGGCTTTGGAGCTGGCGCACTCCCCGAATCGGAAAAGGCTGCAAGCGAGGTTTTGTCGCTACCGATGTTTCCAGAGCTTCGCGAGGAACAAATCGAGCGTGTTGCAATGGCCATCGCTGAATTTTACGGAAGCTAAGAAATGCCGTGCGGAACAAACGCCGGTCGTGGAATTTAAGAACCTAGGTACAGCAGCGCCAGCAGGAACAACCACAGACCGTCCATAAAGTGCCAGTAATACGAGGCCACCTCTGCCGCCAAGGACCGGCTAAGGTCCGACGAATCAAACTTTCGCAATCCCACATATGAGAGTGCGCAAATGCCGCCCAGCAAGTGCACCGCATGCAAGGCCGTAAAGACGTAAAAGAAGCTGCTTGCCAGACCCGACGTGACATAAACGCCTTGCACCGCCAGCTGTCGCCAGGCGATAGCCTGGCCGCCCACAAACAAGAGTCCCAGCCCCGTCGTTAGCCCCCACATGCGCCGAAAACCCGCTGCGTCTTGCATTCGCAATTTGCGCCGCGCGAGTTCGAGTGTCCCACTGCTCAGCAACAGTACGCTGGTATTTATCCACAAAATTCCGGGCATGCGAATGCCAGCCCAGGTGTGCAGGTTTTCCACGCGCAGCGCCACGAACGCGGCGGTCAATACCAGGAACAACATCACAATTGAAGCGATTGCGATCAAAACGGCAGTTGAATACTTCTTACTGTTCGGCCGGCGCGGCTCCGGAGCCCGGTCGCCCCCGCCGCCTTCATCGCCCCCGTCATCATCGTCACCGCGCGAAGGCGGCTTGCCACCACCGCCACGAATGTCCTCAATGATGAGCTCGATTTCGTCGATTGCAGGTCCCGGCATTTTCCCGGCCCTCGGGTCCCCATGGCTTCACGGGATCATCCCGAGTCTACACAAATTTTCTTTCTGCAGAAGTGTCGAAAAATACGTAGGAACGCGGGAGGGAACCGCGGAGACAAGAAAGGCTTGGTGCGGTGGAAAGGATTCGAACCTTCACGGTATTGCTACCGCCAGCCCCTCAAGCTGGTGCGTCTGCCAGTTCCGCCACCACCGCAACGTCGCTGCAATTTCTTTTTACTGCTCGGCTGCCCGGAAAGAGCGCCGACTCTTGATTATTCTCCGCCTGAAGCTAGCAAAGCAACAAAAACTCTCTTCCAATTGCGCAACGAGCCGCGCCTTTCGCGATGTTACGGTTTCTTAGGAGACTGAGCAGGAGAAGCAGGAGCCGGATTTTGTGCACCCGGCGCCGGCGAACTCTGGGTGCCAGCCGGTTGTGTGCCCGCTGGAGCTGCGGGTGTCGTAGCGGGAGCCGCTGGCTTGCTGGCCGGCTTCGAAGAATTGTAAATCACGGAACTCCCTCCCCCCACGGCGCGGTCCGCCCGTAGTGCCAGTGCCATCGCGCACACCATGAACATTACTGCGCACCAGGTGGTGGCCTGCGAAAGCACGGTCGCTGCGCCACGCGGCCCGAACGCCGTCTGGCTGCCCGCGCCGCCGAATGCGCCAGCCAAATCCGCCGCCTTGCCGCTCTGCAACAGCACCACGATGATCAGCACCAGACAGTTCAAAACAAAAAAAGTCGCCAGCAGCCATCCTGCCCACCGGAAGCCCACCATGATCAGCGCGAATCCCACCAGGAGCGCGACGCCCCATTTCATCCAAGCCGGCATTGCTCAATCACCTCGAATCTCCTCAAATTCAATCTTCGCAGCCCTAAACCATGCCCTCGCAATTCACGATTGTCGCAAAAGACTTGGGGTCCAGGCTTGCTCCGCCCACCAGTGCGCCGTCCAGCTCTTCCTGCGCCATCAACCCTTGAATGTTATCCGGCTTGACGCTGCCACCATATAGGATTCGCAGGTTTGCGGCAGTCTCGGGCGAAAACTGGTCCCGCACACACTTACGCAAGAACCGGTGGGCTGCCGCCGCAATTTCCGGTGTGGCCGTACGACCCGTTCCAATCGCCCAGACCGGCTCGTAAGCTAATAGCATACGGGAGAACTCTTCTCCGGTCAACGCACCCGGCCCGCCGATAAACTGTTGAGAAAGAACATCTTGTGTCTTGCCTGTCTCCCGTTCGATGAAGTTTTCGCCCAAACAAACGATCGGTGTCAGTCCGGCCCCTAAGGCCGCCCGGCTCTTTTGCGCCACCATGTCATCGGTTTCATTGGAATACTGCCGCCGCTCCGAATGTCCCACAATCACGTACGTACAGCCAGTCTCCACCAACATCTGAGGCGACACTTCTCCGGTGAAGGCGCCTTCTTTTTGCCAATGATTGTTTTGTCCCGCGATGGCCACGCGGCTTCCCTTGGCCGCCTCTACGGCTGCCGCAATCGAGGTAAAGGGCGGCGCGATCACCACATCGCATTGCGCCGCGTCCCCAATCATCGGAAGGAACGCCGCAAAGAACGCCCGGGACTCCGATTGAGTCTTGTACATCTTCCAGTTGCCCGCCATAACACGGCGGCGCTTCGTCGCGTGTTCAGTACTCATCGGTTGGTCAGCACCTCCACGCCCGGCAGTTTGCGGCCAGCGAGAAATTCCAGCGACGCGCCGCCGCCCGTGGAGATGTGCGAAATTTTGTCTGCGAGGCCCGACTGATGCACCGCTGCCACCGAGTCGCCGCCGCCCACGATCGAAGTTGCGCCCGCGTCAGTCGCTGCGGCCACAGCTTTGGCGATTTCCAGGGTACCCTTGGTGAACGCGGGCATTTCAAACACGCCCATTGGTCCATTCCAAACGATGGTTTTGGCCTTGGCGATTTCCACCGCATAAGCGGCAATTGTCTCCGGACCAATGTCGAGGCCCATCAGGTCATCCGGGGTCGCGTTCACGTCCCCTGTCGTCGCAGGCGCGTCGGCCTTGAACTCCGGCGCCGTCACGTGGTCGACCGGCAGGAGGAGTTTGCGCCCGGTGGCCTTAGCATCCGCCAGAATCTTTTTCGCCAAGTCTAACTTATCGTTTTCCACCAGCGATTTCCCAATCGGAATTCCCCGCGATTTCAGGAACGTATATGCCATGCCGCCGCCGATCAGCAGCGCATCGGCGATCTTCATTAAGTTCTCTACCACTTCAATCTTGTCGCTGACCTTCGCTCCACCCAGAATCGCCACAAACGGCCGCGCTGGATTGCTCACCGCCCTGCCCAGATATGCCAGCTCCTTCTCCATCAACAATCCCGCCGCTGCCTGCTGCACAAACTTCGTAATACCCACCACCGACGCATGCGCACGGTGGGCCGAACCGAAGGCGTCGCATACAAACAGTCCGTCACACAGCGCCGCCAGCTGTTTCGCGAACGCTTCGTCGTTTTTTTCTTCCTCCGGATGAAAGCGCACATTTTCCAACACCAGCACTTCACCATCGCGCAGCGCCTTGCTCTGTCCTTCCACTCCCGGCCCAACGCAATCACTTCCACAAGCCACCGGCTTCCCCAACAATTCTTCCAGCTTTTTCGCCGCGGGCCGCAGGGAATACTTCGGATCCGGCCCGCCTTTCGGTCTTCCCAAATGCGAAGCCAGGACCAACCGTCCGCCCTTTTCGATCGCCAGTTTCAGCGTTGGCAGCGTTTCGCGAATTCGTGTGTCGTCCGTCACCACTCCGTCTTTCAATGGCACGTTGAAATCGACCCGCAGGAACACACGCTTCCCTTGCAGTTCCAGCTCTTTAATCGTCAGCTTGTCCATGGTTTTGCTCTTTAGGAGGTCGGGATTTGGACCCCACTTCAGCCATCCAGATAAAAAGGGCTTTTAGCCCCTGAAGCCGCTTCCGCTTAGAACTTCGCCGCCAAAAACTTGATCAGGTCCCGGCACCGGCACGAATACCCCCACTCGTTGTCGTACCACGCCAGTACTTTCACGCACTTGTCGCCCACCACCTTCGTATACCCCGAATCCACAATGGACGAATTCGAATTGCCCTTGAAGTCTGCCGACACCAGCTCTTCTTCCGTGTAACCCAAAATCTCCTTCAGCGGGCCTTCCGCGGCCTTTTTCAGCGCCGCGTTCACCGACTCTTTCGTCGCGGGCTTGTCCACAAACACCGTCAAGTCCACCACGCTGACGTTGGGGGTTGGCACGCGCATCGCGTAGCCATCGAGTTTGCCTTTCAAATCCGGCAACACCAGGTGCAGCGCCTTGGCCGCGCCCGTTGAACTCGGAATCATACTGATCGCCGCCGCCCGCGCCCGCCGCAAATCCTTGTGTGGCAAATCCAGCAGCTTCTGATCATTCGTATACGAGTGAATCGTGGTCATCGTGCCGCTGTGAATCCCGAACGTCTCGTGAATCACCTTGGCCACCGGGGCCAGACAATTTGTCGTACACGAAGCGTTCGAAATCACGTTGTGCTTCATCGGATCGTAGGTGTGATGGTTCACACCGAGCACAAACGTCGCATCCGGCCCATCCGCCGGCGCCGAAATGATCACTTTTTTCACGGGTCCGCGCAGGTGCGCCCTGGCCTGCTCGCCCTTGGTGAACAATCCTGTGGACTCAACCACGATCTCCGCGCCGACACTGGCCCAATCCAGCTGCCCCGGATCTTTCACCTTGAAAACTTTGATGGCCTTCCCGTCGACTGAAATGGTGTCGTCCGTGTGCGTAATCTTGTGCGGCAAATTCCCTAGAATCGAGTCGTACTTCAGCAGGTGCGCCAGCGTTTTCGAGTCTGTGATGTCGTTCACCGCAACGAACTCGATCTCCTTGTCGTCAATCGCTGTCCGCACGATGTTGCGTCCGATGCGTCCGAATCCGTTGATACCAACCTTGATGGGCATCCGTCCTCCAGAATTCTTGGCCCTTTCGGCCAAGTGAAAGCCTTCTATTCGCACTCGGTAGAGTCGTGAAGCGCACTTTGCCGGCAATTACGCGGCGCTCAGCAGCGGGCTACTTCGTGATGCGAACTAAAAATGCTATGGGCTGCGGCCAGAAAAGTCAACGCATGTACGGTGCAACATTTGTTTCGATTTCACGGAACTCTTCTTCGCTCAGCGGCAATTTTCGAAAAGCTGCCCAAGCATCGCGCGGCGCCAGATTGCCTCCGCCAAATCCATCCGAGCCGAAAAGCACCCGTCTCGGCCCAAGTCCTCGAACACGCCTGACAATAACATCCGCTCTCCTTTCCCAGTCGCCGTATCCGGCCACGCCAGATACATCAAAGTAAACGCGCGCCAAGCGCGGATCCTTGTTCGAGATAGCCTCCACAAAAACCGCAAGCGCTTCATCCACGGACGAATCGTCATACCCGCCGGCTCCGCTCAGGTGCGCGATCTGCACTGTAATGTCACGCGCTTCAGGGAGCACCTCGTTCAGGAAAGTCCGCGCTTCCTGCGCACCATACGACCGTTTCCGCGTGACCGACGAGCGCATGTGAACCACGATCGCCATACCACGCTCATCAGCGGTGCGGAACACTTCCTTCACCTTCCCTACATGGTCCGGATTGTCTAGATCTACGTCCGAATTTCCAAAGTGCAGCTTTAACCCGTAATGCAGCTGTGGATCGTGCGCGCAACGCTCGATTTCCGGGATCGCATAATCCTTGAGCGGGTTGACACTGCAAAATCCGCGCAAACGGTCCGGAAACAACGCCACTTGTCGGCTAGTCCAGTCGTTTTCTGCCTTAACCCTTTCATACTCGTTTTCAAACGGCGATCGGTTGGGATTGCTGAACTGGTAGGCGATAGACAATACCAGCGCGCGCCGAATTCCAGCTTTGTCCAGAAGCGCAATCAGATCACTGGCCGCGATCGGATCCAATCCCTTCACCAGCTTCGTAGTTTCCGGACTGAAAAGGTGCTGGTGATGGTCCACCAGCGGTTGGCCCACACATGGCTGACTACAGATAAAGAGCACCCATGCGACGATAACGAGCGATATTCGCATCCGGTTTGAGCCAATGGATCTATTCTGATGCTCGCCGCGGAGGCCAGGCCGGCTCAAGACCGTGGCCTCTGTTTGCGTTTGAGGCGAGCGGTCGCAGGAGTCGCCCAGTCACTACCGGCTTTCCACTAAGGCGCGCATTCGACGAAGCCATTTCGACAGCTTCAAGCCTTTTGCGTAGCCTGGCGGCGCAGGAACGTCGGTACGTCGAGGTCGTCGGCCGGTACTTCGTGGGCGACTTCGCGGACGTTTTGTTGGACCTGGTGGACCACCGTCTGTTGTACTTCGTGAGTGATCGAAGAGGAAGAGCTGCCACCAGCCGCTGCGGCCGCGGCGACCGGAACTTCCTTACCGGCTTTCCAGGTGCGCGGCAAGAATTGCGGTTTTTGCGCGGTATTCTTCTTGTTGGCTTCCTTGAAGCCGGCAGCGATAACGGTGATCTTGACCGCGTCCTTCATGGATTCGTCCTGAACGGCGCCGAAGATAATGTTGGCGTTTTCGTGCGCGGCTTTCTGGATGATAGACGAGGCTTCGTGAACTTCGTGTAGCGAAAGGCTGGGGCTGCCGCAAATGTTGATCAAGATGCCCTGCGCGCCCTGGATGGAGTTGTCTTCGAGGAGCGGGCTGGCGATGGCGCGATTGGCAGCGTCCACGGCGCGATTCGAGCCGGTGGCAACCGCAGTGCCCATGACTGCGTAGCCCTGACCGGACATGATGGCCTTCACATCGGCGAAATCGCGGTTGATGATGCCGGGGACGGTGATGATGTCCGAGATGCCCTGAACGGCTTGGCGCAGAATGTCGTCGGCGATGCGGAAGGCGTCGAAAAAGCTGGTGCCGCGCTCGACGGTTTCCATCAAGCGCTCGTTAGGGATGACGATGACGGTGTCGACGGCGCCGATGAGATCCTGCAAGGCTTGTTCTGACTGGAGCATTCGTCGCTTGCCTTCGAAAGCGAAAGGTTTGGTGACAACGGCGACGGTAAGCGCGCCGAGTTCGCTGGCGAGTGAAGCCACTACGGGCGCAGCGCCGGAACCGGTGCCTCCACCAAGGCCAGCGGTAATGAAAATCATGTCGGACCCTTCGAGGGCCTCGATAATTTTGTCGGTGTCTTCGAGCGCGGCCTTGCGGCCGACCTCCGGGTTGGCGCCGGCGCCGAGGCCCTTGGTGAGCTTCGCGCCGAGCTGGAGTTTGACGGGCGCCTGACTGAGCTTCAGCGCCTGCAGGTCGGTGTTGGCGGTAATGAATTCGACGCCCTCGACCTTGGCGCGAATCATGCGATTTACGGCATTGCAGCCGCCGCCACCGACGCCAATGACCTTGATCTTGGCGGGTGAGAGTTCCTCGCTGAAGCTCATGCGGATTGCGTTGTCTTTCGCCGTCATTCCTGTTTCCCCCTTACGGGCTGGGTAAGCCGTTGGTTACCTTGCGAAGCCCGGGCTTCGCGGATTTTCTAAGCGCCGGCAAACATGGCCTTTAGCTTGGCCACGAAGTTTCCGCTGCGCTGCGTCTGGGCGCGGCGCGCTTTCGCGCCGTACAAAACCAAACCAATCACCGTGGCGTATTCGGGCTGCGAAACCTGTTCGGGCATGTCAGCCAAGCCGCGCGGCCCCGCGATGCGCACGGGAACGTGGAACGCCTGCTCCATCATTTCGACCAAACCGTTTAGACGAGCCCCACCGCCTGCAAGGACGAAGCCGGCGGGAATCTGTTTGTCGAGGCCGGCGCGGCGCGCTTCGTCGCGGATCAGCGCGAGAAATTCCTGCGCGCGCGGCTCAATGATGTCGGTGAGGGAGCGAGCAAAGATGGTGCGGGACGGGCGGTCACCCACGCTGGCGATTTCGATCGCCATATCTTCCCGCAAAAGCGAGGCCGCGGCGCAACCGTGATGGCGCTTGATGCGTTCCGCTTCGGGTATGGGAGTGCGCAGGCCGACGGCAAGGTCATTGGTGAAATGGTCGCCGCCCACGGGAATAGCTCCGGTGTGACGAACCAGGCCGCCAGAGTAAGCGATAAGCTCGGTAGTACCGCCGCCGATGTCGAGCAAGCAGGCACCGAGGTCGCGTTCGTCCTGAGTCAAGCAGGATTCGGCGGAAGCGAGAGGCTCGAGAACCGTATCGCTGATGAGAATGCCTGCGCGATTCGCCGCGGTCACAAGGTTTTGCGTGGCGATGACGGAAGAAGTGACCACATGGACGTTGGCTTCGAGACGCTGGCCAACCATGCCGATGGCATCGCGAATGCCGTCGTGAGCGTCCACGATGAATTCGTGGGGCAGAACGTGGAGAACTTCGCGGTCGTCGGGAAGATTGATGTTGCGGGCAGCGTCGATCGCATGGCGGACGTCCTCGCGTTCGATGTCGCGCGGACGATTGCCGAGCGTGACGCCGGCTCGTGAGTTGAGGCCACGAACATGTGATCCAGCAACACCGATCAGTGCCGATTCTACGGGAACGCCGGAGACGCCTTCCGCTTCTTCGGCCGACCGTCGAATGGAGCTGACGGTGGAGTCCAGATTGACGATGGCCCCCTTACGCAGGCCTTTGGATTCCGCCGCGCCAAGTGCGAGGAATTTCACCTGCTCGTCGGCGAGTTCCGCGATGAGCACGCACGTTTTGGTGCTGCCGATGTCCAGCCCTACCAGGTATTTGTCTTTTTTCGACAAGCGCCGCTCCTGCCCGAACCTACTTTCTTTTTTGCACCGTCATGTGCTCGCCGCATCCGCTGGAATCCGGATTCAAGACCACCTGGCGAGCGTACTGCAAATCCACCGATTGCACGCAACCAGCGTTGGACTGCCATTGCGCAAAATTTTCGACCAGCATGCGATATTTTCCGGTGAATTCGCCGGAGCCAAAGTGCAACGTGATGGCTTGCGGCACATTAAGTCCGGGAAGGCCGGCCATGACCACACGCAGATCGCGCGGATTGGCGAGATCGATCTCGCTGACAAAGTCGGAAGAGCCGGAGCGAACCAAATCGGCGTCGCGCATGAATTCCTGGTAAGTCTGCATGCGCTTTTCGCGTTCGGCGCGAGGCATGCTGTCAGCGAGCCCGGTGACAATCGGGAAGTGCAGATCTTCGCCCTGCGGACGGTCGAGAATGACGCCGGATTCATCAATAAGCGCGATCTCGCTGCCATTGCGCACGAAAGCGATGGGATTGCGTTCGGAGATATAGACGCGAATGCGATTTGGAAGAATGCGCTGCACGCTGGCGCTCTGCACCCATGCAATCTGTTCGATTTCGTTGCGGCGGCCGTCGAGCGGGATGCGCAGCACGCTGCGGCCGCGATCTTTGTAGAAAGGCTGCAGCACAGCCTCTCGCGCGACCACACGATTGCCATTGACCTCGACCTGATCGGGCTTGAGCAGGAGAACCTTCGGCGAGTGCAGCAGGAAATCACCGACAGCGTAAGCAGCGATCGCACCAGCCGCAACAACTAGAATCCACAGAAAAACATTGCGGTAGAACGTTGCGGACTTGCCGCCGAATTTCTTGCGACGAATTTCGACCGGTTTCTGGCGGCGCAGGTAGCGTGGCTCGTCGTTTTCAACGAGCTCGGGCCGGTACGGTTCGGCTTCGACAGCCGCCGCACTCCTTTGCATCGCGCTTTTGGTCATGGCGTTCTTGGGCATGGACTTCAGGCGCTCCATACCACAACTTCGTTTTCGAGCTTTACGCCGTAAGTTTTTTCAACGCGATCGCGGACGTCGGCGATCAGTGCGAGCATGTCGCCGGCGCTTGCCTGTCCGGTATTCACGAAGAAATTCGCATGCCGGTCGCTGACGCGGGCATCACCAACGCTTAGGCCCTTGAGGCCGAGCTCGTCAATCATGCGACCAGCGGAGGCTCCAGGCGGATTCTTGAAGATGCAGCCGGCGCTTTTTTGCCCCATGGGCTGGCTGGCGCGCCGCTTTTCATTGCAGATACGAATTCCTTGAAGTATTTCCTTGTACGGTTTGGAGGGTAGATTCAACGTCACTGCGAGCATCATATCATCAGGCGCAAACGAAGTGTGCCGGTATTCAAAGGAAATTTGATCGCCCCTGAGGATTTCTATTTTGCGCTGCGCGGCGCGGTACACCTTGACCTCCGTTACGTAACTGCCGATCTGAGTACCGTAGGCGCCGGCATTCATGCGAAGAGCGCCGCCGACGGTGCCGGGAACCCCGATGAGCCCTTCCAGGCCACCAAGATCGTGTTTGGCGCAGAAGGTGACGGCGCGGCCGAGGTCGGCTGCAGCATCGACATGAGCGAGGTTTCCTTCAATCACGACCTCGGGGGCAGGCTTAGCAAGATGGAGGACGACCCAGGGCAGTTCGCCGTCGCCGATAAGCAGGTTGGAGCCGCCGCCCAGGAACTTGTGCAGAATTTTGTGGCGGTCGAGGAGATCAACCAGCGCGGGGATGGAATCGTGCCGCGTGATGCGGAGGAGATCGGTAGTGCCGCCGATGCCTAGCGAGGTAAGGGTGGCTAGAGCCGCGCTGGATTGCACCTCGACGCCGAGCGCGGCCAATTCTTGCCGAATTTGGGCCTCGTTAATGTGCATGGGGCTCCGGCAAGGGAGTTGAAAGATGTTCCGTACCGAGCAGGAGCAGGAGTTCGTTGCTGGCGCGGCCGACGCTGCCCGCTCCAACGGTAAGGATGGCGTCGCCGGCCCGGGCGTTTCTGAGGAAAAAGCCAATGCTGTCCTGCATGGACCGGATGTAGTGGACGTTTTTATGGCCCGCTTCACGGACGGCGGCGGCCAGGGCTTCGCTCGAAACACCCGGGATGGGCTTTTCGCTGGCGGCGTAGATGTCCGTTATGACCAGAACGTCAGCTTGATTGAAGGCGCGCGTAAATTCTTCCCATAGATGTTGGGTGCGGGAATAGCGGTGCGGTTGAAAAAGAACGAGCAGGCGGTTGAACTTGCACCCGCGGGCGGCTTCCAGCGTGGCTTTGATTTCAGCCGGGTGATGGCCGTAGTCGTCGATCACGGTGATGTTGTTGACGGAGCCTTTGATATCGAAGCGGCGGCCGACTCCGCCAAAGTTTGCCAGTCCCTGGCGAATCAGCTCTACAGGAACACTCAGATAGAGGGCGACAGCAGCGGCAGCAGCCGCATTGCGGACATTGTGGATACCGGGAGGATGCGGGAGGCGGAAAAGCCCGAGATCCTCGCCTTTGTAGGTGAGGCGGAATTCGCTGGCGAGGCCAGGCAGATGGATCTCGCTGATAAGAAGGTCGGCCTGGCTGGACGTGCCATAGGTAAGGATCGGGCGCTTCACGTTGGGAATGATGGCCTGGACATTGGGTTCGTCGAGACAAAGAATGGCAGCGCCGTAAAACGGCACGCGATTGACGAATTGCGTGAAGGCATCCTGTATGTCGGCGAGCGAGGTGTACTGGTCGAGGTGTTCGCGGTCAATGGTAGTAACCACCGCGACCACGGGCGCGAAAAACAGAAAACTGCGGTCGCTCTCGTCGGCTTCGACGACGAAGTATTCGCCCTTGCCGAGGCGAGCGGTGCTCCCGGCCTGATTGACCTTGCCACCCACGACAAACGTCGGATCGAGATGAGCGGCGGTGAGGATGCTGGCGACCATCGAGGTTGTCGTCGTCTTCCCGTGAGCTCCCCCGACGGCAATGCCGTATTTGAGGCGCATGAGTTCGGCCAGCATTTCGGCGCGTGGGATCACTGGAATCTTGCGCTTGTGAGCTTCAACCACTTCGGGATTGTCGGACTTGACGGCCGACGACGTTACGACAACGTGCGCGCCTTCGACGTTGGCTGCTTTGTGGCCCTCATAGATAGTGGCACCCAGATCTTGCAGGCGTTCAGTGAGCGTGGAAAGTCTGGTGTCGGATCCGGAAACGGAGTAGCCGAGAGTCAGCAGAACTTCGGCGATGCCACTCATACCGATGCCGCCGATGCCGATCAAGTGGATTCTTTGAAAATTGCGGAAGCTGACCATCATGAAATTTTTCCTCGGTTGTCGTCCTGTGCTCTCCTTCCCTGCACGCCGGCGACCTCTTCCACAAGGTTGACGATGTCGCGCGCGGCGTAGGGCCGGCCGAGTTTCCGCGCGTTCGCAGCGATCTGTCGGAGCTGTTCTGAGTGATCGAGAAACGCAAAGATTTCGCTGGCAAGGCGCCCGGCGGTTAGCTCGGACTCGACGATGACCTTTCCGGCGCCGGCTTTGGCCATTTCCTGCGCGTTGCGAAGCTGGTGACTGTCGGTGGCGCGGCCGAACGGGATAAAAATCGCGGCACGACCCGCGGCGGCGACTTCTGAAGCAGTGATTGCACCCGCGCGACAGACGATCAGGTCAGCCCACGCAAAACGTTCAGCCATATTGCCGAGGAACGGGACAACTTCAGCGGAGTGAAATTCCCGCCGGGCGTAGGCAGTTCTTACCGCATTGTAGTCGCGCTCGCCGGTCTGATGGACAATGCTGAGTGCCGTCTTGCGGGCAGCGAGAAGATCCATTGCGTCCACGAAACTGCGATTGATCGGAAGAGCGCCCTGACTGCCGCCGGTGATTAGCAAGTGAAGCGGCTTTTCTGGCGCGCGCGGCTCGATGGCGAAGAATTCAGCGCGGACGGGATTTCCGGTGACGACACCCTTGCCGCCAAGGCCGCGGGCAGTTACCTCATACCCGGTGGCGATGCGCTTCGAAAGCCGCGCCAGCAATTTGTTGGTGAAGCCGGGTTCGGCGTTGGGTTCAAAAACCACGTTCGGAATGCCGCGAAGCCAGGTTGCCAACATCATGGGTCCGGCCGCGTAACCTCCTACGCCGAAAGCGGCCACGGGGTTGTGTTTGCGCAGAATCGCGAAAGCGTCGAGCGTGCCGGGCGCCAGCATGGACAAGTTCCTGGCCAGCGTCAGCCCGCTTTTGCCCTTCAGACCCGCGGCACGCAGAGTTTCCAGTGGCAATCCGGCCTGGGGCACCAGCTTCATTTCGATTCCGCGTTGCGTTCCCACCAGCACAACTTCCCTTTCACTTCCTCGTGACATCCATTCGCGCGCAATGGCAATCGCCGGAAAGACATGGCCTCCGGTGCCGCCGCCGGCGATCAGCAGTTTCATCGAACTCGTCCGACTGCACTCATCGGTTCGTCGCTTGCTGAGAGATGTTCAGCAACACTCCGGTAGCCAGCAACATCACCAGCAAACTGGAGCCGCCATAACTGATGAAAGGCAGCGGAATTCCTTTCGTCGGAACCATGCCCAGCACGACGGCAAAGTTAATGAGCGTCTGGAACATGACCATCGCGGTGATGCCTAGCGCCAACAGACGGCCAAAACTATCGGGAGCCGAGAATGCCGCGCGCAGCCCGCGCCACCCGTAAATCACAAAGAGCGTGATTACGACGAGCGCTCCAATGAAGCCAAGTTCTTCGCAGATGACGGCGTAAATGAAGTCGGTGTGCGCTTCCGGCAGATAGAAAAGCTTTTGCTTGCTTTCCATCAGGCCGACGCCGGTGAAGCCGCCGGAGCCGACCGCGATGAGCGATTGCAGAAGCTGGAATCCGGCGCCTTGCGGGTCGCTATCCGGGTTGAGAAACGCCATCATTCGCGCCTGCCGATAGGCGACGTGGGTGATGAGAAGGTAGAGCGCGGGAACAGACACCGCCGCTCCGACAGCGATCCATTTCCAGGACAAGCCGGCGACATACAGCACCGCGGCCGCGATGAGGACAATGTCCACCGAAGTACCCAGGTCGGGTTGCGCCAGAATCAGAGCCACGCATACCAGGATTGGACCAATGGCCGGCAAAATATTATGCAGAAAGTCGTCCTTGCGAAACTCCATGCTGGCCGCGCTGCGACGCTTTAGGTCCAGAAACCAGGCTAAATAAAGGATGACGGCGAGCTTGGCGAGTTCCGAAGGTTGAATGCCGATGGGCCCAAAGCGAATCCACCGATGCGTAGCATGCGACTTGTCGAGAAAAAATGCGCCGACCAGCATGAGCCCGACGGCGCATAACACGGCATAAACCACGGCGGGTTCGCGCAGCCGGCGGTAATCGGTACGCATTAGCACAAACATCCCGGCCAGGCCGATGCCCAGCCACGCTGCCTGACGCAGCAAAAATATGTACGAGTGGCCGTACTCATGTTCCGCGGTGACCGCCGACGCGCTGAAAATCATCACTGCGCCAAGCAAACACAGCGCCAGCGTGACGATAAACAGCCAACGGTCGTTTTCCAGTCGTCTAGGCATTGCGCTTCCCCGCATTCACCGCATTCGCGTTCGAACGAAGTTCTTCGCCCTTTTCCAAGTGGCGCACCAGTTCCTTAAAGACACGGCCGCGATGCTCATAATTGTGAAACTGATCGAAACTCGCGCAGGCCGGCGCCAACAACACAATGTCGCCCGCGTGTGCGGCATGGAAGGCGCTTTCCACCGCATTTTCCAGTGTGTCTGCACGGTGAATGGCCACACTGCCTTCGATTTGCTTCTCGATTTTCTCCGCCGCGGCACCAATCAACAGAGCAAGAATCGCCTTTTCGCGGAGCGCCGCGCGGAGCTGCGTGTAGTCGCTGTCTTTGTCTTTTCCGCCGAGAATCACCAAGATGCGCTCGGGGAAAGAATCCAAGGCCTTGAGCGTCGCATCCACATTCGTCGCCTTGGAGTCGTTGTAGTAGCGAACGCCTTGAATTTCAGCGACGAACTCGATGCGATGCTCGACTCCGGCGAAGGAGCGAATACCCGCGGCGATTTGGGGTGGCTGCGCGCCCGCAAGGCGTGTGGCAACCACTGCCGCCAGTACATTCTCCAAGTTGTGCGAACCCGGCAGCGGAATCTCGCCGCTGTCTAAAATTTCCTCCTCGTCGCCTTGGCTCCGGAAAATGATCTTTCCGCCGCGAATAAATGCTCCCTGCTCCACCGGCTTTTTGCGGCTGAACCAAAAAACCTGTGACCGCAACGGCGCATACGCTGCGCTGGCGCTGTCGTCGGCGTTCAAAACAGCAAAATCCTCTGCCGTTTGATTCTCGAATATACGCGCCTTCGCCGCTCCATAAGCGGCCAGAGTCTTGTGTCGATCTAAGTGATCCGGGGTCAGGTTCAAAAATATTGCAATCTTGGGTTCAAAGTTCTCGATCAGTTCCAGCTGAAAGCTGCTCAACTCCGCCACCGTGATGGTGTGATCGGTGGTTTCACTGACGTGTGCGATGAGCGGCGTGCCGATATTGCCCGCTAGCACCGTGGAGAATTCGGCGGCGTGCAAGATTTGTTCGATTAGCGACGTAGTGGTTGTTTTACCGTTGGACCCGGTAATACCGATCAACTGGCCGTACAGAAAATGGCTGGCCAGTTCGATTTCGCTCCAGATTGTCAGGCCCAGAGCGCGCGCGTCCTGTAGCAGCGGCGCGTCGGCGGAAACACCCGGACTCGGAACAACCAGTTCCTGCCCCTGCAGCATGTTCGGAACGCAACCGCCAAAAACTACACGGACACCGGCTTCGCGCAATTTTTCCGAGGCCTCGCCTAACTCCTCCGCGCTGCGCATATCGGTCGCCGTAACAATGGCGCCGCGCGCCGCGCAGAATAGCGCCGTCGCTATGCCGGTGCGCGCTAGCCCGACCACCAGCAGGTGCTTTCCGCTTAGATCGATCCTTCCAACCATCTTGGCCCTAGTCTCCAGGTCTTAACGTAAACACTTTCCTTGGCTGCGTTCGCCTTACCTCAGCTTCAGCGTGGTGAGCGCAAACAAAGCAAACACCAGCGCCAGAATCCAGAATCTCACAATGACCTTTGATTCGCTCCACCCTAGCAATTCAAAATGATGATGGATTGGCGCCATGCGAAAAATACGCTTCGAACGCAACTTAAACGAGCTGACCTGCAGAATCACCGACAGCGCTTCAATTACGAAAATTCCTCCTACAAAGAAGAGCAAAATCTCCTGCTTGATGATCACTGCAATCACACCGAGCGTGCCGCCGAGCGACAATGAGCCAACATCGCCCATGAACACTTCCGCAGGGTGCGCGTTGTACCAGAGGAATCCGAGCGAGGCGCCCACCAGCGCGCCGCAAAACACCGTGAGTTCGCCTACGCGTGGAATAAATTGAATGTCCAGATAGTTGGCCCAGCGCACGTTGCTGCTGACATACGTCAGCACAGTCAACGCGCCTGCGGCAATCACCGTGCAGCCGATCGCCAGACCGTCAAGCCCGTCGGTGAGATTCACCGCATTCGATGAACCGGTAATCACAATCACCATGAAAATCAGAAATGGCGCAAACGCCAGGGGCCAAAGGTGCGGGCTACTGAGCAGTGAGTGAATAACCAGATCCGGGTGGAATTTCTTGATAAACGGCACGATCAGCTGCGTGGAGTACGCGCTGTGCGTGGAAAGTTCCAGCAACGCCACGCCGACAATCGTGCTCACCAGCACCTGCAAAAGAAATTTGCGCTTGCTGGTCAAGCCTAGGTTCCGTTTCTTGGCGACCTTGGCGTAATCGTCAATAAAGCCGATTGCGGCGAATCCACACAAGGCAAACAACGCCAGCAATACAAAGGGATTCGTAAGGTCCGCCCACAGCAACACCGGCACTGCCGTTGACAATACAATCAGCACCCCGCCCATTGTCGGTGTGCCGGCCTTTTTCTTGTGCTCCTGCGGACCCTCTTCTCGGATGTACTGCCCTATCTGCAGCTCACGTAGCCGCCGGATCAGCCACGGCCCAAACACCAGCGCCAGAAACATAGCAGTCAAGCTGGCATATACTGTCCGCACCGTGATGTAGCGAAATACATTCAGCGGGCTGAAATATTTCTGCAGTAGGTGGTAGAGGACGTAGTACAGCATCTAGTGCCCGACCTCCGCCGCCGCTCCGTGCAGCCCGTGTTTCGTCAGAAGCGCTTCCACCACCCGCTCCATCTTCACACCGCGTGAACCCTTCACCAGCAGCAAGTCGCCCGCCCGCAGAAATCGTTCCAGAAAACTAGCCGCTTCCTGGGAGGACACAAAGAATTTTGCATGCTCGGAAGGAATTCCCGCGCCGACTGCACCTTCGATCAATTGCGCCGCGTCGCCTGCGACTCCAATCACCCAGTCAATTACACCGGTTTCGGCAGCGAACCTTCCCGCCGCGCGATGCAATTCCGCTGAGGTCGCGCCTAATTCGCGCATTTCGCCCGCGGCCAGAATCCGCCGCTTGAAGCCCGGCGTCGCCGCCAGCAACGACGTCATCGCCTCCAACGCAGCGGGGCTCGAGTTGTAACTGTCGTTGATCAGCGCCGCCCCGTCAGAGAATCGCAGCAGCTCGCCGCGCATCGCCGGAGGCCGCAAACCCGGCAGCACTGTGCGCGCTTCTTCGATCCCAATCCCCCACACACTCGCTGCGGCCAACGACGCCAGAGCATTTGCAATGACATGCCGGCCGGGCAGCGCCAGCTCCAGTCGCACGCGTCCCTCGGGGCTTACATAGTCGAACGTGGTCCCTAACGCGCCGCGATCCTCGATATTTTCGGCCATAAAGAATGCCCGGTTTTCGATCCCATAGGTCAGCACCCGGCCCGGCGCATGCGAACCAAATGCCGCCACGCGCGCGTCGTCTGCGTTCAGCACCGCCGTCGAACCTTTCCCGTTCAACCCTTCGATTAATTCGCGCTTCGCCAGCGCAATCTCATCCACCGAAGCAAAAAATTCCAGGTGCGCTGGCGAAACCCGAGTCACCACGCCCACGTCCGGCTGCGCAATTTCCGCCAGTCGCGACAACTCCTCGCGCCGCGACATCCCCATCTCCAGCACCGCGGCCTGATGCGTTTCCTCCAGCCGGAACAGCGTCAATGGCAGCCCGTACTCGTTATTAAAATTCCCTTCCGACTTCAGCACGCGGAACCGCGCGCCCAGCAGCGCCGCCAGGATCTCTTTGGTTGTGGTTTTGCCAACCGATCCCGTAATGCCGGCAATTTTTCCACCCCACAGTTCGCGTACCGCCCGCGCAAGCTGCTTGAGCGCCACGAAGGTGTCACCAACCACGATGCACTTCGCGCGAATCGCGTCCGCATAGCCGCCCACTTTTTCCGCGGCCACCAAAGCGGCGACAGCGCCGGCTCCCAGCGCGGCGGCCACGTGATCGTGTCCATCGTGACGCGGTCCGTGGATGGCCACGAACAGCTCGCCGGCACGTACCGTGCGAGAATCAATCGAGACGCCGGCCAGCCGGGCCAGGGGATCGAGTCCGGTTCCCGCCCGCGCCGCCAGAACGCCAGCCACCTGTGCAATCGTCCACCGCATAAATGCCTCAGCGGGTTAGCCTTAGGGGCGTAACCCAGGATTCGCTTGGTGCTCACCGGTCCGCAGGGCTCCTCCGTATGCAGAAGTCTGCCCGCGGAGCGGGCAGTTGCAGCCTCGCCTCTGGCATATCCCCGCCAGCCGACGTACGCGGCGGGAACTCTGGTGCGCAAGTCTTTATCTTGCGCGCCGGGTGCCAAACCCTGTGCCGGCCACAATCTCTTTCAGGCCGGTGCCTCAAACCCTCTCTTGCGCAGCTCCTGCTGCGCCACTTTTCGATCATCCCAAGCCAGTGTCTTGTCGTCCAGAACTTGGTAATCCTCATGTCCCTTGCCGGCCAGCAGCACCAAATCGCCCGCCCGCGCTTCGTCAAACGCCATACCGATCGCCGTTTCGCGGTCCTGCTCGATCAAATATTTTCCCTGGCTCTTCTGCAGTCCCACAACGATGTCGCTGATGATCTTCAGCGGGTCTTCCTGGCGCGGATTGTCATTGGTCAGGATCGTCAAATCGGATAAACGGCCTGCAACTTCGCCCATTACGGGACGCTTGGTGCGGTCCTTTCCGCCGCCGCAACCAAACAGCGTAATTACGCGTCCTTTCGAATTCAGCTCCCGCGCTGTCTTAATCAAATTTTCCAAAGCGTCATCGGTATGCGCAAAATCCACGATCACCAGAAAGGGCTGCCCCATATCGACGCGCTGAAATCTTCCTGGAACGTTCTGCAGTTGATGGATTCCCGCTTCAATCGTTTCGTTCCCCACTCCGGCAGCCTGTGCCCCGCCGATTGCTGCCAGAATGTTGTATACGTTGATCCGGCCAACCAGTGGCGACTGGATCTGCAGTTTCCCAACGGGCGTTTGCACCGCGAAGGTCAAACCAGAAAACGCGAGCTGAAATTTCTTCGCCGAAATATCCGCGGAGCTTTCAATCCCGTAGGTAACGGTGTGTTTCGCTAATCCGATGAGTCGCGCGGAATATTGGTCGTCTGCGTTCAACACGGCCACTTCAGGCGCACCGGTGCCCGTACCTTCGAACAAACGGCGCTTCGCGGCAAGGTAATCTTCAAAATTCTTGTGAAAGTCCATATGTTCGCGGGTCAGGTTGGTGAATATCGCCGCCTGGAAATGGCACCCCCACAACCGGTCCATGACCAGTGCGTGCGAACTTGCCTCCATCACCGCGTACTTTCCGCCCGCATCGCGAATCTCGGCAAAAAAGCGTTGCAGGTCCAGCGATTCCGGCGTCGTGTTCGGCGCTGGATATTCGCCCAGCGGCGTGTGATAGGCGATCGTCCCGAACAGGCCGGTCTTCGCTCCTGACGCTCGCAGCACCGAATCAATCAGCGAAGTTGTGGTCGTCTTGCCGTTGGTTCCGGTCACGGCAATCAGCTGCAATGCCTGCGCCGGATGCCCGAAAAAATTTGCCGCGGCTGTCGCTAGCGCTTTGCGGCTTTCCGGCACCTGGACCCACGCAACGTTCGGCAAAAGGTCGATCGGCGCCGCGAGTTCGCTGACAATAGCAATCGCGCCCCGTTCCGCGGCATCCCGTACAAACTTGTTTCCGTCTTCTTTGGCGCCATGCAGGGCGAAAAAGACAAAGCCCGGCGCAACCTTTCTCGAGTCGCAGGCAATTCCACTTGCCTGCAAGCTCTCGGCTCCAACGGAGATCTGCGCTTGCGCTCCGGCTAGCACCGATCCTAAACCGAGCGAGCGGTCTGCCTTCCGCTGCAATTTTGACTCGCGTTCTTCTGGCAATTTCGCGCTTTCCCGCTCCCGCACTCCTGTGGTCATCGATTCCTGTTTCTTCCGCTCAATTTCGCGCTTTTCGCCGCCTTAGCCAGCGCTTCCGCCTCGCCGAACCGCACTGTAATTTTAGCTCCGTGGCGTACCTTTGCGCCGCTTGCCGGTACTACATCCACTGCAAGGCCGCTGCCAACCAATATCGGCTCGAGGCCGAGCCGAAGGCACATCTCCGTCACATCTCGCATGGTCTTCCCTCGAAGGTCCGGCACCGCAATGTCTCCGCCCTCGTCCAAGGCCACCGTCACAGCCGGCTGCGGATTCTCTACCTTCTTCACCCCGCTCTCAGGAGTTACCACTTGTTCCGGTTGGGCAGAAAAATCTACCGGCGTAAAATCTTCCAGGCTTGCATCATCTTCCGCCTCGTTGCGTTTGTACGCCGTCTGAAGCAGCTTCGGGCTCACTGGAACGTCGCGCGGCACATCCAGATACGGCAGCACCTGTTCGGCGATTCGCTTGAACACCGGCGCCGCCACCTGTCCGCCTTCGTGTTGTCCCACGGGAGAATCCAAAGAAACCAGAATCGTCACCGCCGGGTCGTTGATCGGCGCAAATCCGGAAAACGATGCGATCAGCTGTGTGGGCGAATATCTGCCCGTCGCGGGATCAATCTTTTGCGCGGAACCTGTTTTCCCCGCCGAAGTCCAGCCATCCAACCGCGCCTTCGGTCCCGTTCCGTGCAGTACAACACCTTCCATTAGCCGCCGCAGCGTCGCTGCCGTTTCCGGCCGGATCACTTCCTTTGGCTCCCCGGGTGCCAGCGCGCCCGTCATCGGCAAGTTTTCCAGGCCACGACGTACTTCCGCGACCACATGCGGCTTATAAAGTGTCCCGCCGTTGGCGATCGCCGAGACTGCCGTCACCAGCTGCATCGGTGTCACGCCGACTTCCTGACCCATCGAAATCGAACCGATCGACACCGGCGTCCAGTTGTCGAGCTTTCTCAATATCCCTTTGCTCTCGCCCGGCAGGTCCACTCCCGTTTGCTGGCCAAATCCGAACCCGCGAATGTATTCGTAAAACTTCGGCGCGCCCAACCGCAGCGCAATCTTGATCGCACCCACGTCGCTCGATTGCGCCAGAATGTCGGAAACTGTGAGCATTCCAAACGGCTTGTGATCGCGAATCCGATGACCTGCGATGTACACCGCACCGTTTTCGCAGTTGAAGACCTCTTCCGGACGTGTCAGGTTCTGGTCAAACGCCGCCGCCAGCGTGATCAGCTTAAACGTCGATCCAGGCTCGTAAATTGCGCTTACGGCGCGGTCCATCCGCGCTTCCGCCTTCGCATCATTTGGCGAGTTCGGATTGAACTTCGGCCAGTTGGCCAGTGCCAGAATCGCGCCATTCGTCGGATTCTGCACAATCACCGTGCCAGCCATGGCGCGTGTTTTCGCAATCGCCGCCGCCAGCTCGCGTTCCGCGATATATTGAATCTTCTCGTCGATCGTCAGGATGATGTTCGCGCCCTGATCCTTTTGCGCCGAGCCACCGTCAAACCAGCGCTGCCTTGCATCAGCCATCACCACAATCTTTTCGCTCCTGCCCCGGATCAGGCTGTCCAGTCCGTACTCAATTCCACCCAGACCCTTTTCATCCAGATCCACAAAGCCAAGAACGTGCGCGGCCAGTTCCCGTTTTGGGTAATAACGCTGGTTCTCGCTCTGCAAGTACAGACCCTTTAAATTCAGCGCACGCACCGCTTCCGCTTTGTCCGGTGGCAGTTTGCGCGAAACCCACACAAACGATCCGCCTGACTCGAACCGCGCCTCCAGCACATCGCGCGGAATTCCCAGTACATTCGAAAGCAGCCGCGCCGCCATGATCTTGTTGTCGCCGACTTCGGAAGGCACCGCGAACGCCGACTCCACCGGCACGCTCATCGCCAGGGGATGCATGTTGCGGTCGTAGATCGCGCCGCGTTTGGGGGTGATTTCGATGGTGCGCTGCTGCTGCCGCTGCGCGCGCGCCAGGTAGTCGCTATGCCGGACTAACTGAAGATAGCCAAGACGCCCGAAGACCGCCGTCATCCACAACAAAGCCACGCCGGCGACAATCAGCAAACGGACGTGGACTTTTTGTTCCTTCATGGCCCGCAGTGTTCGGGATTCTCTCCGCCTGGGTTTCAGGGCTCGTTTCACAAACCCTGAGATAAGATCGTTTCCATGCCACTTCTGAAGCTCGTTTCATCCTAACCCAGTCGTCCCGGGGACTTATCGCTGCTGGCCCCTACGCACAAACCGTGCGGCAGCCACCTGCATCCCGCTCGGCGCCTCATATTCTCGCATCTGCGTCGGTAGCGGCTCGGTCAGTCCCAATTGCTTGCGAGCAATCACGTCAATGCGCATCGGATCGCGCAAATTCGCAATCTCCAGCCTTAATTCCGAATTGAGTTGCGTCGCCTGCGCCTGCTTCGCCTTCAAATCTTCCAGCTGAAAACTTAAATCAATGCACTTGAAGTGCTGGAAAATGTAGAACAGAAAAAACAGCGCCACGACGCCACCCAATCCGGCGGTCTTGAACAAATTCTTCTGTCTCGCCGGCTCCACGTGACGCATCAGCCGCGAATTGTCAATGCGCTTGACCGTCCGGAACTCCATCATCGGTGCTGCTTTTTTCCTCGACATCACCGCACTCTTTCCGCACACCGCAGCTTCGCACTTCGCGACCGCGGGTTTGTCCGCTCTTCTTCCTCGCTGGGCCTCACCACGTGCTTGGTCAAAATCTGCAGCTCGCCTTGCCGTTCCGCTTCCCGGAACGCTTCCTTCACGATCCGGTCTTCACGCGAGTGGTACGTCAAAATCACGCACCGCCCTGCTGAATTCATTGTGGCGGGGACCCGAGAAAGAAACTGCCCGAGTTCCTCCATCTCTCGATTCACCGCTATCCGCAGCGCCAGAAACGTTTTTGTCGCGGGATGCAGTCTCTGCCTTCCCCATTGCTTTCGAGCCCCTGCCACAACCGTTGCCAGGTGCGCCGTATCTCTGATCGGCCGCGCTCTTACCACTGCCCTGGCGATCCTTCTCGAATCGTGCTCATCCGCTTCGCGGTAGAGCAAATCGGCCAGCTCTTTCTCTGACCACCGATTCACAATCTCGTCCGCCGTCAACTGCTCTTCTCCGGCGCTCACTCCCATTCGCATGTTCAACGGACCAGCTTCGCGGAAAGAAAATCCCCGCTCCGGCCGGTCAAGCTGCATGCTCGAAACCCCCAAGTCGGCCAAGACCCCGTCCGCCTTCGGAATCCCCAACTCGTGTGCGGCCTCCGCAATCCTTGAGAACGGAGACAAAACGCAGCTCACTCTCGATCCGAACTTCTTCAAACGTTCCCGTGCGATTTCCAGCGCCTGTGCGTCCCGGTCCAGGCTGATCAACCTGCCCTGCAACGAAAGTCTTTCGGCGATGGCCTCCGAATGCCCCGCTGCTCCCGCTGTGGCGTCTATGTAGATTCCGTCGGCCTTTATTCGCAGCCATTCCAGCACCTCTTGCAACATCACCGGCGTATGTGGCGGGTTCAATCGCTCACCTCCGCCGTAGCCCGCTTGCCCGTCCGATAACCGCTGCCCCGCTTGCCCTACGCCCGCTGTCTTCCTGGGCGGCGCGTCAGCATCACCAAGGATCGCAACTTTCAGCGCCCGCTAAATGCCCAAATCTTCCAGAGCCTTGTAGTCGTCGGCCGTAAAAGGTTCATTCTTCATCTGATCCATCACTCGCGTATGGTTCATCACTTCCAGATGGTCCAGACTGCCGAATACGTCCACGTCTCCCTTTGCCTGCGCCGACTCCCGCAACACCGCCGGAACCAGCACCCTGCCCTGCGCGTCCATGTCCACCACTTGCCCGTAGTAGCTGGTCCGCTTCAAAAACTTGCTCTTGGCCTGATTCTGGCTGGACACCTTCGCCAGTTTCTCTTCAATGCCGGCCCAAATCTTCAGCGGATAAATGAGCGCCGCCTCACCGGTAACGCTGGTGATGTAAAACTGGTTCCCGTACTCCCGCAGCCCTTCGAGAAACACGGCGGGTATCTTGAGACGACCCTTCTCGTCCACCGTCGCCCGACAGTTTCCCCGAAGACTCATGTATGCTTAGCACCCGAACTTGTGGCTGCGCCCGAAAACGATGGTTTCTGTTGCACCAGAACACCAAATCGCCTCGCAAAACCCAATCTTTCGTGTGTTCTTACGACCGTGCCCTACCGTGCCCTACTTCCATCCACTGCCGACCACTTCGTACCACTTTTCGCCACATATTAAACTCGTTCCATTTCTTGTCAAGAGAAATCGTCAATTTCTCTAAATATTTTTTGGAAAACTGTTCCTGATGGTGCACAGAACCTTACCGCCACCCGTTGTGCATTCACAGTTCGCAGCTCACGATAGCTAGCGGCGCTTTTTCCCTGCCCGCCTTCTTTCCGGGTCGCCTTTCCAGCCGCCGCCTATCTGCCCAACTCTTTCCGCGCTCTGCTCCCTCTCTTGACCGAACCGAAACTTCTTCGCGTTCCTTTCCGCTCGTGCTATGCTGATTGCGTTCGACTAACTCCAAGGAGTCTTAACCATGGAATGGACCGCCCCTCAGCACGAAGAAATCGACCTCAACTGCGAAATCAACTCCTACGCCAACGCCGAAATCTAGTCCCTCGCCTTTAGCGTTCACGCGAATCCGTCTTAGCGCCGGCATCTTTGCCGGCGTTTTCTTTTCTCAAGTCCCTAGTTTTAGAATTGTCATCCTGAGTGGTGCGCAGAGCCTCAGCCGAATCCTCACCAAAACGCGTTCAGTGCTAGAGTGGCAGGATGCGTTGCTCGCATCGCGCAGTCGCGATTCGCCGGATGACATCCAAACATGCACATTAAAATCCTCGGCTCCGCCGCCGGCGGCGGCTTCCCGCAATGGAACTGCGCCTGCCGCAACTGCAGCGGCTTCCGCACCGGCCACCTTCAAGCCGCTCTGCGCACCCAAACCCAGGTCGCCTTCTCGCCCGACGGCTCCATCTGGTTTCTCCTTGCCGCTTCCCCCGACCTCCGCAGCCAAATCCTGGCCACGCCGCAACTCGCTCCATCCGAAGGCGAAGCCACCGGCACGCCCATCGGTGGCATCTTCCTCCCGTCCGCCGATGTCGACGCCCTCATGGGCCTCCTCCACCTCCGCGAATTCCAATCCTTCTTCCTTTTTGCGACGCCCGCCATCCAAAAAATCGTACAGACCGAAAATCGCATCTTCGACGTTCTTCACCGCGCCGATCCGCCGGTACAGTGGCAATCGCTAACGCCGGGCAGCCGCCTCGCTTGCCGTTTTGGCGAAGACCCTTCGGCTCCGCCCACCTTCATCTGTTCCCCGATTTCTGTCGGCGGCGGCTTTCCCGACTACGTGAGCACCGAACTTCGCCGATCCCTCTGCTTGCAAGAATCGGTAATCGCTCTCCGCTTCGAACAGTCCGGCAACTCTTTTTTCTTCGCGCCTGCTCTACCCGAAATCTCTGGCGAATGGCTCAAGGCCGCCGCCAGCAGCACCGTCGCCTTGCTCGACGGCACCTTCTGGTCCGACGATGAACTCCTCTCGACCGGCCGCGGGCAAAAAACCGCCCGCGAAATGGGCCATCTCCCGCTCTCCGGGCGCGACGGCCTCCTCTCCCAATTCCCATCCGAATCCGCCACTCGAAAAATTCTCATTCACATCAACAACACCAATCCCGTCCTCGATGAAAGCTCCGCCGAACACCGCGCCGTCCGCGAAGCCGGTTTTGAGATAGCCTACGACGGTATGGAGTTGACTCTTTGACCCAGCACGAAAGACATCTTCTGTCCGAATCCGACTTCATCGCCGGTTTCCACGCCATCGGCGAAGAGCGCTACCACCACAATCACCCCTTCCACAAGCTCATGCACGAAGGCGCTCTCAGCCGCGGCCAGCTGCAGGCCTGGGCTCTCAATCGCTACTACTACCAATCCAATATTCCCCGCAAAGACGCCGCGCTATTAGCCCGCACCGACGATCACGGTTTCCGTATGGCCTGGCGCAAGCGCCTGGTCGATCACGACGGCGAAGCCGCCGACTCCGGCTCCGACGGTCCGGTTCCTGGTGGCGTCGAAAAGTGGCTCCAGCTCGTCGAAGCCACCGGCCTCTCGCGCCTGCAAGCCGTGCGCGGCGAAGGTATTCTCCCCGCCACCCGCTATGCCGTCGACGCCTACATCCACTTCGTTTCCACGCGCCCGCATCTCGAAGCCGTCGCCTCATCCCTCACCGAACTTTTTTCCAAGCGCCTCATCGCCCTCCGCATGGAAAAACTCCGCGCGTTCTACCCGTGGCTCTCTTCCGGACTCGACTATTTCACTGGCCGCCTCACGCAAGCTCCGGAAGACGCCGAATTCGCCCTCTCCTGGGTTGTCAAACACGCCCGCACCCGCGAAGAACAAGAAGCCGCTCACGCCGCCCTTCGCGCCAAATGCGATATTCTCTGGGCCATGCTCGACGCTCTCTACTACGCCTATGTCCAACCCGGCTGGCCCCCTCCCGGTGCCTTCAGGCCGGAACATTCGTGAGTTACTGATGAACGACGGATATCGTCATTGGATGTGTCGCGCTCGTTGGAACAAACGTCAACCAAAATCCGGCTCGGCGGGGCGCGAAGCGCCGAAGGGTCGCCGCTCGTTTGAGATTCGCTGCTTTGGTTTGAACAAACATCACTCCGGAATCCGCGTTGCGAAAAATCCCGCTGATTCGGAGCTAAGATGTGGCGGCTCCCATGAATCCATGGCGGCGAGCCGCGCTAAGGTGGCGCAGCCATGACTCCCGACCCCAACTCCAAACCCCAACTCGCCGCTGGTGTCCGCCTCGGCGAAAACCAGGGCCAAAAAGTTCTCCTCATGCCAGAACGTGCTCTCCGTCTCAACGGGCCCAGCCTTGAAATCGTTTCCCGCTGCGACGGCAGCCACACCGTCGCCCAACTCATCGCCGACTTGCAAAAGCTCTACTGCAAAGCCGACCCCCACAAAGTCGAACAAGACATCCTCGGCTACCTCCAACTTCTCCACACCCAGCGCGCCTTAGATTTCGTGTCATGACGCCGGCTTGTCCTCGGTCGCGAAGGGCATCCTGCCAGTTGTGCATTTTTTCCAAACTCTGCGCTCTCTGCGCCCTGGCTGTTAAGAACTATCTCGCCTGTGCGGTCGAAGGTGCCGCGGCTACAGCGCTTTTTCTTTGTGTTCCATCACCCCGGCCTTCTGACGGAGGCGTTATCGAATTTTTCGCCGTCTACAGTTTTGGCGGTGCAGCAGAGTGGTTGCGAATACTCGTCTTCTCCGTGAATCTTTACGCACTCTGCGCCTCGGCATTATCTTTTTCTTCCCTCCCGTTTCGCACCATGTAGAATGTCCCCGGCCAAAGGAGAATCCAATGATTCGGTCGCGCCACTTTTTCGCAAAACTCTACTTCGCGCTCGCTCTTACGACGTTTTTCGGCGCCCCTTCTCCCGGCCAAGACACCTACAAGCCGGCCCCTGAAAATCTCAAAGCGCGCCAGGACTTCCAGGACGACAAATTCGGCCTCTTCATCCACTGGGGCGTGTACAGCGTCCTCGGCGACGGCGAATGGGTTCTCCACGACCGCAAGCTCCAGCTCCACGACTACGAACGCTTGCCCAGCTTTTTCGATCCCGAAAAATTCGACGCCAAAGCCTGGGTCGCCCTCGCCAAAGCCGCCGGCATGAAGTACATCACCATCACTTCCCGCCATCACGACGGCTTCGCGATGTTCGACTCCAAGGTCTCCGACTGGAACATCGTCCAGCGCACTCCCTACAAAAAAGATCCGCTCAAGATGCTCGCCGGCGAAGCCCACCGCCAAGGCATCAAGCTTTATTTTTATTATTCGCAACTCGATTGGCATAACCCCGACTACTTCCCGCGTGGCCGCACTGCCTGGGACAACGGCCGCCCCAACCAAGGCGACTTCAACGCCTACATCGAAAATTACATGGACGGCCAGCTCCGCGAACTCCTCACCAACTACGGCACTATCAGCGGCATCTGGTTCGACGGCATGTGGGACAAGCCCGACGCCGATTGGCATCTCTCCAAAACCTACGCGCTCATTCACGAACTTCAGCCCGCCGCCCTCATCATTCCCAATCACCACCAGGCGCCCAAGCCCGGCGAAGACGTACAAACCTTCGAACGCGATCTCCCCGGCCGCAACACTGCCGGTTTCAACACTACTTTCGTCACCGATCGGCTTCCCCTCGAGAGTTGCAACACTCTGAACGGTTCCTGGGGCTTCAACATCGGCGATGACAAATACAAAAGTGTCGAAGAAATTGAAGAAATGTTGGTCCGCGCCGCCGGCAACAATTCCAACCTGCTGCTCAATATCGGCCCGCAACCGAGCGGTGAAATTCAGGAAGAATTCGCCACTCGTCTCCGCTCTGTCGGCGAATGGCTAGGCAAATATGGCGTGTCCATCTACGGAACCCGCGGCGGGCCTATCGCTCCCGGCGATTGGGGCGTCACCACCCAAAAAGGCGACACCGTCTACGTCCACGTCCTCAACTGGAAAGCGCCGCTCCTCGCTCTTCCGCCGTTTCCGCGCAAAATCACCAGCGCCCAGGAACTAATCCACGGCACCAAACTGCAGGTCGCCCAATCCGAAAACGGCGTAGTCCTCCCCCTGCTCCCCACCGAAAAAGGCCAAACTGACCGGGTCATCGCCCTAAGCCTCGCCAAATCAAATCCGTGAACTACGTGCCACAAACAGCCCGCTTGCTTCTTCCCTCATGTCTCGCCATTCTTCTCGCCGATTCCTCTGGCGCGATCCAAGAGCAAAGCGTCCAGGCGTTTCGCATCCTAAGCATTTCAGGTGATAAAACTGATGCCCGCGATCGGCAAGACGGAACTGTGGAACGCGCCGAGGTTCAAGGTGCCCGACTATTGGAAGTAAAGTTGCGATGCGAACGGCAAGGGAGGCAGTGGATATTAGCACCCGATTCCCAGGATGGTGCGGCGATTCAGATGAAGCAAAATACCAGCATCCACGTAAATGTTATAAAAAGCCGGTGAATTCCACATGCGCCAGGCCTTCAGGGAATACCTAGGCATCTCTCAGCGCTCCAGGAACGCTTCTACATCCTTTCGGCACTCGTCCGCATTCTGATACCACATTTGGTGCCCCGCATCGGGAAATACGACCGACGCATGATTCGGCAGCAGGCGCGCCAGTTCCTCCATAATGAGTCCGAGAAATGGGTACGACTTTCCACCAGACACCAACAGCACAGGAGCACGAATTTCCCGAATCGCCTGAGGCTCGATTTCCGGAAACAACGTCCCAGTCGTCATCATCACGTCCCATTCATGTGCATCGCGCATCGTCTCTTCGCGAGCCGCTGGATTCATCTGTTCCCATGCATGCGGATTATTGAACACATAGTCGATGAACACCGCAACTCCGCCTTCGCGATCGCCTCCGCGAAACGCTCGCCGCATCGGCGCTACCATCTTCTCTTCAATGTCGTCCAGCATGGCTTTCCCGACTTTTGACTTCTCGCCCGGCAAGCGCGCGAGCAACGACATCGCGGGCGGCTCGGCCAGCACCAGCGCTCGTACCATTTCCGGATGCCTGATCGCCAGAAACAACGCGGTCAGCGCGCCGTAGGAATGCCCGACCACCGCCACCTTCTCTAGATGCAGAGCGCGAATCAATGCGGCAAGATCTTCCGCATCCACAATGGCCGAATATCCCGCACGCGCCGGATTCTCGTTCGGATAGTTGTACCTTCTGCTGTACGCAATCGCCCGATAGTGTTCGCGGAATCTCTCGACCTGGTCCGCCCAATACCCGCCATCACTGAGAGACCCGTGCACAAAAATCACCGGTATTCCTTTGCCGGCATCCACATAATGGAGAGTGATGCCTTCACCAATATCCACGCTTCGAATATTCGGCGCTGCGGCGTGCTGGCCGGCATCGGCTGTGGGTTCGCTACTTTGCTGTGCGCACGCTAGACTTCCCAGACAAATCTGCGTCGCTAGCAAAGCCGATAAGAAAACTTTCACACTTCCATGTACGCTCGGAATCATTGGAATGTTCCTCATTGAAAAGCCTCTGGAGATTTGCGATCTGCGCAACCCTCTGAATTTCCCCAACGCTTTGAGTACAAGTCCAAACGTTGCCGGAACTCGGTGTGACTTCGCTAGGCGAGGAGACTGCCCGGCTGTTTCCACAGCTGTCCTTTAGTGCCCTAATAGTACCATTAACTATTTCTTGACTACGCGCGCGCTCGCGCTATAATTCCCCATGGGCTCGCCGTCCGAACCTGTCAAAACATCCCAGCGTCGAACTCCGCCGCGATTCGGCCCGCCTGGTTCCCTATTCTGGCGCACCAAAGGGCACTCTGCGTTATGACTGCCTCTTCCCCGCTCGCCCTCATCGCCGAACTCACCCACCGCTGCCCGCTCCACTGCGTCTACTGCTCCAATCCCAGCGAACTCACCGCGCGGAGCGAAGAGCTTCCCACGGAAACCTGGTCGCGCGTTTTCGGCGAAGCCGCAGGAGCCGGAGTCATGCAGCTCGATCTTACCGGCGGCGAACCGCTCGCGCGCCCCGATCTCACGCAACTCATCCAATCCGCCCGCACCGCCGGACTCTACGTTAATCTCATCACTTCCGGCCTTCCACTCGACGAAAAGCGTCTTGACGAACTGGTCGCCGCCGGACTTGATCATTTCCAGCTCAGCTTCCAGGGCGCGCGCGAAGCCACCGCCGACGAAATCTCCGGCACCAAATCCCACCCTCAAAAACTGCGCGTGCTCGACTGGTTAAAATCGCGCCGCGTCGCTGTCACGTTGAATTTCGTTCTTCATCGCAACAATCTTGACCAGCTCGCCGAAATGCTCGCCATCGCGGAAAGCTCTTCCGCATCCCGCATCGAATTCGCCCACGTGCAGTATTACGGCTGGGCTTTCGCCAATCGCGATTCACTTCTGCCCACGCGGCAGCAGCTCATGCAGTCGCTCGAATTCGTCAAGCAAGCCGAGGAACGCCTGCTCGGCAAGATCAAAGTCGAATATGTCGTTCCGGATTATTACGCGAAATTCCCCAAGCCCTGCATGGGCGGCTGGGGACGCAAAGCGATGCTCATTACGCCCAGCGGTGACGCTTTACCCTGCCACGCAGCCAGCATCATTCCCGGCTTGCGCTTTGACAATGTCAAGGAAAGATCGGTCCACGAAATCTGGCAAACCGGCGAAGCGTTTCAGAAATTTCGCGGCGAAGACTGGATGCAGGAGCCGTGCAAGTCCTGTGACCGCCGCACGCAAGATTTCGGCGGCTGCCGTTGCCAGGCCATGCTTCTCGCTGGAGACGCCGCCGCCACCGATCCTGTCTGCTCCCTCGCTCCGCAGCGTTCCCGCGTCGACACCATCCTCGCGGCAATTCCCGCTCCTTCAAATCCCACCATCGTGCAACCGCAATGGCTCTATCGCCAGAATCCACAATGAAAGACGGAAACTGGAAAATTCGCAATAGAACATCGTGCAACTCTGCCGCCCATCGCGACGATGGGTTCCGGCGGTTCTGCCATTTTCTATTTCCCTATTCCATTTTCAGGCTCTACTGCGCTCGCGCCGCCGCCTGCTCCCCCGGCCGCACGCGAAGCAGCACCCATGCGGCAAAAATCAAGCTGCCCAGCAGACAGATCGCGCCAAAAATCGCCAGCGTCGCGGGAGCGCCCATTCGTTTGGCGATTCCTCCGGCCAGTAAGGCTCCGAGCGGCTGCACGCCCATAAACATCGTGGCATACACTGCCATCAGCCGCCCTCGCAGCGCATCCGGCGAACGATTCTGCACCGTAGTGTTCGTCGCGGCCATCTGCGACGTTGCCGCGAATCCCACTATGAACAGCACCAAGTTGGACAGCCAGAATATTTTCGATTGCGAGAAAATCAGCAGGCACACCGAACAAATCACCGACATCGCAGCGATCCACTTCGCCAAGCCTTTGTACGCAGTGCGCGCCGCGAACTGCAACGCGCCCAGCACAGCGCCAACTCCCGCCGCGCTCATCAGAAATCCCAATCCGCGTGCGCCGGAGTGCAAAACATCTTCCGCGAAAATCGGCATGAACACCGAATACTGCAGGCCAAAAATGCTCAGCATGCTCATCAGCAACAACGTCGACCGGATTGGCCGGTCGTACATCGCGAAGCGGAATCCTTGCAGCAGATTTTGCAGCGGCGATTCACCGGAATTCTTGCGTTCCTGTGGTTCAATCTTCATCGCCGTCAGCGCAAAAATCACTGCCAGAAAACTCAGCCCGTTCAGGAAAAAACACCAGCCCTCGCCAACCCATGCAATCGCAAACCCCGCGATCGCTGGACCGACCACGCGCGCGCCGTTGAAAATGGAGGAATTCAGAGCAATCGCATTTGGCAAATCTGCTTTGCCGACCATCTGCACAAAAAATGCCTGGCGAATCGGCACATCAAATGCATTCACGATTCCGACAAGAAGTGTGACGGCAATGAGGTGCCACACCTTCACCACGTGTGCCAGCGTCAATCCAGCGAGGAGGAACGCCAACAGCATCGAGATGGTTTGCGTAGCGATCACGCCGCGATGCCGGCTGTAGCGATCGCCTACATACCCGCCGACAGATGCCAGCACCAGCATAGGGATCTGGTTCGCGAAACCAAATACGCCGAGCAGCGCTGCGGAACCCGTCAACCGGTACACCAGCCACAATTGCGCGGTCGTCTGCATCCACGTCCCGATCAACGAAACGAGCTGCCCCGCGATGAACAGTTGAAAGTTGCGATGTTTGAGTGCGCGAAAGCGCGTGGTCACGAGGGAACTCTTGCCCTCCAATTATTGGATGCAGCGAATCTTCTCAAGTCGCCGTGCAGCACCTCTATTGTCCACGCTCAGGCGCGCGACAAGAACAACCAATTTGGCGATAGGCGAAATACGAAACTTGAAATTGGGCCGTTGATTTCGGGGCCAGGGAGGATTTTCGAGATTACGGTTCGTTGCCGGGAGGATCGGGAGCGCCACCGACATGCAAGTGGCTCAAGTCGTGCAGCATGGCGCGGTCTTCATCGCTCATGCCGCGCGTAAAGTTCGGATCGGCAAGTCGGCGGTTGCGCGCTGATTCCGGCATGTTCTGCAGCACGCCAAGCTTTTGCTGAATCGCTTGTTGGCGCTGCCAGGGCACTTGCCGCCATCTTGGCATGACGTCGCCCTTGATGTAATCACGCTGTTGCGGAGTCAAATTGCGCCAGGTGTCTTCTTTTTCGCGCAAGTCGGCGCGTTGTTGCGGCGACATGCGGTCCCACTGACTGAACTGGTTGCGAATGCGGTTCTGCTGTTCGGGCGCCAAATTCTGAAAAGTCTTGCTGTCTTGCAGCACGCGTTCGCGCTGTTGCGGAGTGAAATCGCGCATGCGGTCCACAAACCGCGGAGCCGAGCCGACTCCAACTTGCTGGCGTGGCGTTAATCTTGCACTGTTATTCGGACGATCCGTGAATCCGCCGTTCGGCTGGTCAAAAGAACTGTTCGGGCGGTTGGAAGATGCGTTCGGACGATTGTTGGAATTGTTGGGCGCAAAATTATTCGAGCGGTTCGGACCGATCGTCGCGGAAGGCGGGCGATTGTCGTTCCGTTGCGGGTTGCGATCCTGCGAAGTGCGGTCAGGCGGCGGCTGATTCGGCCGCGTCTGCGGACGATCCGCGTGACGGCTCTGATTGTGTGGTTGATTCTGCTGCGGATTTTGCTTTGGAGCACGGTTGGCACTCGGATTTTGAGCAGGTGGACGATTGCCGCCGGCGTTTGAGTTTGCCGGTGGCTGCTGGCGTTGCGGTGGACGATCCGGATGGGTGCCCTGCGCAAAGGCAGCTCCGGCGACGGGCGAGAAACCCATCGCTGCGAGAAGGAGTCCGAGTTGGAGTCGCTTGGTCATCCTGTTTCTATTTCTCTTTTCCAGTTCCGTCCGTCACATCTGCTGCTGATCGTCATCGGCACCGTTCGCGTCCACCGGAGGAGGAAGTTCCTTCAGCGGTTCGAAGTTGGACAGCGTGTCGTGATCTTCCATCACCGAAAGGTCTTGCATCATTTCCGCATCCACCTGATCCGGTGAAATCGGCGCAGTTTCCGGGATCTTTGTAGAGCCGACGAATAAGGTCGCGAGTAGCAGCATGGATGCTGCAAAGGCCATGCGCGGAGATGGACGCAGCCACGCCCACCAATTTTGTTTGACCGGCTCGGCAGCGATGCGCGCGCGGACGCGCACATCAAATGCGGGCGACGGCTCGACTACCGGAAGCTCATCGAGCAGATCGCTGACCGAGCTGAATTCGGTGGCGCGCACGCGGCAAGCAGAGCAATCATCCAAATGCTTCTGTACCTCGGCGCGGTCGCTTTCCTTCAGCCGCCCATTCGCGTAGGCCAGAATCCGGCTTTCCATTCGTTCACAGCTCATGACTACCTCACAGCACTTTCCTAAATATTCAGAACAAAAACTCAAATCACTTCGTCCCGCCTCTTGCAACCAGCGGCGCCAGCTCGATCCGTAAACTTTCATAGGCGCGGAACAGCAGCGATTTCAGCGCGCTCTCCGATACGCTTAGGATCTTGGCGATTTCGGAATAATCCAGCTCCTGATACTTGTGCAGGAGCACCGCGGCACGCTGCTTTTCCGGCAATTTTTCGATGGCGTGGCGGATCATTTTTTTTCGATCCTCCTCGACCAGTTTCTGCTCGATGGTCGGATGCTTATCGGCAACCTCGAATGGCTTTTCATCCCCATGTTCGGCATCGGCGGTTACTGGAGCGTCCATTGAAATTTCCAGCTTTTGATGCCGATGATCGCGCAGCGAGTTGAGCGCCAGATTGGTGGCAATTCGAAACAGCCAAGTGGTGAACTTCGCGCTGGGTACATACTCCTCTCGGGCGCGGTACACGCGTATGAAAACTTCCTGGGCCAGGTCTTCCGCTTGTTCCCGGCTGCGAACCATCCGGTACAGGAAATTGACCAGCGGAGTCCGATAGCGCTGCAAGAGAAGGCCGAATGACTGTTCGTCGCCCGCCTTCACGTCCAGCATCAGTTGGACGTCCGACCTGGTCATTGCGACCACACTGTGTCTAACACAAGGATAGTCATAAAGTTGCGGGCGGCATTTAAGTAGCGTTTAACAACCCCTGTCCTGCTAAATGGCCCTGATTGTTCGGCTTACGGCCGGCCTCCTCCGCTACTTTAACCCGTAGGCTAGATTTTTTGCGCGGCAAAGTCGAGACGGTGCTTTGGGACTTAACCGCCCAACAACCTTTGCAATATCAATAAGATAACGACGCCCGAGAAAACCAGAAGAGCCATGCGCCAGTTGGGTTCGCGGTTGACTTCCGGGAGCAAGTCAGTTCCAGCAACATACAGCGTGACGCCACCAGCGAGCGGCAATGCGTATTGCAGTTCTCCCTGCAAGATGCTGGTGAGGGCGACGCCCAGCAGGGTGGAACCGCCTAAAATGGCGGCGGCGCGAATGGCATTTTGGCGACTTTGACCGCTGGCTAGGACCATAGAGGCGACGGTAAATCCTTCGGGAAGTTTGTGGAGAAAGACGGCTACGAAAATTACGGCACCGAGCCATGTGGAAATGAGAAAGCCGGCTGCGATGGCTACGCCGTCGAAAAAAGCGTGGATGCCCAGACCGAGCAGCACGGCGCTGCGCGCGTGGCGGTGCTCAAATTCTTCGTGGTGCGTCTCTTCGCCAAAATGAAAGTGTGGGGCGATGGTGTGTTCGAAGAGATGAATCAGGAAAAAGCCAATCAAAACGTAGAAGAAGGCGTCTGGTCCTGCGAGACGGACGGATTCGGGAAGAATTTCGACGAAGACTACGGCCAGCATGTAGCCGGAACCGAGCGCGAGGAAATATTGCAGATACTGGCGAGGCCATTCCTTTCTAACGACGAAGTAGCCGCCCAGCAGATTCCCTGCGGCGGCCACGAGGCCGAGGATGGCGGCGAGGGTGGTTCGAAGGAGTTCAGCGCTGGTCATGGGCGGGGTGAATGGTTCCAAGTGTCACGTTCCAAGTTCATCAGGACGGAGAATTGTACGCGGTTTTCGGTGATCAATTGTGCGTTTTCCGCCGGGGAAGAGAAAAGGAAAAACCGCATGACCTTTACAAATCGAGGGGTGCGCCACCCAAACAGAAAGAAAGCAGATTCCTCGCTTCGCTTGGAATGAGAACCCGCAAAGGACATGACACTTAGTGGTCCGGAGCGGATTGGCTAACCAGAGTGGCGGAAGAGGATTACGTCACCTTCCTGGACGGGGTAGTCTTTGCCTTCCAGGCGGACTTGAGCTTTTTCGCGGGCGGCGCCGAGGCTGCCAGCGGCGAGGAGGTCGTCCCAGCGGACGACTTCGGCGCGGATGAAGCCTTTTTCGATGTCGCTGTGGATGGCGCCGGCTGCTTTGACGGCGTTGGTACCTTTGTGGATGGTCCAGGCGCGGACTTCCGGATCGCCGGCAGTGAAAAAAGAGGTGAGGCCCATCAGATCATAGGTGGCCCGAATGAGCCGATTGAGCCCAGGCTCTTTGAGGCCGTAGGAAGCAAGCAATTCGACAGCTTCCTTGTCGTCCATTTCGGCGAGTTCAGCTTCAAGGCGTCCGCAGACGGCAACGACGGCGGTGTTCGGACGGCCCTGTAATGCGCCAAGCTTGTGACGATCGACGGCGGTGTCGAGCTGATTGGCTTCCTCGTCACCGAGATTCAAAACGAAGAGCATCGGCCGCTGCGACAAAAACAAAAATCCGCCGATCGGTTTGCGTTCTTCCGCAGTGAGTTCCAGTTCGCGAAGAGGTCTTTCCGATTCCAAATGGACCTTACACTTCAGAAGAACCGTTCTTTCGAGCTCGAAATTCTTGTCGGCTTTCTTCTTCAAATCCTTTTCCAGGCGCTCCAGGCGCTTCTCGATTTGTTCAAGGTCGGAAAAAATCAGCTCGAGCTCTAAGTTGGTCGCATCGCGCAGCGGGTCGATGGTCCCTTCGGCATGAGGCACGCTGGGATCGTCAAATACGCGGATTACATGCGCGATGGTATCGACCTCCCGCAAAGAGGCCAGGGATTCGCGCATGCGTTCTTTTTGCATACCGCCGAGATCGACATATTGAACGGTCGCGTAAGTGATTTTCTTGGGGTTATAGAGCGTGGCGAGCTGAGCGAGGCGCGGTTCGGGAACCTTAGCCACGCCCACGCGCGTCTCCTGGCCGCCTTTTGCGGGATCAATATGCGCTTTGGTCAAAATCCGAAAAAGCGTGGTCTTGCCGACCTGCGGTAGTCCGATAATTCCTGTTTGCATAAACCGAAAAGTTTAGCACAGGCGTCGATGTGTGCAGGCCGCAACCAGCGGCATAAGGATCGTCGCTTAGCGGGACTTTACTAGGTACAGCGGTGTCGAATTCCCTGTGAATACCAAACTCATCATGAGCTTCATTTTCGGTGTCGTTGCTTTGTCAGTCGCCGGTTGCTCCCTCACGCGCCATAAGAATCATCAGGCCAACTTACGCTGCACTGGCCATACCAAGTAAAGTTGCGGGCAGGATTTCCTGGATCCCGGTTGGCAATGAGGGCCTGGTTGAAAACCTCGAACTCAGGAAAGGTCATCCTGTACTTATTCAAGCAGCGACAGAGGCCCGGTCGCAAGGAAAGTCCCGACCAATGGTCCTCAATCGAAAAGCGCTAGAGATGGAAAGCAGAGTTAATGTTGACTTCCGGGCTACCAAAAACCAAAGACAAGACCACGAGCCGGTTGATCAAAACCTTCAAAATTAAAGTTGACCTGACCGTGTGTTTCAGTTTCCGCTCCACTTGCTCTAATCTAGTCGCTCTATGAGCAAATCCCCCGCACTTCCGTTTGATTTGGCGGCGGCGACGGCGCATTTGTCGACGACCGATCCGTGTTTGGCGAGGCTGATTGCAGAATTGATTCCGTTTGAGCCGGAGATCGATCGCGACCAATCGCCTTATGAAGCGCTGATGGAGGCAATCGCGTATCAGTCCATATCGGGGAAGGCGGCGGCGACAATTTTTGCACGCGTCAAGGCTTTGAGCGCGAACGGGGGTGTGCCTACGCCGGAAGAGATGCTGAAGCTGAACACGCGGCAATTGCGCAGGGCGGGATTATCGGGCGCGAAGATTCTGTCAATGAAGGACCTTGCCCAGAAGACGATTGACGGCATTGTGCCAACGCACGACGACGCGCTGAAACTTTCCGACGAAGAATTGGTGGAGCGGCTGGATTCAGTGCGCGGGATTGGCCGCTGGACCGTGGAAATGTTTTTGATTTTTCGGCTGGGGCGGGCGGATGTGCTGCCCATTCATGATTTGGGCGTGCAAAAGGGCTGGTCGGTGACCTATGGCAAAAAGCATAAACCGCGACCGAAGGAGTTGTTGAAGTTTGGCGAGCGTTGGCGGCCGTATCGGACGGTCGCTTCGTGGTACATGTGGCGGGCCTTTGAACGGGCGGGTTATGCGGCGACGAACAAGATCAAGAAGCCGCGAGTGAAGCGGAAGGTGCGGATCAAGATCAAGAGGGTGAAGGCAGTGGTGCGAAGGAAAGCGGTTACGCGGAAAAACCCGAAGTGAATGTGGGCACGCACGGCCTGCGTTTACGTTGAGATCCTTCAGCTTCGCTCGGCTTAGGATGACCGGCTTTTGGCTCCAGTTTCACGTAACCCCTGATTCCGGTTTCAAGGAACACGCGCTGCAGTTTCACGTACCAAAAGATACAGGGCAGCGAAACCGGCGAGGAGGACAGCGCTTTCGAGTGCGACGGAGACTCGATGCAGGCGGGAGAATTCGGCGAGGAGCGGGTTGTCGGCCGCGGTCGCCTCGATCGAGCCCATTTGGAGGCGCAGCGTGGCCATTTTCGGGCTTACGGTAAGTTGCGAAGTGATGGTCAGCAAAATCATGAGCAGAACGCAAAGTGCCGCAGGAGCGGCAAGGCTCGCGACGCTGCGAGTTCTTATCAAGCGAAATAGCAGCAGCGCAATGCCACAGACGACGCCCGCCCAATGCATCCGTGTGAGCGAATAGCCGACGATAGCGCCGGCCTGGTCGCGGCTGGCCAGGACCGAGAAAGCCCCCGGCGCGACGACAAAGCTGAGAAAGATGTCGCTGCCGAGCCAAATGTTCAGGCCTAGAAACTCGAGCGCACGAAGAACGATGAACATGGCTGCGTTTGGTTAGAATAACAGAGCGCCGAAAGGTGGTGGGCGATAAAGGATTTGAACCTTTGACCTCTCGCGTGTGAGGCGAGCGCTCTAACCGCTGAGCTAATCGCCCGTTTTAGAACGGGTTGACTGAAAAACGATGCGCGAAGAAAAGCGCCTCGCAAGCAGTTCTTCATTTGTAGCAGGAATGTCCGGGGTTTTCAACCAATGCCAACCTCAACCTCTCAGGTGGTTTCGCAGCTGCAGCGCTCGATTGCTCGGACGATTTTTGGAAAAGAAGAAGCGATTCAACTGGCGCTGATCGCGCTGCTAGCGCGCGGGCATTTGCTGATTGAGGATGTGCCGGGCGTGGGGAAAACGACGCTGGCGCAGGCCTTAGCGAAGTCATTTCATTGTAGTTTTCAGCGCGTGCAGTTCACTTCGGATTTGCTGCCGAGCGACGTGCTGGGTGTGAGCGTATATCAGCCGAATACGCACGAATTCGAGTTTCGCCAGGGACCGCTGTTTGCGAACGTAGTGCTGGCGGATGAGATTAATCGGACGACACCGCGCACACAGTCCGCTTTGCTGGAAGCGATGAACGAAGCGCAGGTGACAGTGGACGGAAAAACCTACCCGTTGCCACAGCCGTTCCTGGTGATTGCCACGCAGAATCCCATCGAACATCACGGAACATACCCGCTGCCGGAATCGCAGCTGGACCGATTTTTGATGCGGATCAAGATGGGCTACCCGTCGCCGGAGACGGAGCGGGAAATTTTGCGGAGGCGAGCGTTTGATAATCCCATGGAAAAGCTGGAGCCGGTGGCCGATGTAAATGAAGTGCTGGCGATGCAGGAAGCGGTGACGCACATCAAAGTGGACGCGAGCCTGCACGACTATGCGCTGGACATAGTGAATCGCACGCGTAGTTCGGACCAACTGGCGCTAGGAGTGAGCCCGCGCGGAACGTTGATGCTGCAGCGCGCTGCCCAGGCGCGAGCGTTTTTGGATGGGCGCGATTACTGCGTGCCGGATGACTTCAAGCGGCTTGCGGTTTCCGTATTTGCGCACCGCGTGGTGACGAGCGCGCGGCATGCTTCCTTGCAGAGAAAATCGGAGACGACGGAAGCGGTTTTGCGGGAAATTGTGGAGTCGGTGCCGGTACCGGTGTAGTTTTCGCCACAAAAACTTATTCGCCAGAAATCAGAAAATCCGCCAATCAGGAGATTGCTGTTTCCAAAGAAAGCAATGAGCCAGCAACGTTCCCTGATCGCAGAACTTTGGGCAAAGGCTGACACACCCGGTGTGCGCGCGTTTTTCCTATCTATTTTGGCGTTGGGAGTAGCGCTGTTGCTGGCGGTGTATTCCGGCGCCGCAGCGGAGCTTGGCAACATTGGATTGGCTGCGAGTTCAGCGCTGCTGGCGTTGGCTATCGCCGGATGGGTTGCGGTGACGATGGTGCCGACCCTAGCCAAGCGGACTCCGCTTCGCTGGATCGGCTATCGAATGGAATACCGGATCAGCCGCGCGGGCTGGATCTACATCGGCGCGACGCTGCTGGTCGCACTAGCCGCGCTGAACACTGGCAATAATTTACTGTTTTTGATCTTGGCTTGCCTGATTTCCGTGATTCTGATGTCGGGAATTCTTTCTTCGATTTCTCTGGCGGGCGTGGAGCTGCGCATCGAACTGCCGGAGCATATTTTTGCGGGGCAAACGGTACGCGCGACGGTGGAACTGCACAACGAAAAATTGATGCTGCCGTCGTTTGCGCTGCGTGTCGAAGCTGCTGTAGGAAAAGGCGCGGCGGCCGCGGCGGTGCTGGAGACGCCGGTATTTTTTCCGTTTTTGCCGCGACAGGAGCGCGTGAAACAGAGCGTGCCGGTGACATTCTTACGGCGAGGGTTGCATGTGCAGGATACCTTTCGAATCGTTACGCGATTTCCGTTTGGATTTTTGCAGAAGACGCGGCGATTGGCGCTGAAGTCGGAAGCGCTGGTGTATCCGCCGGTGGACACCAGCAACGAGCTGGCGGAAATGTTTCCGGGGATGGAAGGCAGCCTTGAAAGTCACAGTAAAGGCCGCGGACAGGACCTGCATGCGCTGCGCGAGTATCTGCCGACGGACAGTGCGCGCTACGTCCACTGGAAAGCCTCGGCGCGGATGGGTTCCCTGATGGTGCGGGAGTTTGCGCGCGAAGACGATCGGCGCGTGTTGCTGGTGCTGGACCCTTACTCCGGGGTGGAAAGGGCTGGTACCGAGCGGGCGGAGGAACGCTTCGAGCGGGCCGTAAGTTTGTGCGCGGGAATTGCCTGGCATTTTTACGAGCGTAATGCGCAACTGGAATTTCGCGGAGCCGGAATCGAGACCCGGCTTGCGCCGGCCGAGGAAAGCATTTTTGGAATTCTGCGCTACCTGGCCGTGGCTGAAGCGGAAACACCGGGAGCGGAGAGTCCGCTGCTGGAAGAACTCGCCGCGTCCCCGGAACTCTTTAAATTGATTGTGACCAGCCGGCCGCGCGGCACAATTCCCGCCGACTTGTGGCACTCTTCGTACGTGGTCTTCCTAGAGTCGCTTGAGGAACGCCGCAACCGCTCCTAGGTGTGTTGTGACCAAAGTCATCCGCTCACTTCTGCTTGACGGACAATTGAAAACGTTCAGGACCGCTTTGCTGGCATGGTTCTCGGGGTTTCAACGCGATTTGCCGTGGCGGCGTTCGCGAGATCCCTATCGCATCTGGATTTCGGAGATCATGTTGCAGCAAACGCGGGTGGCCGCGGTAATTCCATACTACGAAAGATTCTTGCAACGGTTCCCGAGCGTGCAGGCGCTGGCGGCGGCTCCCGAGGAGGAGGTGCTGCGAATGTGGTCGGGGCTCGGTTACTACAGCCGCGCGCGGAATCTGCAGCGGGCCGCGAAACAGATTATGGCGAAGTACGGCGGCGAATTTCCGCAGACCAGGGCGGAAGTGTTGGAGCTGGCCGGAATCGGCGAGTATACGGCGGCGGCCATCCTCAGCATCGCGTTTGGAGGACAACTGGCGGTGCTGGATGGAAACGTGGCCCGGGTGGTGGCACGGCTGGATGGGCTACGTGGCGACTTGAGAGGCCCGGGCCGTTGGCGCGGGTTGCAGAAACGAGCGAACGGATTGCTGGCGTCCGATGCCACTGGCGATTGGAACCAGGCGATGATGGAATTGGGAGCAACACTGTGCACTCCGCGAGCGCCGCAGTGTTTGCTGTGCCCCGTGCAGCAGTTTTGTGAAGCACGAAGGCTGGGCATTACCGCCGAGATCCCGGGGAAACGCAAAAAACGCACAGGGATAATGATCCAGTTAGCGGCGGCGGTGTTCCTGGACAGGAGAGGCAGGTCGCTGCTGCTAGCGCCGCCAGCGGGATCGAATGGGAATAAGGCCGACGATCATGTCCCCTCATTGCTGGCGAAGCTGTGGCATTTTCCGACCGTATCCACGACTGGAAATGCAGAAACGGCCTTGAAGAGCTATTTGATTCAGGAATTCGCGTTGAATGGCCCTCTGCCTTTGACGCTGGATCCGCTAAAAAATGTTCGGCACACGGTCACCTACCGCAAGATCGAAATTGCGCCCTTTCTGATTCGGATGAAAACTTTGCCGCGAGTTTCGGCGGCAAAAGCGATGGAATTGGACGCAATCCTAGCGGAGCCGATTTCGAATCTGACGCGCAAAGTGGCGCGTGCCGCGATCAACCAACTGGCTTCGGCGAAAAATTAACTGGCGCGGTTGATTGATTGGTCCCTCTCCTCCGCGGTATGCAGGCTGGATGCTACCATGAAGTTTCCACCATGGCCGCGAGTACTTCTCTATCGTTGACTCCACAGCTTCCCGCAGAGCGGTTTTTCCGTATTTCGTTATTCCTGCTGCTGTTTACTGCGATTTTGACGCTGATCGGCACTGGCAAAATCGACGTTTTCACGTCGGTCGTGGCAATGCTGGCTTTGTTGTACCGGGTGCGGCGGTGGTGGTACGGGCACGAGCCGGAACTGAAAGCCAGGACCGCAACGATTCTGGTGCTCGGCTATTTGCTGTTCTTCCCAGCAGACATGTTTTTCCTTTCGCGAAGCCTGGCCGCAAATTCACCGAATCCGCCGCTCTATGCCGCGCTGATCAGTTCAGTTCACTTCTTGCTGTTCATTCTTCTGGTCAGGCTCTACAGTGCGCGGACGGATCGCGACGCACATTTCCTGGTGATGCTGGCGTTCGCGGCGCTGTTGGCCTCGGCCGTACTCACCGTAGACACGGCGTTTCTCTTTTTGTTTTTCGTGTTTCTGTTGTTTGCGATTGCTACGTATACCGGCCTGGAGTTGCGCCGGGGCGCCGCCGGCGCGTCGCTTCCCCCGACCGCCGTTCAACCCGAAAAGGAAAGGCAACTGGCGCGCGCCCTGGGCTTTTCGGCGTTGGGCGTGTCGTTGGGAGCGGTTGTGTGCGGTACGGTCCTGTTCTTTGTGTTTCCGCGCATCAGCGCGGGCTATCTAGGGAAGACCAGCTTCAATCCGACGCTGCTGAGCGGGTTCACGGATCAGGTGGAGTTGGGCCAAATCGGAGAAATCAAGAAGAGCGAAGCCGTCGTGATGCGCGTGGAAACGGGCAAGCCCATCAATTATCCGGCACTGCGCTGGCGCGGAAATGCCTTGGCCAATTTCGATGGACGACGATGGTCGGCCGGCGAACGCGGAGCGGAAACTTTGCTGGCAAATGCGGAAGGGTGGATCGCGCTCGGCGAACGCCCAAGACCCGGTGAATTGCGCGGAGAAATTCTGGAATTTACGGTCTTACAGGAGCCGATGGCTTCCAATGCGTTGTTCGTGCCGGGGAATGCGCTGGCGCTACGCGGAAATTTTACCGGAGAAGCCGGCGGCGTGAGTCATCGGCGGACCTACATTTATCGGGACACGAGTGGCTCTCTTTCTAATCCGTTCCACAACTACGTCGCGATTCGCTACACCGGCCTTTCGCAGTTGCCACCGCTCGACCGGGTGCGGTTGCAAGCCGCGGGGATGGCCTACCCGGCTGACATCAGCGATAAGTATCTGCAACTTCCGCCGGAAATTGATCAACGAATTTCCGCGCTAGCGCAGTCCGCCACGAGCCGGGCGGCCACTCCTTATGACAAAGCGGCGGCGCTGGAGAATTTCCTGAAAACGAAGTATTCCTACACGCTGGACCTGGCGGGAAATCCTGGGAAAGACCCACTGGCGCATTTTCTCTTCGAGAGGCGGGCTGGGCACTGTGAATATTTCGCATCGGCGATGACGGTAATGCTGCGTACGCTGGCAATTCCGGCTCGCGAAGTGAACGGATTTTTGCCGGGCGAGTATAACGATCTGGGGGGCGACTACATCGTGCGCGCCAGCGATGCGCATAGCTGGGTGGAGGCGTACTTCCCGGGCAATGGCTGGATTGTTTTTGATCCAACTCCCGCGGCGCCGGCTGTGACCACAAGTCTGTTCAGGCGGATTTCGCAGTTCGCCGATTGGGCGGAACTGACTTGGAATGACTGGGTCATCGGCTACGATTTCGCGCACCAAACGGCGCTAGCCCAAACTGTGCAAATGAGGTCGCGCAATTGGCGCGAATTGACTGCTTCATGGCTCAGTCGGAAACAGCAGAACTTCAAGAGTCGTTTGAGCGGATGGCAATTGCGGCACAAAGTTCTTGGCTTTGCGTTACCGGTCCTTCTGATCGGCTTCCTGCTAGCACTCCGCTACGGACGGCTTGGACATTTGTGGGAGCGGATTAGAATTTCGTTGCAGCTAAGGAGAAAGCAGGCCGAGGTAGTGCGCACCATCATGGCATCTCGCCTGTACCAGGAATTGCTGCAGCTGATGAAGCGGCACGGCTACGCGCGCATTGAATCCCAAACGGCCTTCGAATTCGCCAGCGCTGTGACCAGGCCAAGCCTGAACGCCAGCGTGAAGGAATTTGCCCGCCTGTATGCGGAAGCGCGATTCAGCGGCACGACCGGTGACATCCCGCGCCTGCAGCAGCTGCTGGGCTCCATCCGCGCCGAACTTCGCTCCCGCTGAGGTCTTCTCAAACCTGTATCTTCGCTGCGAAAGGAGACCGCGGCGCGCGGCGTCCTGCCGCAAAAGGCCTCGAGCCAGCGTGCTACAATGAAGAGTTGCGAAAAGGCGCAATTTTCTTCATGCCGAAGGTAGGTTTTGTCAGTCTGGGCTGCCCCAAAAACCTTGTTGACAGCGAGGTCATGATGGGCGTCCTGGCCCTAGACGGCTATGAGTTGACACCGCGGGCCGACGAAGCCGATGTGCTGGTCGTGAATACCTGCAGTTTCATCGAGCCCGCGCAAAAGGAATCCGTCGACGCCATTCTGGAAATGGCGGAGCACAAGAAATTCGGCACGGCAAAAAAACTGATCGTCGCCGGGTGCCTGGTGGAGCGCTACCGCGATCAGATCCTTTCGCAGATTCCGGAAGTGGATGCGGTCGTCGGCACGGGCGAGGTCGAACGGATTCTCGAAGCGGTTCACGGTGACCTGCGCGTGTTGCCAGCCGAGCCGCCCGCGTTCCTTTATCACGACCTGACTCCGCGCATACTCACCACGCCGAAACACAGCGCGTACATCAAAATTGCCGAAGGCTGCGACCACCCGTGCACGTTCTGCATCATTCCGCAGTTGCGCGGCAAATTCCGCAGCCGACGCTTCGAATCGGTGACGCGCGAAGCGCAAAACCTCGCGGCCGGCGGTACCCGCGAAATCACCCTGATCGGGCAGGACACTACGTCTTACGGCGAAGACCTGGGCCTGCGCGACGGCCTTGCGCAATTACTTGCCGCGCTCTCCAACGTCGAAGATCTGCTTTGGGTGCGATTCCTTTACGCGTATCCGAATCGCGTCACGCCAAAATTGCTGGACACGCTGGCCGCCCATCCACGCCTGGCGAAGTACATGGACATGCCGCTGCAGCACGCCAGCCGTAATGTCCTGGCCCGGATGAAGCGCGGTTCGCACGGAGATGCTTTCCTGAAACTGCTCGAGCGCATCCGCGGCACCATTCCTGGCGTAACCTTGCGCACGTCGTTCATCGTCGGCTTTCCCGGCGAAACCCAAAGCGATTTCAAGGAATTATGCGATTTCGTGCAGGCTGGGAAGTTCGATTGGATGGGCGTGTTCGAATATTCCGATGTGGATCACGCCGGAAGTTTCGCGCTGGACGCAAAAGTTGATCCGGAGACCATCGCTGACCGCCGCAAGCAGCTCATGGCAGTTCAGAAAAAGATCTCGCGCGAACGCTTGCGCCCATGGAAGGGCCGTACAGAGACCGCATTGCTGGAAGGCCCGTCGCAGGACAATCCCATGGTCTGGGAGGCGCGCCTGCAAGGAATGGCTCCCGAGATCGACGGTAAGCTGTATCTGACCGACATCGAGCTCCCAGATGGCAGCCTCGCCGACACCGGCGACGCGGTGCGTGTCGAAATCATCAAGACCGACGCCTACGATCTCATCGGGAAGGTCGTCGAGATTCTGCCGCGACCCACAAGGCGCTCTCTTCCAGCTTCGCAACAGCCTCCACCACCGGCCCGCGAAACGCTGCACCGCATCACTACCGGAGCGCCCTTGCGCGTTTTGCGATAAGCTTGCGCCATGAAGCATCGCTGCCCGATTTGCAAATCTGCCACGGACTCGGACCTCCACGCGGAGTTTCCTTTCTGCAGCGAGCGCTGCCGATTGCTGGACCTGGGCGCGTGGGCCAGTGAGAAATACGTCGTCAGCGATTCCGTTTTCGACGAGGAAGAGCTGACTCGAGCCGACGACGCGCTCAAAACGCAAAATGAAACCATCCACTGACGCTGCACGGCAAAAACCCAGCCTGGCGCTAGCCATCGCGACTGCATGCGGTGTCGGCTATCTTCCCAAAGCTCCTGGCACATTCGGTTCACTGGTTGGAATTCTTACCGCCATGGCCACCGCGTTATTTTTCCTGCGTCCGCATAGCCTGCACGATCTGCTCTCCACACGACGCCTGACCGAATCCACCCTAATGGATCGCAATTTCCTGGTGCCCGGAGCAGAGATTCACAACGCGACGCTGATCCTGCCGGTGATTTCCGCAATCCTATTGGTTGTTTTCCTTTCGTTCTTGGGCGTGTGGAGCGCGGGCAAAGCTGCGGCTTATGCCGGAGTGCCCGACCCTCAACACGTGGTAATTGACGAAGTAGCCGGTCAGCACATCACTCTGATCCTGCCGCTTATCCCGATCGCCGTGCCTAATTTTGCGGCGCAGATGGATTTCTCGACCTATGCGATTTTCTCCGCGCTGAGCATGCTCAATTGGAAGTACCTGCTCGCGGGGTTTCTGCTGTTCCGCTTCTTCGACATCTGGAAGCCCTATCCGATTGGCAGTCTGGAAAGGTGGCACGGCGGCTGGGGAATCATGGCTGACGATTGGCTCGCCGGAGTCTACGCTGCCATTCTGTTGAAGGTCGCGCTACACTTTGGATTGTTCTCGTTTCATTTTGGCGCATCATGAAATTTGGTCTGGGCTCTACCGAAAAAAACGGAATTCCCCGCATTGAAGGGATTTCGCCTTCAGCGGCGATTCCCGGAGGCGAGGTCGAGATACGCGGCACCGGCTTCGTCAGCCGGAATTTCGCTCGCCCGCTGGTGCATTTTGGAGAAGCGGCCGCCAGCGTCGCGTTATCCGGTCCGCAGCGTCTCGTAGTACGGGTTCCGGAAGGCGCCAGCGGCGGCGCTGTGCGCGTAGCTTCTGGCACTTACGAAAGCCAACCCTTTCCGGTTTCTGTCGGGTTGCAGATCGCCGACAATCTGCATCCGGTCGCCAATCCTGCAGTCGATGCCGAAGGCAACACCTATGTGACCTTCAGCGGGCCTCGCGGTCAGCGCGTGCCGGTCTCTCTTTACAAAATCACCGCGAACTTCAGTGTGAAACCTTTCGTCACATCGCTTACCAATCCGAGCGGACTCACCCTCGATCGCTCGGGAAACCTCTTCGTCTCCTGCAGGAACGACGGGACCATTCACCGCGTTGCTCCGGATGGTCGTGTCGAACAATGGATTGAGGGAATGGGTGTCGCCACCGGCCTGGCTTTCGACCGCGAGCAAAATCTTTACGTAGGCGATCGCAGCGGAACCATTTTCAAAATCAGCCCGGCCCGGGAAATTTTCGTATTCGCCACTCTCGAACCTTCGGTCGCCGCGTACCACCTGGCGTTTCATCCGACCGGGGAACTCTACGCCACCGGCCCCACCACTTCGAGTTTCGATCGCGTGTATCGCATTTCTCAGGGCGGCGAGGTGACAACATTTTTCCGCGGGCTGGGGCGGCCGCAGGGGATCGCCTTTGACCGCGAAGGTAATCTTTACGTCGCGGCATCACTGGGCGGCCGGCGAGGCATCGTGCGTATCACGCAAATGGGCCGCGCTGAACTTGTCCTGAGCGGCGGTGCCATCGTGGGAATGGCGTTGCTTCCCACCGGCCGGGCCATTGTCGCCACATCGAACGCCGTTTTCACGCTGGATTGGGACGTGCGCGGAACGCCATTGTTCGGCTAGTCTCCGGCTTGGTCGACTCGCCTCGGCTTGCGCAAGGCTGGGCGCTCAAGTAAAACTAAATTCGATGAAAGCGGAAATTATTGCGGTCGGCTCGGAACTGCTCACACCGGATCGCCAGGACACCAATTCGCTTTTCCTCACGGCCGAATTGAACAAGCTCGGCATCGAAGTCCTGCGCAAGACTATCGTCGGTGACGAGCGGGCCCTTCTGCTGGAAGCTTTCCGCGACGCCCTGAATCGCGTGCCAATCATCATCTCCTGCGGCGGCCTCGGCCCGACCGAAGACGACCTCACCCGTGAAACCGTCGCGGAGTTGCTCGGCCGGAAGCTGGTTCGCAGCGACGCAGTCGTTCTTGCGATTGAAGCGCGCTTCCGTTCATTTGGCCGTCAAATGACCGAAAACAATCTGCGCCAGGCCATGGTGCCTGAAGGCGCCGAACTGCTCACAAATCCCCGTGGTACCGCCCCTGGTCTTTGGCTAGAGAAAGGTGACCAGGTCGTTGTGCTTCTGCCAGGACCGCCGCGCGAATTGAAGCCGCTTTTCCTGGAGGAGGTTTTACCGCGCCTGCAACGCCGCGCTCCCGCCGGCCGCATGTTCCACCGCGAGTTTCGTGTCACCGGCCTCGGCGAATCTCATGTGGATCACCTGGCCGGTCCCATCTACACCCGCTATCCCGAGGTGCAGACCACGGTTCTTGCTTCTCCCGGTGAAGTGCAGATCCATCTCCGCATGTGGAGCGCCGACGCCGAGCATGCCGGCAATACCTTGGCTGCCATCCAGCAGGCGCTCGACCTCGCGCTGGCTGAGCGAATTTTCTCCCGTGACGGCTCGCCGCTGGAGGCCGTCGTGGCCCACCAACTCTTGCAACACAACGCCACCATTGCCGCGGCGGAAAGCTGCACTGGCGGGCTGCTCGCCGAACGGCTCACCACCATCCCCGGCAGCTCGGCCTATTTTCTTGGCAGCGTGGTTTGCTATAGCAACGAACTGAAAACGGCCTGGGCGGGCGTTCCCCCTGAATTGATCAGCACAAAGGGTGCTGTGAGTTCCGAAGTCGCGGTCGCTCTGGCGCAAGGAATTCGCCGCAAGGTCGGCAGCACTCTGGGCATGGGCGTCACCGGCATCGCCGGTCCCGGTGGCGGCAGCGAAGAAAAACCGGTCGGTACCGTGCACATCGCACTCGCCGGCCCAACCGGTGTCCGCGAACGCTCAGTTCGCTTCGTCGGCGACCGCGACATGATCCGCATGCAGGCTGCGCAGGCTGCGCTCGACATGGTTCGCCTGCATTTTCTTTACAACGGCCAGGCGCCTCCTGTTCGCCCCTGACATGCGGCTCTTTGTGGCGCTTTCGATTTCCGCCGAGGTTCGCGAAAGCCTGGCATTGCTCCTAGACGAACTTCGTAGGGCGGACAACAGGCCCCGATGGGTCAATCCCGCAAATTTGCACGTTACACTCAAATTCATCGGCCATGTTCCGGGAGAGAAACTGCCGAGCATCAACGATGCACTGAGCAAAGTCACTCCACCCGCAGAGCTGGCCCTCAATTTTCGCGGTCTTGGATTCTTCCCGAATGATCGGCGCCCTACCGTTGTCTGGGCCGGCGTGCAAGAACTGTCGGGATTAGCAGATCTCGCCGGCCACATCGATGAATCTCTCGCCGGGTGCGGCATTCTGCGCGAAACGCGTCCGTTCGCGCCGCATCTAACCCTGGCAAGCATGCGGGAAACCCGACTAGCCGAAGCATTGCGCGCGCTAATCCGACAATCGGAAGACCGCCCATTCGGTGGGCAGATCGCCAGGGAATTTCATCTCATGGAAAGCAAGCTGAAACCCACGGGGGCGGAGTACACTACGCTGCGCTCGTTTCCTTTCATGCGCGAGGACTTGAACCGGTGAATGTCCCGCTGACTCCGATTCTCATCTTTCTGACGTCCTACCTGCTCGGTGCTGTACCTTTCGGCCTTGTCATCGCGCGATTGTTCGGCGGACGCGACGTCCGGAAAGCCGGCAGCGGCAACATCGGCGCCACCAATGTCGCGCGCGTTATCGGTCCGGCTGCCGGCTTTCTGACGCTGCTGCTTGATGCGGCGAAGGGCTGGGCCGCCGTCTGGTTCGCCGGCCACTACATGCATGGAGAAGCGTCGGTGATGGCGCTCGCCGGATTTTTTGCCATGCTGGGACACTGCTTCCCCGTCTGGCTGCGTTTTCGTGGTGGCAAAGGCGTAGCTACGGCTGCAGGCGTATTTGCCGCGGTCTCCCCATCCGCGATGCTCGCCGCGCTGATTCTCTTTCTGCTGGTCGTCGGATTCTGGCATTACGTTTCGCTTGGCTCGATCGCGGCGGCAGCGGCTATTCCGCTGTTGGTCTATCTTTTATGGGCGCCGCATTTCGCCCCGCCGGCCAACATCACGATCACCTCTCTGGCCATCGCCGCACTTATCATTTTCCAGCACCGAGGCAATATCGCTCGCCTAGCTCGCGGTGAGGAACCGAAGTTTTCCTTCAGCAAGAAGGACCCAGCGTGAAAAAAATCGCCATCCTGGGCGCTGGCAGTTGGGGTACTGCTCTGGCTATCGTGCTCACGCGCAGCCGCCAGCCACATCGCATCTCACTTTGGGCACACGACCCGGAGCTCGCCGAATTTCTTCGCCGCGAGCGCATTAACTCCACCTACCTTCCGGATCGCAAGCTCGCCGAGCAAGTTGAAATCACCAACGACCTTGTGGACGCTCTCGAGGGCGCCCAGATTGTCGTGGGCGCCATGCCCTCGGCGTTTGCCCGCAAGGTGTACATGGCGGCCCGCGTTAAGTGGCAACCAGACACGACAATTGTGAGCGCTACCAAGGGTCTCGAGCCTGCAACGCACGCGCGCATGAGCCAGGTGATTCTCGACGTTCTCGGTGAAGATGCGGCTTTGCGCACTGCCGTACTGTCCGGCCCGTCGTTTGCCGTGGAGGTTGCGCGGGGCGAACCGACCGCCGTGGTTGTTGCTGGGCGGGCTGTTTTGGAATTGACGCGTGTCTCCGGCCGGCACTATACCGATCCTGCCGCGGAAGCGCAGGCGGAGTTTGCCGGACCGGGTTTCCGCCTTTACACTAACACCGACGTACTCGGCGTGGAACTCGCTGGCGCCATGAAAAACGTCATCGCCATCGCAGCGGGAGTCTGTGCCGGTCTCGGACTCGGTTCCAACGCGCTCGCGGCGCTCATCACACGCGGCTTAGCGGAAATGTCCCGCCTCGCTGTAAAGCTCGGCGCCAAGGCAGAAACTCTAAGCGGTCTTGCAGGACTTGGCGATCTCGTCCTTACCTGCACAGGTGCCCTCAGCCGAAACCGACATGTTGGCATCCAACTCGGCAAGGGACGCCCGTTGCAGGAAATTCTTGTGGAGATGAAAATGGTCGCCGAGGGCGTGGAGACCACTTCCGCGCTCGTGGATCTTGCCGCAGAGGTCCAGACCGAGCTGCCCATCGCCGAGCAAGTTCACGCGATTCTACGCGGGAGCAAACCTCCCGCCGAGGCTATCCGTGACGTGATGGAACGTCCAGCGAAACCCGAATAACCGTCATTCAATGGGCACGCGCACTGGCTTGATTGCAAATTCCTGAGAGCGAACCTGTCCGTTGGAACAGGTTCGCAAGAATCAATGTTTTATCGGCACTTTCTTCTCGAAGGACAGGTTTTCTGTCGGGCGGCCCTCTTAAAATACAAAGTGGATTTATGGCCCTCAACTTCCATGCGCTCTTTGACCGCGTTCCCATTGGACGCGTGCGCATCCTTTGGCTCGTTCTAGGGGCCATGCTGCTGGTCAGCGCGCCGCCTCTACTGCTCTATCACCAGCAGGTGCTCAAGCTCAGTCAGGACAAGCTGTCCGACAACGAGCGCATGCAGCAGTCCGAATTGACGCGTTCGCTTGCGCAGGAACTCCAGCAGTTCGATGCCAACGTCACCCAGCAGTTGATCAGCGAACGCCAGATCCTTGTCCTCACCGGCCTCATTCAGGATGTGGAAGACCCCAGTGCCGAACCTAAGGTCACGCGGCTTCTGGAGAACTTTGTCGAAAGCAATCGCACAACGTTTCTCTACATGACGGCCGTCGGCAAATCCGGCAAAGGCACCAGCGCCTCTCAGGGAAATTTCCGCGCTGAAAAAGATCCGTTTGTCAGCAAAGCCTTGCAGCGGGCGTTCGTGACTTGCATGCAATCCCCGCAGCTCGGTTCCGTTAAATTTCGCAGCGATCCTCTGGCTATTGAACCGGACAACCAACCGGCTTTTGTCATCGCTATTCCCCTGAATGTCGACCAACAATTCACCGGCATGATCGCCGCAGTGGTCTCGCTCGATCCCATCCTCAGCCGCCTGAAGGATTCGAGCGTGCGCGGTCGCAGCGTTTTCGTCGTGGACCATCAGGGCCACATCGTGGCCCACCATGACACCGGCCGTTTCACTCCCGGCGAAGATGTTAGCGGCAATTCCTCGGTCGTCGCCCGCGTGAAGGCCTTGCCGCAAGAACTCCGCAACACCGAAACCATGCGCTTTACGGAAATCGAAAACAAGCGCCCGGTCGAGATGATCGGGACGTACAGCACTTTTCCGGAAGTGAATTGGGCCGTCATTGCGCAACGCAGCCTGGCCCAGGCCCGCACCGACGCGGGCGTCAATGAGCTCAATCGCCAGGCGTTGACTTTCGTCAGCCTGGTTGTGCTCGTCGCCATTCTTGTGGGTTATCTTTTCGCGGTTGCCATCAGCGAACCCATTCGCGGGCTGGCTGGTTCCACGCGCGCCATCAGCCGCGGCGAATTCCATCAACGAACGGCCGTCCGAGGTTCACTCGAAATCACTGAGCTGGCGGGCAACTTCAACAAGATGGCTGGCGATATCGAAGAGTACATCGAGAAGCTCAAGGAAGCAGCCGAAGCCAATCGCGAACTTTTTCTCGGCTCCATCCGCATGCTCGCCGCCGCCATCGACGAAAAGGATCCTTACACCCGCGGTCACTCTGGGCGTGTCGCCAAATACTCCACGCTCATCGGGCGCGAACTCGGCCTCTCGGAAGAAGACCTCGACAGGCTGCGCATCGCTGCGCTCCTCCACGACGTTGGCAAAATCGGCGTAGACGACCGCGTCCTCAAGAAGCCCGGCGCCCTGACACAGGAAGAGTTCGAGTTGATGAAGCAGCACACCGTCAAAGGCGCGAACATCATGCGCCCCGTTTCACAACTGAAAGAAATGCTGCCGGGCATCGAACTCCATCACGAGCACATGGACGGACACGGCTACCCTTACGGCCTCACTGCGCCGCAAATTCCCCTCATGGCGCGCATCATCGGCGTTGCAGATACTCTGGATGCCATCACCACCAATCGTCCTTACCAGAACGCCATGGACCTCGATTTCGCGCTCCAGCGCATTCAGTCTCTGACCGGCGCCAAATTCGACGCCGTGGTCGTCAACGCCCTCGAATCCGCGGTCACTACCGGCCGCCTCCGCCTCTCCGCTGTCGAAGTCCAGGTCTGAGCCGAACTTAGACCCAGGTCGCCTCGATCGGTCATCCTGCGGCGGACAAAGCTCGCCGGACGATCCCCCGCCTAAAATCGATGTCGAGCAGCTCCATCAGGGTCGGCCTCTCCGCCCATCTGCTACACTTTTAGAGCAATGATTTCCCTCTTCGGCAAACCCGAACCGACGATCCTCGAACGCCTGAAAACCTCGGTCTCAAAAACCAAGACGGCCCTTTCTGAAACCGTTGATAACATTTTTCTAGGCGAAAAACAGATCGATCCGGCGGCCCTAAAGCATCTCGAAGACGCGCTTCTCTCCGCCGACCTCGGCGTAAAAACCACCCGCGAAATTCTCGACTCCGTGAAAGACAAGCTCGATCGTCACGCGCTCGCCGATACCACCCAGCTTAAATCGGAAATCAAATCCCATATCACCCGTATTCTCGAATCGCCGAACGGAGCGTCAAAGGAACTCGCCATCAGCAATGGCAATAAAGACCCCCGCGTGATCTTCATCGTGGGCGTCAACGGCGTCGGCAAAACCACCAGTATCGGCAAGCTCGCTAACCGCCTACGGCAGCAAAATCTCAACGTAGTGCTTTGCGCGGCCGATACCTTTCGCGCCGCCGCCATCGAACAACTCGAAATCTGGGCCAAGCGCAACGACGTTGAAGTTATCAAACAAAAATCCGGAGCCGATCCCGCTGCAGTCGTTTACGACGCTATGACCGCGGCAAGGTCGCGCAATGCCGATGCCGTCATCGTGGACACTGCCGGCCGCCTCCACACTAAATCCAACCTTATGGCCGAACTCGACAAAATGAAGCGCACTGCCGCCAAAGTCATTCCCGGCGCGCCGCACGATGTTCTTCTCGTCATGGACGCCACCACCGGCCAAAACGGTCTTACGCAAGCCCGCGAATTCACCGGCGCGGTCGGCGTCACCGGCATTTTCCTCACCAAACTCGATGGCACAGCCAAAGGCGGCATCGTCGTCTCCATCTCCCGCGAACTCGGCTTGCCCATCCGCTTCGTCGGCACCGGCGAACAAATCAACGACATGGTCCCCTTCGACGCCGAAACCTACGCCGCTTCCCTTTTCGATTGAGCGTTATCAGTTTGTGAACCTGGGTCTTGGGGTTTCCTGTCACGATGAACGAACACGATATGCGTTTCATGCAGCGCGGCCTTGAACTCGCTCGCAAAGGCGTCGGCCTCGCCAGTCCTAATCCCACCGTCGGCTGCATCATCGTCAACGACGGCCACGTTGTCGGTGAAGGGTTCCACCAATACGACTGGCGCGATCACGCCGAAGTCAACGCATTAAAAACCGCCGGCGAAAAATCTCGCGGCGCTACTGCCTACGTCACCCTCGAACCATGCAATCACACGGGCCGCACCGGCCCCTGCACCGAAGCGCTCGTCAGCGCCGGCATCGCCCGAGTCGTCGTTGCGACCCACGACCCCAATCCCAAAGTTTCTGGAGGCGGGCTCGAAGCTTTCCGCTCCGCTGGCCTCGCCGTTGACTCCGGCATCTGCGAACCCGAAGCGCGCCGCCTTAATCAAGGCTTCGCCTGCTGGATTCGCGACGCCCGTCCCTTCCTGACTCTCAAGTCCGCCCTCACGCTCGACGGCCAACTCGCGTTACCCAACCAAAAAAAATTCAGGGAATGGATAACCTGCGAGGAATCCCGCGCCGAAGTTCACCGCCTCCGCCACGCCTCCGACGCGGTTCTCACCGGCATCGGCACCATCCTTGCGGACGACCCCTTCCTCACCGACCGCAGCGGCCTCCCCCGCCGTCGCCCACTCCTCCGTGTCATTCTAGATTCCCGCTTGCGGCTCTCCGCAAGTTCCCGCATCGTACAATCCGCCGATGATGACATCCTCGTCCTAACCTCCGCGCCGCTCAAATCTGCCAAAGCTCGCAAATTACAAAACGCCGGTGTCGACCTTCTTCGCATCCCGCGCTGGCAAGGTAAGCTCGATCTCAATTCTGCCCTCAAGGAACTCGGCCGCCGCGAAATCCTCAACGTCCTCCTCGAAGCCGGACCCCGACTTAACGCTGCCGTTCTCTCCGCTAACCTGGTGGACCGGCTCTTCCTCTTCTACGCGCCAAAAATCGCCGGCCACGACAAAGTTCCGTTCGCCGCCGCAGAAACTCTGCCTAATCTCCTTCCGCGTGAAACTCTTCTTTCGCAATTCGGCCCAGACTTCGCCGCCAACCTCCTCATCCGCGACCACTTCGACTCATAACCCGCGCATTTCTTCTCCTGTCATTCCTAGCGCCGCGGGAGTTTTTCTCCGATGCTTTGCCCGCTAGCAAAAACTGGGGTTGTCATTCCCGAGCCAGGTTCGTCCGCCTGCGGCGGACAAACGTCGAGGAACAGCGGCAACACTTACCAGCAGCGGCAAACACCGCGGCGGCATGCTATTCTGAGACACCAAACTCTTTTACGTTCGCCGAGGTAATTCCCATGTGCGCCACTGCCGTTTCCGAAATTCGCGTCCCTCATTTCATCGCCGGCGAATGGGTTAACTCAGAATCCGCCGAATGGCAGGATCTGGTCAATCCTGCCAATCACACCCCGCTCGGCAAGGTTCCTCTCGCCGACGCAGCCGAAGTCAACGCCGCCGTTGAAGCCGCCGCTGCTGCCTTCCCCGATTGGCGCCGTACTCCTCCCGAAGATCGCATCCAGCCGCTCTTCAAGCTCAAAATGCTCCTGGAAGAACATCTCGACGAACTCGGCCGCCTCATTACCATCGAGAACGGCAAAACGCTCACCGAAGCCAAAGCCGAACTCCGTCGCGCCATTGAAAACGTCGAAGTCGCCTGCGGCATTCCCATGATGATGCAGGGCTACAACCTCGAAGACGTCGCCCGCGGCATCGACGAAATCATGATTCGCCAGCCCCTCGGTGTCGTTGCCGCCATTACGGCTTTCAATTTCCCCGCGATGATTCCCTTCTGGTTTCTTCCCTACGCCATCGCCACCGGCAACACCATGGTCCTCAAGCCCAGCGAACGCGTCCCTCTCACGATGAAGCGAGCGTTCGAACTCATTCAACAAACCGGCATCCCCAAGGGCGTCATCAATCTCGTCAACGGCGGCAAAGTCGCGGTAGACACGCTTCTCGACCATCCCAAAGTCCGCGCCGTCAGCTTTGTCGGCTCCACTCCCGTCGCCAAGTACATTTACGCGCGTGCCGGAGCCAGCGGCAAACGCGCCCAATGTCAGGGCGGCGCGAAAAATCCGGTTATCGTTCTTCCCGACGCTGACATGGCCATGGCCACCAGCATCATCAGTGACAGCGCTTTCGGCTGCGCCGGCCAGCGTTGCCTCGCCGTTTCCGTAGCCGTAGCCATCGGCGATGCGCAAAAAACTTTCCGCGATGCCATCGCCGACTCCGCTTCCAAGCTCCGCGTCGGCAACGGCCTGGAAGACGGCGTCCAGATGGGCCCGGTCATCACTCCGCAAAGCAAGTCCCGCATCGAAGCCCTTATTGGCGAAGGTGAAAAATCCGGTGCTAAAGTTGTCGTGGATGGCCGAAACGCCAAAATCCCGGGCCACGAAGTCGGCAACTTCGTAAAACCCACCATCCTCGACGGCGTTCCCGTCGAAAGCGAACTCGCCCACACTGAAATCTTCGGCCCAGTTCTAAGCCTCGTTCATGCCAACGATCTCGACCAGGCCATGTCGTTCCTCGCGAAAAATCCTTTTGGCAACCAGGCTTCGCTCTTCACGTCCAGCGGTTCCGCCGCGCGCCGCTTCCGCTACGAAGCTCCGGCTGGCAACATCGGCATCAACATCGGCGTAGCCGCACCGATGGCCTATTTTCCTTTTAGTGGATGGAAAGACAGTTTCTTCGGCGACTTGCACGGCCAGGGCCGCGACGCCATCGAGTTCTACACCGACAAAAAAGTAGTGGTAGAACGGTGGGCCAAAGACCACTCGCGCAAATTCTGAGCGAGTCGCTCTCTTGTCGTAGGGCGCAGCATCCTGTGACCTAACTTGGCCATTGACAGCAATGTCCGTGGGACCTTCACAAGATTGCAAAACCAACGGCTCAACCGGACGGCTGTCTGGGCGCCTAAGTCGCCTGCGTAGTGTCGGCCTTCAGCCGCCCCTTCTCATTGCTTCGTTACTTCCTTACTTTTTCTCTTTCTTCTTTTTCTCAACTCACCCAATCCAAAAACTTGTACCACACCCCCGCAAACGGCAAAAACCACGGCCTCCCGTCATACATCCCCAGCAGCGCCGCTGGAAACGGAATTCCCGCAAACGGGTTCTCGTCCCGCCCGGTCAAAATCGCCTCCGCCATGCGTTTCCCCAGCAGCGTCGCCATCGCCACACCATGTCCCGCATATCCCACCGAGAAATACATCCCATCCATCCGCCCCGCGTGCGGCATGATGTCGAACGCAAAATCCAGCGTTCCGCCCCAAACGTATTCGACTGCCGCGTTGCGCAGCTGCGGATACACCGAAATCATCCCCTTTCGTAGGATCAGTGCGCTTTCGCGCACCGTGTTTTCATTCTCCGGAAAAAACGCAGCCCGCCCGCCGAACAGCATCCGCCGATCCGGTGTCAGACGGTAGTAATGCAAATAATTCTTCGAATCGTAGATCATCCGCCCGCGCGGACTCAGCTCCCTCGCCAGTTCCTCGCGCAACACTTCCGTCACAATAATGAACGACCCGATCGGGATAATTCTCTTCTGTAGACCCGGCGTAATCCCACTCGTGTACCCGCTCGTTGCCACCAGCACATCTTTCGCCTGCAAAACGCCGCGTGAAGTCGCAACCTTCCATCCACTTTCGCCGTCCCGAGCGGCCCGCTCCAGCCCCGTCACACGCGTGTTCTCGTGAATTTCCGCCCCCGCTTTCGCCGCCGCGCATCCCAGTCCTGCCACATACCGCGCCGGATTCACTCCCGCGCTCAGCTCGTCGACTATCCCGCCGTGATAAATCGCCGACCCGGTCTCAGTTGCCAAATCATTTTTCTCTACAATCCTTAGCTTGTGCCCAAATTCCCGCTCAATCGTCTCCGCCCCGCGTCGGAACTCCACGAAATGTTTTACCTTGCATGCCACTTCCAGATGTCCGCTCCGCGAAAAGTCGCACGCAATCCCATCCGCGCGGACAATCTCCTCCACGCAGTCAATCGACTCCAGCGAAGCTGCATACATCCGTTTCGTGGCCTCGCTTCCATATCGCGCCACCAGTGTCGGCGCCCCCAGCTTCAAACCGCTGAGCACCATCCCGCCGTTCCGGCAACTCGCTCCCCATCCTACGTTCTCCGCTTCCAGCACCGCCACCCGCGCCCCGCCCTTAGCCAGCGTCCGCGCCGCCGACAATCCTGTAAACCCCGCGCCAATCACCGCCACATCCGCACGCTCCGGCAATTCGCGCACCGGAATGACGGGCGGTTCCAGCGTGGTGAGCCAAAAATTCTTTTCCTGAGTCACAGTCATTCCGCGAGCCTCGTCCCCGGTACATCAATTCCCGGCAACTCACCGACCGCTCGCCACGCCTCATCTATCGCCGCATCCGTATAAGCTCGCGCCGCCGAATCCGAATTCGCAATCGTGATATTTCCAAACCGCTTTCGCCCCGTCACATTCGGCCGCGGTCCCGCCGGCAGCGCGCGATCCGAGTACCAATCGTATTCATACGCATACCCATGGGCCCAGCGATTCACCGTAATGGCCTCGATGTCCCCTTTCGCATCGAATCCGCTGCCGCCCAGCATTTTCTGCAGCTGCTCCCGCGTACTCCGCTCAATCGCCTCAAATTTTGTCATCTGCAATTCATATCTTCCCGCCCGATACTGATCCTGTCGCGGCGCTCCCGGACTGCACGGTGTCCGCAGCAAGAACAGTGCCGCCGGCTCGGAAGGCTTGCTGGGGAATTTGTAGGCTCCGATGCTCACCGGAAAATCCAGCGCCACATACGAGTAATAACTCCCCGGCGCCTGAATCTGATGTATCCCCAATTTAGCGAATGCCTCCCAGGTCCGTAACGCCACTCGCGTATACAAAAACGGCGCCTTCACGCAATACTTCAGCGCCCTTTTCTGTGTTTCAGGAAGCTCCGGACACAGATACGGCACCATCGCGTTATAGCAAGCCAGCACGCAGTGTCGTGCTTTCACTCGCCTGAGCTTGCCGTCATGCATATAAGCCACGCGCACCACCGGCTCCGTCGCGCCGTCGCGATTTTCCTTCACACTCACAGCAGTACTTTTCAACCGAATTCTGACCGGACTTCCCGCCAGATCGAGCCGTCCGTAATTGGCGCGTTCGGTGACTACATCTTCCATGGACGTCCCATAAAGCACTCCGGCGACGAGGCTGCGCACTAACAGCCTTGCGATTGTCGCGTTCCCATCCGGAAAATGGAAAATGTAGGGTTCCTCTTTCTCCCGCGGCGGTAATCTCAACCCGTCAAATCCTGCGTACGAATACGAACCATAATCGTCAGGATTTTCGTAGCACCCATAAGCTGAAATCGCTTCAATCCCCACCGCAAATAAATCGTGCGAATATCTCTGAAAAAAAGGCAGCGACTCCGGTAGCGCCTGGCAATACTTCGTCAAAAACTCTGCATAGCTGACCGATTTCAGCAGCGCCACTTTCTGTGCCCGCGTGCTCCCTGCCAGGTAATCCTTCTTCTCCGTGTATAGCCGCGCGATGTCTTTTTGCACCGCGGCGGATAGCGGCGTCATCGCCAGAAACTCCTCCCACGCCCTCCTTCCCATCCCCGTCACCAGCTTGTCCGCACCGAACGTCTCTTGGTCAAAAAAACAGCCTGTTCCCAGGTGCTCATACAGCTTCTGGTCATACGCTTGATAAAACTTCTGTACGCCAATCCCCAGCTCGGCCAGCAGGCCTTTCGCAACTTTGCTGTACTCCCCCGGACTCTCAATGGATTGCGTTCCGCCATTCGCCAGTAACAGCCTCCCGCTCACCTCAAATTCGTCCCGCCGCGCATGTCCTCCAAAATCGTCGTGCGCGTCAAGAATGAGGATCCGCGCGCCCCTTCCCCTTCGCTCCCGATAAAAATGCGCAGCCGCGAGCCCGCTGATCCCCGCTCCCACCACAACGAGGTCATAGCTTTCCGAATCTTCTTCCAGAGTGCCCAAACTGGTCCAGCTCTTCCCGTCGCGCAATTTGTGCGCAAACTCATAAACGTTGTCCTGATCCCCGCGCAGTCCCGTCCACCCCGGAGGATACACCGCCAGTTTTGACTCATCGCCGGTTCCGAAGGCCATCGTCAGCTGCCCCGCCACCGCGGCTCCCCCCACTGCCATCGCCACGCCATCCAGAAAATCACGCCGCGTGATCTTGCGTTTCATACCCAATTCGCGATCTCGTTCTTCGCCCATTCCCGTTTCTTCCTACCCTCGCTGCTCACTCATGTTCTTGCTCTTTTCACGCTGCACACTGCATGCCTTGTCCTCAGTGCACCCTGTGCTACCGTTTTCATGCCCTCTTTTCTCACCGAAACGCCGCCCCTAGCAAGTCAATCATCAGCCGGACCGCCGTTTGCGCTGTCCGTCCGCTGGCGTCCCGGTAAGGATTCACTTCCACCACATCGAACCCCACCAATTTTCCTTTCACCGCAATACCCTTCAACAACTCGTCCAGTTCGCGAAAGCTCAGTCCGTCCGGCTCCAGCGTACCCGTTCCAGGAGCCAGCGTCGGATCCATAACGTCCACATCCAGCGATATATAAATATTTTCGCTCGCCGGAACCTGCGCCAGCGCCCACCCCACTCCCTTCGCGTGTATCTGCTCCGAAGTTACGATCGAAGTGTGTATCTTTCGCGCATTTCCAACTGCTTCCGGATCGTTGGCCAACCCACGCATTCCCAGTTGCACAATCTTCTTCACCCGCGGCAGCTGTGCCGCCCGGTTTACCCATGAGGCGTGATCCAGATTTCCCGGTTCGCCGTTCCAGGTATCCAGGTGCGCATCGAAGTGAACCACCGTCACGTCTCTGTCCAGCGCGCGGATCACCGGAAAGGAAATGCTGTGATCCCCGCCCAGGATGATCGGAAACGCCTTCTTGTCCAGAATCTTCTTCACCGCGGCGGTAATCTTGTCGTCCGTCTGCGCCGGCACGGTCGGATAGATCAGCACATCGCCCACGTCCGCCCAGCGTTTGCCTTTCAGCACCGTCCGGTCACCGTCGATGTAATAAAATCCCTCGGTCAGATCGTGGTTGTATTCCTGTGAACTCTCCCGCAGGTCTCTCGGTCCGTAGCGTTCTCCGGGTTGGCCCCACGTTCCCTCATCGAACGGCACACCGAGCACGGCAAAATCCGCCTTCAGCTCTTCCAGATTGGTCACATACGGCGCGCCAAGAAACGTTCGCACTCCTACAAACGTCGGCTGCGATTGCCCCCACGTGCCAATGCATGTCATCAGCAACAGCCCGCCTGCCACTGCCACACCGCTCAGCCTTTTCCCCATTCCAGCACCTCAGCCCGCGCAATCTTACTAAATTATAGTAAGGTTGGCATCTCGCAGTAAGGTTGGCATCTCGGCTGAGCCCATTGCCTCCTTTTCACTCGCCCCACTACTGGTTGCAAAGTCGGGCCTTCGTTCTGCGGGTGTGCCATCGTTGGTTTGCGAGGCGGATCTTCGTTCTGTGGGTGCCCGGTTGGTTTGCAAAAGTGGGTCCCTCTTTTCTGTTGCCTCGCTCTTGCACCGCACCTCTTCCTCATGAAAGCGGCACTTTCTTTGCACCTTGTAGGTTTTACTTTCCCCACTTCAGTCCGCTATCGTTGAATGAACATGTTCACCGGCATCATCGAACATCTCGGATCCATCTCCCGCCTCGAGACCGGTCCGTCCGGCGGCAAGCTCGCGGTCCACGCACCCGCTCTCGCCGGAAAACTCGCCGTCTCCGCCAGCATTGCCGTTAACGGCTGCTGTCTCACGATCGTCGACCTCGATCACGACCACTTCTCCGCCGACCTCTCCCCAGAAACCCTGGCTAAAACGTCTTTCTCTTCCCTGAAACCCGGTGCCCGCGTAAATCTCGAACAACCCTTAACAGCCGGCAAAGAATTCGGCGGCCACTTCGTCCTCGGCCATGTCGACACCGTCGGCCATGTCACCCATCTCAAGCAAGATGGCGACAGCTGGCTCTTCGGCGTTCAAATCCGCGCAGACCTGGCCCGCTACATCGTCCCCAAAGGCTCCCTAACCATTGACGGCATCAGCCTCACTGTCGCTACCTGGCAGCCCTCCCAGCATTCGTCGGTCGCCGAAATCGCCATCATCCCGTACACCTACCAGCACACCAACATTTCAGACCGCTCCCCCGGTGACCCCGTCAACCTCGAAGCCGACATCCTCGGCAAATACATCGAGCGCTACCTATCCCACCGCGGATTCTCGTCGCCTGTTTCTTCCGTCCGTCTGGACGACCTAGTCCGCCAGGGTTTCTAGGCAGCGATTGAACAGCAGGCCGCCCAGGACGCGCCGCCTAAGTTGGGATTACTCAACCTCCACAAAGCTCAGGCAACGCCTGCCCAGACTTTCCAAGCCTTTAGAGGGATTACTTACGGAATCCAGGCCGATCTGTGTCCTTTACATTTCCTGCTCACGAAAAAGGCGGGCTTGCGGCCTGGTCCTCGAGGTTGACTACTGCGAGAGTCGACTTGACAACCGGTATACTCAGGTTTGCCGGCCTGGATTACGCCTTTGCGGCGCTCTTTGCCCGTGCCCCGCGCCAGTATAAGGCCAGACCCAGGGCCACCATTGCCACCGTCGTCCCAACGACTTTAGCCAGAAATATTTCCCGATCCGCCGCATCCCCCGGCGGCAACACCGACACCATGATGGACAGCAACGTCACCGCAAACGCCAGCGTGCAAGTCACCCAAACGCCGGCTTTCCCGCCGGGGATCAGCACCGCGTGCTCGTTCGTCTTCCGTTCGGGCCGCCCCGCGAGCTTGATCGCCGCTGCAAACATGTACAAAAACGGAATGAAGTACAGAATGATCGTAATGTCGATCACCGTCTGATACGCGCCGCGCGTTGTCTCATTGATCTGGCTCAGAAGCAGCACCAGCGCCGACAAAGCCGCCTGCACAAGGATCGAAACATATGGCGTCCGCCACTTTGGGTGAATTTTTCCAAAGGCCTTCGGCAAATACCGGTCAATGCCGACCACAAACGGCACGCGCGCAATTCCCGCCACCGTACTGCCCACTCCTCCGGCATTGCCTACCGTCACCAGCAGCGCCGCCAGCACGCCGACAATGCCGATTTTGAGCGCGCTTGACCCGACCGTAATTGCGTGAAACACGCCGCTCTTCGGATCAATCTCATTCGCCGGCACCAGCGCCAGCAGCGAAAACGTCCCGATGATGTACATGCCTGCGATTAGCGCTGCGGCTGCAATCAATGCGCGGGGCAAAGTTTTACGTGGCTCGCGGATCTCTCCGCTCATCGCCGACACCAGCTCCAATCCCGTGAACGCAAACGCGATCTGCGACCAGAAATTCACGGTGTCCCAGTTCCAAGTAGGCACGATGTTGGCCAACGTGAAATGCGTCACCGAACCTTGCTTCGCCCACAGCACGCCGCCAATCGCCACCAGAATCAGCAGTGGTGCATATGTTGAAACACCGCCCGCATTCTGCAGCCACTTCCCGATATTCAATCCAATCAGATTCAAAACGACCGCTACCGCCAGCAATGCCAGCGATCCAACCATCAAAAATGCCCGATCCTGGGACAGCGCAGCGCCCTTTCCGCCCAGCACGTACGCACTCATCGAAGTGCTGGCCAACAGCAGTCCGGGAAAGTAGAAAATCGTGTAAATCCAATAGGTCCACCCCGCCACGAATCCGTGAAAATCGCCGAACGCCTCCTTCGCCCACACATACAAACCGCCCTCTTCCGGAAAGCGCGACGACAGCTCATTGATTACCATTGCCATCGGCACAAAAAACAGCAGCGCCGCCAGTACCCACAAACTGATGGAAGAAGTGCCATTATGTCCCGCCGCCGCAATCCACCTCGGCCCCAGCACCGTCGCGATGTTGAAAAGAAGAACATCCCAGAAACCCATTTCGCGGCAAAGCTGACTGCGCGGATCGGGATGTGCGCTGCCGGCTGGCGCGACCGCCGTGGATGAACCGTTTCTGGTCCCGCTCACAGAGTCACGTCCATCGCGGGAATCAAATTGTCTTGTGCGACAAAATTTTGAATGAAGGGATCGGGTGAGCTCTCAAATTCTTTCCACGAACCGAATACGCTCGCGCTTCCGTCTTGCAAAAATACAATCGTATCGGCGATACGTCGCGCCAGGTGGGTGTCGTGCGTTACCACAATCGAAGTTCGGTGAAATTTATCTTTCAGGCGCTGAATCAGATCGCCCATGTGCCCAGCCATGATCGGATCCACCATAGTAGTCGGCTCATCGTACAAAATCGCCTGGGGATTCTGCGCCAGCGCCCGCGCGATTGCTACTGCGCGCTTCATTCCCGTGGAAAGCTCGCTCGGCACTTTACTCAGCACCTCTTCCACTTCCAGTTCCTTCGCCAGTTTGTCGGTGTACGCATCCATATCTTCCTGCGTCAATCCGGGTTGATCCGCCAGCGGAAATGCAATGTTGTCGCGCACCGTCAGCGAATCGAACAATGCGCCCGACTGAAACACCATGGTCACTTTCTTGCGGACGGTGTAAAAGTCCTGCTCGCTGAAATTCGTTACATCCTGGCCGTCCACGATGACCTGGCCCGAATCAGCGCGCAAGAAACCCATGATGTGTTTCAGGGAAACGGATTTACCCACCCCGCTGCGCCCCATGATCACGCAGGTTTCCGCACGCTTTACCGCGAACGTCACGTTCATCAGCACCGGGCGTTCGTCAAATGCCTTGCATACCTCGCGAAACTCAAAATAATTTGCGGAAAGTTGCGCACTTGTTGGCGGTTCGGCTGAAAACTGGCCAATCATTCCTGCAGGTCCGCTCACGAGTTCTCCGTTGTCCAGATTCGCACCGCTTCTTCATAATCCTGTTGCGTGTTCATGTTCCAGAAAAGCCGCTCCGCGCTATCAAATCGTTTCCAGTGCGTCTCGTCAAGAACTTCCATGTGAAGCTGGTTCATCGCACCGGTCACCTTACGCACCCCTTCGTCAAACGCACGCCGCAATTTGCCCAGCGCCGAGGTCCGCCAACATGCGCACAATGGCTCCAGCCGATGCTCGGTCTGCGCCACCACCACCTCCGCGTCACACGCGAGCGCTCGCTCCGTCATGTAGCTCAGCCAGTCGTGCGTGAGGAACGGCATGTCGCAGCTCACAATCAGGTTCCACTGCGACCCCCCTTTCGCCTCTGCCGTATCGAGCAGCGCTGTAATGATTCCACCCAACGGCCCCGCCCCCGGCCAGCGATCCTCTATAATCTTTTCCTGAAAGTCCAGGTACCGCTCTGCTGTGGCGACGACTTGCACTATATCGGAAACTGCTTCGAGCAAACGGCACGCGCGCGATAAAACGGTTTCCCTGCCGAGCTTTGCCAGCGCCTTATCGCTGCCGAAGCGCGAACTGGCTCCGCCCGCCAGAACGTAACCGCGGATCGCGCCGCGAAGTTTTCCTTCTCCAGTCACCCTTCACCGATCACGAGTCACTCTCTTCGTCTGTTGCTTCGCGGCCGGGACGGCGGATGCCAAGCTCGCGTAGTTTTTCCTGCAAACTTTGCCGGTGCAAGCCGATGGTTACGGCCGTGCGGGAGACGTTCCAGCGATGCGACGCCAATTCCTTGGTGATCCAGGCGACCTCGAATTTCCGCTTAGCCTCGCGGAAATCGCGCTCGCTCATCCCGGCGTCCTCGCCGCCGCTCTTTCGGACAAGCGGCTCCCCGCTGACGACTTCTGCCGGCAAATCACTCACGGCAATTTCCTCGCCGCAGCACATCACCACGCTACGCTCGAGCGCATTTCTCAGTTCGCGCACATTGCCTGGCCAATCGTATTTTTCCAGCGCGGCCAAGGCATCTTTGCTCAAGCTCGCTGAACGGCCAAGGCGCGCAGCATGCAATTTCAGAATTGCGTCGGCGAGCACGCCGATATCGTCCTTGTGCGCGCGCAAAGGGGGCAAGTCAATGGTGACCACGCGCAGCCGGTAAAACAGATCTTCGCGGAATTTACTGTTGCGAATCTCGTCCGGGAGATCGCGATGGGTTGCGCTGATGACGCGCACGTCCACAGGAATGGATTGTGTTCCACCGAGGCGTTCAATCACGCGATTTTCGAGCGCGCGCAAGACCTTGGCCTGCGTGACGGGGTTCATGTCGCCGATTTCGTCGAGAAACAGCGTGCCTCCCTGCGCTTGCTCGAATTTCCCTTTTTTTTGTTGCGCCGCGCCGGTGAAGGCGCCACGCTCGTAGCCGAAGAGTTCCGATTCGATCAAAGTTTCCGGCAACGCGGCGCAGTTCACCGCGACAAACGGTTTCGCCGTGCGCGGTGAACGCGCGTGAATCTCCTGGGCCATCAAATCTTTCCCTGTTCCACTCTCCCCTAAAATCAGAACGGTCGAATCGGTAGTGGCCACGCGATCGGCGATTTCAAACGCGCGGCGCATCTGTTCCGAGCGGCCAATCATCCCTCCAAACTGTCCTTCCGCCGCGAGTTGCCGCCGTAGCGAATCGTTCTCCCGCTCGAGCGAAACCAGCTTCAGCAGATTCGCCACGCGCTGGCGCAGCTCATCCAGCTCGAATCCCTTCACCAGGTAGTCGGCAGCGCCAAGAAGCAGAGCTTCGACTGCAGTCTTCGCGACGTCCAAAGCGGAAACCATCAGCACGGGAACGCTGTTTCCCTGCTCGCGAATCATTTTCAGAAACGACAAACCATCCATGCCGGGCAGAACCACGTCGAGCAGAATCAGGTCGGGCTTTTCTGTTTGCAACGCCTCACGGGCGGATTCGGCGGTGTCCGCTTCGGCGATGTGGTATTTGGATTCGAGCGCGCGCCGTAGTCCATAGCGTGCCGCCGGCTCGTCGTCCACAATCAGGATGGTCTTCATTTCTGCTCCACTGAAAGCTTCACAGACAGCCTGCTGACTTTGGCCGTGACTGCAATGTTTCGACCCGTGCCGCACAGACTGAACGTCCGTACTACCTCTGCCGTCAAGCGCCAAGCAGCGGCAGCCATACGGAAAATCTTGTTCCGCGACCATTCGCCACGGGACTCTCCAGTTCCAGAGTTCCGTTTGCTTCGCTGACGCGTTTTACGACGATCGCTAACCCCAAACCGGTCCCTTGCGTTTTCGTAGTAAAGAACGGCTGCAGAACTTTTTCACGCAGATCAGCTGGAATTCCGCCGCCATCATCTTCGACCTGAATCAACGCTTTCTGTTTCTCCCGCGCGGCCGTAACCATGACCCGCCCTTTTGTGCTGGCGGCTTCAAGAGCGTTGACGACCAGGTTGGAAAGAATGTCGTTGACAGCTTCCTTGGGCGCCACGACGGGAAGATTTCCGTTGCAGGACACTTGCAGCACGATTCCATTGCGATCCGCTTCGCGGCACAGGACTTCGGTGACTTCTCGTACGATTTCAGCGGCATCGCAGGCGGCGTTGGTGTCGCCGAGAACAGCCGGTCGACTGAACTGAAGAAGCTGGCTTAGTTTTCCCGAAAGACGGGAAATTTCAGAGAGGACCATTTGTGTTTCGGACTTGAGGGAGTCCGGCATTTCGGGGCTTTCGAGCTGGACCTGAAGAATAGTTTTGATGGAGCCGAGCGGATTTTTCAAGTTGTGCGAAATGCTGGCGGCCATCTGGCCGAGCGCGGCGAGGCGTTCACGTTCCGCTAACTCACGTTCGAGCTGTACTTTTTCCTGGACCGCGCAGCATAGTTCGATAGCCGCAGGCAATTGCTCACAAACAGCCTCGAGCGCTGCGCGCGTTTCTCCGGAAAAGGAAGATCCGTGAGGTTCTGCGCGGACGAATCCGACCGTGCCGCCGTGGAGAAACGACTGCGAAATTCTTCCTTCAGAAAGGGCCACTGTCGCATTGCGGCGGGGCGCCGTGTGACTGCCGACACCTTTCGCGGACTCCGGCACGCTTGGGGTGACCTCGCCTAGCGCATGGAACGAAGCCTTGACGTCATATAACTCGAATGTCTCACGGGCTCGGTGCTCAAAAAAACGCGTCAGTGCTTCCAGATTCCCCTGGCGGGCTTGGTTCTGGACTTCGGCCATCAACAGTTGAACGCGATCCATCTCGCGACGAACGGTTTCATGAAGGCGGCGGGCGAGCAGACGCTGCATCGGCTCGACGAACACGACCAGGATAAAGAGCAGGACGGAAGCAGTCGCTTCCGGCGGAAGGATTGGTTCCAATAGGCCGCTGGCGCGGCGAACCAGCGCCAAGTACAGGAGGGCCAGGAAGGTGACTGAGACCGCGTACATCAAGTTGGTCTGCCGGCCAATTTGAAGGAAATTGTGTTTCTGCACAGCGTAAATCAAGACCGCAAACAGAGGGATGGGCAAGAGCGCGAGGGATGTGGTAGCGACGGCAGTCGTGCGTTGATCAAGCGGCAAACGGACAATGTGCAGCAACGCAACCAGCAGTGCGGAAACGCTTAAACCGTAGGCTGCGAACCGGTGGAAGAGTTTCTCGTTAGTATCGGCAGCGGACGCGGCAAACTTGAATTGCCAACCGGCACTTGCACCGAGTGCGCTCGCCAAAAAAATGCCAAACGGCTTTCCGAAACTGTTCGCAGGAAGAAGGAAATCAAATCCGCCGGCAAACGTCAGCCCCCGATAGGCTTTTACCGAGAACAAAATGACAAACGCGTAGGCGAAAGTGAGGATAAGGCGCTTCGCGCGATCGGAGTCACCCGCGGAAACCATGACCGGTTTTCGAGTGGAGGCATATTCAAGATGCAGATGCAACAGTAGCGCGGGCGCGAAACACAGGCCGGCGCTAAGAGTGGTCCAGGCAAATGCGGTGAGCAGCGGAGGCGGTTGCGCGTAGTAAACCTGGGCGTTGAGGTCGAGGAGCGAGCCCCCGTAAAAGAGGAAGAGAGCGAGGCAGAGGAAGAAGAAGACCCGTTCGAAATTGCGCTGGCGGCGGTAGCCTAGGATGACCACCATCCAGAAGAGCATCAGCAGGGTGCCGGCCGTGAAGCCGATCAGGCGGACGTAGAGCAGAGTGGGCATAGCGTGGAGTCGCAGAAAAAGCGCCCGCCCCAGTAGGCGGCCGCTACAAATCTAGCCTCTGTGGATGAGCAGGGCAATGGCCAAGTGCAAGAATTTTCTTGCAGCACGTAACATGTTGAAAATAGTGCTTTTACATATGTTGTCGAGCCGAATTGAGCTTGTTGAAAGTTTGGTGAAATGTCGGGGGAAGGCTTGACTTGGAGTGGCAATTTGCTATATTAGCACTCGGCTGTGAGGAGTGCTAAGCCCTCTCTTAGCGAGCGCCTTACTGCAACGGTTTGCAGGTATACCGAATCTGTAGCCAATGTAAGTACAAGCCACAGCCAAACCTAGCGATTTAAGTTCACTTACGGAGGTTGTTCAAAGATGGCAGTCAATCTGACACCGCTGCACGATCGGGTGATTGTGAAGCGCATTGAAGAAAAAGAAACCGTGAAGGGAGGCATCATCATCCCGGACTCGGCGAAAGAGAAACCGCAGGAAGGTGAAGTGATCGCAGTAGGTGCAGGCAAGCGCGAGAAGGGTGAATTGATTCCTCTCGACGTGAAGCCGGGCGATCGCGTGCTGTTTGGGAAGTACAGCGGAACAGAAATCAAGCTGGAAGGCGACGAACTGCTCATTCTGCGCGAGGAAGAGATTCTGGCGAAGCTGAGCGGGGCGGCGAAGGCAGCCAAGAAGTAAGTTCATTCCTCACTGCTGACGGCGGAATCCAAGGCAGCCGTGAAGCACTCAGGAAAAAGCAGCGAAGCAAGGAAGTAACGAGGCAAGGAAGAGTAGAAGAGCACGAAGAGATTTCAGGAGGAAATTAGAAATGGCGAAGCAGATTGTTACGGGGGAAAATTCGCGCCAGGCGATTCTGCGCGGCGTGAACGCTCTTGCCGACGCGGTGAAGATCACGCTGGGCCCCAAGGGCCGCAATGCGGTGATCGAAAAGAAGTTCGGAGCGCCGATCATCACCAAGGACGGCGTGACGGTGGCAAAGGAAATCGAACTGCGCGATCCGCTGGAGAACATGGGAGCGCAGATGGTGCGTGAAGTCGCTTCGAAGACCTCGGACGTTGCCGGCGACGGAACAACGACGGCGACCGTGCTGGCGCAGGCCATCTTCCGCGAAGGCGTGAAGACGGTGGCGGCCGGTGCCAGCCCGACGGCGCTGAAGCGCGGCATCGACAAGGCGGTTGAAGTGGCTGTGAACGAAATCAGCAAGCTGCACAAAGACGTGAAAGGCGACATGATCGCCCAGGTGGGCACGATTTCCGCCAACAACGACAAGCAGATTGGCGGAATCATTGCCGAAGCGATGAAAAAGGTCGGCAAGGACGGCGTCATCACCGTGGAAGAGTCGAAGACCATGGAAACGACGCTGGAAGTCGTGGAAGGCATGCAGTTCGACCGCGGCTACCTCTCGCCTTACTTCATCACCGATCCGGATCGCATGGAATGCATCCTGGAGAACGCACTGATCCTCATCCATGAGAAGAAGATCAGCTCGATGAAGGACCTGCTGCCGTTGTTGGAGCAGATTGCGAAGCTCGGCAAGCCTCTTTTGATCATCGCCGAAGACGTCGAAGGCGAAGCGTTGGCGACTCTCGTGGTGAACAAGCTGCGCGGCACGCTGCAGTGCGCGGCGGTAAAGGCCCCAGGCTTCGGCGATCGCCGCAAGGCCATGCTGGAAGACATCGCGGTGTTGACCGGCGGCCATGCCATCACGGAAGACCTGGGCATCAAGCTCGAGAACGTGAAGATTGAGGACCTGGGCAAGGCCAAAAAGGTCACCATCGACAAGGACAACACGACCATCGTGGAAGGCGCCGGCAAGGCGTCTGAAATCGAAGGCCGCGTGAAGCAGATTCGGGCGCAGGTGGAAACCACGACCAGCGACTACGACAAGGAAAAGCTGCAGGAGCGCCTTGCGAAGCTGGTTGGCGGCGTGGCGGTGATCAAGGTGGGCGCGGCGACGGAAACCGAGCTGAAGGAGAAGAAGGCTCGTGTGGAAGACGCCATGCACGCAACCCGCGCGGCTGTCGAGGAAGGCATCGTCCCCGGCGGCGGCACGGCGCTGCTCCGCACCATCGCGGCGATCGACAAGATCAAGGCGGACGGTGATGAGCTTGTTGGCGTGGGCATCGTGAAGCGCGCGCTGGAAGAGCCGGCTCGCCAGATCGCTCTCAACGCAGGATTCGAGGGCGCGGTGGTGATCGGCAAAGTTCGCGAGTCGAAGGACGAGAATTACGGCTTCAACGCGGACACCGGCGAGTACGTAGACCTGGTGAAGGCCGGCGTCATTGATCCGGCGAAAGTCACGCGGTTAGCGCTGCAGAACGCGGCGTCGATTGCGGGCCTGATGCTGACCACCGAAGCTCTGGTGGCCGAGCTGAAGGAAGACGACAAGAAGGCTGCGGCGGCCGGCGGTCCCGGACCGGGCGGCATGGGCGGAATGTACTAGGATAAGAGCAGGGCGAGCGAGTTTACCAGCAAGCCCAAAACCTCAATCAAAAAGAAGGGCGGTCCGGAAATTCGGGCCGCCTTTTTTTATATCTAGCCAGATTGTCGGTTAGGATGCGCGGCACCATTCGGATTACTTTTTTTCGAATACCGCTAACCCCGGCACGGACTTGGGTGGCGCAATTTGTCCTTGATATTTGGATGGCCCTAGGTTTTCTGCGCCGGTGTTCTTCTTTGGATAGTAGCCGACACCGCTCGCAGAGGTGCAGGTCCTCAGCACCGGCCGGTATCGCTCTCGCTGCGCTAGCCCCGTTCCTTGCCTGACGCTCCGGCGTTCGCTTACACTGCTTTGGCCTCAGAGAACGGCTCCTCAGGGGGGAGTCAACCAACATGCCAGGACTTTTGCAGCGGTTTTTGCCGCGCGAAGAGGGATTTTTTGACCTTTTCGTAAAGCAAGCTGAAAACATTGTGGTGGGTGCGAAGGCGCTGCAGCAGATGCTGGCGCATTACACCGGCGTACCGGAACAGGTGCAAACCATCAAAGCGATCGAGCACCAGGGCGATGAGATCACGCACGAAATCCTGACCAAGCTGAACCAGACATTCATTACGCCGTTTGACCGCGAAGACATTCACGCGCTCTCGAGCCAGTTGGACGACGTGATTGATCTGATTGACGCCGCGGCGAGCCGGTTTGTTTTGTACCGCGTGAACACGGTGCGTGAAGGAACGGTGGAGCTGGTGAAGGTGCTCGTGTCGGCAACGAGCGAAGTCTCGGCGGCGGTACATGCGCTGGGAACTCCCGATGAGGCGCTGAAACACTGCATCGAGATCAACCGCTATGAGAATGAGAGCGATCGGATTTGCCGGACGCTGATCGCTCAGCTGTTTGATGAAGAGAAGGATTCGGTACAGATCATCAAGTGGAAAGAGATTTTTGAGGTGATTGAGACCGCTGTGGACAAGTGCGAAGACGTGGCCAACGTGATTGAGGGCGTGATTGTAAAGTCGGCGTGAGAGCGAGACCTATCCCGAACAGGAGCATTTCTGTTCTTTTTGAAATTTCCGGCCGGAGAAGAGTGGCGAGTGACGAACGGCGAGCGGCTAGTAGCAGCAACCGAAACGAATGGCCTCAAATTTGTTAGCTTTTGTCCGATTTCGACTGTCTGCCAGCGGCCAAAAACCTTCGCGACTTTCAGGGTGCAGCGGTGAGTAGCTTCGCGCTGCTGATGGCGGTGATTTTTCTGACGCTGGCGTTCGAGTTTTCGAACGGCTGGCATGACGCGGCGAATTCGATCGCGACCGTGGTTTCGACGCGTGTGCTTACCCCGTTCCGCGCGGTGGCGTGGGCAGCGTTCTGGAATTTTATTGCGGCGTTCGTCTTTGGGACGGCAGTAGCGAACACCATTGGCAAAGGCATGATTCACATTGAGATGGTGACGCAGCAGGTGCTGCTCGCGGGGCTGCTGGGAGCTATCAGCTGGAATCTCATCACGTTGGTGCTGGGATTGCCCACCAGTTCGTCACATGCGCTCATCGGCGGGTACGGGGGCGCGGCGGTGGCTCACACCGGGTACAAGGCACTGATCCTCAGCGGCTGGGTGAAGCCGGTCACTTTTATTTTCCTTTCGCCGGTGGTCGGTTTCCTGCTTTCAACGATCTTGACGACGGCCGCAAGCTGGATTGTGCGAAGACAACGACCACAGAAGGTAGACAAATGGTTTCGGCGGCTGCAACTGCTGTCGGCGGCGTTATTTAGTTTGGGGCACGGGACCAACGATTCGCAGAAAGGGATGGGTATCATTACGACCGCTCTGGTAGCGGGAGGGCTGCTGAGTTCGTTCAAGGTACCCTACTGGGTGATCATCTGCTGCCACTTGGCGATGGGCGGCGGCACGATGGCGGGCGGGTGGCGAATCATCAAGACCATGGGGCAACGAATTACCAAGTTGACGCCGTTCGGCGGATTCTGCGCAGAAACAGCCGGCGGGCTGACGCTGGTGATGAATGCGGTTTTTGGAATTCCGGTGAGCACGACACACACGATCACCGGCGCGATCGTCGGCGTAGGGGCGTCGCGCCGGCTGACGGCGGTGCGCTGGGGCGTGACGCGGCGAATTGTGTGGGCGTGGGTGCTGACGATTCCCGGGGCAGCGTTGATCGGCGCCGGCGTTTTTCATGTAGTTTCGCGAATCTTGGGCAGGTGAAGCAAAAACCGCGTCCTGCCAAATCTCGCATTTCAGTGACGGAGAATGGTCAATGAATCGACGGGAATTTTTAGGAACGAGCGCAGCTACAGCGGTCGCTGCATCCGGTTTCCTGGCAGTAGAAGGATTCACGGAAAATTCATCAAGCGACTACAAGCCCGCCTATAAAGCCCTGGATCGCTTCGTCGAACAATATCTTCGCGCGATGAATGCGCCTGGCCTCACGCTGGCGCTTGCGGATCGCGATGGAGTCCAGCGTGTCGTTACCTATGGTTTCACCGATGTCGGCGCAAGACGCCGCGTCAAACCCGATGAACTCTTTCAGATTGGCTCGATCAGCAAGAGTTTCCTGGCCATTTGTCTGCTTCAGCTGAGTCAGGAAGGCAAGCTAGACCTCCACAGACCGATCACAGAATATCTGCCCTGGTTCCGCATGGAATCAGCCTTTGAGCCGGTCACCGCGCATCACATGCTCACGCACACTTCCGGCCTGCCCGGAATTCCACCGGTTTTTCTGAGCGATCCCGCCGCCAGGCATCACGCCACGTACGCGCCGGGGAAACTTTTCCACTACAACAATATGGCCTTCGCGGCGCTAGGGCACCTCGTGATGTCGCTGGACGGAAGAGCTTTGCCGGAAATCTACCGCAAACGAATTTTCGAACCGCTAGCAATGAGCAATACTGAGCCGGTGATTACATTGGACCAGCGCGAGCGCACCGCGAAGAACTATTACGCTTTCCACAACGACCGCCCCTTCCCCCGGTTTGGACGACTAAGTGAAGCCCCCGCGATTGTAATGACCGATGCTGCCGGCTGCATCGCTTCGACGCCGCACGACATGGGGCTTTACGTTCAAATGCTTGCGCGTCACGGCGAAGGGCCGAAGAGCCGGTTGCTTTCAGAGGAAAACTTCGGTCTCTTTTCTCAGGGGCACATCAAGGCTGAAGAATTTGGCCCGACAGCAAGCTACGGATACGGTATTGCGGCAGACGCACTCGATGGACACAGAATCGTTCGGCATACCGGCGGCATGATTTCGTTTGCGTCGGCGTTGCAAGTGGACATTGACGAAGGCGTTGGTGCATTCGCGTCTATCAACGCGATGCAAGGGTATCGCCCAAATCCGGTTGCGGAATACTCGATCAAATTGATGCGTGCACATCGTGCGAAGAAAACCCTGCCGGGGTTGCCGGTAACTCGCGCTGCCACCGAAGTTGAAAATGCGGTGGATTATGCCGGCACGTTTCAATCGCCAGTGAATTCCAGGTCATTGACGTTTGTGGCTGAAGGGCGTCAGCTGTTTCTTCAGCATCTGTCGCAGCGGGTTGCGCTCGAAAACTCGGGCGACGGCATGTTCGTGGCACCGCATCCGGACTTTTCGCGATTTGTGCTGGCATTTGGGCGATCCGACGGTAAGGATGCGAAATCGCCCGTGGCGGAGGTTGGCTGGGGCAGCGATTGGTACGTGAAGGACACCTACAAAGGAGCGAAAAGTTTTGCTTACCCCAAGGAATGGGACGCCTATGTCGGGCACTATCGCAACGAAAACAATTGGGTTGGCAGCATCCGCATCGTCATTCGGAAAGGCGCATTACTTGTTGATGGGGCTGTGCTGCTGGAAGCCGCTGCCAAGGATGGCAGGTTCCGTATGCGCAGCGATGAGGGTGATACCGAATGGGTTGAGTTCGGCGATGTCGTTGACGGGCGAGCCATGCGCATCAAGCTCTCCGGCGAGGATCTATGGCGCGTTTTCGCACCATAGGCCAGCTTCGCCTCACGGTCGACTGGCACAACCGGGCTGTTCCCCTACTCGCGTCCAGAACATGAGTTTGCAGGCTCAACTGCATGATTCGCGGCGTTGCAAAGGTCTCCAGGCTCACAAACTGACCTGCTCCGGACGAATCCGCCACGTTGTTGGGTAATCCAGGGTTCAGATGATTGAATTGAAGTTCTGCCAGTCAAAGTAAACTTCTCACATCAGGCACGCTTGCGATACCGATGCTTTAGACTGTTTTCTGGTTTCGCTTCGAGACTCTTTAGAGCTATCGGGGTTTTCCTGTGCTTGCGGCGGGCCCTCCATGTCGGCACTCTGCTACGCCGCCACCCACATCGAATACCCTCTTGCTTCCTTTGCCCAGTCATGTCGCGCTATATTTTAATTAGCCATATGAGGCCGAGCCAATGACGAACACCTCTCAATCGCCGTTCTGCAGCGTCGAAGAAGCCGTCGAGGAGATCCGCAACGGACGAATGATCGTGCTGGTAGACGACGAAGACCGCGAGAATGAAGGGGATCTGGCGATGGCGGCGGAGAAGATTACGCCGGAAGCGATCAACTTCATGGCGAAGTATGGCCGCGGGCTGATTTGCATGCCGTTGACGGAAGAGCGCTGCGACGAGCTCCACCTGCCGTTGATGTCACCGATCAATACGTCGGTACACGGGACTGCGTTTACAGAGGCAATTGATGCTCGAGTAGGAGTGAGCACCGGTATTAGCGCATCGGACCGAGCGATCACGATTTTGACTGCCGTGGATGCTAAGACCAAGCCTCAGGATCTGGCGCGGCCGGGGCACATTTTCCCGCTGCGGGCGAGGAATGGCGGGGTGCTGGTGCGGGCGGGTCAGACGGAAGCATCGGTGGATTTGGCGCGGATCGCGGGGCTAAACCCTGCTGGAGTGATCTGCGAAATCATGGGGGAAGACGGCACCATGTCGCGCGTGCCTCAACTGGTAGAGTTTTGCCGGGATCATGAGCTGAAGATGCTGACGGTAGCGGACCTGATTCGGTATCGGATGCAGCATGAGCGGTACGTGCGGCGAGTAGCTGAGACGGTGTTGCCCACGGCGTACGGAAATTTCCGGATGATCGCGTATTCAAGCGACGTGGATCATGACCAGCATGTGGCGCTAGTGCGTGGCGAGCTCGAAGGATCTTTGCCAGCGCTGGTGCGGGTGCATTCGCATTGCCTGACCGGCGACGTGTTCGGGTCGTCGGCATGCGATTGTCACGAACTGGTGGCGCGCTCCCTGGAACAGATTGCGAAAGAGGAGCGCGGCGTATTCTTGTATCTACATCACACGGGACGAGGTTTTGGAATTGAGGCTTCGGAAGAGCTGGGAGGGTTGCCGCAAATCCACATTCACGCGCGTGGGCAACTGGACCGCGAGCCGGCGCGGCAGCGCATGGTGCAGCATGAAAGCGGAATTGGCGCGCAGATTTTGATTGATCTGGGACTCAAGGATATTCGAGTGTTGACCAACCATCCTAAGAAAGTGGTTGCGCTTGAAGGCTACGGAATTCGAATAGCGGACCAGGTGCCGCTGCGGATCGAGCAACGGAAGCCTACACATCAATTGCTGTAGAGCATTTTCCTTTTGACAGATTCACGGGCCGGGGCGCGGGTGGAGACGCCCGCGTATCGCCGACGGGCGAGACTTGCTGTTCCTTTGCGCGGGCAGCTCGCCAAACGTTTGGGGCCATTTCTTGGCGGACGCGCAGGTCGTCCATTCTTTTGAATGGACCACAGGACTTGCGCATTTTGAGAATCTTGTCGGCGGAGCAGGAGCCGATGCCCGGCACCCGTTGGAGTTCGGCAGAAATCGCCGTATTCAGGTTGCCGGAATGGAGTGGCGGCTTCTTCTTGGCAGCCGAGAATGCTGGTGGTGAAGGATGCGAGAGACGCGAGATCGAGCAGGAAACCGCAGTGGCGACTGGGACCCGGCTACCCGTGGCGGCGATGATGCCATATGGACCTACCTAAGATAATTACCTATGGGCAGGTTCACGAAACGGAGTTGCCATGCGCGTCGAAGGCTTTCACTTCTCCGAATAGACCGGCTTGGGATTCGATCTGTTGACGGTCGCCCACAACCACGATTTGCATGTTTGCAGAGTCGAAGTAGGTGCGCGCGGCGGTGAGCACGTCGTCCGCAGTCAGCGCGCGGACCTTTTGCCGGTAAGTCTCGAGATAGTCATCGGGCAGTTCATTTAGCGCGAGGGTAGAGATCTGTGAGAGAAGGCCGCTTTGCGTAGCTAACCCCATGGAGAAAACGCCGGTCAGATAATTTTGCGCGTCGAGAAGTTCGCTTTCGGGAACGGGCAGGGAGCGCAGCTTGTCGATTTCGTAGAAGATTTCCGTGAGCGAAGCGGCGACAACTTCATTGCGAACGGCGGCTGAGACGGAAAAATAACCATGCTGGCGAAGCGGATTGACGGCGCTGCGCGGGCTGTAGGTATAGCCTTTGTCTTCCCGGATGTTCATCACCAAACGTGAATTGAACGCGCCACCGTAAAGGCTATTGGTGAGTCCGAGCTTGATCCAGTCGGGGTGTTTACGAGTAATGGCGCGGCAACCGCAGAGAATCTGGGTTTGCACGGCTCCGGGAACGTGAACGAGATAGACGCACCGGCCTTGGGGACTCGGAGGCCAAGGCGACTCTTTGCCGACCGGTCTTTTGCCACTCCAGGAACCAAACACTTTTTCGATATCGCTCTGGATGGTGGGCGGATCAAAATCTCCCACCAACAGAAGAATTGCATTTTCAGGAGTATAAAAATCGCGATACAGAGTCCGCAACTGCTCAATGTTGTATGCGGCGACCTGTTCTTCGGTCGGCGACACCAAGGCGTACGGATGTTTGTCAAATAGGACCCTGCGCAGACGCTCGCCAGCGAGGAAACCAGGTTGGGTACGCTCGAGTTTCACTTCTTCGAGTCTCTGGCGGCGGTCCCGTTCGAATTCCGGCGGAGGAAATGACGCATCCCGAGCCAATTCGTTGACGAGTTGCAGGAGCGGTTCGGCATGATCGCTGAGGCCGGCGAACGAAATGGCGCTGGTATCCTGTCCCGCGCTGACAGAAAGGTCTGCTCCCAGGCCGCGCAGACGTTCTTCGATTTCGCGGCTGGTGCTCTTGGCAGTCCCGGTGCGAACCATCGTTGCGGTCATTTCGGCGAGGGAAACGGAGCGATCCGCCGCCGCGGCATTACCGGAACGGAAGAAAAGTTCACCATGAAATTTGGCAACTGTGTGGGACTCGACCAGGATAACCTCCAGGCCATTGGCGAGCCTGGCCTTGGTGCGCTGCGGCCAGCGGACTTCGCGCTCGGGAGCCAGGTCCGGAACAGTGGTAGCAGCGCGAGAGACTGGGGTGGCCATTACGCGGCCTCCTCGGTGGCGGAAGCTGGCTTACGGAAGACAATCGCACGATTTTCCGGTTTGAGATAGGCGCGCGCGACGTGCTGTACCTGCTCTTTGCTGACGGCCAAGAAGCCATCAAGTATGGTGTTGACAAGTTGCGGTTGGCCGTCGAATAGCGTGAAACAGGCAAGCAGGTGCATCAGGCCATACTTCGGCATATACCCGCCGCGGCCACCTTCCAGCGTGGCAAAATAGTCGGAGCGCCATTTCACCTTGAGTTGCCCGAGTTCGGAATCGGTAATTCCCTGCTCCTGAATTTCGCGGATGATGGCGTCGAATGCGGCCAGTGTTTCGTCGCTGGCGATTTCTGGTTTGTGCAGGATGCGCGTGGTCATTTGCGAAGGGCCGTTGTAGCCGAAAATGTCATCAATGCCGCCATCTGCTTCCACGGCGAGCTGCTTTTCTAGGACCAGTTCCCGATAGATATGGCCGGCGCGGCCGCCGTGCAACGCTTGATCGAGCAAAGCCATGGCGCACCAGTCCGCGGTGCGACGTGGCGGAAGGACATAACCAATCGCCATGGCAGGCAGGGTGCCGAATTTCTCCAGAACATAGCCGCGGCGTTCTTCAATTTGTTCCGGTTCGGTTGGGTCAGCGAACTTCGGTGGCGCTCCGGCAGGTATGTTCGCGAAATGTTTTTCGACTAGAGCGAACCCGTCAGCGGGATGCACGTCGCCCAGGATCAGCAGTACCGCATTGTTAGGAACATAATAGGTGCGGAAGAACGTCTGCACATCGGCGAGGCTGGCCGCGTCCAGATCGGCGAAATCACCATAAAAATTGTGAGCATTGGCCCAATTGCGGAAGGCAACCGGGGGCATATCCAGCCACGGGAATCCACCGTAAGGCTGGTTCATGACGTTAACACGAACTTCTTCTTTTACCACGTCGCGCTGATTGCGCAAGTTTTCATCGTCTACTTTGAGCGCGCCCATGCGATCAGCTTCGAGCCACAGAATGCGCTCCAGAGCGTTGGACGGGACAGCCTCATAGTAGTTGGTGACGTCGTACATCGTGGAGCCGTTGAGCACGCCGCCGCTGGAATTGATGAGCTTGATGTGCTGCATTTTCGCGGCGTTTTCGGAACCCTGGAACATCATGTGCTCGAAAAGATGGGCGAAGCCGCTCCGTCCCTGAGGTTCGAGCCGAAAACCGATTTTGTAATAGACGCCAACCGTGACGACTGGGGCGGTCGAATCGGGAGCCACCACCACGTGCAATCCGTTGGCGAGCGTTTTGTGTTCGATGGGAACCTGCAATGGCTTCAAGCGCTTACCCCTTTTGCTCTTAGAGAATGAGCCGGTTCGTGGGAAATGTGGTCGAGAGCGGCCAGCATACGCTCGGGATTGCTGGCGAGCACGCGTGCCGCCAGCCGATTCATCGCGCGGTAGGCTGCAAGATACTCGCCGGGGCAAGAACGTAATGCCTTTTCGTGGTCGGCAATGACGCGAAAATCTCCGCGCGCCAGCGGCCCGGTCCAAGCGGCACGCGAGCCAAGGCGCTGCTGATTTTCGAGCACCTGGCGGGTAAGCAACAAAAGCGCGCGGAGCGCCTCGCGACGCTTCATTCCAAGCGAGGCAAAAATTTGGACCGCGGCTTCCACTTCGGCCAGTACCTGGCTGGCAGCCATCGAAGCCGCAGCATGGTAAAGGGGCTTGTCGGTCGAATCCACAAGCACAATCTGGCCACCCAGGGCCCGGGCCAGTGAGCGAGAAACACGGACCGCCCCATTGTCGCCTTCGATCGTGAAGACGCGGCCTTCCAAGCTGGGCGCACTGACACCGCTGAAGGACTGAAGGGGGTGCACGGAGCCTACCGACGCGCCGAGCCCGCGCAAAGGGGCAAGGACTCCGGAGCACAGTGCTCCGCTAGTATGCAAAACGAAGCGGTTGCGGGCGCCCGGTTCAGCGACCGCGGCAAGCTGCTGCACCACGTCAGGAATCGCAGAGTCCGGGACAGAAATAAGAACTATCGGTGCGAGGAACACATCATTGGAAATTGTCGCGCGCGCATGTCCACCGCCGATCGACCGGACCGCGCGCCGGGCCGTGGCTTGGCTGCGCGTTACCACTGAATGGATCTTCCAACCGCGCTCGCGTAGACTGCGGCCCAGAGAACGCCCGAGACGTCCTCCGCCAATGATCGAGATGCCGTTACACGTCACCGTGTTAGGATACCGTGTCGGCGGCATTGAACACCAATCCATGCACTTCACTGGTCTCCTTCTTTTTTCCCTCATTGCAGTATTTTGGATCGTTCAGGGTGTACGAGTCGGGCGGGGAGCGCTTCGCTTGCCGCATCTGAAGGACCAAGCGCCGTGTCAAGTTGAGCATTGCCCAAGCATCTCGCTGATTTTCGCGGCACGAAATGAGCAAGACAAGCTTCCACGGGCATTGGCAACCCTTGCGAAAATTGACTATCCGGCACTGGAAATTATTGCCGTGAATGACCGCTCGAGTGACGAAACGCTCGCGATTCTCGGCCAAGAATCGGGCCGGAATAGGCGCCTGAAAATCGTAAATGTCGAAACCTTGCCCAACCAGTGGCTTGGCAAGCCCCACGCTTTGCAGGCCGGCTATGAAGAGTCTCAAGGAGAATGGCTTCTCTTTACGGACGCCGACGTATGTTTCAAGCCAGACTCATTGCGCAAAGCCATAGGGATGGCGCGATCGCGAAATCTTGATCATCTTACGTTGATGGGCGATGTTGAAATGCATGGGTTTTGGGAAAAGACGGTACTGACGTTTTTTGCCCTCGGGTTCTACATCGGAACCAATCCGGCTGCCGTCTCCAATCCGAACTCGCGCGCGTATCTCGGTGTCGGAGCCTTTCAACTTGTGAGGCGAAAGCCGTATCAAACCAGCGGAATGCATCGGCGGTTGGCCATGGAAGTTGTGGACGACCTGAAGCTCGGAAAAATATTGAAGAGTGCCGGATTCCGGTCGGGTGTAGGCCTCGCGGGCGAATACGTAACCGTGCGATGGCATGCGGGAATCCGAAACATTGTGCGCGGAGTCACCAAGAATTTCTTCGCGGTCGCCGGCTACCGCACAGAGATGGTCGCTTTGCAACTGGTGGGGATCTTCTGCACGAATGTGCTGCCTTTTGTGATTCTGCCGTTCGTCCACGGCTGGACGCTGACTCTGGCCGTGGTTAGCGCGGTCATCGCGCTTGCGGCGCAAGCGGGAACGGCCAGGGTGATGAAGGCGTCGCGCATATATGCCTTGACGCAACCTCTCGGAGCCGCAATCTTCAGTTACATGCTGCTGCGCTCGACCGTCATAACGCTCAAACAGGGCGGAGTGATCTGGAGAGATACCTTTTATCCGCTAGATCAGCTTCGCCGCGGCCTGGTCTGAAGGCCCACAATCGCGTCTAGCCAGCCTGGGCCTGACCTGGTGTGTCGCGGCTAAACGTGCCCGATAGATCTTGATTCTTGATCGAGCGAATGCGATCGCGCAGCTGTGCGGCCTTTTCAAACTCGAATTTCTTGGCGGCTTCGCGCATTTGCGCTTCGAGTTTCTGGAGCAGTTGAGCGACTTGCTCTTCGGATTTCGCGCCAGCCACGGCGGCATCGAGTTCGCCGGGGTCCAGCGGAATCGTTACGTAGTCCGCTTCAACAATGTGCGCAAGCTCCATATCCACGCCTTTGACGATGGATTCTGGGGTGATGTTGTTTTCCCGGTTGTAAGCCAACTGCTTCTCGCGGCGGCGGTTGGTCTCTGCGATAGCCTCATTCATGGAACGCGTGCGGGTATCGGCGTAAAGCATTGCCCGGCCTTCCACGTGGCGTGCACAGCGGCCCATAGTTTGAATCAAAGATGTGGTGCTGCGCAGATAGCCTTCCTTGTCGGCATCCAGAATCGCTACTAACGACACTTCCGGAAGGTCCAGCCCTTCGCGCAGGAGGTTGATACCGATCAATACATCAAACTCGCCTCGGCGCAGGTCGCGAAGGATTTTGATGCGATCGAGAGTTTCCACTTCAGAGTGGAGATAGCGGCAGCGGACGCCGATTTCGGTGAAATATTCGCTCAGATCTTCCGCCATGCGCTTGGTAAGCGTAGTGACCAACACGCGCTCGTTTTTCTCCGCTCGAATGCGAATTTCCTCAAGCAAGTCGTCCACTTGGCCCTTCACGGGACGGATTTCGACTTGCGGGTCAACCAGGCCCGTCGGACGGATGACTTGTTCGACAAAAACGCCGCCGGACTTGGTCAGCTCGTACGGTCCCGGCGTGGCGGAGACGTAAACGATCTGGTTGGTGCGGTTTTCAAATTCCTCGAACGTAAGGGGCCGATTGTCGAGTGCCGAGGGCATGCGAAAGCCGTAGTCTACCAGCGTCTGCTTGCGGGCGCGGTCGCCATGATACATTCCGCGCACCTGCGGCACGGTCTGGTGAGACTCGTCGATGAAGAGCAGATAGTCCTGCGGAAAGTAGTCGAGCAGAGTCGGGGGAGCTTCGCCCGGCAGGCGCCCGCTGAGATGGCGCGAGTAGTTTTCGATGCCATGGCAGTACCCGATCGTGCGCATCATCTCGATATCAAACAGCGTGCGCTGTGTCACGCGCTGCGCTTCGACGAACTTGCCCTGTTTATCAAGTTCTTTCTTCCACCATCCCAGCTCTTCCTGAATGGTGATGATAGCTCGCTCACGCTGGTCCTGCGGCATCACGTAATGCGTACGCGGATAGATGGGAACTCGCGTGAGATCCTGCTGACCTGGGCGAACTTCACCCGTCAGAGCGTCGATCTGTCGGAGTTTGTCAATCTGGTCGCCCCACATCTCAAGGCGATAGGCGTTGTCTTCATACGTTGGATAGATTTCGATGATGTCACCGCGGACGCGAAACGTACCGCGGCGCAGCTCTTCGCTGCGCTCATACTGCACGTCAACAAATCGGCGCAGCAACGCCTCGCGGCTGGTTTGCAGGCCCTTCTCCAGCATAACCAGCATGCCGTAATAAGCTTCCGGCGAGCCGATGCCATAGATACAACTTACGGAAGCTACGATGATGACGTCGCGGCGCTCGAACAGGGAACGCGTAGCACTCATGCGCAGCTTGTCGAGTTCGTCGTTAATGGTAGCTTCTTTTTCGATGTAAACGTCCGCTGCGGGAACGTAAGCCTCGGGCTGATAGAAATCGTAGTAGCTGACAAAGTATTCAACGGCATTTTCGGGGAAAAAACTTTTGAACTCGTGGTAGAGCTGCGCCGCAAGTGTCTTATTGTGCGCAAGGACTAGGGCTGGACGGCCCGAAGCCGCAATGACTTTGGCCATCGTAAAAGTCTTGCCGGACCCCGTAACACCCAGAAGCACCTGATGCTTGTCACCCGCGTCTACGCCTCGCAACAATTGTCCAATCGCAGCGGGTTGATCGCCGCGTGGCTGGTAGGCGCTTTTTAGCTTGAAATCCATCGGGACTGCTCCTGTCGGCTCAGCAAGAGAAGCGCAAACTCCCATTATAACTCGCGAGGCAAGGGCAACCTTTTTGCGCTGAGGGCGAGACCCTTTTGTTCCAGCTAAGCGGAAAAATCAGTGGATATCTTGCGCAGCATCGGGAAGCAGCTGCACCTGCGAATGGCTCTTTGCATTGATTACGTAACGAACTTTGTTGGAGCCATCTTGGAGCGCAACCGTAGCATCCATCGATTGCTGCACGTCTTCCGTCGAACGAATGAGTATCCCGGTAGACATCGAAATGTAGAGGACGGTCTCGTTTGTGCCGGTTGCGGTTCCACGTGTACTCAGGCTGCGCAATTTGTATTCCTGCGGCGTAGCATCTTTCAGCGAGGACTTCTGCCGCAGTTGCGCGCGTACAAAAATGACCGCGCAGATATCCTGCTCCGATTGCGATTTGCGGGACTTGTATATGCTGCCGCCGAAGTCGTACAGCGGACATGCGTCCTGTTTGACGTACTCATACTTCCCCTCCCACGACAATCCCGCGATTAGCGATGAGGCTGTTTCGGGCTCGGAGGTTCTCCAGCGCTGCCCCTGATGTACGCCAGAGTTCGGAAACATCATCGAAGTCGTGAAGCGATTGAGCCATACGGTCCAGGCATATTGTTGGGCAGCAGAAAGTTGATCAAGCCCTTTGATCCCTGAAGCAGTGCCATCGAAGGAGACGAGCACTTCGACCAGTTTGTCCGGTTCGGATGACGCTTCAGCACTCGGGCGGCTTGCGCCTTTGTCGGACAAGTAGGTCTTCAAGTAAAATCCCGAGGCTCGGATTTCCGCAAGGTTGACCTGCAACAGGCCGATAGAGTTCAGATTTGCAGCTGGCTCAGACTGTTGACCGGTGACGCTGCTTTCCACCTTGGTACTGCGCGAGCCACTGATCTCGAGTTGATAGATCAGCGTCTGACCGGCGTGCAACCGAGGAGCCCGCGGAATTCCTTGCGCCGAAGCTGGACCTGCGAACAAAAATGTCACAAACAGAAAACTGTCGCATCGCAGTGACCGCACGGGCGTCACGGCAAAAGCTCCAGGCCTGTCGAAGTTGTGGCCTTCGATAAAGACGCCGGTTTTCTGACATTCCTGAGGGGACTCATTAGTTCATCATGCTGACATGCAGACATTAGTGAGCCACGCGTGCGCCCAGCGTGCGATCAAAGAAATCGCCAGCGGCGGCGTAAGCCTTCAGCCATGTCTGATGGAGCAGGAAATCGTGAATTTCATCAGGGAAAATAAGTTGTTCGATGTGCACGCCGCGTTCGCGCAACCGAGCCACCAGGTCCACGGTTTGCGCGAAGTACACGTTGCGGTCGTCGTCGCCGTGAATAAACAGCACCGGCGATTTCCACTTGTCCACCGAAGCAACCGGCGAAGATTCATGCGCCAGCTTCGTTAACTCCGGCGAGATATTCTTGCCGTCCCAGTTATCGGTTGGCCAGTCGTGCACGCCATGAAAATCGACGCCCGTCGCGAAAATATCGGAGTTACGCGCTAAGCCAAGCGCCGTGAGATAACCACCATAACTTCCACCCCACAGACCGACACGCGACGGGTCCACATCAGGCCGCGACTGCAGATACTTACCCGCCGCGACCACGTCCTGGTATTCGCTCGCGCCTCGCCCCGCGCGTCCCGGCGCCTCGCGGAACGCTCGGCCATAGCCAATGCCGCTACGATAATTGACCGACAGAACGACGTATCCACGGCTCGCCAAATACTGATTCATGCCGTACGAATTCGAATAGTAGTACATGTAATGCCAGCCCAGCAGCATCTGACGCATCGATCCGCCATGAAAAAACAGCAGGCCGGCATGCTTTTCGCCCGGCTTCGTGTTGTTTGGCAAGAATAACTGGCCATGAATCTCGACGCCGTCGACTGACTTGAACACGACTTGTTGCGGAACAACGAGCTTTTCAGCTGGAAATTGCGCAGGCCAAGTCTCGGTGGCCAGCGCCTTCGCAGGAGAATCAGAATCTGCGAAACGACGAACGAATGGCCGCGCCGTGTGTTGCGCGTCAGAAGAAACAAACGCAAGATAACCGGAGTCACCTATGGTCACGGGGCTCCACTCAATTCCCCGACCCGTGCTCAACTGCCGCACCGCGGTTTCGCCCGAGGCGGCCACACTCCATAAGTGCCGCCGATCAATATCGTTGCAGTTGGAGTTGAACAAAACCGTTTTCCCGTCGCGAGTAAACGACCATTGCTCCACTTCGCAACTGCCTGGAGTCAATAGTTTCGGGGTTCCGCCGCCGTTCGCTGCAATGGAATACAAATGCTGCCAGCCATCTTGCTCCCCAGCGAAGACGATTCGATTGTCGGCCGCCCAGTGAATCACTCCGCCTCCGGTATCATCCGCCATGTAGGGAAATGAATCCTGCAGCTCTTTGCCGCTGCGCCAAATTTCTTTCTCAACCCAGGAAGTCGTCTCAACTACCAAAATCGCCCACGGATGCGGCCGATCCGGCTCGATGAAATAGCCTTCCGGACTATCACGCGGCACCGCCGGCCGACGTATGAAGGCCAGCTGCTTGCCGTCCAACGACCATTCCGGCGTCGAGTCGCTGTCTACGGTGGGCGCGACGAACCGAACGCTCTTGGCAGCCACATCGTAGATGCCAATAAAGCTGTGGTCTCCGCGTTCCGAGGTAAAGGCAAGCTTACTGCCGTCGGGTGACCACCGCTGTTCCGCGTTCGTTCCGCGAATCATCAACTGCGCCGGCTTTTCGCTTGAGCCCACCGTGGCAAGCCACAACGCACCATCCTTCACATATGCGCACAGGCCTTTGCTGGACACTTGCGGCGCTTGGCCCGCGTCAATCTTTTGCGGATCTCCGCCGCCCCACGCAATTCCGTAAACGGCTTGTTCCACCCCTGTCGGATTGCTGGTCGGATTAGGTGACTGGCCGGTCTTGTTCTTACCTTCTCCGCGAGAGTAGACGATTACGTTTGCGTCAACCGAAAACTGCAGGCCGGAGAGCTCTTGTCCGTCCTCTTCGATGTACGAGGTCAACCGCCGCGCCTTAAAATCCGGCGCTTCTGCAACATAGATATTTCGCTTGCCCTGCTCATCCAGAACCCATGCGATCCGCGGGACAGATTGCGCGGCCGTCAAACCGCTTGGGAACGGAACGCTCAGGACTTGTTCTAGCGTGAAAGATTGTTGAGCTGTGGTCGTGCTCGCCGTTAGGAAAGCAGCGCCCACTCCCCACAAAAGGGCTACTATGAACGCAGATCGAACGCGGACGTGGATTTCCATCGTGCTCCTTCAATCCCCCGGTTGTTGTGCCGTAACTTTTTCCAGGGAAACTTTTGGCTCGGTCAGCGGACCGGAAATCGTCAGGAAGCGAATCGCATTCTCCGGCCGCGCCGCGTGTCCCATTGCGTGGCTCTCCGCCGTTAAATCGGCGTCCTGAGAAAAACTGACACTCCCCTTCAAGAAGAATTCTTCAGAAGCAGACGCAAGCCGCAGCGCGTTCAATTCAAAGCCGCCGTCGCTGATGTGGAACGTCCCCGTGCCAGAGGGCCAGCGGGATATCCCTGCCTTCCACTCCCCTTGCGCCATCGTTCCCGCCAGATCCCAACCTCGCAATTCAACCTTGCCCAGTCGCAATTCGCCTTTCCCCTTCAAACTCTTGAGCAAAGCCTCGCGCCCGATTCCGGCGGCTCGCAACTCCAGTTTGCCACTCGCCGAACCCGTCAGATGCTCTGAAAGATTGGCCAGCCACGGCATTTGCTCGAGGGAAATGCGGTCGAAGGTAGCCGATACATCATAAACAGGATTCGCCGATAGCGTCGCCAGCAAACGCCCGTGCGCCAGGCCGCCAGCCCACTGCGCCTGTGCATTTTCCAACTTCAGCTTCAGGTCACTCAACGTTGCGCGAGCCCGAAAGCCCCTTAATATGATTTCCTCAATGGCGATTTGATCCACTTTGAGATTGCCTTCGGCGCGAATTCGCTTCAGCACCGCCCCCGCAGGATGGGCCTGTGAACTGCCGCCCAGTGCCGAGGGAAGAAGACGCTGTAGCCAGCTTGGCCGCGCGCGGGGACCAATCCAGCGATCAAGCTCCGCAGCATCCAGTTGGTCCGCCTGCAACTGAAAGGCCCACACGGGGACCACTTCTTCGTCGGAGTCATAGTCAATGACGCCCGTTTGTTCAACGGATCCAGTCCACGTCGCGCCAAACGCTGCGACTTTCCCCAAGATGAATTTCCGAGCTGCCCCTCGCCATTCGGCGCGGACAGCCTCCAGTTGAATAGGCTGGTTGAGTCCGGCGACCTGTAGGGCCGCGCGCGTCACGTCCGCGTGTCCAGCCCAACTTGCCGGGCCCGCCGCGCTCCATTCCCAGCGCAAATCTCCGCTTCCCCTTCCTGCCAGATCCCAGCCGTGCCGCAACTCGTGTCCGAACGCTGCTGCGGCTGCCAGAACCGCTTCCGCTTGCGGCAATTGTCCCTCAATGCGCACGTTGCCGTTGTGTTGCTCCAAATCGCGCTGAAACGACACTGTGATGCTTCCGGAAGCCGGATTGGCCGCCGCGTCCTTGCTGGCCGCCAGCATCGCTTTACCTTCCGTGCTTCCAATCTTGCGAGCAGGCACATTGAGGATGAATGGTTCGATCAACAATTTTCCGCGCTGCGTCCCTCCTCGCATGGACCGGGCATTGAGAGTGGACAAGAATCCCGGCACCGTCCAGCGGCCGCCCGGGCTGGAGAATGCCGCTTCCTCCAGCCGTAGCGGCCATCCTCGCAACGTCGCTGTGCCGGTGAAGTACTGCGTTGCTGCGATTCCCTCCGCGACATCGGGCTGAAAAGCTCGGTACCAATCCATGAAATCGGCGGCTTGCAGGCCCGCGGAGTCCAGGCGAACTTCGAAATTCGCATCCGCCACACTCTTTAATGAAGCGGTTCCCCGCAGGTTAGAGCGAGGCGTCTCAATCACCAGCTCGCGTACCTCAGTATTCCCCAACGCCGGATTCCAGCGCCCTTTCATGCGCAAACCGGCGCGGGGATTGTCGTTGCGTTCCCCGAGATCCCAGCGATGAATCTCCGTCGCTCTGGCTTGGACTGTAAATGCCCAGTCACCCAAGGCTGCATCCTTGGCTTCCGGCAGCGAGCTTTCGTCGCTGTCAGCCGTGGCCTCTCCGGCAAATGCCCCCCGCACACCAAAGTCGCTGCCAGCAATCAAGCGGAACACATCGGCGAGGGAAGATCTTGCCCAACTCGCTCGCAGATGCGCCGGCCGCAGGCGGACCGACGTGCCAGCAACTTCTCCGCTCACTCGCACTGTTCCGGCCAGCTGAAGTGGAATGCCGCTGCGCCACGGCTGTGCTTCCAGGTCAAGCCGCCAGCGACCCGCAGCAGTCTGTTCCATGGTTCCGTTTACTTGCTGAAAAGCGAAGGAAGTTTTGTCCTCGGCAATTTTAAAATTGACGCGGCCGTCGTTGATCTCTATTTTCTGCAGGTGGTGAGTAGGCGGCGCGGTCGCGTGTAGGGCCAAGCCGGACTTGTCGGTCTTCGTTTCCGATCCTGCAGCCGGTAACCAACGCTCAAGATTCCACTGCCCATCGCCATTGCGCACCAGAATCAAGCTGGGGCGATCGAGCTGCAGCGTTCCAAGGTCGAATCGTCCTCGTAACAGGCCTCCCCATCGCAGGGCGGCGGAGAGCCTCTCGGCGCGCAAGAAATATTCATTGCCGAAAGCCACGTCTTCGCCCACGGAAATCCCATAGGCATCTAACTGAGGAGTTGGAAAGAAGCTGGCCGAAAATTCGCGCACTTCCACGGGCCGGCCAAACGACTTTTCTAGTTGCCGGGTCACAAACACCCGCACGCGCCCAGTTCGTACCAGCAGCCAAACTCCAAACTGCAATGCAATCGCGGCCAGCGTGACAGCGAGAAGCAGCTTCCACCATTTTCGTATTCTATTCACTGAAATCGATTCGGAACGGCGCTCGCCGTTCGATGCGGAAAAATTCTCGCAGACTCCGGGGGGAATTGGTAGCACCGCCCATTCGAACGGAGCGCGACAGAAAGCTAATGCACTATGTGAAGCATACGGCCCCACCGAGTTCGCGCCGGCAAATGCGCGATCGTCTGCAGCACGGCATGCAGTCGCTGCGCAAACGTAGATTGGCCATAGTCTGCCGACGTCGCTTCTACCGACCAGTAAATCAAGAACGGCCTTCCCATGATGGCGTCGCGGTCTACAAAGCCCCAGTACCTGCTGTCGAGGCTGTTATCGCGATTGTCTCCCATGGCAAAATACTTCCCCGGTGGAACGACAATTTCATCTCCTTGAATGTAGCCCTTGATCTGCCGCGCCCATTCCGGCTCAACTCGCAAGCTGTTCAGCAAATTCCCAATGGGAGGAAACGAATAATTTGCGGGATCGTAAGGGGCGGACTCGTCATGCACGACGTAGGGTTCCTCTAAAGCTCGGCTGTTGATATACACCCGCTGGTCCACAACCTTCAAATGGTCGCCCGGAAGTCCGATGACGCGTTTCACAAAATGCTGATGATCAGCGTATGGAAATTTGAAAACGATGATGTCGCCGCGGTGTAACGGGCGATACGGCAGGAGCTTTTCATACCAAGCGCCGGTTCCCCCGAAGACAAACTTGTTCACCAGCAGATGGTCGCCTACGAGCAGAGTTCGTTCCATCGAGGCCGAAGGAATTTTGAAGGCCTGCACCACGAAGCTGGTGCCAAAGAGGGCCAGAATCACCGTTACCAGCAGCGATTCCATGTACTCGGAAAGTGTTGTGCCCTCGCGGTGAGCAGTCTGCTCCCCGACGGGAGCCGGTGCGTTGGCATCCATTTCCGCTACTGTGCCTGGTTCGGTCATTCTGCCTTGGTGGACACGTCCGACTGCTGTTGCAAGCGCTGCAAAGCCATTCGCGCAGCTTTCTGTTCCGCTTCTTTCTTGGTATAGCCCTGACCGCCCGCCAGCAGCTCTCCCAGCGACCACACTTCCACATAAAACGACTTCTGATGATCGGGGCCCGTCTCACCGGCGAGACGGTACTCTGCCGGAGGCTTGCCTTTTCCCTGCAGGAATTCTTGCAACGCCGATTTTCGATCCGATTCCGCGATTCGAACGCCGCCGAGTTCCAACGCCGACTCGAACAACACTCGATGCAGCACTTGTCGGGCCGCCGCTAATCCAGAATCGAGATAAATCGCGGCGACAACCGCCTCCAGCGCGTCCGCGATAATCGCCGCCTTCTCGCGCCCGCCCGTTTTCTCTTCGCCGCGTCCGAGGCGCAAGAATTCGCCTATGCCCAGCTTTCGCGCGGCAATTTCCAAAGCCTGAGCGTTCACCAGGTATGCCCGGCTTCGCGACAAGTTCCCTTCACTCCACAACGGAAAATTTTCCAATAGGTATTCACTGGCCAGCAGGTCCAGCACCGCATCTCCCAGAAATTCCAGCCGTTCGTTGTCCTGGATTTCCGCCGGGTCAGTCCCCGCCGACTCGGCGGCCGTACGCAGTTCGGGTATCGCCGAACTGTGTGTCAATGCTGTTCCCAACAGCCGGCCATCGATGAATCGATAGCCCAACCGCTCCTGCAGTTCTTCGACGTCGAGACGCGTCATCTGTTGCCGCCGCAATACGCAGGCAGCAATGTTATTTCGGCGCGCTCAGTTGTGTCGAGGCCTGTTTCTTGGATTCGTCCGCGCCGCTGCGGCAAGTCGCCTGCAGCTTGCTGTTGACCGCCGCGCACTTGTTGAACGCTACGGCCGCATCGTCGAAGCGAGAAGCTTTTTGATTGGCAAGCCCGAGCAAATACAAGTTGACCGGATCTGGCGTGGGATTGGGGTCAATCTTCACCGACTGTTCAAGCTCCGGAATGGCTTCATTGAATTTTCCACGCCGGAAGTACACCAGCCCCAGTCCGCTGTGGGCCATCGCAAGCGTGGAGTTTTTGGCAGCCACAAAATTCTGGTCAGCCATCCCTTCGGGCTTCGCAATCGTGGGAGTAACCTCAATCGCGCGCTTCGAATAGTCTTCCGCTTTAGCCAGTCGCTTTTCCGGCTCGGGCGTATTCGCACTCATGGCTCTCGGAATGGTCTGGCCAAGAACGGCCAGCGTTTGCACGTCGTCAGGCTTCAGTGTGACCTCCTTGTCGCCAACTTCAAACGCTTTTTCCGTGTTGCCCGACTGAATATATTCCAACGTCAGAGCCGAATAGACCATCGGCCGGTACTGGCTGTCCGGATATTTCTTCAGGAACTCTTCTCCTGCTGCAATTTTCTTCGGCACGTCGGTGTTCGGCATCTCCTGAAACGCTTTCACGGCAGCGAGTTCCTCGGCGTTTGGCGCCGCTCCCGGCATCGCCAATGAACTGCCGGACTTCGAGGGATCCGCAGGCTGTTGCGGTTGACTTTGCGGAGGCTTGCTTTGTGGATTCTGTTGGCCGGCTTGCCCATCGACCGCCGGGCTTGCCGCTGCCAGCCCCGCGGCCAGCAACGCGGCAATCATCCAACTCTTGTTACCGCTCATCTTACTTCTCCCTTTATTTGAATTGGTCCGCGGCTGGTATGGTCCACATCATACATCGCCGGGGCGCAACCAGCGCGTACAGCGTTTCGGTTAGGGCCGTTCCGGCTTTTTCTCGGCACCTAGCGTGCCCAGTCCTCTCGTGGCCGCCTCCTTGGCCTTTTCTGGTGCTCCCTGTACGGAAAGCGCTGCTTCAAACTCGGCCTTCGCGCGGTCCGACTGACCTTCTATGTCGTAGAGGTGGCCCAGGTGAACATGCGACCATGCCAGCACTAGGGAATCCTGTATCGCTGCATGTTCCCCCATCGTCAGCCGGCTGAAGACTTCCTTGGCCCGCGGGCCATCCTGCTCCATCATTGCCACAACGCCAAGTCCGTACCACGCCCTCGACTGTTCGGGATATTTCATCAGCACTTTCTGGAACGACGCCGCGGCTGCCCGCGGATTTTTCTCCGCGATTCGCCGTTCACCCTCGGTCAACGCCGCAATTGCATCCGCATCATTCGGCACCGTCGCGGGCGCAACGGCTTTGTGCCGCGCAACTGACTCCAGTTCGTCCGCTCTAGAGTTCGCCCGGCCCACCGCAAACTTGATGGTAGCAACCCGCTTTTGTTCGGTCGCTACGTCAACTGAGCGCACCAAATCCGGGAAAAACAATTTCATCCCAGGCTCGGACTGTTCGAACTTCGTCAACGCCGCAAACAAGGGCCGGACCAGAACGTATCCGTCGGTGTCGTCAACGCTCAAAGCGGCTTCCCGTTCACCCGGCGACATGCGCCTCAGCTTTAGATCCACCGCCCGCACCGTGCATTCCGCAAAGTACGAGGGAAAATCATCCTTCAGCGATGGGTCAAGCCGCGGCGCCCCCGCCGCCACTTCAAAAAGCGGCCGCTTTACCGCAATTACATGCGAATACTGCAGCGGTAGCGGATCCAAAAGATAGTGCAAAAACGCATGTCGAACCGTATCCAGCTGAAGCTGTTCCGCACCGCTCACCACCAGCGCATAATGATCGCCAAAGTTCCGCACATTCGTAATTCGCCCCACCAACGGTTCAACGATCACCGTGAACGTCCTCGGATTCGTGGGGTCCAGAATTTCCCGCAGATAACCCGTAGTCACGAACACTGCTTGCGACAACGCTTCGTGCATCTGCTCGATTTCGCGTGCATGCACGGACTGCACCTGCCGCCATAACTCGCCGATTTTCTGTTCCGTGTAATAATTCGAAAGAATTTCCTGGAACCCTTCGAGCGCAATCACCTCCGGTGGCAACTCGTCGCGCCGCAGGGTCGCTTCGAATTTTGGCGCCGGCCCGCTCACTAGCCCGAACCAGATATAACGCGACAGCATTGCACCCGGATCGGCCAGTTCGTGCTGCTTGTAGAACGTCCGCATCACTTCAACCGCCGGCCCTTCTTGGTGCTGCAGCCGGTCGCGCAGTTGCGCGCGCATCGGCGACCACTTCGTGGCATTCACGTCTGCCTCAAAACCCGAAGCCAGCAGCGCACACATCACCGTGAACATGGCCTCGCTGCCATCTACAGTGACAGTCGTTACCGGCGCCTGCTGCAGCTTTCGCTGCGGAAGCGGCGCCTGCGCTTGCCCCGCGCCAGGCCAACCCACTCCTACGCACATCACCAACACCACCATCCAATAGGTTGTTTTCATTCCCTTGCGGGCCCTTGCGGTCGAACCCGTCCTTCGAGTCCTTCAAATACTGTTTTTCTTCGTCTTTTCAATCTACAAGCGCGCAGAAAGCCAGTCAAGAATCCGCCCGCTCTACTGGCACCGGCAACTCTTGCCATTCCTCGATGCATCTGCCTAAATTGTGGATGCCATAAACCGGGCGTTTGGATTGGTTTCGGACGATTCGCCTTATGTATAACAATTCCTTGAATACTCTTTCCCTTGCAGCCGTTTTGCTCACACTCGCCGCACTGCCCGGGGTCGCTCGAGCTCAGCTCGTCGGCGATACGCCACCATCCCAACAACTCACCAATTCCGCAGCACCCGACAAACCCGCCCAACCCGCTGCAAAAGCCGGCAAAAAGCGTCTCGCGAAGGACTTCACTCTCCAGGGAGATTCTCTTTGGACCGACACTGCCATCGACCTGCAACCCGGCGAACACGTCGTGATCACCGCCCAGGGCACGCTCCGCTACGCCGACGCCAAGAGCGACAACGGCCCAGAGGGTCTTTCCCGCGGCTTCAAAGACCTTCTCCGCATACTTCCCTTCAACGATGCCGGCCGCGGCGCATTAATCGCCCGCATAGGCGACGCCGATACCTCACAGGCTTTTCTCATCGGCGCGTCCAAAGACGCCATTGCGCCCATAGTCGGTCGCTTGTCCTTGGGCATCAATCAAGCCAAATCTGACACTGCGGACGGCACCTACACCGTTCATGTAGAAGTTTACGCCCCCAACGCGCCGACGAGCGGTGCCGTCCGTACCATCTCCAAACTCGTCGAAGCCATGCCTGGCATCGACAACAACCTCTTCACCAAACTCCCCCGCCGTATCGCCGACAAAGATGGCAACCCGGGCGACATGGTCAACTTCCTCATCCTCGGTTCTGAGGCCGCCCTGCAAAAAGTGTTTACCTCCGCCGGCTGGGTTAAAGTCGACGCCGACGTCAAAGGCACGCTTCTCCACGGAGTGATCGGCAGCCTCTCCAAAGAGTCCTACCTCACCATGCCCATGAGCCCGCTCTATCTGTTCGGCCGTCCGCAGGACTATGGCTGGGCCCACGCCGAGCCCATTAGCGTCGTAGCTTCGCGCAACCACCTCCGCGTCTGGAAAGCTCCGTTCGCAATCAACGGCGAAACTTTATGGGTAGGCGCGGCCACTCACGATGTCGGCTTCGAACGCGATCAACGTAACAATGGCGTCACCCACAAGATCGATCCCGACATCGACCTCGAACGCGACTACGTGCAAAAAACGCTGGCCAGCACCGGTCTCGTCGTCGAAATCTCTCACTTCCTTCCCGAAAATCCCATGAAGGAAGCCAATACCGCCACCGGCGGCTCCTTCCACTCGAGCGGCCAAGTTCTGATTCTTAAACTCGCTGACACGGGTAAAGAACTTTCCGCGGGCAACTGATAACTCCTCGCAATTTACTTCGCACAAGAAAAAGCGGCCCCTGCGCGGCATGGTCTGGATTATCCTGCCGACCGGGGGGCCGTTCTTCTCTCTGTTTGCCTGGCCTGTCCTATTTGCTTGTCATGGTGGTTACGTGCGCCAGCGTATCTCGGTGTCCGTGCGATTCAATTAGAGTCCCGTACGCCGCCAGAGCCACGGGATTGCTCTTGCCCATTTCGGCGACCGCCGCGTCAAACTTGTCCAGCCCCTCGGCGCCGTTGGCCACAAACACTACATACGTGGTGCCGGGATCCTCGGAGTGAACCACTTCCTCGTCAATCGTGTACGAATGCAGCGCGCCTTCCGTGAACAGCTTCTCCAGGATGCCTACCATCGTCGCACGCTGGATTTTGCCGTCGGGATCGTTGCCGCCCGCTTTCGCCGGCCAGCGCGCCACTCGCAGATATCCGTTCGTGAACGTCCCGGCGTGCCCATTATGGTCCGTGCTGCGCAAAATGAAGTCCCAATGCTTCGACGCTGCCAACACCGGCGCCGTGGCACCCGGTGAACTGCGAAGGCCTTCCAGCACCTTCATCAAATTCGCCATCGAAGTCGCCGCAAACCACGACCCGTGCGTCGGCGATCCTTCCTGATGATTCAACACGGCAAAACTGCCGTACGAAACGATGGTTCCCTCCGCCATGGCTTTCTTCATCGCATCCAGGTCCGCGTCGTCCTCTTTCTTGTAGTCAGCCCACATGGCTCGCGGTACCGCCCACTCCGAGACGTACGTATACAGCTTCGCCTTTTCCGTTGCCGAGTTTTGCGCTTTTGCGGGAACCGCTGCCAACAAAAATGCCGCGGCGCACACCAACGGACATGCCAATGCTAGACCTACTCGTGTTCGCATTCTTTTCCTCCAAGATTTGCCTACACCGGGAAAAATCTGGCCCAATTTTAATTTTGAAAACGAGAAGAAGGGAAATAGCTCTCCGACAAACGCTACGCTGGCCACCCTCGGCTGTCAAGCCGGCATGGCAAATTCTTTCTTCCTATCAGACGCCAATCGCTGCTCGAAATACCCCGCCGCTCACGTTAGCTCCCGTTACCAGCAATACCGCTGTCCCATCTGCGCTCGCGTTCGACTTCAGAAACGCCGCCGTCGCTGCGGCCCCTGCCGGCTCGCTAACTACGTGTTCATCCACGGCCAGCCTTCGGATCGCATCCAGCATCTCCTGCTCGCTTACCAGCATAACTTCATCCACCAGCAGCCGAATCGTTTCCACATTCGGCCCGAGTGGAGTCCGCGTCGCCAGCCCGTCCGCAATTGTGTCGCACGTTTCTGTTCCCACGGCATGTCCGGCCTTCCACGACAGCGCGTACGACGGCGCACGTTCACTCTGCACTCCCACGACCCTCACTCCACCTGAAATCTGCTTCGCCGCCTCCGCAACGCCACGAATCAGCGCGGTATCACCCATTGGGACATAAATCACCTCGACGTCCGCCTGCTCCTCCAAAATCTCGCGCGCGATCGTTCCCGGTCCCGCTGGCAAATCCGGATCATCGGCATCGTTCAAAAAGAAAGCTCCGGTCTTCCGCGCATAATCGGCCGCCGCTTCGAATGCTGCGGCCAGATCAACCAAACCCTCTTCCACAAACGCCGCGCCCAACCGCGCGATATTCGCCTTCTTCACCGGGTTGCTGTTCACGGGCAGAAAAATCCGCGCCTTCACACCCAACTGTTTCGCTGCATACGCCACCGCTGCGCCGTGATTCCCAGTGCTCGACGCCACCACTTCCCGCACTTCGCAACGCTGCATATTCCTATGGAGTGCATACAGCGCTCCGCGTACTTTGAACGAGCCCGTCGGCTGTTCGCTCTCGAGCTTCAAATAAACTCTTTGATTGGGACCTCTCTGCAACGAAGGTGCCGCAAGCAGCCGTGTTCGCGCCAAATACCCGGCCAAAAAGTTGCGCGCCTCGATAAACCGCGCTTGCTCCATGCTCAATTCGCCCGCGCTTGCACTCCGCTCGCGCTTTTCTCGGGGTACAGACGATGGAACTCCGGATCGTCATGCAGCAGCACCAAGTCTGGATCGCGCCGCGCGTGGCTCGCGTCTCGAAATCCTGCTTCCCATGCCTTCTTAAGGCAGTCCATCGCCTCCTGCTTCCTTTTCAAGGTCGCATACAGGCAAGCCGCGTTGTACAAGATCGAAGCTTCCCCGGCTCTCAGTGTTACCGCCAGGTTCAATTCTTTCAACGCGTCTTCCTCGCGTCCCAGCTCTGCGTAGTCGGTGCCCAGCAAAATTCGCGCCCGCGCATCTTCCGGCACTTGCTTCAGGTGATTCTCCAGCGCCGTCACGCGCCTTTGCAGCAGGTTCATGTACGCGTCACGTTTGCCCATTGCCCCCAGTGAATTCGCCAGCGGCACGTAAATGTTGTAGTCCTCGCCGCTCGCCTCCAACCCCGCTTCCATGACGTCCACCACTTCCTGATAACGGCCCGCCGAAAACAGCGCGCGACACAGCAGGTAATACGCTCCTTCGCAGTCTTTCTTCCGCTCGATCGCTTTGCGCACCATCCGAACCGCTTCATCGTGCAGTTCCGTCGCGTATAGCACCCACGCCTGGCTAACCTGCACTTCCGGCAATTCCCACCTCAGCGCCACCGCTTTCCCAGAAGCCTCTCGCGCACGCTCCACCCAGGAAACGTCCCTGCTGTAATTGCAATAAAACATCGCGCAGGCATTCGCGCACGCCGCATACGCCAGCGCAAAGTTTGGGTCCATCGCCACTGCACTCTCGAACATCTGCAACGCAAATTCCAGGTCCTGCCGAGTCTGCCGCCGCGCATACCGTTTCCCGCGCAAATACAAGTCATATGCCTGCAGGTTCTCCGTCGGCTTGATCGCTAGCGCTTCCAGCTCTTGCGGCGACAGTGTCACCCGCAGCGCCTCCGCGATTTTCCGCGCAATCTCGTCCTGCACTTCAAAAACGTCCTTCATTTCGCGGTCGTACCGCTCGCTCCACAGCGGGAAATCCGTGTGCGTGTCCACCAGTTGGGTGGTAATTCGCAGCCGATTCCCCGCGCGTCGCAGCGTCCCGGTCAGCACGAACGCCGCCTTCAGTTGCTGACCGATCTGCACAGGCGTTACCGTCTTGTCGCGAAACGCCAGCACTGTCGGCCGCGAAAACGTGTTCAGCCCGCGAATTTTCGAGAGCTCGGTAATAATGTCTTCCGTGATTCCGTCCCGCAGGTATTCGTCTTCCTTCACACCGCTCAAATTTTCGAAATAGAGCACCGCCAGCGATTTCGGTCCTCGATTGTTTGTCCCAGCCTTCGAATCGCTCACTTCTGCCGCAATCCGCTTCCCCGATTCCAGGTCCCGTTTCAATCGCAACAAATCCGTCTTCAATTCCGTCGCCGACTGGCACCGCAGATTCCGGTCTTTCTCCAACAGCTTGTCCAATAACCTCCCAAACTCGCGCGGGGCTCCGCCGTTCACCGTCTCTACCGGTACCGGCTGCCGGTTCAAAATCGCATCAAAAATCACCGCCGATGTGTCGCCCGGAAACGGCAGGCTTCCTGTCGCCATCTGGTACAAAACCGTTCCCAGCGAAAAAAGATCCGTCCTCGCGTCCACCAGCCCGCCGCGCGCCTGCTCCGGCGACATGTACATGATCGTGCCTACCGCCGAGCCCGGCGACGTCAGCGCGCCTGTCTCTCCGAGCGTGTCCGCCATCGGCGAAAGCGAAGTGCTCTCCGAAACTGCGCTTAGCTTTTCCACTTTCGCCAGCCCGAAATCCAGAATCTTCACCTGCCCGCGTTCCGTCAAAAAGATATTTGCCGGCTTGATGTCACGATGCACGATTCCCTTCGCATGCGCCGATTCCAGCGCATCCGCAATCTGAATTGCCAGCGGCAGCAGCTTTTCCATTTCGAACGCTTGCCGCCCGATCCGCTGCCCCAGCGTCTGTCCTTCGAGCAGCTCCATCACAATAAAATGCTGTCGTTCGTGTTGTTCGATCGAGTGAATCGTACAGATATTCGGATGATTCAGAGCCGAGGCCGCTCGCGCCTCTCTCTGAAACCTCTCCAGCGTCAGCATGTCCTGCGCGAGTTCCGCCGGCAAAAACTTCAGCGCCACTTTGCGGCCGAGCTTGGTGTCTTCCGCCTCATACACCACGCCCATCCCGCCGCTGCCTATCCGTCGCAGCACTTTGTAATGCGAAACCGTCTGTCCTACGGGAGAATCGAGTTCAGCGGGCATGGTGCGCTAAATCCTAGCTGCCGCACTCACGCCGGTCAAGCCACTGCTTCCATTTCTTATTTACGAGCGGGAATCGGGCAACATTCCCAACGCCAACGCCAACCGTTTGGCGGAGCATCGGTAGTGGTTGGGTCTTGCCATGCACCATGAAGGCAGACTGGCGACCGCCGATCGAGCTATCCTATCGTTGCTGCCGGCAATCGTGAAAGTGGTTTCGTTGCCGTCATCTGGTCTCGTTCCTCTGTTCTGAACGACCTTCCCTAGCCTGCTATTGCCGCAACGTCCGCAACTTTCCGGGCACCTTTCCACAACTCCACATACGGCTTCAACTCCTCCATCATTTTTGCGAACTGCGCAATATCCAATGACTGCGCTCCGTCGCTGATCGCCTTCTCCGGCGCGGGGTGCACCTCCACGATCAGCGCGTCGGCTCCGATCGCAACTCCTGCCTTCGACAGCGCCGGCACCAGGCTGCGCTTCCCCGTCGCGTGGCTCGGATCCAAAATCACCGGCAAGTGTGTCAGCTCGTTCAACGCAGGAATCGCCGCGATGTCACACGTATTTCGCGTAATTGTTTCGAACGTGCGAATCCCCCGCTCACACAGCATCACGTCCGGATTCCCGTGCGCCACAATATATTCCGCGCTCATCAACAATTCCTTTACCGTCGAACTCAGCCCGCGCTTCAACAAGATCGGCCGCCCGCATTTCCCAAGCGCCTTCAGCAGCATGAAGTTCTGCATGTTGCGCGCGCCGATCTGCAGCACATCCGCGTAGTTTGCCACCAGTTCCACGTCGCGATCGCTCATCACTTCCGTCACAATCGCCAAGCCGGTTGCCTTTTTTGCCTTTTGCAGCAGCTTCAGTCCTTCCTCTTCCATTCCCTGAAAATCGTAAGGAGAAGTTCGCGGTTTGAACGCCCCGCCGCGGAGCAGTTTCGCCCCCGCCTTTGCGACGCCCTCTGCCGAACGCAAGATCTGCTCTTCCGATTCCACAGAACATGGCCCCGCCATCACCACAAACTCGTCGCCGCCGATTACCGTTCCGTTCACCCGAATTTGTGTCTTCTCCTTGCGGAACTCTTTGCTCACGAATTTGTACGGCGCGCTGATCCGCATCACATTTTCCACCTGCGGCATCGCTTCAATGGATTCCAGGCAAGCAGTCACATCGCCGACGCCGACCACGCCGATCACCACGCGCTCTTCGCCCTCAATCGAATGCACCTTGTATCCGAAGTGATTTACCTGAGCGGTCACAGCGTCAATCTCCTCGCGCGTTGCGTGCCTCTTCATCGAAATGATCATCGCCATTCCCTTTCGCGGGCCGCAGCCCAACAGAATTCGCCGCAAGATCGCTTCACAAAATTCTCCAGCTTTGCCGCAGAAACAATCTCGAAAAAATGTTGCCCGAAAATAAAAAAGGCCCACTTGGTGCGAGTGGGCCAAAACTCTTTGCTTCGTCTTGCGCTTACAGAGACGCCCCCCGCCACCTTTGTGAGTGGTCCGTAAATCGCCAATACCAATAAGGCGTCCGCAACATGGTTGCGAGTGTACGCAGAAAGACGCCGCAAATCAACTGGAGTCTCACTGGGAAACCAGGAGATACCGCGAAGGCTACTGGTAGAGTATGACGGCGAGGCGGAAGCGGGCGAAGGGCGTGACCGTGGGAACTTCGCAGGCGCCGACCGCAGCGCGGCGGAAGCGTCCGCTGCCCGCCATGCGCGCCAAATCATTCGGCAGGCGGCTCAGGTCCGAGGTCTCGAAGCGCGAAACCGTGACCGGCTGCATTGTGTAGTAGGCGCGACTCTGATCGCAGCTCTTGCGCGCTTCTTCCGTATCCGCGATTACACGCAAGCCGCTCGTCTGCAGCAAGCGAGCGACTTGCTGCTCTTGCTCTTCCTTATTCATCAGCACAACGGAGGCCGAGAAATCCTGCGTGGCGAAATACTCATTGCCGCGGCGCTCAATCGCGATGCCGATAGAGTTCACCTGTGGGTCCAGAATGTTCGCGCGGTGCGGCGGCGAGTTCATCCAGGCGACGTGAAGGGATTCCACGTCGGGGGCCTGGGCGACGTTTTCGGCGACCAGGCTGAAGTTCGCGCCGGCCATACGCAGGCGCGTCTGCAAGTCGGCTTCGCCGTTGAAGCGATGCGACAAGGTGTCGTGGTTGGCCAGGAGTGAAGTGTGCAGACGGGCTGCATTGGCCAGCGCGGTGTCCCACTGCAGCTGCCGAAGGCCGAGCGACGCGCGCTCGTGGTTGACGGCGTCGTAGAGCATCTGTTCGGCGGAATTGGACGGACGTCCGGCCGGTGAGCTCGAAGCGCGCGGCACAAACAACAAGCCCAGCAGCGCGGCGAGGACGAAAGCCGCGAGCAAGCGGGGGATGCGATGGAGCAACGTTCCGCTCATGGAGGTAATTAGAGCGGGCTGGATTGCTCATGAAAATGGAACGCGGGAGCAGGTACGCGGGGAGTGGACCTGTCCTTCAGTGCAAGCTGGGCGATTTTGCCGTTTCAACTACGCGGCTGAGATCGTTTGAGATCCTGCAGCGAACTCCGTTCGCCTCAGGAGGATAATTCTTTGCAGCGCGCGATGCCGGAGGTTAAGGTCCGCCCGCCTCAGAAGGCGGCCGCTACCAGAGGAATTAGCCGCGCACGCGGACGGCGCTGAAACTCAGGATGACATGGCCGCCGGAAATCTTGCGGCCGAAACTCTTCATCGGCGTGAAGCGGGAGAACAGCAGCATCTGGTTGAGTTCATGCTGCATGTCGGGAGTGTGCGGGCCAGAAATAATTTGGTAGTCCACCATACGGCCGTCCTGGTCCACAGTGACGTCTACGAGCAAGCCGTGCGGAAGAGCGAGCTCGGAATCGTGTTTTTCGGGAGCCCAGCTGCCCGGTGAATCGGAAAGCGCGACCAATTCGGCAGGCTGCATGATGTTTAGCGGAACATCATTGGGATTGGCCTGCACGGTGAGGCCGGGGGCCATAACTTGCAGCACAACTACGAAAATCAGCATGGCGGAAACGAAGCCACCGGTGGCGGGAAGGGTGAGCGGACGGAATACATTGTCCAACAGGATTTCGGCGCGATCGCGGAAACGCTGCCAGCGGGTGCGCGGATCGAGAGAATGCTGCACCTGGGCCGCGGCGACCTTAATCCGTACCGCGAGATCGGAGGGAGGCAATGCGCGGGGCGCGCGCGAAAGCAATACGGCGAGTTTGCGATAGCGCTGCAACTCCTCGCGACACACCGCGCAGGAATCGAGATGGACGCGTACTTCACTGCGTTCGCTGGAGCGAGCCGAGCTCTCGACAACATCATCGAGATAACCCGCCAGCCTGGACCGGACCGTGGAGCACTTCATGGCTTCGCCTCTTTGGACACCGAATCCGCGCCAGAGAAAGCTTCGAAAAGATTTAAGTGCGGCGCGAAATTCATCTGGCGTTCTTGCTCAGGGTTTGTAGGTACAAACCCTGAAATCCGAGCTGGCGCTGGAGCGAACGTGCCAGCAGAGAAACCGTGTATCGCGTTCACCGCATGTTCAGGCGACGGGCTCGGGCGATGTTCGCCGAGCAGCGGGTCGAGAAGTTCTTTGAGAGCGCGGCGGCCGCGCAGGATGCGCGATTTCACCGTACCGACGCTGCACTCGAGAACTTCCGCTACCTCTTCGTAACTCAAACCTTCCAAGTCGCGCAGGATTACCGCGGTCCGAAAAACGTCGGGCACCTGAGCTAGCGCTCGCTGCACGACGCACTGAATTTCGCGCGAAGCCAACTGATCAAAGGGCGTTGCGTGCAGGTCTTCGATTTCGATGCGGGCCTGGCCTTCTTCGGGTTCGGCGTCAATTGAAACATTTTTTTGCAGGTGACGCTTGAACCAGCGGCGGTGATTGAGCGCTTCCCGAATAGCGATGCGATAGAGCCAAGTCTTCAGCGAGCTGCCCTGGCGGAACTGACGAATGCCTTTGAAGGCCTTAAGAAAAACTTCCTGCGTGCCGTCTGCCGCATCCGTGGGATCGCCCAGCATGCCCAGGATCAGGTTGAAGACCGGGGCATGATAGTGGGTGACGAGCCAATCGAATGCGGCTTCCGAGCCGGATTGCAGCTCGGTGACCAGTTCAGATTCGTCACGGCCCCACGAGAGGGCGCTGGCCCAATCGGACACGCTGTGCCTTTCTGGCGCCGCATGGTTCGGTACGACGCTTATGGCCCTGCTTGCCGGACTCTGCCCTATAACGCGGCAGGAGCCTTTGTCCGCTCAATCACTTAGACACCGGAAAGGGCGGACTTGTTTCCGCGTATAGAACGATTTACGACCTCAATTTTGCGCTTGTCGGGCGCGGGATGCAATGGGACCCGGGCCGGTCGTACATCGCAGCCCGTTTCGTTCGGGAACGCTGGCTGACCTCTTTCTGTAGGTATCGATTCTAAGAGGCTTGCAGCACATGCAGTTCCGACTTTGACCACAAGCCTAACCGGCGTCTTTGCAAAGTGCTGAAAACACAAGATTTGCAGACGGCCTGCAATCAGTGTTTCTTGATGGGGAGTCGCTTCAACTTTGCGATGAGAAGGAGTGGGCGTTTCGCGCGGGAGCCGATAGAACTGGCGAGCTCACGACGACGGACAAGCACGGGAGTACACAGATTTGTAATATCGGCTCTAAGCACCGGAGCCACCTGACCAAGGCAGGCTTGCCACCAGGACGCGGCTTCGCAGTTTAGCAAATGGATTTCGTGAATTACCCCGACGATTTATCTGGCGGGGTTCTTGGTGGCGTTTCTGACTGCGGCCGATGTCGTGCCTCGTATGTGGATTGGAGGGCGTTCGCTGTTCCACGAGCGAAGGCCTCAGTATGGGCGGAGAAGTTTGCGCGCGACAGCGCGGGCGATGGTGATGGGGTGGGTGAGGAGGGTAGTGAATTGGCCGAGGAGGGATTGGGGTTCGTGGAAGACGCCTAGCTGACGGAGGATGGTGGCGCGGTCGTAGTAGATTTTTTCGCCGGCGAGGCGGGCAGCGCCGTCAGATGGGTTGTCAAAGGTGTAGATGCCAAAAAGGGGAAATTCGATGCAGTGGCCGGTGGCGGGAAGTCCCCGCCAGGCGCCGAGATGAGTGCCACGGATCATGACTTCGACGAGGATGGCTTCGGCGGTAACGTAGCGGCGCTGAACTTCGATTTGCAGGTCAGGCAGGGCGCTTAAGAGCTGCTGATAGAACCGCTGGACACCGTCGCGGCCGGTGTGGTGCTCGCCCCAAGGCTCATCATCATAGCGGGCGGTGTCGCCGAAGGTGGCGAGGACACCGGGAAGATCATGGGCATTTTCCAGGCGGATGTGTTGTTCGACGAGGGCGATGCGGGCGGCGAGCTGGAGGTCGGGCTTGTTGGTGGCGTCATTGCCGGAAACCGATGGGCTGTTTTGGGGAGCTGGTGCGGGAGACATGGACACCTCTCAGGTCATATCCTTGGCGCCGAAAGGCGCCCGCTGCCCTCCCTTACTCTGGGTAAACAGAAGCGGCCGCTACAGGCGGAACGGCGAAACGCGGACCACGTCCTTCGACCCGGGCAGGTCCTTAATATGCTCGCCGGACTTCTTTTCGGCAATGCGCAACTCAAATTGCGTCTGCAAGTCCAGCCAGAATCTGTAGTCGTGCCGAAGGAGTGTGCCAGCCGCAGAGCAGTGTCTCCGGTGATCGTGCGCTTGGTGTTTAGCATTTCGTGGATGCTGTTGGTGGGTACGCGGCGCTGGTGGGCGAGTTTTCGCGGCGGTCATCTTTGGTTGGTTCCATTCGTCTGCGAGGTGCTGCCAGGGTGGATGGTTGTCAGCTCCATGATTTCTTTCCTAGTGATAGTCCACGCTCGCCAAGGGGGGACAGCGGCATAAAGCCGCGGCTACACAAAGGGTGCGAGCCAAGCCTGAGCTGTCCTTCAGTGCTCAGGATGAAGTGGAGTGGGATAGAATGGCGGGATTCCATTGAGAGAGGCTGAGATTGATTCATCGCCACGTTTTTCATAATGAGCAGTTGCTGCCGATTGAGAAGGTAAGGCTCTCGCCGGGGCAGGCGGGGGTAATTTGCGGATGGGGACTGTTCACGACGCTGCGAATCGTTGATGGAGAGGCATTCGCGTTTGAGCGGCACTGGCGGCGCCTTGAGAAAGATGCGGCGATTATCCGGATGCCGATAACGTACGCAGGGCCGCGAGTGCGGGTGAACCTGCAGGAGGCGATTCGCGCGAACGGAGTGACAGAAGGGTGCGCGCGTATTTATCTGGTGTACAACCAGGTGGG
>DATMZI010000182.1:0-11175 GCA_035607085.1 Candidatus Eiseniibacteriota bacterium | reverse complement strand
GTCCTACAACCCCCAAAGTGCAAGCACTTGGGTTTGGGCTATTCCGATTTCGCTCGCCGCTACTTTCGGAATCTCTGTGATTTATTTTCCTTCAGGTACTGAGATGGTTCACTTCCCTGAGTTAGCTCATACCCGCCTATGTTATTCAGCGGGCTGTAACGAGAGTTCATCTCGTTGGATTTCTCCATTCGGACATCCCCGGATTATAGCCTGCTTGCGGCTCCCCGAGGCTTTTCGCAGCTTGCCACGTCCTTCATCGCCTTCTAGCGCCAAGGCATCCACCGTACGCTCTTAGTAGCTTAATCATAAAACTCACCCAACTCGTCGATCTTGATAGAATCAACGCACCGACGTTCGCAGCTCCTTAGATCCCGAATTTCCAGTTGGGTAAACCAGAACCCGGGCTTTCGACTCCGCGCCTATCGGACTGCAGGACAAAATACGTCCCGCCATCGAATGAATTCGCCTTGTAATTCATCCACAGCACTGCTCAACTCGAGCAGAACTTGTAATATTCCACACCATGGCGTCGTGCCTGACCGTAATCAGGTCACGATTGTCGGCGTGAAATTGCCAGCCTTTCAGTTGTCTATGAACGTGTTCTTCCGATTCCATCGGAATGCCCCAGGGTCTCTGGAGCTTATCTGGCGGGACTTACCGGCCGACCTTCTTACTTCGGCCTCGCCTTCCAGCGCGATCTTTGGGAGCAACAAGTGCCCCAAAAATAAAAAACCCGGCGTCGAGCGCCGGGTGCAGCCACCTTTAGGGTTCAGTGGCTCCGCGCGAAGCTCGACAGAATACTAGCCTGTGTTCGTAGGTGCCTCACTCTAGGATCTGATTATTGCCCTACAGACCCGACCGTGAATCCCCTGATCAATCCAGCGGATTTGGGAATCCCCTGAACCATTTGCAATTATACAGAAACCCCTCGAGACGTCAAGCCCCTGGCAAAACTTTTTTCACGCTTTTCCTCAGGTTGTGGAAACGAACGATACGCCAATCCTTGGAAGGGCTTAGACCGCAAAAGTTCGCACGCCAGCTGTATTTATTTACTCTTGAGGCGCTCCAGCCTTTCGCTGCAAAGCCGCGGCAGTCCAAGGCGGAACCACTCCCACCGAACGAGAATAGGAAAGCCCGTGCCGGCTGCGATCACAAGTGGCCGAACATACCACACACCGAAACTGGAGACCTATGCGAGTGAGCCGTGGGGCGCGCGGCGCCACACCAACAGAGACTTCAATTTCCGCTAGTTAGCGCGAGCCGATCGAACTGCGCGAGCGACGCGGGCAGGACCATGGTGCGGTTCGCGCTGGCCTCGATCTGCTTGCGGCAGTGGTTCAGCACGACCTCCGTATTCTGCGTAGAAACCTGCGCGGAGTTAGCCTCACCACTGTCGATTGGCAGTAGTCCGACGATGTGGCCAAACTCGTGAAGCAGCGTGGTCACTTGGCCGTTAAGCGAACCGCCAGAGTAACTGCCAATATGCAGGAGTCTCGGCGGCGGCTGAACCAGCCGGCCGGCGCCCGAGTGGACTTTCACCGGTGCGCGCACTAGGAAGAATGCGCCGTGCGCATTCAAGGTAATGACCGAGCCCGCGCCGACACTTTGCTGCGCGCTGGCGACGTACGGCTGGCGGTAGTACCGCCCCAAAAAATTGTAGTCGCTAATGACCGTGTCTTCTCCCTCGGAATCGATGTGGAAATGAAGTGAAGCAAATTTCGTGACCGGATTGGGCTCCCCTTCTGCATACCAGACCGAGCAGGAGCTATTCTCGCGCAAAATCAGAATCACCTGTTGACGGGCAGCGGCGATGACGTAACCCGCGGCTCCCATGCCCAGGAATTCATCCTCGATGGGATCGCGCGCTGCACCGGCCGGAGTCGTTTGCGGATGTTCGTCGTCAAGCCGCCAGCCGTCCCCTGACGGCGCGGAGCACTCCGCGGCGGTCCGCAAGTATGCGACGTAGCTGAGCCGGGCATTTCGCGATTCCTCGGCTGGACTTGCGACTTCGTCCGGGCAGGCGTGGGTTTCAACAATCTTAGGGAAATGCAACGGCCTGTGGCTTTGGCCGACCGCGCTGCCGGAGAGCATCAGGGAAGCGGACACGCCCAGGTAGAGCAGGCGAGCATAAAGGTGTTTCATGGCCTTCCTTCACCGACCGTGCCGGCGCCACATCCGCAGAACTATCTCTTTGCGAAGCGGGAGACCGCGCCTCCCTCCCAGGTAAACAGGGAGACGAAATGACAGCGGCAAAGTTTGATCAAACGTTGGTCACACGCTGGAATCAGGGCGAGTGATTTAGATGACGCAGACAAAATGGCCGCGGGGCCGATATAAAGGGCAGGCTAGAGTGAAGGGAACGGATAAAGGAACGGTTGCGGTCAAGTCTTGCGAAAGTACCCGGCCATTAACTCCGCCGCCCAACTCGGCTCGCGTATCTCGCCCCGCGGAGAAAATCCCTTGTAGAAGGGCTTCACGTCCAGGACCGGAGTGCCGTCCACGGCATCCAACTCGCGCACCCGGATTTTTAGGCCTTCAACGCTTTCCAGGCGGCACGTGGTTACGCCGATCTGGTTGGGGCGGTCCTTGGTCCGCTGCGCGAAGATGCCTATCTTCGGCCAATCCGATCGGCCGCGTGGACGGCGCGCTCCGGTTACGATCCCTTCCGCACGGATCTGACTGAGATAGAAGACCACCTCGACGTGTGAATATTCTCCTAGTCCTAGTGTGCAGTCCGGGGAAAACTGAGCTTCATCCAGTTCGATGGTTGAAACGACGCCGCCCCAGCAATCGTCGGCGATCTGCTGGATCGGTGAGCGGACGAAGCCGATCGGGCGCATAACAATGTCTTTTGCATTGGAGCGGTTTGCTTCCGGCATGGACTCACCTCGGCAACTGCACAGCGATCTTACCGCGTGGTGGGGGAGCGATGAAGTCTTGCCGGGCCGAGTGGTTAGAAGCGAAGCACCAAGCCTGTCGAGACGCGCGGCTGATTTTGCGTGCTGGAGTGGAAGCGGGTCACCAGATAATCCAGTTGTATCGCGCGGAAAGAAAGAAACGGCGCGATGTGAAGATCGATGCCGCCGCCAAGGGCAGTCGCAAACGCATGGTCGCTGGAGGAGAACACGTTCACGGGCATACCGCTGCTCGTAGAGGCGCCCGCACCGACTGCCTGGTGGGCCGCTCCCACCAGCGCGTGAACAAACGGAGAGACTTTTGCCGGAAAAGCAAGCTCTGGACCGAACAGAAAGGTCTGCACGTGGGCGGAACTTGAGCCGGTAACCGTTCCGTAGTGACCGCTGAAATCCGCGGTAACGCCTACGAAGGGTAGAAATTTGTAGGTCGCTGAGACTTCGTAGCCGTTTAAGCTGGGATGTCTGGTGACCGAACTGGGTACTGCGGGACACCCAAGCGGGCAGGTGCTGGCTTGGTTGTACGTGAGCGAAGGCCGAAGATAGGAGTAACCAACGAAGAGTTTAAGGCGTTCTTGGGAACTAGCCGGAAAACAGAACACCATCGCGCCAACCGTACAGAAAGCGAACCAGCGGAGAACGTGCACCATGAACGCACCTCCAGTGCAGATTCACACGGGCAGGAGCGCGCAATCTGCAAAAGGGATGCTGGGCAGGATTTTTGCGCTGCTCCAGTCACTTCTGGTGTTTGAAGAATTCCACTTCGCGCAGCCGCTTTTCCGCTTCCTTCTTGGTTTTATACGGGCCGCCAAGGTTTTTGCCCTTTTCGGACAAAACTTTGTATCCGCCCGCCACTTTCTTGATCATCCCGCCTCCTTGTGTTTTGCCAAGCGAACAGAGTGAGTATCAGCTGGTATGCGCGGCCCTTCCATACCCTTTCCAACCGAGAGTCGCCGAACCACGCTTTAGAAAGGCCGCAGGACTTTTTAGAAAGAAGGGATGAACTGACGATAGGCCTATACCCGACTTGACGGACCTGATGTCCGGTCATACGATGCGCGCGGCCGCTGAGGGGTGGTTCATGCATCGAAGTGGAAACAACCTATGGGCGCTTGGCGCCGCGGTGTGGTGCTTTCTGGGGAGCGGATCAAGTGGAAACGACTTGCTGCGCGCGCAAACGGCAACCGCAGCCGCACCATACCAAGTCGCTTTCGAGCACGACGTAGCGGCAAAAATGCGCGACGGAGTCACGCTGTATGCCGACATTTACCGTCCGCGCGCGGAGGGAAAGTTCCCGGTTCTGCTCGAGCGGACTCCCTACGACAAAACGAAGGAGCGCGACTTCGGCGAAAAGGGGGCTGCACGCGGATACGTCGTGGTGGTTCAGGACACGCGCGGACGCTATGCCAGCGAGGGCGAGTGGTACACGTTCAGAAACGAGGCCCACGACGGGTACGACACCGTGGAGTGGGCTGCGGCACTGCCCTATGCCGATGGAAAAGTGGGTATGTTTGGCGGTTCGTACGTGGGCGCTACGCAATTCTGGGCAGCGATCATGCACCCGCCGCATCTTGCAGGAATCGCGCCGGACGTGACAGCGTCCAACTATCACGACGGGTGGACCTATCAAGGCGGAGCATTTGAACAGTGGTTCAACCAGAGCTGGGCCTCGGGACTGTCGGAAGACACACTGCGGCGGGCATCGAGCCGAATTACGACACCGCTCGAATGGCGAACCGTTCTGCCGCTGGCGGACTTTCCGCTGCGAGCGGCACCAGACATGAGGTCGCTCGCGCCATATTATGCGGACTGGCTGGCGCATCCTTCTTATGACGATTACTGGAAGGCGCTCGCGATCGAGGAGCACTACGGGCAAATTCAGGTGCCGGTGTTCAATCTTGCGGCGTGGTACGACATTTTTCTGGGCGGCTCGCTGCGCAACTACGAATTGATGAAACGCAAGGCCGGCAGCGAGGTGGCGCGTAAGGGCCAGCGTTTGCTGGTCGGGCTTGGCGGCCACGCGGGCGGATGGGAGGAGCGAAAAATCGGCGACGTGGACTTTGGCGGAAAGGCGCCTTTCGACGGCGATGCGCTGGTACTTGACTGGTACGACATGTTGCTAAAGGGCGCGCACAACGGGTTTGCCGGAGGCAAGCCGGTGCGCATTTTTGTGATGGGGCGCAATGAGTGGCGCGATGAAGATGACTGGCCGCTCGCACGCGCCAAAACCGCAAAATATTTCCTGTATTCTGGCGGCAACGCCAACTCGGCAGCAGGAAATGGAGTTCTGAGCACCGATGCGCCGGCGGCCGGCTTGGCGGCAGCGCTAACCAGGGACACGTTTCAGTATGACCCGGCGAATCCGGTGCCGACCATCGGCGGTCCGCTTTGCTGCCGTGGCGATCTGTTGAAGCCGGGCCCGGTCGACCAAAAAAAAGTGGAGGAACGCAGGGACGTGCTGGTCTACTCGACCGCCACGCTGGTCCAAGACGTGGAAGTGACCGGACCAGTCACCGCTGAGTTGTGGGTGTCGTCATCCGCTGTGGACACGGACATCACGGCGAAGCTAGTGGATGTCGGTCCCAACGGGTTCGCGCAAAATTTGACCGAGGGAATTTTGCGGCTGCGGTACCGGAATTCACAGGAAAGGGCAGAGCCGCTGCAGCCGGGCGCGGTTTACCGAGTGACCGTGGATTTGTGGGCTACCAGCAATGTCTTTCTGGCCGGGCACAGGATTCGACTGGAGATTTCCAGCAGCAACTTTCCGCGCTTCGATCGCAATTTAAATACCGGCGAGGAGCAAGCGCGCGCCACGCGGATGGTCAGGGCAACCAACACCGTGGTCCACGACAAGGAACATCCTTCCGCTTTGATTTTGCCTGTTGTTCCGTAACTTCCGCCTTACCGGGCATCGCTCTCACAGAACTGACGATCATGGTTTTGCCAGGGGATGGAGATCGGGCGCGATCCATTCGCGACGCGCCTGAGCGTCGTTCACCACGTCGAAACTGTAATAGCTGCGAAAAAGCGTGCTGTCACGAGCAAAGCGCCAGAGCGCGCCGCGGACCGATTCGAGGCGGGACGAAAACCTGCGCGTTCGCAGGAAGTCCGCAATCAAGCCACTCCAGAAACGGGTCAGCGTTTCGTGATAGCCGCTGTGATCGGTATTCGCGGTGCCGACACAGGTGTTATAGCGGATGATGCCGGCGCGAATCTGTCGCAGAGCTTCGTCGGCGGAGTAATCAAAGAGATGACAAGCGGCAACGGCAACGTGTGCGGCGTGCGTCCATTCGCTCTTGGGCAGGGTGCCGGCACGCCATTGCTCAAGGAAGCTGCTCAATTCCGTTTCGGACTGAGCAAAGCGCGGACTTCCATTGACATTGTTTTCGATTTCTGAGCTAACTTTAATAATTGTATTCATAAGCCGTTTAGCGCATGCTATAACGAATCGTTAGCAACCGTCAATCGAGGAAAATTTTATGGATGATCTGGATCGAAAGACCTTGCGCTTCTTGATGACACGCGGGCGCGCGTCCTGGGCCGAGCTCGGCAAGTTGCTACGGCTGACGGCGCCGGCCGCGGCGGAGCGCGCACGCAAACTGGAAGCGGACGGTACGATCAGGTGCTACGCGGCGATCGTGAACCCGGAAAAGCTGGGGCTTCCGCTGGCTGCCTACGTTGCCGTGACCATCGGCGACCAGCGCAAGCGGGCGAAGTTTTTGCGTTTGGCGGAAAAGCACGAACAGATTGTGGAGTGTCATCACGTGGCCGGCGAAGATGACTACTTGCTGAAGGTTCGTTGCCGCGGGACGCGCGACCTGGACTTGTTCCTCAGCCGGACTCTGAAGGATGGAGATTTGGGCATTGCCCGGACGCGCACCACTGTGGTTTTGGGCACAGCGAAGGAAACCGTGCAGTTGCCCACAACCGCAGGTGGGGATTAAGAAAAACGATTTCTGTACAGGATCGTCCGCGCGTAATTCAGTGGCAGGCTTACTTGACACACTTGGCAAGGCAGCCTACACTACGGAGTTTTTAGATGGCCCCGAAATTCATAACCGTGGGGCGGGAAGCTCATGGACAAGAAAAGGCTCGATTACTACAAGAAGAAGCTGTTGACCCGGCGCGAGGAGCTGCTGAAAACGATCGCGCGTACTGCGGAAGAGGGAAGACTGGCCGACGAGGATCCGACCGTAGACCTGGCGGACAAAGCCGCCAATTCCTACACCAAGGAGTTTTTGTTCGGCATTTCCAATACCGATCGCAGTATTTTGAATATGATTGACGCAGCACTGAAACGTATTCAGAACGAGGAATATGGTGTATGCGCCAACTGCCAGGAAGAGATGCAGCAGAAGCGTCTGGAAGCGGTGCCCTGGGCCAAGCACTGCATTACCTGCCAGGAAAAGGCGGAAAAGGGCCAGCTCTAGAACCACCGCGCGCCAATTTAACTTCATTATAAATTAACCGTTGGTTGTATAAAGGGCTGGACTAGTCTTCCGGCGGGACTTTTTCCTGGTCTGAAGCTGCTTCTACGAGCCGCGGCGTCTCAGGGCGGGCCGGCTGTAGACCGTACCCGTGCTCGGCGGCGCGTTTTTGCAGTCAGGTTGGGGGCGGTGCGAAAGACCTTGCCTCTACTTTTGCCCCTGGCGAGGTGGCGGAAACTTCGGCTTCAGGGTGTAACTGCTCATGAGAAAGCGTCCGCGCACGCAAAACATCTGTGAACAGGGTGTGACGCTAGAGGCTTCTTCGTGGTACTTTTGCCACACCTCCAAGGCAGCCAAGTTGACAACCAGCGCGTCTTACTGGTAGATGATGTAATGACGACTGGCGCGACGCTGGATGCCTGTGCAAGGGCGTTGCGCGACGCGGGAGCTATCGGGTGTCCTGTTTTAGAGTGGCCCAAGCCGGTGGTCGGAACCCGCGCAAAGTCCGCAGCTAGAGCTGGCCCGAGGTACGCGCGATGAGCGCAGTGCGAAAAGAGGGCGTAAGTTCCCGCCGATTCGCCGCTCCGAAATCGGCTGGCTCGGTTGTGCCTTCAAGCGAGGTTCCCGCAGACAGTAGAATCCACAACCCGGCGCTACCCCGGCACGCTTCGTTTGTGGAGACCGCCGCGAAGCGGTCTATGATGCAGGAGCCGGTGCTGGTGCTCAATGCCACATACGAGCCGATCAATGTGACCGCCGTGCGCCGCGCCATGGTGCTGCTGCTGAAAGGAGTGGCGCAGGCAGAAGAGGTTCACCTCTCAGAGGTGCATTCCGCCGCGAATTCGCACAAAGTCCCTTCGGTGATTCGGCTATTGGCGTATCGGCATATTCCGCAGCAGAGCCGCGCGCTCTCGCGTAAGAACATTTTGCTGCGCGACCGCAACACCTGCCAGTTCTGCGGGAGCATCTTCCCCAGTTCGGAACTTACCTTGGACCACGTCGTACCGCGCTCCCGTGGCGGCCGTTCCTCCTGGGAGAACTTGGTGGCTTGCTGTTACCGCTGCAATAACAGCAAGGGCGACCGCACGCCAGAAGAAGCCGGTTTCAAATTGGCGCGGCGGCCCCGGCCTTTCACTTTACATACCTCGCGGCAGCTCATGCGCATGATCGGCCACCGCGACGAACGGTGGCGTAAGTACTTGTTTTACTGAGCTTTTCCGACGTAACGGTACTTTCCTAAAAAATCTTTGATTTGAGGAAACCTTTTTCGCTGGAATACATCTAACTCTACAAAACCACTTCGAGGACACACCCCGGGAGGCAGTTGGGACCAAAATCCCAACTGCTTCTCTCCTTTTAAGGCGAGTTTTTCCCACATCAAATCGGATGGCCCCCGACAAGTTTGCGTCACCGGCGATTGCACTGCTGGAAATTGCGCCAACGATTTATTTTCGCAGGCTTTATTTTTTTGTGCCGCACGCGGCAATGTCGGGGCTCCCGCGCAGAAAAACCACAGGATCAAAATCCTGGTGAGCAAACCAACGGTGCACTTCTTCTTGCGAGTGGAAGTGCACAAATTCCGGCGAAAGCGTGTCGTAGAAAGAGTAGGCCGTGGAGGAAAGCCGGTGCCTGACGCGCGACAAGCGAAACATCTCGCGCATCTTGTTGAGAAAATGCAAAGGCAACGCCAGAGTCCAGGAGAGCGCGTACAAGGCCGTCGACGGCAGCAGGTAAGGCTTGCGCAAAACCTTTCGCGCCAGCCGGTACGGCGTCGTAACCTGATCGGAGTAAATCCATACGTAGAGTTTCCCGTGCGACTTCACGAGCCGCGAGAGGCTGGCGAAGCTGCGCGCCGTATCCGGCGTGTGGTGAATCACTCCTTCGCTCCATACCAGATCAAACGATGGGGCGGGAAATGGTGGGCGTGACAAATCGGCCTGCACAATATGCACGTTGGGAATTCCGCGGCAGCGTTCAAACGCCACCTGCGCGGCGGCGCTGAAATCCATCCCGATTACGGTTGCGGCGGGCGCTGCGCGGCCGATATCTGCCGTCAATTCGCCGGAACCGCATCCCGCGTCGAGAATTACGCAATCACGAAGCGCACCTAGGTCCTGCAAATCGAAAGCTTTCCGGAAATCATCCAGGCACTCCGTCCTGCTTTTGCTATAAATCAAATCGCGCTCAAAACCTCCCTGGTTGTGGAGTTGCCACTGCTTTCCGAATGATTCTTGCGTCCGCGTGGACGGAATCTCACTGAGCAGCATTCGCGGCACGCCCTCCTGCACCCGGAACTGCGCAGCACAATGCAAGCAAGGTAATTCGCCAAACCATACCTCTTCGCCTTGCATTTGTGTGGGGCTGGAAGACAGTGTTCCGCCGCATTCGGGACACCGCAAATAGTCGAGCAGGCGCTCTCGCATAAAACCACCTTTGATGAAGGGATGGGCGGGTATGTTCGTTCGGGGAGGGCGGCTTTCAGTCGTAGTTTGGCGCAGAGTCGCGGCCGTGGTCAAGCCATAACGCGCAGGCGCAAACAAACCGGTGCTCGCCGTTTTTACTGGGAAAAGCTGCGCAGAGCGGTCTGCTCGTCGGGAAATTCCTGGAGCACCTGCGAAAGGTGCGTGATTTTTAGTACCTCTTCAACCTTGGGCGCCAGCCCGACCACTTTCATCGTGCCGCCCTGCTTCACCACGGTCACATAGATGCGCGCCAGTTCACCTATGCCGGAGCTATCGAGGTATTCGAGCTCGCTAAGGTTCAGGAGAATGTTTCTGAGCCCTTCCCGCAGCAACGATTGCACGGAATCGCGAAGAGCTCGTACTTCAAAGTAGGTCAAATGGCCACCCACGTCCACCAGGGCCACGTGGTCTTGCTGCCGAATCTTCACCGAGAAGCGCACGTTAGGACTAACCTTTCGTTTTGCATCGCGATTATAACCCGGCTGGGCGGGAAAGGTTTTGGCGAACCGCTATCGTGAGGTGGCGGCGAATTGCAGTCCGGAAACCTGCACGGTCGGCATCTGCATGTTCCAGGAAGGCGGTACGTGATCGAAGGAAACCTGAAAGTGCACAGTTGCACCCGGGACCAATGCCGCCGACGGGCCGCTAAGGGCTGGCCGGCTTTCTCGCAGCGCGATCTGATTCATGTCGTCCTGAAACTCCACCGTCACATCAATTGCCGCCAGCGTGCGATCGCCGCCATTCCGCACGTCCGCATCCAGGTACTTCACTTTCTGGTGCAGGAAATTTTCCGCTTCGCTCATGGCGAAATTGCCGAATTGCAGTTTCGCCGCATATGCCTGCTCGGCGGCACCAAACGGCAACCTCTGTCTCACGCTGCTCGGCGCAGGAACCGGACCGCGAAAAAACAACAAGTACAGCGCCGCTAGCCCGAACAAGGTGGTCAGCGCTATGACCGCGGGATGCCGGAACATTCCCCCCGGCTCTTTTTGCGGCACCGGCAAGGGCGAGTCAAACGCGTCCTGCATTTTCTTTCCGTTCTCAGCGGCCGAGCGACAGCCGGTGGATTAGCGGGTCAGGCAGGCTGGCTTCGCGCATGCGCTCCTGCACTGCAGGAATATCATACGGCACGCGCCAGAATTCCACGACGTTGTGATCGAAATCCGCGATCGCAAAGGCCGCGCGCGGATCGCCGTCGCGTGGCTGCCCGATCGAGCCCGGATTCAGCAGATATTTGTAGCCCGGTTCCAGGTGCAGCGCCGAAAATAATTCGGACGGCCGCGGCCGCAGCGGCAACAGTTCAATGTCACTTTCGTGATACGAAAAGCCGCCTTGGTGATGCGTGTGCCCAAAAAAACTTAGCGTCGTGGAGGA
>DATMZI010000175.1:0-5193 GCA_035607085.1 Candidatus Eiseniibacteriota bacterium | reverse complement strand
GACCTCCTGCGCTATTTCGCGATACGCAAAGCATGGGACCTTCGGCAGTACGCAAGCGTCTCGGAAGCGGACCTGATCTTTCGCAACCGGGCCAAACAGCGTTTCGTGGCACCGCGCTTCGAACATCTCTACCGCGGATGGATCGCAGGCCGGACCAGCGAGGAACAAGTTCGCGCGGAATTCCCGCCTGCTGCCAAGGGCCATCAGGTCGAATTTGTGGCAGAGCTCCTCAGGGCTGTAGGGGCAAAAGCAGCGACGAATGGAGGAAATACGGAGAAGAGCGGTGAAGACGTTAAGAACTGACGACGCGCGCTTCATCGGGGCGCGCCGGAGCATGTCATCAGGAAGGATCTGCGGCGCGAGCAGGGCTACCACAAATGGCAGGCAACGACGGATGCAAGGCCAGGACTCCTCCTAGGAGCGCAGGGCCGCAGAAAGGATGAGGCGATGCCCCGAAAAATCCTCGATTCGCGCGGCTTTGTCGCGGCGCTCCTGGCGATGGGGACCGGCTTGGTCCTTTTCTATCGCCTTCCTTTTCCGGAACAGCAGGTCTTTCTGCACGTCGTCGCGGTTCGCGCGCCTCACGCATTCGCGAGTTTGAAATACCTGTATTGGCTGAGCCTGTTCTCGACACCGTACATGCTCTTCGCCGCGGTTTTCTCGGCAATCTACGTCTTCACCCTCAGTTTTGGACGCCGCGTCACTGCCGGCCGTCTTCCGCCATACCCCGATCCACGCAAACGCGACAAGTTGTTCCTTGTGCTTGGGGAAGTTCACAATTTGCGCAAACCGGGGCCATCGAGCACGCCTTCGTGGCTCACCGTACCGGAGCGCGGACTCCTCACAGGAATAGCGGTGTTCGGGGCGGTTGGCAGCGGCAAGACCTCGTCGTGCCTCTATCCGTTCGCGGAGCAGATTCTCACCTACCAGGCTCTTAATAAGGATGAGCGGATCGGAGGCCTGGTCTTGGAGGTCAAAGGCGATTTCTGCCATCGCGTGAAAGAGATTCTGGAGCGTTGCGGCCGCGGAGAGGATTACGTCGAAATCTCCCTCGATTCCGACTACCGCTACAACCCACTGCACAATGATCTCGACGCCTATGCTCTGGCGTTCAGCATCGCATCGCTGCTTAACAACCTTTTTGGCCGGGGCAAGGAGCCTTTCTGGCAGCAGGCCTACACGAACCTTGTGAAGTTCATCATCCTTTTGTATAAGGTCGGCTATGGCTATGTGACGCTGTTCGACGTCTACCAGTGTGCGATCTCTCCGCCCTTTCTCGAACAACGAATCTATGAAGCCGAACAGATCATCCTCGGCAAGCACTCCATTGCCCTAGAGCCAGAGGTCTATGGCGACCGCACCGAGGAGCTTGCCGGACTCGGATTCAACTACGATCCGAGTGAAGACAGCTATCTCTCCCCGGCGACTCACGAGCTGCGACTAGCGCTGCGCAAACGCGGCATACCTTACGAATCCCGTTCGCTCCTGGACCCCTCTCAAGCTGACCCCGACAAGCTCGAGCAGCTACAGGCAGTAAAACGTTGGTTCGACGAAGACTGGCGAAGAATAGAGCCGAAGCTGCGCAGCTCCATCGTCGAGGGGATTTCCGTGTTCTTGTCGCTGTTCGACGACAACCCGAAAGTTAAGAAGGTTTTTTGCCCCAAGCGCGAGTGCTACGACCCGCAAAAGAATGCCGCCAACCAATACGGCACGCCTCTGCCCTCGTTCTCCTGGCTCATCAACCACGGCAAAGTTTGCTGCCTCAACTTTCCTATCGGGATGAATCCGGGTTTGGCGAAGGCCGTTGGTGTGATGATGAAACTGGATTTCCAGCGGGCCGTCCTGAACCGCGTGCCGGAAATGGAAGCGGATCCCAAACGCCAATGGCGGCAAGTGATGTTCCTCTGCGACGAGTATCAGCATTTCGCGACCGTGGGCGAAAGTGATCCTACGGGGGACGAGAAATTCTTCAGCCTCTCGCGGCAGCCGAAGTGCATTCCCATCATCGCCACGCAAAGTATCAGCTCCCTGCGTTCGGCCCTGCCCGGCGACAGCTGGCGGACGCTGCTGCAAACCTTCCGCACAAAGATTTTCCTGACACTTTCAGATGACTTTTCCGCAAAGACCGCGAGCGAACTTTGCGGGCGTGAAGACCGGCTCAAAGTCAGCTACAACCTTTCCGAAAGCGGCCACGACGCGCGCGTCAGCTTGCTCACCGGAAAAGCGCTCTCCCATAAGGCCAACATCACCGCGTCGAAGAGCTATAACACGCACAGCGACCTCCGGTTCGACATGAAGACGTTCACGGAATTGCGGAACGCCCAGTCGGTCACGATTGCGTACGACGGTCTCAATCCCATGCCGCCGATGTTCTGTTACCTGAAGCCGTATTTCAACGATCCGAACAAGTCGTATTTCGAACAACTCGCAGAAGGAGCTTTGTGATGAATGGATTTGACGTCATCCTTCCGTTTCTCAAACCTATCGAACACCTCATCCTCGACGAGTCCGTCAGTGAAGTCATGGTGAACGGAGCGGATCGCATCTTCATCGAGAGGAGCGGATTTCTGGAACAGGTGAAAGGCATCTCCATCGGTGATCGATCGTTACTCGTCGCCGTTAAGAACATCGCACGGCGGCTCGGTGACGACATCTCGGAATCGAAGCCCATTCTCGATTCGCGGCTGCCCGATGGCAGCCGAGTCGCCGCGGTGATTCCGCCCTGCAGCCTCGGTGGGGTTACGCTGACGATCCGCAAATTCAATGCTCGTCATTTCGAGATGGAAGACTTAATCAGAACGGAGTCGCTCGATCGCCAGCTGGCCAACCGTCTCGAAGACTATGTCCTGAAACGAAAAAACGTATTAATTTCTGGCGGGACCGGCACCGGCAAATCGACACTCGCAGGTATTCTTGCCAAGTTCATCCCGGAAGACGAACGCATTCTCTTGATCGAGGATACGGCAGAGCTGCACCTCGCCCAGACAAATATCGTCCGATTCGAAGCACGGCGAGAACAGAGCGGGCTCCCTGGCGTGGCCATTCGCGATCTCTTGAAGGCCTCTCTTCGCCATCGGCCAGACAGAATAATCCTGGGGGAGATTCGAGCCGGGGAAGCCTTCGACCTCCTCCAACTGCTCAACACAGGCCACGCAGGTACGTTGTCTACGATTCACGCGAATTCCGCAAAGCAGGGTCTCGCGCGTTTCACGAGTTGCGTTCTCCAGAGCGGCGTCGACCTCCCGTACCGCGCGATCAAAACCAACATCGGCAATTCGCTCGAAGTGCTGGTGCATGTGGAACGAAGGCCGGGTAAGCGCTTCATATCGGAAGTCCTGGAGCTACGGGCATACGACCCCGACGCCGATCTTTTCGACTGCTCCGTCGTTTACGCGAAGGAGCAACGCCGGTGAAACAGAACAACAGCAAGACATCCCTCTAACTGAAGCGGAGGCAAAGGCTGGCATGGATGGTGTGAATGCTTTCGAGAAGCTGCTAACACAACTTTCAGACGTACCTGCCCCGGGGGGCGCTACTGCGCGGCAGCTGCAAAACGGACTCGCCGAGATCCAACCGACGAACGAAGGGAGCCAATAATGCCTGCGGAATGGATCGACTTCAAAAGCGTCAAAGGCAAGGTTTCCATCGAGACCGTTCTTTCGCACTACAACGTTCGCCTTCGGCGAGTTGGTGCCGATGCGTTCCGCGGAAAATGCCCCCTTCCTACGCACTCCTCCTCCAACAGCAATAACAGCTTCTCTGTCAGCTTCACTCGCAACGCCTGGTCCTGTCAGTCCGCTTCTTGCATTTCGGCTCGATCGGGCCGTGTCGGCGGAAACGTCTTCGACTTCGTCGCCGAAATGGAGCGCTGTTCGATCCGGGAGGCTGCTCTGCACCTGCAGCATTCGCTTGCGGAAAATCAGATTCCTCGCGCCACATCAAGGAACGAGGAGCCGGTCCTCTACACGCAAGAAAATCGGCCGCTATCTTTCACCCTGCGCAATATCGACCACCAACATCCTTATGTTGCATCGCGCGGACTAAGTGAACATATGGCCCGATACTTCGGCGTTGGCTACTACGACGGGAACGGTTTCCTTCGCGGAAGGGTCGTGATACCAATTCACAATGAACATGGCGAACTGGTCGCCTACTCGGGTCGCGCAATCGGCCAGACGCGGCCCAAATATCGACTGCCTGCCGGCTTCCGGAAATCTCGCTTGCTGTTCAATCTTCATCGAGCCATCCAAAACGGCAACCGCACCCTCATTCTCGTGGAAGGCTTCTTCGATACTTTCAAAATCCATCAGGCCGGCCATCACAATGTGGCCGCCCTCATGGGCTCAAAGCTGTCAGACCGCCAAGCCGACTTGATCGGAACCTACTTCGATCAAGTCGTCCTCATGCTTGACGCCGACGACGCGGGGAAAGCCGCCACCTCTGCGGCTGGGCGAATCCTCTCCTCAATCCTCCGGGTGCACATTGTTGAGCTCGCTTCCGGCACCCAGCCAGACCAACTGGCTTCAGAAGAGATCAATCACCTCTTAGGGGGCTTTGCTCAAGGCCTTCCAACTCCAGACCGGTAAGCAGCCAGAGGATTCGCCATGCGATTGCCCGCTCGAAACGTCGGAGTGACGATTGCGCACCAGATTCAGATAGGTCTCGTTGATGTAGTAACCAAACTTATCCTCGAAACTAAACGATTGGGCATTGCCCCCGAAGGCTTGTGTCGAGCCGGCTGGGATTCTGTGCCCAAGCGTGAATGGGGAGCGGCAAAACCGTGAGGCTCAGGACCGAACACTTCACTTTCCTTTCCTCCTCCTTTTTCAATCATTGAATTCCGAACAAAGTTAGATGCGCGCGGCGCGCAAGATTTTCTGGAGTCGACGTGCTAGCGGGCCCCGGATTTCGGGACGGTCGCGTCGCAATACACGCAGCTGCGATTCGGGACTTTCAGTCGCGGAGCATTGTTTGGATTTGCGCCGGCGGCATATAAGGCCGCACGGGCATCGAGATCCGAGCTGGCTATCGCTTCCAAGACATCGCGTTAGGGCCAAGTCTCATGGTCGCTTGCATATCTGGCGTTCGCGTACATCACCCTGGCGGCATCGAGCTGCCCCGCTTTCACCAGGCCATCGCCCAAATTCAGGATCAGTCCTTTAAATCCGTAAGAAGGCAACCTCCTGGGTTTCG
>DATMZI010000173.1:0-3941 GCA_035607085.1 Candidatus Eiseniibacteriota bacterium | reverse complement strand
CCAATGCCCATGGCTGTTACGAATGCGCGTTCGCCTCGTGCACGGGCGGTGCTATCCGCACCCAGGATCTTCAGGAGCAGTTGCGGACGCGAGGCAAGTGACGCGTCACTAGGCCAATTGGTCGGTGAGACGACAACGGCCCGGTTGTCAGTTGAGCGGCTGCGTTTTGGTCGCCTGCGGTCATGACAAACGTTTTACATTTCTGGTGCCGGCTGGTTTTTGATTTTTGAGACCTGACCGCTCAGCCGGGCGTCTAGAGCGGTAGAAACATTCTCCCGTTAGAACTCTGATGGTCGGATGCGAGCCTGAAGAAATGCCGAATTACTTCTGTCCATCTGCTGGTGAAGCGATGAACTCGCGCAAAACATTCAAGTCGCCTCTTTTCTCTTTCCATCGGTTGATCAGATCGATTGAAGGCGCACGAACAGGGGCCGCGCTTGCCTGTCCGCCCGATTCCAATCTACGCGGCGGGTGGCACATGCCACAGGCTTTGGGAAAACTCACCAGTGGTCGGGCGTTCCCTTTATCATCCAAAAGACCGTCCAGCATTCCGAAACCCACGATACGCGGTTCGCCATTCAAGATTGGCCGTAATCCGCCTTGTTTGGCTTTAAACAACAGGTCACGGTTCAATTCGGCTTCATGGGCGATCAGAGATTCGGAAAGCAATCCCTTACGGGTGGTTCGGAATTGAACGGATTCAACAATACGGGTTGGCGCCATTTGCAGATTTTCGTCCAGACAAATCATTTCACGAAGCAAAAGCAGTTGTGTTTCCACCGGCAACAAACGGGAAGGCGGCGTTCCCGTCCGTCTCTCCACAGCCCATCTTCGAAGATAGTCGGCAAGAACATTAGTGGAACCCGGAGGCAATTTTACGAAAGTGCGAAATAGCGAACGACCGCCTGCCGCGGCTGTGTGCATCAAGAGATGAGGGCCGGTTTGAACCTCGACCCAACCGCTATTCGCAGCGAAAAGATCGGAACGCAAAAAGTTCGTCTCCCCGGGTTTATTGGAGAACGCACCAGAACGGATGGCAGCATCATATGTGTCGGGCAATTCCTCAATTTGCACGCGTGCGAGAGCGAGCGAACGAATTATTTGGGCAATCTTGCCGCGCAGAACGAGGCGGCGCTCCTGTTGTGCGGATGTCAAAGGCTGTTGCGGAACATTTGTTGAGGTTATCGGGGCGAGCAGATCAAACACAGCCCAGAGGTCACGCTGCAGCGTGATTTTCTTAACGCGGTCATCGATGAGCCTGGCGCCCTGCTTATTTAGAAACTCGTCTAATACGAGATGCGCCTTTGCGAATGGTGCATCTTCCAATAAAAAACACCCAACAGGCGGGTCCAACACATCCGGACCAATTCTCCTCTCAGCTCTTGGCTTTCCTCCAAGCCCTCTGATATCATGTTAGCACTGCAAAACAATGGGAGATATGCTAACCACGGTGTTAGCCTGCTCGATGGACGTTCGGAATGACCACGATACATGAAGGCACCAGCACAATTCGAGACGGCGCGGCTGACGTTGCGGCAACCGCAGATCAGCGACGCCGCGGCCATTTTCGAGCGCTACGCGAGCGATCCTGACGTCACGAGGTTCCTCGGCTGGCCGCGTCACCAAACGGTTCGAGACACGGAGGCGTTCTTGCAGTTCAGCGCGCAGGAGTGGCGGCGGTGGCCCGCCGGGCCGTACCTGATCACCCTGCGCGACGGCGGTCGGTTGCTGGGGAGCATGGGGCTGGCGTTTCAAGCGCCGCACGACGCCATGACCGGGTATGTCTTGGCCAGGGACGCGTGGGGCAAGGGCTACGCGACGGAAGCACTCGCCGGCGTGATCGACGTGGCGGTTCGGATCGGTGTAACCCGATTGTCTGCGCTATGCCATCCGGACCATCGTCCGTCACGACGCGTTCTGGAGAAGTGCGGCTTTGTCCGCGACACGTCGACGCCGCAGGTGGAATTCCCGAATCTGTCTCCGGCAGTCAAGCAAGCGGCAATGTGTTACGCCCTGGCCATCGAAGCGGGAGAGAATCACGTGGGGCTGACACGGCAGGCAGCCGAACGGCGAGCGTGACGCTGAGGCGCGCGGCGGCTGACGCCTGACGTGAGGCCGCATAGGCAGCACATCACGGGCCCCAAACTCTGATAATGCCGAGTTGATTGGGTGATTCTGCCATTTTCGGAGGAATCACCCATTTTTTCATGCTTCATCCCTCGGCATTATCCGAGTGTCTCTGCGCGCTGAAAATGCCAAGTCAACGCGGTAATTCTGCAGGCACAGTTGCAAGTCGCGAAGGTTTAACGACGCATGATAAAAAAGTTTGTCCCGTCTTCCGATCGGTGGGGAATATCTGGTGAACGATGATCGATGACCTGCAATTGCTCCGGATTTACGCTGCCACTGGCACTGAGGACGCCTTCGCCGAACTAGTGCAGCGGCACCTGGGACTTGTGTATTCGGCGGCGTTGCGGCAGGTGCGAGATCCCCATCTGGCCGAGGATGTGGCGCAGGCCGTGTTCGTCATCCTCGCGGCCAAGGCGGCCACACTGCGCGATGGCACGGTTCTGTCGGGTTGGCTGTTCCGCGCCACGCGCTTCGCCGCTGCGCGGGCGGTGCGCGGGGAACAGCGCCGCCGGCGTCGCGAACAAGAGGCTGCTTTTATGCATTCACTCTCATTTGAACCCGCGTGGGACGATATCGCGCCCGTGCTCGACGAAGCCATCGCTGATCTCGGCGCGAAGGACCGCCACGCGGTGCTGCTGCGGTTCTTCGAGCGGAAGGATCTCAGAGAGGTCGGACACGCCCTGGGCAGCAGCGAGGAGGCAGCGAAGAAACGCGTAGCGCGTGCGGTGGAGAAACTGCGAGACTTCTTCGCGCGGCGCGGCGTGGTGCTTTCCGCGACGGCGTTGACCGGTGCGCTGACAGCGAATGCGGTTCAGGCCGCACCATCCGGACTTTCGATTTCCGTCACTACCGCGGTCGCCGCCAATGGTGGGGCAGCGTCAATCCTCACCCTCATTCAAGCCACCATGAAAGCCATGTTCTATTCCCAGTTGAAACCCGCCGCGCTCATCGCTGCCTTAGTCCTCGCGAGTGCCGCGGCCGGCACCATCCTTGCGCAGCAAGCGGCGAAACCGAAGGAGACCACCCAGTTCGACCGCACCACGCCACTGGGCGCGTTGCGAGGGCTTGCGGATGCGCTCGAACAATCCGCAAGCAACGGCGTGGTAGCTGCAATGGAAGCCGGAACGCCCGCGGCGCGGAGGATTACCGCGGAATTGGGCAATGCCATCGCCGTGGAGCGGGAATTGAAACGCGCGGTGGCCGCCCGATTCGGCAACAAGCCAGTGAGAATCATCAATATCAATTTCGGCCAAGCCTCGCTCAATTCCGGCGAAGATCTCAGCGATGCGGTCACCTACACCAGTGGGGATCGCGCCATCGTCCGGCTGCCCAGTCGATCGCAACCGGACAAACCGCACACAACGCACATGGTTAGAGTTGATGGCGTGTGGAAAGTATCGAATGAAGACACGCCGGGGACGGATGATGGCGAGCAGGAAACGATAACGGCAATTCGGAAAGCCACCGCAAGTATGAAGGAACTGGAAACCGAGATCCGGGCCGGCGACTACAAAACTTATGATGAAGCTGTGCGCGTGCTGACGAAACGGTTCTTCTCGGCCACCAATCCGCCTTCGGACAAAAAACCTTGAGCGCGAATCGGCAAGCAGCCGTCATCGGCGCCTGGACTGGTTGTTGGCGGAAGGTTGTCCCGCCGTGGCACTTTGGGGTAACTCCTACGGCGGCGCGCTCACGGGATTAACGGCCAGCCGTGACGCACGACTGTCTGCCGCTATCTTGGTCGCGCCCGGTTTGGACATGAATGTATTTCTCTTCGCCGCAAAACAGATCGTCTGGCCAAGCCTTCGAGA
>DATMZI010000170.1:0-2094 GCA_035607085.1 Candidatus Eiseniibacteriota bacterium | reverse complement strand
ATTTCATAATCACGATTGTAGCCGCATTCGTCGCACCAACCGGGCTCTTGGGGCGTCTTCCCACACTTACGGCAGACAGCCTTGTATCCTTCGGTTCGAAGATTGCGTTCCTGAATCTCCTTACATCGGTCCATTCACTCGTCCTTTCCCTCTGGTGGACGGGGAGCGAGGGCGCGAGCGGCGGTTTCGCCCTCATCATTGGCGATCTTGGCGTTGTACCAAAAAGAGCCGGGCGCGTAGAACGTCAGCACCTTCCGCAGCCGCGCGATCTCCTCAGCGTCGCGGCGGGCGGCAGCTTCCAAATCGTTCACCTTCTCGCAAGCGCGCAATAGTTGGCGTTCCGCCAATTCTGATCCGCTGCTTGCTTCGGCGAGTTCGGCGCGCAGGCTCTCGATCTCGGCGTTTCGATTCTCAAGAGCCCGCCGCAGATCACGACTGACGGCACGCCAGTCGATAGATGATAGCGGATTGTTGTCGGCGGCCACTTCTTCGAACGCCTCGCTCATGCTCCGCTCCCCGGCGCGTTCTTAGGACAATTCTCTTGACCATTCGGGTTTCCAGGGTTTTACAAGCATCCGGTATGTTCCGGTCTCGTTCACGGCCCAACTGTAAAACTTGATTCTTTCATGTGCCTGATCTCATTGCCGAAACTTTTTTTCCTTGGAAATGTCTCATTTCCGCGCGTCGTAATTTTCTCCAATTATTTCAATGGCTGTTTTACACGCCGTGGACCCCTGCTGTACAACAGGGCTTGTTTTCCATTCCACCACCGATCGCATCCGGCTTTGAATCCCCAGAACGGATGATCGACTAGCTGGAACTGAATTTGCGTCCCGCAGGCGCGACACTCTTCCATGTGCTCAGTCGTGCGCACTGAGCGCGTCTGCGCGCCGAGGCAAGCCATACGTTGCTCGCTCATGCTCCGCTCCCCTGCCTACGCAGCGTCGCCCGCTTTGGTCTGCGCCTGCGGTTCCATGGTGCGACGTGGATTTGACTGCGCCGGAACTGCCCGTGCGCGGCGAAGATGTGCCACATGAAGGTGGACATCCGCGCAATCTTGAAGCGCCAGTTCGGGCCATATGCTGGGACTATCACGTCACAGTCCTCCGCAACGCCACCACGCTGGCTTTCCCATTCGCTTTCTTGTCCGCAAATCGGCAGTACCGCTCGATCATCGGCAGCGACATGCCGACCTGATCCTGAATCTGTGTCGTGGTGGCCCCGCGCTGGCGCAGCTCGACGACGCGGGTGCCGCGCAAGCCGTGGAAAGTCGCTCCGGCCAGCTCAGGGATGCCCTGCGACTGCTGGCGGAATTGGCTGTCCAATAGCTTGCGGCCATACACCTTGCCCCAGTGCTGGTGGAGATACGGACCAATATACCTCTGCCCTGCTACGTGCCAAGCGTTCCACCCCTTTTGCCGTCCTGTGACAAGTTCTGTACCCCAAGTGGCCATTTCGGCTGCAAGCTCCGGGTCGATCGGGCACCATACCTCGCGCTGCGTCTTCTGTTGGACGATGCGGAAGCCGCCGTCGTCAATCATGTGCGGGCCGAGGCGCACCACATCGGAGCCTCGCTGGCCGGTGTAGCGGGCGAGGAAGTAGGCTCGGCGCACCATGTCGGTCAGATGTCTTTCCGCTGCGGCCTGTTGAGCGGAAGTCCAGGGACGGTGGCCTCCGTCCGATTTGTACGGCTTGACCGCTTCCGTAATTGAATGGTCAAAGTGACCGCGCTCGACCGCCCAAGAGGACACAGCTCGCAAGGCTCCCAGGAGATTGTTCCCGCTACCCGGAACGTCCGCAAATTGATCGAGCAAATTTCGGATGTCGGCCGGCCGCATTGCCTCTGCAAGCATGTGCCCAATGCCCCTTCTAGCAACATCAATTTGCTTCCCGTACTTCCGCTTGGTCTCTCCACTGACATCGGTCCTCGTCCCCAGCCATTGCATGTACTTGTCGAACACCACGTTCATCGTCACGACGACGGGAGCGGCCGGAGCGCCCTGCAACTGCGCCAGGACCGCCCAGAACTCCGGGCTCTGCGGGTTGCTCGGCAACTTCAGCCGCTCGCCTGGCGACGCCGTATTGCGGCCGGGC
>DATMZI010000162.1:0-32910 GCA_035607085.1 Candidatus Eiseniibacteriota bacterium | reverse complement strand
GGCCATTTGCACCACCGACACCCGCCCGAAAACCGCCGCGGCCTCGTTCAAAATGTCCGGCAAGCGCATTCATGTTCTCGGCTGCGCCAAAGGTGCCGGCATGATTCACCCCAACATGGCCACCACGCTCGCGTTCGTGATAACAGATGCGGCGATCTCTCCCGCGCCGTTGCAAAAAACTCTTCGCGACGTGAGTTCACGCACCTTCAACTCCATCAGCGTGGATGGCGACACTTCCACCAACGACACGCTGCTGGTCCTGGCCAACGGCGCCGCCGGCGCACCGCGAATCGCTGCAACCAGCAAAGGACACCGCCAATTCGCCGCAGCGCTCGAAGACGTTTGCGGCTCCCTCGCCCGGCAAATCGTCGCCGATGGCGAAGGCGCGCAGCGCGTCATCGAAATCGAAGTCCGCGGCGCAAAGACCGAAACGGCTGCGCGCAAAATCGCGGAAACGATCGCTACATCTCCGCTGGTCAAAACCGCTTTCGCCGGCGGCGATCCCAACTGGGGACGCATCTTCGCCGCGGCGGGCCGCTCCGGCGTAAGGTTCGACCCCGCTCTCGTAGAGATCACCATGGCCGGAATCAAAGTTCTCCGCAAAGGCCAGCCGCTCGATTTCAACGAACGCGCGGCCTCCCACCGACTGCTCGCCGATCACGTTCCGATCATTGTGGATCTGCACGCCGGAAAATCGCGCGCGCGCTATTGGACCTGCGACTTCACAGCCGAGTACGTCCGCATTAACGCTTCGTATCGTACGTAATTAAGCTTGCCGTTAGTGGTAGGCTATGCGCTTCCCGGCGTAACATTTAATGGAGGCTGGAATGGGCATCGACATTCGAGGTCTGGCTCCGCTTTTTGAAGTGTTCGACATGCCGACGTCGATCGCGTTTTACCGCGACATTCTGGGCTTTGCAGTTATTTCCACTTCGCACTCCGGCCCCAATTTCGATTGGGCGTTGCTCTCGCTCAACGGAATAGAGCTCATGCTCAACACGGCATACGAAGCGACAGACCGGCCGCCATCACCCGATCCTGCCCGAATCGCGGCGCACCAAGACGCCGCAATCTATTTTGGGTGCCCTGATGTGGATGCAGCCTTCGCATATCTGTGCGCAAAAGGTGTTCGTGCCAAGGAACCGCAAACGGCGTTCTATGGAATGCGCCAGCTGTACGTTTCGGATCCCGACGGTTACACGCTCTGTTTTCAGTGGCCGGCTTCCGAGCAAATGCGTGATGAATGGAGAAAGCGTTACGGTTCTGACGCAGCGGTTGCAGGCTGACCTGGCAAAGCAACCGAAGGTGTTCTGCCTTAACTCTCCCACTTCCAATCCGCAAACTGTTCCCGCAGCGCCATCTTCTTGAATTTGCCCACGCTCGTCCGTGGGATCGCATCCACAAACACGAACGCATCCGGCAGTTGCCATTTCGCGAACGTCGAAGCCAAAAATTCGCGGAGCTGCTCCGCCGTGGCTATCTTCCCGTCTTTCAGCACCACTGCGGCCAGCGGACGTTCCTGCCACTTCGGATGCGGCACACCCACGACACATGCCTCTTTCACCGCCGGGTGCCCCATCAACGTATTTTCCAAATCCACCGAACTGATCCACTCGCCGCCGCTTTTCACCAGATCCTTCGCCCGATCCACAATTTTTACAATTCCGTCTCGGTCGATCGTTGCTACATCGCCGGTTTTGAACCAGCCGTCCGCAGTCCAGCGATGCGCCTGATCGGGCGATTCAAAATATCGAGCGGCCACCCACGGTCCGCGAACTTCGATCTCGCCGGGTGTCTCGCCGTCCCACGGCGACTCGCCTTCGGGCCGCGTGGTGCGCAACTCCAGAAAGGGCACTGGCCATCCCTGCTTCGCGCGTGCTTCATACTTTTTCTCTTCCGGCCAACCGCGCATGTTTGCTTTTAACCGCCCCGTCGTCGCCAGTGGCGTTGTCTCGGTCATGCCCCACAAATGAATCATCTGCAATCCATATCCATCCAACCGCCGCATCAATTCCATCGGTGGAGCTGTCCCGCCGCAAATAATCCGTACCGGCCAGTCAAATTTCCAGCGCCCGGGATTCTTCTCGAGCGTATCCAGCACGCCGATCCACACCGTCGGCACGCCGCTGACAAACGTTGCACGCTCTTCGACCATCCAGTCCAGCAAGCCTTCCGCCTCCACGTTAGGTCCGCTCAGCATCAGCCTGGCGCCGGCCATCACGCAGGTGTACGGCACCCCCCATGCATTCGCATGAAACATCGGCGCCACCGGCAGTACCGTATCGTTATTGCTGATAGCAAACGCATCCACCATGCATTCGGCCATGGAGTGCAATACCAGCGCGCGGTGCGAGTAAATCACGCCTTTCGAGCAGCCCGTCGTGCCCGACGTAAAACACATCGCCGCGCCGTCATTTTCATCAATCTCCGGATATTGGAAATCGTCGCCAGCCTCCGCCAGCAGCTCTTCCAGATTCAAAAATCCGTCAGGCACGGCACCGCCGCAGCCGTACGGCGCCACAATCACCTTTTCAAACGGCGCATCCGTGCGAAATTTTTCAAACACCGGCAGCAGCACGTCATCAATCAGCAGAAAGCGATCTCGCGCATGCTGAGCAATTGCCGCAATTTCGTGGGGATGCAGCCGCAAGTTCAGCGTGTGCAGGATTCCGCCGGCGCACGGCACTCCAAAAAACGCATCCAGATGCCCGGCGTGGTTCCACATCATCGAGGCTACACGGTCGCCCGGCTGCAGACCCAGTTTGTTCAGCGCGCTCGCCAGCCGCCGTGCTCGCATGTAAAACGCTCCATAATTCGTTCGCACCACGGAACGGTCCGGTCGCCGCCACAGGATTTCTACGTCGGGAAACAGCTTGCCGGCTCGCTCCACGAGCGCGGGCAGTGTGAGGGGAAAATCCATCATGGTGCCGCGCATCGAATTCCTCCACTGCCGGGAAAGTTGGCGGCATCCTATCACTATTTCCGATTCGACGTATCGGCCCGGCCCGCTTCCCTCCCCAGCCCCCCTCAAGCAATTTCTCATTGCAAAAGCTGTCAATTTCTTGGACGATGCAACTGACCGCTGGAGCGCCCGACTCGGTACCCCAGGTTCAAGGCCCGCGCCAATCGCCTTGCAATCAAGGTGGCTTCGGTTTCTCCGGACTGCCCGTAAGGTTCGTCACGGCTTTCCAGCGCGCTCCGCGATACGCAGTTAGGTTCCGGGCAGAAGGAGTCCGTAAGTGAAGAAGCTCTATGTTGGTAATCTTCCGTTTTCCGCAACGGAGGATTCGCTGCACGATTTTTTCTCACAGGCTGGTGTCAATCCCTCGGCAGTCAATTTGATTCGTGATCGGTTCACGGGCCAGTCGCGCGGTTTCGCTTTCGTCGAAATTGCCAACGACGAAGAAGCGGATCGCGCGGTCAATTCCATGAACGGCCAGAACTTTGGTGGGCGCAATCTCGTCGTCAACGAAGCTCGCCCGCAAGAGCAGCGCGGCGGCGGTGGTGGCGGCGGACGCGGTTTCGGCGGCGGTGGTGGTGGCGGACGCGGTGGGCATGGCGGCGGTGGCGGCGGGCGTGGCCGCGGCGATCGCGGAGATCGTGGCGATCGCGGTGATCGCGGCAACCGCTGGTAACGGTTTCTCCTCCTTGGCGGCGGCTTCCTGGTATCGAAGCCGCTTCTTACTTCTTCGTTTGTAGTAGTCGCTGCAGCTCTGCCTGAACTCTTGTCTCCTTGCTGGCTAGCGGTTTTGGCCGCTGTCGCTTTGTCTCTGCGCCGTCACCTGTTTGCAACTTTCTTTGCAGTGACGGGTTTGAAACATCGTGCGACGAAAGTTTCTTGCCTCCGGGGTTTTGCAGTATCTTGTCGCTGCGTAAGGTCCGGCCTTTTGCGTACCGGACGATCCTCCCGTTTTCTGGGAATAGCGGGTAGTGACGCCGGTGAACCTTTTGGGAAACATAAGCATCCAATGTTTCCAACCGGCCGCAGACAGCACAGAGGTTTGGCCATGGTCGACGACAACTTTGAACGGGAGAACGGCGAAAGGGAAACCGGGCCGCAGACTTTTATCGCCATGACCACCTGGCAAAAACGCGATTGGCGGCAATTTTACGAAATTGCACGCCGCCCCTGGCGCCGTCACCGGCCGCCCCGCCCCGTGTACCCCTCGGGACTCAATCGCGTGGCGCCCGCTCAGGGTTTCAGTCTCTCCGAACTCGATGACGCTGGCGTGGATCTCGATCTCGCTGAAAGCCTCGGACTTCCCGTGGATGCCGGCCGCATCGGCGTGTACGGCCCCAACGTCTCCGTCCTCCGCGACTTCATCCGCTCCTCCCGCCCGCTGTAGTTTCGCGGGTGCCGCTTCCTAGGTTTGAGAGGACGGGGTCGAGGCTTAGCCCGACGCAGCGCGCGCTCCCCTCCAATCTCTTTTTCCTTCTTACCGACGGGTGCCCCGTTCCCGGTCTTAGAGAGAGCTGGGCTTCGCGAGTCGGTCTTGCCCGATTCGTTGAGTCTCGCAGGCCGGGTGCCGCAATCTTGGTCTGCCCGGGGGTCACTGTCTGAAAATCGCCACACTTCTGTGCGCCAAATTTGGCGCAGGTGACTTTTTCGGTCGGCCGTATTGGCCCCGAGCTGGTGGCTTAAGCGACGTAAGCTCCGCGTTTCCACGCGATTGCGGTTCTCCACCAGCGTTATGGCAGCCCTCTTGCCCTACTCGCACCAGGTCGCCCCTTTGGAGCTGCGCATGCGATGCAAGCTTCTTTTCATTGTCATAATCTTCTTCGCTGCTGGAAATTTCTTGGCCTCGGCTGAAGCGCAGCCTCGTCTGTCCAACTCCATTGTCTCGGACGAGCCTAACCCTCCAGCCGTACGCAATGCTGCGCTTATCGCCCTGTACCACAATCTGACCGTCACGGTCGCTTTGCAAGGTACCGGCTGCTCCAGGGAGAGATCGATGGATGACGTCGCGCTCAAGGCCCATTTCTCGCCTCAACCGGTCAGCATTCCTTTTGCCGATGTTCGGTCCTTGCGTTGGGCGGATCCCCAACACGCCGGCAAGGCCTACACCATCAAAGCGCGCGCTACGCGCTTCAGTGAGCAACCGCCCGCGACAACGCGCGTCCGTCTTCGCAATCGACAGACGCTGCACGGTCAGGTGCGCGCTGCGGGTGATTTGGAGTTCACGCTTGCAATACACGACTCCGGCGAAGTAAAAAGACTCCGCTACCGCGATGTGCAGGGTCTTTCCGATCCCGGCAACCACCCGCGGCAGATGCCAAAAAGATTCTCGAGAACATTGGACCGTTACCGGCCGGCATCGCCACACCGCCTCCGCTAACTCCTTTATTTCCCGTACTTACCAAAGCGACAGGGACGGCCCACTTGATCAGAAACGCCGCGCCGGTTTGTACGCCGTTAGAAAAGCAAGTAACATGAACTTTCTGGTCCGCTATGACCACTCCCTTTAACATCCTCTCCAACAGCGCGGCGCCTCCGGTCCCCCCGCCCGGCGCACACCCGCGCCCCGAGTGGCTCCGTGTTAAATTCTTCGGCGGCGAACGCTACCAGGACCTCAAGCGCATCATGCGCACGCTCGATCTCCACACCGTATGCGAATCCGCCCGCTGCCCCAACATGGGCGAGTGCTGGGAGCATGGCACCGCCACGTTCATGATCCTTGGGGACATCTGCACGCGCGCCTGCGGCTTCTGCGCGGTTCCTTCCGGCAAACCGGTCGGACCTCCCGATGAAGAAGAGCCCCACCGCGTAGCCGAAGCGGTCGCCCGCATGGGCCTGCGTTACGCCGTCGTCACCAGCGTCAATCGCGATGATCAGGCCGACGGCGGCTCCGCCATCTTCGCCCGCACCATCATGGAAATTCGCCGCCGAGTTCCCGGCTGCAAAGTCGAAGTCTTAATTCCCGATTTTCGCGGCAACTGGGACGCGCTCGACGCCGTCCTCGCCGTAAAGCCGGACGTGCTCAACCACAACACCGAAACCGTGCCGCGTCTTTACCGCCAGGTTCGCAAAGGCGCCGTCTACGAGCGTTCCCTCGAACTGCTGCGCCGCGCCAAACACACTCATCCTGACGTGGCGACAAAAACTGGCCTCATGCTCGGCCTCGGCGAAGAAAATCACGAAGTTCGCGCGACCATGCAGGAACTCGCCGCCCAAGGCACCGACATCCTCACCCTTGGCCAATACCTCCAGCCCACGCGCGATCACCTCCCCGTCGTTCGCTACGTCCACCCCGACGAATTTTCCGAATATAAGGCGCAAGGCGAGCAGATGGGCTTCAAGCACGTCGAGGCCGGCCCCCTCGTGCGCTCTTCCTACCATGCCTTCGACCAAGCCGAATCGGCCATCCGCTAGGCACGCGGCGAATCGAGAAAAAACTGATGATCGAGCGAATGAACGAATGAACGAACGGAGAGGGCTTCTCGAGGAAGAAGTTGCTGTTCGTGGGTGATGCGGCAATTTTGGACTAGCTGCGCCTCTTGGCGCCCATCACGGTGAGTCCCAATCCTGCGAGAAGCAAGATCACCGAAGCCGCCGTAGGGACATGCGCCACTTTCTCCTCGTTCACGGTCGCCCGCATTGGCCCGACGTGAGCGACTTCTTCATTCTTGTGGTAGGTAAAGTCCGGATGCACCACCCCCACAATGCCGAGCACAAAAAACACCAATCCGACCCCAACAAGAATCTTTTTCATGCTCGCACCCTATCTCAAGCCGCGGCGCCAATGTAGTTCGCAGTCATGAACCACGGCTTTACCGAAACAAGAACGCCCGCGCCTTTCGGCGCGGGCGTCAAACTTCCTGATTTACGCTCGCTGCTGGGCTTACGAACGGGCTGCCGCGGCGGCAGCTTTCTTGGCGGCTTTTACCGCCGTCGACGCTTTGCGGCGACGCTTGGTCTTGGGAGGAGTTGCGGGCGCTTCTCCGATCAATTCCGCCGTCATGATGCTGGTCACAAACAGCTTCGGCCCGTGATCATCGAAATCTACCGTGGTCCGCTCATTGTCCGACGCGGTCACGATTCCCAGCCCGTACACACCATGCTTGATTGTCTGGCCTTCTTGCATTGCTTGCACGACTTCCTCCTATGGCCACTCACTCGACTTTGCTTCCAGAAACTTTTTCTGCAGCACCAGAATCACGTAGGTTAGGGCGGAATTTTGCATTCCGCCCAGCACTGAACTAGAGGCTCGTGACGTTCTCTGCCTGAAGGCCTTTCGGACCCTTCTTGACTTCGAACTCCACCGCCTGCCCTTCATTGAGGGACTTGTAGCCGTCCATCATGATGGCGGAGAAATGTACGAAAACATCTTCTCCGGTCTGGCGTTGGATAAATCCATAGCCCTTCGAAGCATTGAACCACTTCACAGTTCCTTGTTCCTTCACTTCTTTACCTCTCATACGTGATCCCGGTTTTCCCAAGACCATCGTTATTAGCGATGATTGCTTGCCTCTTGGTCCGTGCCCCACGTCTTGCCCGGCTGAGTTCCGAAGCTTCCTTTGCTATCCCAGGGTTCGCAAGTACGACTTCCTTAAGAGTTCGCAAAAACGAACCCTTTAACCCTGAAACCTCGAGTTCCGCTACGTCGCCAGTCCTGACCAGCGCCGTGACACCCCTTTGAGCGAAAAAAAAGACTGCAAAGTCTTGCCTTGCAGCCCTTTAGAAACGATTCAAAAGGTGGTACAAGAGCAACAAACGCTATGTTGTAATATAGCACAAAATGACCGGTTTGTCTATACCGTTCCCAGACCGTATCGTCAGGTAAGTTGCTGATTGTTAAGCAGTTATTCGTGGTTATCTGTAGCGCGGCTATTCTGCAACATCCGGGTGCAAACTGGCTGCGCCGGCACCGCTATCCTTCTTGTTCCAATATTTCGCAACCCAGGCTTCCCAGCTCTTGCCTGCTGCAGTATCGCGGCCCGTAAACGCTAACGCCGCGATTTCTGAATAAGAAATCTTGAGGCGGCCGCCGCCATTCTTCGGTAATACCCTGACAAACGAAGAACTTAGCGTCGCCCCGGTGATGCGATCGAAGATATAACCTTCGATTTTGCTGCCGTCCTTTTGCGTCAGTGTGACATCGCCGCGGTAATCGAACGCCTTTTCCAGCGCTTCGCGAAGTTCCGTTTCACCGACCAGTTCAGGAACCCAGCCTTCCAAGCCTTCCCGCTCGCGTCCCGGGGCGATTTCTAGCTGGTCGGGATGCTGAAAACCGCCAACTCCTGCTGCGGCCTGGCGATCAAAATGGGTGGGAATGCTCATGCGCGAGTCTCTTCCATCTGGCCCTTGCCAGTTTCAATTTGCACCAGCGGATTGAAGGAATGTACCGGCCGCACCGGCTCGTTCAACATCTCCAGCGCGTCCTGGTCGGCATAAGTAGTTGAGAGCTCTGCCTTCAGAGTTGCCCACAGCCCGCCGATGCCGCTGAACGTGTGGTCCACGGCGGAAGCTTCATAGCCGCTGTGCACCATGCAGTTGGCGCACTTCGGATTGCCGGATTCGGTGCCGTAATTCTTCCACTCGACGGAATCCATCAGCTCCTGGAATGTGTCGGCGTAACCGTCCTGCAGCAGGTAACACGGTTTTTGCCAGCCGAAAACATTGTAAGTGGGCATGCCCCAGGGCGTGCACGCGTAGTTGCGCTTGCCCATCAGAAATTCGAGAAACAATTTTGACTGGTTGAACTGCCATGATTTCTTGCGGTTAGAAAGAATGGCGCGAAACAGGCGGCGGGTGCGCGCGCGGCCGAGGAAATGCTTTTGATCCGGAGCTTTTTCATAAGAATAGCCGGGAGAGAGCATCATGCCTTCGACGCCCAGCTCCATCATTTCGTCGAAAAAGGCGCGAACGCTCTTCGGATCGGCGCCGTCGAACAGGGTCGTGTTGGTAGTAACGCGGAATCCGCGCTTGACCGCCTCACGAATGCCTTCGATGGCTTGATCATAGCCACCTTCGCGGCACACTGAAAAATCGTGGTGTTCTTTCTGGCCGTCCACGTGGACAGAAAACGTCAGATACTTGCTGGGTTTGAAGAGATCAAGCTTTTCCTTCAACAGCAGCGCGTTGGTGCAGAGATAAATATACTTTTTCCGCGCGACGAGACCTTCCACGATCTTGTCAATTTGCGAGTGCATCAGCGGCTCGCCGCCAGGAATCGAAACCATGGGCGTGCCGCACTCTTCGACCGCCTTGAAGCACTCTTCCGGAGAAAGCTCCTGCTTGAGGATGTGCGCCGGGTATTGGATTTTTCCACAGCCCGCGCACGCCAGATTGCACTTGAAGAGCGGTTCAAGCATCAGTACGAACGGATAGCGCTTGCGTCCCGCCAGTTTTTGCTTGACCAGATAGCTGGCGACGGTCCACATCTGCGAAACAGGTACTGGCATTTGGCTCCTACGCCTGTGCAATCGACATCAAAATCGACCGCAATTTGCTAGGGGTAAAGCGCTGGCCCCAGACTTCTCTATTTTACCCGACCCCTGGTGGTTTTGCGCTCTGGTATTTAAGGGCCCGTTCCAGCGAGTTCAGCTCCGCCCCGATGGGATGCCAGACGAGTCCTTTCCGTCGCGTGTGGGCCTGCGGCGGCTCGCGATCGGAGGTGCGCCGTGCCCAGGTCAGTTGCTATATAGTGTTGCGCGATGAAATCCGCCGAGACCGGAAGCGAAGTTGCCGCCGTTTACTCGGCCCGGCTGGCCTCAAAAAGGGGCAAGCAGGCAGCCGCGCAGCATCGGCATCAGCAGCTTGGATACCTGAAACTGGCAATTGTCGGCCTGACCATCGTCGTATTTGCGCTGGGTTTAGAGGCGCGCATCGCATCGGCCTGGTGGCTGATCGTACCTGTCGCGGCGTTAGCTTTCCTGGAAAAAGCCCACGAGCGCGCGCTCGCGTCCTTGAAGAAATGTACACGGATCATCGGCTTCTATGAACGCGGGCTCGCCCGAATGGAAGATCGCTGGACGGGAACCGGGGAGACGGGCGACGATTTTCTTGATCCCGCGCATCCTTATGCGCGTGACCTGGACTTGTTTGGCTTAGGCTCGCTGTTCGAACTGCTCTGCACTGCGCGCACCTCTGCCGGCAAAAGTATACTGGCGGAATGGCTGCTCGGCGCCGCGACGGTTCCGGAGATCGAGAGCCGGCAGGAAGCCATCCGGGAACTGGCACCGCGTCTGGATTTTCGGGAAGAAATCGCTGCTTCCGGCGAGGACATCCGGTCCCGCGCGCGAGCGGAGGCCCTAATCGCGTGGGCGGAAGGGTCCGCGGTATGGAATCCCAAGCGGGCGCAGATTTTTGCGCTGGTTCTGTCGGGGAGCTGGATATTGAGTTTGCTTGCTTGGGCGGTGTGGGGCTTTTGGGAACTTACGCTGGCGATGAGTTTTGCGAACCGTATTTTTTATTCGCGCTTCAGTTCACGCTGCCGAAAGATCATTGACGCCGAGATATTTGTCCGCGAGTTCGCGCTTCTGCCAATCCTTCTAACACGCATGGAACAGGAGAATTTCGCTTCGGCCAAGCTGGCCGGGCTGCAGGCGCGGCTAAGACAACACGGCGTGTCGCCGGCAACGAGTATTCGAAAACTCAGAAGGCTGGTTCAGGCGTTGGAATCACGCCGCAGCCTGTTGATCGCCGTTAGCGACTCGTTCGTATTGTGGACCTTGCAACTGGCCCTCGCGATCGAAGCGTGGCGGCAAGAATTTGCGCCCGCTTTTCGCGTGTGGCTGGTGGCCGTCGGCGAGATGGAAGCTCTCAATGCGCTGGCGAATTATTCTTACGAGCGGCCGGAAGATGCGTTCCCGCAATTCCTGCCGGAGCGTGCTGCCTTCCAAGCCAGCGGGCTGGCACACCCGCTGCTGCCGCGGGCGCGCGCCATCCGCAACGACGTAAGACTCGGAGTGGACCTGCGGGTGATGATTGTCAGCGGGCCGAATATGTCCGGCAAGAGCACGTTTATCCGGGCGATCGGGCTGAATGCCGTGTTGGCGCAGTGTGGAGCTCCTGTTTGTGCGGAGAGATTGCGGCTGTCGCCGCTGCAGGTGACCGCTTCGATTTGCATTCTGGACTCGTTGCAGGGCGGCGTGTCGCGCTTTTATGCCGAGATCAAGCGCTTGAAGCTCATTGCGGAACTTGCTCAAAAGCCCAATGCAGTGTTGTTTCTTCTGGACGAGCTATTGAGCGGCACCAATTCCGACGACCGTCGAGCCGGATCGGAGGCCTTTGTCAGAAGCATGGTTGCAGGCGGATCGGTTGGCCTGGTGACCACACATGATCTGGCCCTGACCAAGATGGCGGACCAACTGCCGCTGCGCGCCTCCAACTTTCATTTTGAAGACCGCATCGAGAATGGCGAGCTGAGGTTTGACTACCGGCTGGTTACAGGTGTGGCGAAGAGCAGCAATGCGCTGAAGCTGATGCGCTCGATCGGCCTCGAAGTATAGTCGCGGGATGGCACGACACGTGCCGTAGCGTAGTTCCGAAATGCCAGGCCTGCCGGCGCTCTCTGTCGGCTCTCCGCAAGAGTAAGATTGGCTGGAACGGCAGATGAAGCGCACAAATCTGATTTCGTTGCTCGATTCCTTTCCAAGATTCCATAGCGATGCAGCTGTTGTGGAAACGCGCGGGTACCGTCGGCGTGTGCTGACATACGCGGAGCTGCGCGCGGCGGCGGAGAGTTGGAGCGCGGTGCTGGAAGGGGAGGGCATTGGTCGCGGCGACCGCGTCGTTTTATGGGGAGCGAACTCGGCGGACTGGGTGGCGGCGTTCTGGGGCGTGCTGCTGCGCAAAGCGGTCGCCGTGCCCATGGATGCGGGAGCGAGTCGGGATTTTGTACAGCGGACGGTTGCGCAGTCAGCGGCGAAGTTGATCCTACGGGATTCAGGTGGGGAGAAAATTTCCGGGCTTGCCAAAACGTTGTTCTTGGCGGAAACGCGCCGATCAGGAGATCGGCATTCCGAGGGAGAAGCCGGACGCGAGGCAATCGCGGAGATCTTATTTACTTCGGGGACTACGGCGGAACCGCGCGGAGTGGTGCTGTCGCACGGAAATTTTCTGGCGAACCTGGAGCCAATTGAACGCGCCATGCAGCCGTATCTGAAGTACGAAAAGTGGCTGCATCCCCTGCGGTTTGTTTCATTGGTTCCGCTTAGCCATGTGTTTGGACAGTTCATGGGATTGCTCGTTCCGGCGTTGTTTGGAGCCACGGTGGCGTTCGAAAATTCCGCGAATCCGGCGGACATTCTGCGGAGTGTGAAACGGGAACGAGCGACCGTTTTGATCGCAGTGCCGCGAATGCTCGATCTGGTTCGCGCGCAGATCGAGCGCGAAGTTGAGAGGCGGGGCTGGCAGGAATGGTTCGACAGGAATTACCAAGCTGCGTCGGGTCAACCCTTTGTGCGAAGGGCCTGGAGATTCAGGCGAATTCATCGGCTGCTAGGATTCAGGTTTTGGGCTTTTATTTCGGGTGGCGCCGCGCTGGCAACAGCGACGGAATTGTTTTTCAAGCGGCTGGGGTTCGCCGTCGTGCAGGGCTATGGAATGACGGAGACGGCATCACTGATCAGCTTGAATCATCCGTTCAGTGCCACCGAGGGTTCAGTGGGCAAGATTCTGCCCGGGCGCGAATTTAGACTGGCGGAGGATGGCGAAATTCTGGTGCGCGGTGAGAATGTCTCGTCGGGCTATTGGGAGAATGGTGCCCTGCGCGAAGGTGCTGAAGGCGGCTGGCTGCGTACGGGCGATTTGGGCGAACTGGATGCGAATGGAAACCTGAAATTTCGCGGACGCAAGAAGAACGTAATCGTGACGCCGGCGGGATTGAACATTTATCCGGAAGATCTGGAGGCGGCCCTGAAGAAACAGACCGCGATTCGCGACGCGGTGGTGGTGCCCATTCACAAGGGCGGGAATGCGGAAGCGTGCGCTGTGTTGCTCGGCAACGGCAAGGTCGGTGACGACGGAGTAGGGTCGGCAGTGGAAGCCGCTAACACTGCGCTCGCAGACTACCAGCAAATACGAAACTGGCACATGTGGCCGGAACCGGACTTTCCGCGGACCCCTACGGGGAAACCGCGACTAGCTTTGATCGCCGATTGGGCAGCGCACAACAGGCTCGCCGAGAATGAACAGAACCAGCCAAGCGCGAACAGCCCACAATCAGATCCAATCGCGAAATTTCTTTCTGGCGCGCCACTGGGCTCGCTGTCTTCCCTGGATCGCGTGGAGCTGCTGTCCGAGCTGGAGCAGCGCTACAACGTTGAAATCAACGAGACAGATTTTTCGCAAGTCAAATCGACGCAAGAGTTGCGCAGGCTTATTAGAAAGGCGAACGCGCAAGCCGCCGGAAGCGACGGGTCCCGAAGTGTCCGTTATCACTATCCCCGCTGGGCACAACGGGAGCCAATTCGATGGCTGCGGCTGTTTGTCTACTACTTGCTGGTATGGCCTGCGACACAGATTCTGGGACATCCGCGAGTAGTGGGACGCCAGCATTTGCAAAACGTGAAGGGCCCGGCGATCGTGGTGTCCAATCACATCACGCGGCGCGCAGACATTGGATTGATTCTGGCGGCGCTGCCGGCGCGGTTTCGCCATCGTTTGGCGACGGCCATGGGTGGCGAAACGGTTTTGCACATGCGGAACCCGCCGGGCGAATGGTTTTTTGCAAAGCGCTGGGCGTATCAAGCGGGCTACGGGCTGATCACACTGCTGTTCACCGTTTTTCCGCTACCGCAATTTTCCGGGTTCCGGCAGAGTTTCCGCTTCGCGGGGGAATCGGCGGATCGCGGATATTCGCTGCTGATTTTTCCGGAGGGTGAAGTCAACAATTCGGAGGATGGCCGTATGGCGGCGTTTCAATCCGGCATCGGCCTGTTGGCCGAGAATTTGAGCTTGCCGGTTATACCGGTACGTCTCGACGGTGTATGGCAAATGAAGCGGGAACGGCGGCGGCTGGCGCATCTCGGCGAAATTACCGTACATATTGGAGAACCGATGAAATTTCCGCCGGGCACGCCGCCCCAGGAAATAGCCCAGCGCCTTGAATCCATCGTGAAGGGCTTGTAGACGGCGTTAGGGCTGGCCGCTTTGGTGGATTCTGGCCACTACGCCGCTGGAATAACGGACGACGTATAGTTCGCCGGCCTGATCTTCGCCGATGGCGGCCAGGTCGTCGGCTGACGTGGTCGTCACATTGGATCTCGCGAAGGTCTGGCCGCTCTGTTGCAAGGACCAAACGCGGCCGCTCGCGAAATCTCCGAAAACATAGGTGCCCGAGAGCGCCGGCATCTTTGTGCCGTGGTAGACGTGGCCGCCGATGACCGTTTCGTCTCCCTGAGAGCGGTCGTAGTCAAAAACCGGATCGGTCAAAGAGTTTCCGGTTTGCGTGCACGCCGTAGAGAACGGATGCGTGCCTTCGCGCAGGTTCCAGCCCATGTTGGCGCCGGCTTGCTGCGGAGTGAGCATGTCGATTTCTTCAAAAGCGTTTTGTCCGACGTCGCCGATCCAGAGGTTGTCGTTCGCGGAGTCGAACGAGAAGCGGAACGGATTGCGCAAACCGTAAAGCCAGACTTCGCCTCGCGCGGCTTGTCCGAGGAAAGGATTGGTCGAAGGAATGGCGTAGTTGAGGCCGACGGCTGCAGGTGAATCCACATCGATGCGCAACATCTTCCCGAGGAGCACCGTGATGTTTTGTCCGTTGCAGTTGGGATCACCGGCGCTGCCGCCGTCGCCGAGGCCGATGTAAAGGAATCGGTCCTTGCCAAAAGCCAGACCACCGCCATTGTGATTGGAAAACGGCTGGTTGACGGTGAAGAGAATGTTTTCGGTATTGGCATCGGTGAAATTTGGGTCGGTGGCCGAAGCCGTAAATTCGGCGATCACGGACTGCAATTGACCGGAAATGGTGCGCGTGTAATTTACGAAGAAGCGGCGGTTCTGCGCGTACATTGGATGAAAGGCCAGGCCTAGGAGGCCGGTTTCGCCGCCGCTGGTGAAGCCGTTCCTGGTGCTGACATCGAGGAAAGGGGAGGCGGCGCGTGTGCCGTCGCTTTGGATGATCTGGATGTGGCCGTTTTGTTCGACGACAAAGAGGCGTCCGCTATTGTCTTTCGGCTGCTGAATGTCGAGAGGATTGGAAAACCCGCTGGCGAGCGGGATCAAATCGAAACTGGCGGGGCCGGGCGGCGGGGCCGGAGTTGGACTTGAGCTGTAGCTGCCGCCACATCCGGCCAGTACGATGGCTGGCAGAAGCAAGATTTCGCGAATATGCTGGCGAAGGCGGGTTGTGGCGCGGGCGGTGACGGAATCCCCTCCTTAGGGCGCCTTATATTGCGCCTCGGCGCCGGGCGGGTCTAGCGAGTTTTCCACGGAAATCGCCGTGACCCATCTTATATTTCTCGAAGATGTCCGTGCCGTGTAACGCGGAAGCAAATTGTTCCGAGCCGGGCGACGTCAACGTTTTCTGGCGATCCAAAAGGTTGCGGAAATACGCCGCGGCGGCGAACCGGCAGAAGTCTTCTCATAAAGAAGTGGCTTGCGGTGTTGGACCGAAGCGCGGGGCAGCTTTCATGTGGTTCGCAAGACAGCGCAGAGCAATGCCGCCGATGGCCTTGTCGCCCGTGCGTGCGCTCGAAAAACCAGCTCCGGCGCAAAAATCGTCACCGAGGAATTTTTCTTCTGTTTCGTCTAGAACGAGGGCCCGCTGTTCCGTAATATTCGAAAACCATCGCGTACGCCTCGTGCCGCCCCGGCCGGAGTGACGTCGGGGGCTTCAGCAAACCGTCCGCGGCAAGGGTTTAGACCGGGGCGGGTAGGCAACGCCCAGTTTGTCCGCTGACCGGATCGGGCTTGTTGCACAAAACACGGCGGCGGCCAGAGAGAAATTTCGTTCTGTGGCAGAATTAAGAGTTAGGGTTGCCGTGGTGCGGCGGCTTGCAAGGTTCTACAAGGTTAGACCGATGGCACAGCGAACCACACTCGAAGCGGAACGTCCGGCAAAATCGGCGAAAAGCGCCAAGCGCAGCGCGAATGGGGCTGCAGCTACCGCACCGTCTGTTGAGCGCGAACGAGTGTATGAAGCGTTCCGACGGTGGGGTTACCTGGAGGCATCGCTAGATCCGCTGGGATTTTTGCAGCCGTTGCAGTCGGCGGACCTGGATGGTTATTCGGGGCGCGATGCGGAAGCCGCGCGGCGAATTTACACCGGAACAATTGGCGCAGACTTCATGCACTTGCTGGAGCCGGAACGCCGGCGATGGATCGCGGAGCGGATGGAAGGCGAGATCCCGGAAACCGACCGGCACGTGATTTTGTCGCGGCTAGTGCGGGCGGATTTGTTCGAACAGGTTTTGCAGTCGCGCTATTTGGGCACCAAACGATTTTCGCTCGAAGGTGTGACCTCGCTGATTCCGCTCCTGGACGCGATTCTGGACGCTGCAGGCGAGCATGGTGCGATCGAGTCCGTAATGGCCATGAGCCATCGTGGCCGGCTGAACGTGATGGTGCACACCGCCTGCAAGACGCCGCACGAAGTGGTGGCGGGGTTCGAGGATGTTGACCCGCGCAGCGTGCTGGGCGCGGGCGACGTGAAGTATCACGTCGGAGCAACGGGCACTTACTTGACCGCGCACGGCAAAGAAATCGAGATTCATTTGGTGTCGAACCCCAGCCATTTGGAAGCGGTAGATCCGGTGGCGGTTGGCCGTTCGCGAGCGAAGCTGACTCGTTATGCTGGCGGCGCGGTGGAATTCGATGCGAACAAAGTTGTGCCGATCGTGATGCATGGCGACGCGGCGTTCGCCGGCCAGGGAATTTTTGCGGAGACGCTGAATCTGGCGGACTTGCAGGCGTACACCGTCGGCGGCACGATCCACATCATCGTGAATAACCTGATCGGGTTTACGACGCGGCCGGTTCAGGAGCACTCGTCCCGGTTTGCCGCGGATTTGGCTAAGCGGCAGAACGTGCCCATTTTCCACGTGAATGCCGAAGACCCGGATGCCGTGGTGCGTGTTGGCCAAATCGCGGCGGATTATCGCGCGACATTTGGAAGCGACGTGGTGGTGGATCTGATTGGCTACCGGCGGCACGGGCACAGCGAGGTGGACGATCCGACGATCACGCAGCCGCGGCTTTACGACAAGATCAAAAATCACCCGCCGCTGTGGAAGCTGTATGCCGAACGCGTGAAAGTGGACGCGATGAAGACCGTCGAAGCGGTGCGCGCGGAATACGAAGTTGAACAGACGAAGGCAGGAAAGCTGAAGAAAACTCCGCGCCTGCGACAATTGCCGGAGTATTGGTCGGCGTTTCATCGAGGCAAATTCAAACCGGAATACGAGGTGGATACCGGTGTTCCGGCGGAAAAACTGGCGGAAATTACGGACAAGCTGGTAAGCGTCCCGGCCGGATTCCATGTACATCCCAAAATTGTGAAGCTGCTCGAGCAGCGTGCGGAGATGGGGCACGGCCGGCGCGCGATAGATTATGGCTTTGCTGAAGCACTGGCGTTTGGGTCGCTGTTAGAGGAAGGTACACCGATTCGGCTGACCGGGCAGGACTCGCAACGTGGAACCTTCAATCAACGGCATGCAGTACTGGTGGATACGGAAAACGAAGTTAATTATGTGCCGCTGGCCGCTTTGGCGAAACAGTCGGAGCGGCAGCCATTCTGCGAAATCTACAATTCGTCACTTTCCGAAGCCGGCTGTCTCGGATTTGAATACGGCTTCAGCCGGGATTACCCCGAAGCGCTGGTGTTGTGGGAAGCGCAGTTTGGCGATTTTGTGAATGGCGCGCAGGTAATCATCGACCAATTTATCAGCGCCGGCGAAGACAAGTGGGATTTGCCGTCGGGCATCGTAATGCTGCTGCCGCACGGGTTTGAGGGGCAAGGGCCGGAACATTCCAGCGCCCGTCTGGAACGATTCCTGCAGCTGGCGGCCGAAGAGAACATCCAGATTTGCCAGCCGTCTAACGCGGCGCAGTATTTCCATATGTTGCGAAGACAGGTGCGGCGGCCGTGGCGCAAGCCACTCGTCGTGTTCACGCCAAAAAGCATGTTGCGGCATCCTGACGCGTCGTCGGGCATCCAAGAATTTGCGCAGCCGCGTTTCTTGCCGATTGTCCCGGACCGCGACGTCGCCGACGCGCGGCGCATCCTGATTGCCAGCGGAAAAGTAGGGCATGAATTGAAGGCGGAGCGCCGCAGGCGCAAGGATTCGGGCACGGCCGTCCTATTCTTAGACCAGCTTTACCCGCTGCCACGACTCGAGATTCGAGCGGCGCTCGAAGCCCATCCGCGGGCGCGGGAGGTCATTTGGGTGCAGGAAGAACCGCGCAATATGGGAGCATTTTCCTACCTGATGCCCCGGCTGACGCAGCTGGTGCAGGAGCGCGGTTTGAGCCTGCGGTCTGTGAAACGGTCGTCCAGTGCAAGTCCAGCCACGGGTTCGGCTAAGGCCCATGAGCTTGAGCAAAAAACCCTGCTTTCGCTGGCGTTCGCCACCATGTCCGGAGATTAGTGGGCCGCCGAAAAAAATGCTGCCAGCCGGCAGGCCCGATATTCACATTCCATTCACAATTGCGTAAACGGTTCGTTACGAGAAAACTTGCACACTATAGTTGTGTTAAGACCCGTTCACGGGGCTACAAATCCGAAAGCTGCCTACCGCATTGCGCCTGGCTACGATACACTGCCGCCCAGCCAACGAGCGGTGCGCCCTACACGCATGAAACGTATCCTGATTATTGAAGACGACCGCGATATTGTGGAATTAGTGCGCTACAACCTAGCCAATGAGGGATTCCAGGTAAGCGGCGCAAATGATGGCGCAACCGGCCTGAACACCCTAAAGAAGTCGCCGCCCGATTTATTACTGCTCGATCTGATGCTTCCGAAACTCTCCGGGCTGGATATTTGCCGGGAGGTTCGCAAGGACGAATCGTTGAACCGGCTGCCTATCCTGATGCTTACCGCGCGTGGCGACGAGGCGGACCGCGTGGTCGGCTTGGAGATGGGCGCGGACGACTACGTCACGAAGCCGTTCAGTCCGCGCGAGTTAATCGCACGTGTAAAGGCGTTGCTGCGGCGCGCGGAACCTCCCGCGGATTCTCCGCGCACGATTGATCTGGGTAAATTGTCCATCGATCCGGCTTCGTACCGGGTGAGTTATTCAGGGAAAACGGTGCCGCTGAGCACGTTGGAGTTCCGGCTCCTGTATTACCTGGCTTCGCGTCCCAATCGCGTGTTTACGCGAGACCAGTTGCTGGACGCGGTCTGGGGAACCGATCGATTTGTGACCCCCAGGAGCGTGGATGTGTACGTGCGCCGCCTGCGGGAAAAGATCGAGCCGGATCCCGAGAATCCGCTACACTTGAAGACCGTCCGCGGTGCGGGCTATCTGTTCGAAACACGTGCGGCGTAATCTCTTCACCAAGCTGGCTCTGGTCTTTTTCGCGCTGCTATTGAGCGTGCTGGCAGCGGTGGATTTTTTTGCTGACCGGGCGCTGCGGCAGGATTTCGAACGCACTGGTTTCGAGCAGTTGCTGGCCATCGCGCGAATCGCGCAGGAAAATCCCCCGCAATTCACCGCACTTCCTCCGGTTGATCCGCTTGAGATTTCCGCACTGCAAAGCTGGACGCGGCGCATGGGGGCGAGTGGAGCGCGGCTGACGATCGTGGCCGCGGATGGCTTGGTGCTGGCCGATTCGCAATCGGAACCGCAGACCATGGAGAATCATGCGCAGCGGCCGGAAATTCTGCAGGCTATGGCCGAGGGCAGTGGGCGTTCGATCCGGCACAGCGCAACGCTCAATCGCGAGCTTTTATACTACGCTGTGCGGCAACCGTCGGCCGCCGGTAAACCTTTTATCATGCGGTTCGCGTTGCCCGAAGAGACCGTCGGGAAGGTGTTGGGGCCCTTCCGGAGAAGTCTGTGGCTTGCCTCGCTGATGATTCTGCTGGTTGCAGGCGGAGTGATCGTTCTGGTTTCGAAGAATTTTTCGGAGCGAGTCGAAAGGCTTACTGCCTTTTCGCAACGCGTGGCCGAGGGGGATTTCCGGCCGCAGTCCTCGGACGGGACCGGCGACGCGCTGGACCGGCTGAGCCATTCACTCAATCAGACGGCTGCGCGGCTGGATCGTACGATTCGAACGCTGACCGAGGAACGGAATCTTTCGTCGGCCATTCTGGGCAGCATGGTGGAAGGCGTGCTGGTGGTGAATGGGGCCGAGCGGGTGGTATTTGCAAACCAGAGTTTCGCCGAAATTCTGGAATTGAAGACACCTGCGCAACCGGGAAGCGGGCTGGTGGAAGTGGTGCGCCAGACGGAATTGATCGAAGCGGCGCGCAAGGTGCTGGCGGGCGAGCCGCGCGTGGAGTCGGAAATTGTGACAGGTACGCTGCGCCAGCATTTTTTTGCGGCGACGGTGGCGTCGGTGCGAGCGGCGGAAACTAACGGCGCGGTGATCGTGCTGCATGACATCACGGATTTGCGGAAGCTCGAGCGGGTGCGGCGCGACTTTGTGGCCAACGTTTCGCATGAATTTCGCACGCCGCTGACGGCGATTCAGGGATTCGCGGAGACTTTGCTAGCCGGCGCGATGAACGATCCGCAAAACCGCGAGCGGTTCCTCGGCATCATCGTGGAACATTCGCGCAGGTTGGCCCGGCTTACCGAAGATTTGCTGATGCTTTCAAAAATGGATGCCGAGCGCCTGGAACTGGAAACGCGTCGCATACCTGTGGGGCCGTTTGTGGAGAGCTGCATCGAGACTTCCAGTCCCCGCGCGAAAGAGAAGGACTTGAAACTTTTCGTGAATCTGGCGGAACGCGTCCCCGACATTGCGGGCGACCGGCGGCGGCTGACCGAAGTGCTGCAAAACCTGCTGGACAATGCCATTCAATATACGCCGGCGGGCGGACAGATTATGGTCAGCGCCAGCCCGAAAGATGGCGAAGTGATCTTTTCCGTGTCCGACACCGGGATCGGGATTCCGCTAGCCGACCAGCCGCGGATTTTTGAGCGCTTCTATCGTGTGGACGTTGCCCGTTCCAGGGAAGTCGGCGGTACCGGCCTGGGCCTCTCCATCGCCAAACACCTGGTGGAGACGCACGGCGGCCGCATCTGGGTGGACAGCGAAGTTGGCCGCGGCTCGCAGTTTAACTTTTCTGTGCCCATGTTCGATGTGGAGCGGTCCGCTCCGCGCCCGGGAAGCGCCGGCCGCAACCCGGCTAACTAAGCTTCTTACCGAAGTTTTAACTTTCCAATCATCTTGCTGTAATGACGCTTACGTAGCTTGCGAGTACGAGCGGCGGAAGATTTTCGCTCGAAAAGAAGGCTCCATGGGATCGTCCGCTGGACTGACGGAAACGGTGCTCTACGACACTTTGGTGAATTATCTGATTTCGATGGCGCGCACGGTGGAAGGAGCGGTAAATCGCGCGCTCGAAGCGATCGTCAGCGTGGATGATCCGAAAGCAGGGGCGCTGACCGGCGAGGTATTTCTGCTGGAGCCGCGCATCAACGAGATGGAGATCGTGATTGACGAGCACGCCATTCGCCTGTTGCGGCGCGGCGGATTCAGCGATGACGAGATGCGGCTGATTGTCGCGTCACTGAAGATTACCAACGACTTGGAGCGCATTGGCGACCTGGCCGTGAACCTGGCAGAGCGGGTGACCAGCCTGCGCGAGATGCCGGGCTCGCGTGCTCCGGAAGAACTGGAAGCCATGACCCAAGCCGTGAAAGCGATGATGACCAAGAGTCTTGGCGCGCTGATTTTCCGCAATGCGACGATGGCCACGCGTGTTTTGGAGAGCGACGACCTGGTGGACCAGTTCCGCGACAGCATTTTTGAGCGGCTGCTGGAGCAGATGACGCAGCAGACGGCGCTGGTAGTGCCGAGCCTGCAGTTCATCCTGGCCACGCGGCATTTGGAACGGATTGCGGACCACGCCACCAACATCGCCGAGGACATCATTTACTGGGTGCGCGGGCTCGATGTGCGCCATGGTCGCGGGTTGGGGACTTCGCCGGTGCCGGCGAGCGGCGAGGAAGAGACCAGCGAAATGGCGGACGGGGTCACACAGAATTCACACGGCCTTTATTCGGACTTGAACCGAGAATCGGATACTCGCAGCGTTTGAACTTCAGTGATCGAACCTACCACGGGGATCATTGCACCCCTGGCAATGATCCCCACCTCCTCCGCCAGTTCGAGGGAGCAAGGCCAGGCATCCTCTTGACCGATATGGGCAGTCGAACTTAAGGTGGAAGTGTCGAGAAGAGGTAAGTGAACATCCCGCAAGCCACAAACCGTCGCGATTCCGCCATAACCTGGCGGGTTGCGATGTGCTTTCTGCTGGCCGGGTTGTTTCTCTATAACCCCTTCCTGGTCCCTCACCGGGACGGCGATTTAGGTGTATGCCATCCCGCGAGCCACCGCGCCACGGTAGGTTCCTCCGAGCTGGAACAGTTTCCGCAGCGGGACCGGTTCGTGGCGCCGTTACCGGACTTGGCCGTTGCACCGCTACCGGTCGACCTGACGGTTACGATCTCACCCACGTCGTGGCGCACAGTTGATCGCGATGCAGTTGCATCCCCGCAGACGGGTTTCTCCTCGAGTCTGTGGTTCCGGCCGCCTCCTGCTGTCTAAAAGAAAACCCTCAATGCAATGAAGTAAAGGTTGCGGCGTCAGCACAAGCCGGTCGGCCTGCTTTAGGGCTCCTAAGAGAAGGTCTCTAGGTGTTTGCTTTCGCCAAGGGGCTCTGCACGCGAATGGAAAAAGAAAATGACTAGCAAAAAATGGATCGGAGCAGCCGTGGCGCTGCTCGCAGTGACTGCCGGCGCGCGGCGATGGTTCGGCCGTTCGCCAACGGAGGCCGATGACACCGATCATCCGGTGGCGGGTGATGCCGTGATTGCTGCGGTGGCCAGGATTGAACGCGGGCCGATGGACAGCACGCTGACCATTGCAGGCGAGTTCAAACCGTTTCAGGACGTGGATGTCCACGCAAAGGTGGCCGGCTACATCCAGAAGATTTACGTGGATGTGGGCGATCACGTGAAGCAGGGCCAGACGCTGGCCATGCTGGAAGTACCGGAACTGGCCGCCCAGCTGAGCGGGGCCGACGCCGCTTTACGCCGCGCCAAAGAAGAAATTCGGCGCGAGCAGGGCGACGTGCAGAGAGCGGAATCGGCGCACACCGCCGCGCATTCCATGTACGTGCGCTTGAAGCAGGCCAGCGAACAGCAGAGAGGATTGGTGGCCGAGCAGGAAGTGGATGATGCGCAAGCCAAGGATCTGGAAACCGGAGCACAGGTGTCCAGCGCGCAGGCGGCTCTTTCCGCGGCTGAACAGCAGGTGGAAATCTCCGCCGCGAACCAGAGACAGTTCAGAGCCATGTCGAACTACACGCGGATTGTGGCGCCATTCACTGGCGTGGTGACGATGCGCTACGCAGATACCGGCTCGCTGGTCGCCGCCGGAACGTCGTCCAGCACGCAAGCAATTCCGGTGGTGCGCATCGCGGAAGTTTCCAGGCTGCGGCTGGTGCTTCCAATTCCTGAATCTCTGGCCGCGCAGATTCATCTAGGCGCTCCGGTAAGGGTGCATGTACCGGCGTTGGACAAAGACATCACCGGGAAAGTTTCGCGTTTTGCCGATTCACTCGACATGCAAACCCGGACCATGCAAACGGAAATCGACTTCGAGAACCGCGACGGCAAGTTCATACCGGGCATGTACACAGAAGCGCAGCTGACCCTGGCGCAGCGGCCCAGTGCGTTGAGCGTTCCGCTGGAGGCCGTGACGCAGAGCGGGAACAGCGCGACGGTGTTGATCCTGACTGCGACAAACTCCGTGGAAGAACGCAAAGTCACGCTGGGAATTCAAGGCCGGTCGCGCGTGGAGGTGGTTTCCGGCCTGAAGGAAGGAGACCGCGTGGTGATCGGAAACCGCAGCCAATTTCGCGAAGGCGAAAAAGTGCAGCCCAAGGAAATCGCGCCTGGGTCTCCGGGCAGCGGAGGGGCGAGCTGATGGCGGGATTTTCGATACGCAATCCATTTTTCATCATGGTCTGCTGTCTGATCGTGGCGATTGTGGGCACGGTGACGCTGGTGCGCATGCCGGTGGACCTGTTTCCTCCGATCAATATTCCCGTGGTGGTTGTCGCCACGTTTTATTCGGGCATGCCGCCGCAGCAGATCGAAACCAACATTACCAACCCGTTCGAGCGATTCTTTACGCTAGCCAGCGGCGTTGACCACATCGAATCGCGCTCGCTGCCCGGTGTCAGCCTGATCAAAGTCTATTTTCAGCCAGGTACGAATTCCGATGCGGACCTAAGCAGCATCGCAAACCTGGCGATGGCGGATTTGCGGCGTTTGCCGCCGGGAACTCTGCCTCCGGTCGTCCTGAAGTTCGACGCGTCGAGCTTGCCGGTTTGCCTGATCACGCTGAAAGGCCGGGGACTCAACGAGACGGAGCTGCACGATCTCGGCCAGTACAACGTGCGCAACCAGATTGCAAATGTGCCCGGAGCTTCGGTGCCGCAGCCGTTCGGCGGCCGCTACCGGCAGATCATGGTGTACGTCGATCCGCTGAAGCTACAGGCGCACCAGCTGAGTCCGATGGACGTGGTACGGCAAATCAACGAGAGCAACCTGATTTTGCCCGCCGGCGACGTGAAGATAGGGCCGTTCGACTACAACTTGTACTCAAACAGCCAGGCCGTCACGCCCGGTTCGATCAACTCCATGCCATTGAAGACGGTGGGGCAGTCGTCGGTACTTGTGGGGGACGTTGGAAAAGCCGTGGACGCGCAGGCAATTCAGACCAATGTAGTACGCGTCGATGGTCAGCCTTCCGTGTACCTGCCCATTCTCAAGCAGGGAGGCGATACCAACACCATCGCGGTTGTCGAAGGAATTCGCGAGGCGCTGCAACATTTGGTGGACATCCCCAACCAGCTGAAGACGCGCGTAGTGTTCGATCAGTCCATTTTCGTGCGTGCCGCGATCTCCAACCTGGTTCGCGAAGGCGGAATCGGATTGGTGCTGACCGGGTTGATGATTCTGATCTTTCTGGGAAGTATTCGCGCGACCGCGGCGGTGTTTCTCTCCATTCCGTTGTCCGCGCTTGCCGCGTTCCTGGCGATTGGAGCCGGCAGTGGAACTGTCAACACCATGGTATTGGGTGGATTGGCGCTGGCGTTTTCGCGCTTGATTGATAACTCGGTGATCGCGCTGGAAAACATTTTCCGGCATCTGGAAATGGGCGAGTCGCCGGAACTGGCAGCCGAAAAAGGCGGCAGTGAGGTAGCGTTACCCGTTCTGGCTGCTACCCTCGCCACTTCGATGGTGTTTTTTCCAGTCGTCTTTCTCTATGGCGTGAGCCGGTTTCTTTTCGTTGCGCTGGCTACGGCTGTAGTTCTGTCGCTGTTAGCGTCGTACGTGGTGGCGATGACCGTGGTGCCGCTGTTCTGCGCCAAACTCATCAAGAAGCAGCAAGCGGATGAGGAGCTCGGAGAGGGCTCGATTGAAGCTCGGTTGGGCAAGGTCGCAAAGAGGTTTGACGGGTATTTTAACCGTATGCTGGTGAATTATGACCGCTCGCTCGCGACCACCTTGCTGAGGCCGGTGACAACCGTGCTGGGGCTGGCCGGCGTTTCGCTGCTGTGTTTCGCCATGTACCCATTACTGGGCGTTTCGTTTTTCCCTCGCACCGATCCGGGCCAGTTCGTGATCAACCTCAAGGCACCCACCGGAACACGCGTAGAGATCACCGAAGATTACGTGAAGAAAATTGAAGACATTGTGCGCGAGGTAGTGCCGAAGGATGAATTGCAGATCATCGTCGCTAACATCGGCGTGACCCCGGACTTTTCTTCAATCTACACATCCAACTCGGCGCCGCATACCGCCTTTGTGCAAGTCAGCTTGAACGAACAGCACAAAATCGGCAGCTATCAGTACATGCAGCGCGTACGCGACCGGGTGTCGCGAGAATTGCCGCAGATCTCGACCTATTTTCAGTCGGGCGGTTTGGTGGATGCCGTTCTGAATCTCGGCCTGCCGGCCCCGATCGACGTGCAAGTCAGCGGCAGCAACATGAAACAAACCTACGCCGCCGCGGTGGAAATGGCTTCGCGAATCCGCCGGCTCAAAGGTGTCAGCGACGTGCTCATCCCACAGGACATTGACTATCCCGCGCTGCAGCTGGACGTGGATCGTGAAAAGGCCAGCCAGCTCGGACTTTCGCAAAAGGAGATCGTCGACAACGTCATCACCGCGCTGACTTCCAACGGAATGATCGCGCCAAATTACTGGATCGATCCTCAAAGCGGCAATCCATACCTGCTCGCCGTGCAGTATCCCGAAAATGCTGTGAATACCATGATCGATCTGAAACAGATTCCTCTTCGCGGCCCCAGAATTTCGCAACCTACGTTCCTGGACAGCGTGGTGAAGGTGAGCACCATCGCTTCGCCCACGGAAGTGGATCACTACCAATTGTTCCGAGTGGTTGACTTATATGTCGCTCCCAAAAAGGAGGATCTGGGTACGATTACCGGACAGATCGAAAACATTCTCAAGAACACCAAGATGCCGGAGGGTGCGCGCGTGGCGCTGCGCGGCTCGGTACAAGGCATGCGCGCTTCGTTCAGAAGTTTTGGCATTGGCCTGATTCTTTCGATGGTGCTGGTGTATCTGGTCCTGGTGGCGCAATTCGCGTCGTGGACCGATCCTTTCATCATTTTGCTGGCTGTGCCGCCAGGACTCGCCGGAGTGCTGCTATTCCTGCTGGCCACACACACCACGCTCAACGTCATGTCGCTGATGGGCGTGGTCATGATGGTCGGCATCGTGGTGTCCAACAGCATCCTGATCGTAGAGTTTGCGCGGCACCTGCATCGCGAGGGCAAGCCATTGAAAGAAGCAGTCTCAGTTGCATCGCGGTTGCGGCTGCGGCCGGTGCTGATGACTTCGCTCGCCACGCTGCTGGGGTTGATTCCGATGGCGCTGGGCATCGAGGCGGGCAGCGAGCAGTACGCTCCGCTGGCCCGCGCCATCATCGGCGGATTGCTGGTGTCCGTGGTGGTCACCGTGTACCTGGTCCCGGCCGCCTACTTGATCGTGCACCGCAATGAAGAGCGCACGAAAGAGGAGGCGCACGCCTGATGTCCTACAAACGCACCAGCAGCAAATTGTCTTGGCTGGGTTTCCTGCTGTGCCTGGGGGCGCCGGTACCCGCGCAGACACCGGCTTTTCCGACTCCCCCGGCAACGAACCCCACCTCTTTGAGTCGCAAACAGGCCGAAGCGCTGGCCCTTAGAAACAATCCGCAGATCACGGTCGGAAAGTTGCGCGCGCTCGAAGCGGCGCAGTACGTGAGGGAACAGCGCTCGGCTCTCTTGCCTGGCGCCTACGTAAGCCTTACCGGCGTCGACGCCAGCGACCACGCGCGCATCGCGGCAGGTGCGCTGAACAATCCCATCATTTATCCGAGAGTTGCAACCGGCGGCACAGTAAGCCAGTTGATCACTGATTTTGGTCGAACTCGAAGTCTTGTCTCCAGCGCCAAATCGTCAGCCAGAGCTGAGGACGAAAATTCAGCGGCGACAACCGCGCAAATCCTCATGGCCGCGGACCAGGCTTTTTATAACGCCCTGGAAACCAGGGCTCTGTTACAAGTGGCACAGCAAACGGTGGATGCACGCCAGCTGATTGCGGACCAAGTCAGCGCTTTGACCCAGGCCAAATTGAAATCAGATCTGGACTTGAGCTTTGCCAACGTGGACCTGGCCCGGGCGAAGTTGTTGCGACTCGAAGCGCGAAACAACGCCGAAGCCTCACTCGCCGCCCTTTCCGCGATTCTTGGTTATCCGGATCAGCAGAAGTTCGATTTGGTTGAGTCCTCGCATGAGCCCGAGCAGCCGGAGCCCGACGTGACTCCACTGATTATGGCAGCCATGCAGCGCCGCCCCGAAATTCTGGCTCTGCAGGATCAGCTGGAGGCCGCCGAAAAATTCGGCCAGGCCGAGCATGACCTGTGGAAGCCGACGGTCAGTGCTTTGGGCGCGGCTGGCGTCGCGCCAGTGCGCAACGAAAATCTTCCCAATTGGTACGGCGCAGTCGGCGTCAACGTAAACATTCCGGTCTTCAATGGCTTTTTATACAGTGCGCGGGCCAAGACTGCCGACCTACAGACCGACGTCGCCAAACAAAAACTGATGGACCAGCGAAACAACGTCGCTCGCGATGTGCGCATCTCCTGGCAGGATTCACAGCGTGCCTTTGATCGGCTGGGCGTTACCAGAGAGCTGCGTGAACAAGCCAACCTCGGTCTGAAGCTCGCGCAATCTCGCTATAACCTGGGCCTCGGTTCTATCGTCGAACTCGGGCAGGCCGAACTCCAGAAAACCGAAGCCGACATCGCCGACACTGATGCCCAATATCAGTACCGTTTGAGCCGTCTGATCCTTGCCTATACGATGGGCGAGCCGAAGTAAGTAAGCATCCTTCCACTACCTGCAACTCTCGGGAGCTCCTGACACCGGTGATGGACTCCGGAGTTGCCGACGGACAAGCAACGGGTGGTGGCGACCGGAAACAGCGTTCCAGGCGGAGGGCCTGCCGGTTGTCGTTCATTTTTAGCTCTCTCAACCCGTAACCCCAGGCTCGTCAGTGAATTCCCCTGTAACAATCCCTGTTACCGGATATTCATATTTGATTGACGTGCCCGTAAGAAGCTCACCTTACGTTACCACCGCAAGGCAGGCACGCGTACTCACCGGTAATCCCAAATTAAATTGCAGCAAACGGAAGGAAGACCGCCCAAGCGGTCAATGAGAGAGGAAATGAATAAACTAGCAGCCATCGTATTGTCCCTTTTCCTGATGTCCGGGACCGCGTTTGCGGACACGCCGAAAGACGGCGATCCGCAACCGGCGGAAAACACCAAGAAAAAGACCACGAAGCCCGCTGCGAAGTCCGCGACGGCGGTCCTTGCTGAACAAGTGGAAGCGCTGCGGCAGACCTTGGAGGCCCAGCAGCAGCAGATCCAGCAACTGAAGGAAGAATTGTCCCGCCGTGATTCGCAGATCGGTGATGCCAAGAGCGCTGCGACGGCCGCAGACGTCAAAGCCACCGAAGCCAACACCAAAGTCGCCGAAGTGGCAGCAAGTAATGCGGAAGTCAAAACCACCACGACTACTTTGAGCTCGGACGTTGCAGATTTGAAGCTGGGCAGCGATTCACTGAAGGGCGCGGTGCAGGATACGCAAAAGAGAATCATTGCCGGCGAGTCGCCTTCCACGATTCATTACAAGGGAGTCAGCATCACGCCGGGTGGCTTCTTTGCTGCCGAAACCATTTCCCGCCAGCGTGCGGCCAGCGCCGACGACAACACGCCGTTTACCGGTATTCCCTTCCCTGGCAATTCCCTGAGCAAGGTAACCGAGAACAACTTTTCTGGGCGCCAGACGCGCATGACTTTGCTGGTTGAGGGGAAGCTGGGAGCTGCCAAGATTGGCGGCTATTTTGAGGCCGATTTCCTGGGGGCGGGAACGACGTCCAACAATCGGCAGAGCAACAGCTATGTGTTCCGCCAGCGTCAGATGTTTGCACAGGTCGCCTTCGATAACGGCTGGAGCTTTACCGGCGGCCATATGTGGAGCCTGGCCACCGAAACCAAGAAAGGAATCATCAACCGGCAAGAGAATACGCCGATGGTCGTCGACCACCAATACAGCGTAGGCTTCACCTGGGCGCGGCAATATGGCTTCCGCGTCGTGAAGAGCTTCAACGACAAGTTGGCGTTGGGCTTCTCCGTGGAAGGGCCGCAAACAACCATTGGCGGCCGGGGATTTTCCACATACACAGCCTCGAGCGGAACCGTCTCGCAGAACTTCTGGCTGAACGCCCCGGGCGCAAGTGGTGGTTTGTTCAACGCGTTCGATGCCACCGGATACACTACCAACAAGGCGCCGGACTTCATCGCCAAGGCTGCTCTCGATCCTGGCTGGGGTCACTATGAAGTGTTCGGAATTGTGAGTGAATTCCGGAACCGCATTTACCCGTGCGCGGTCGTAAGTCCTCTCGCGAGTTCGGGAACACCGGGCACCGCTGGGTCGGTCACCCTGGTAGGCCCGGCGCTGTCTTGCACGGCCTCCGCGGCAACCACGCCAAGCGTAGCCGGCGCATTTAACGATTCGCGCACTGGCGGTGGCGGCGGCGCGAGCGCGAAGGTGCCGCTGTTTGCCAAAAAGCTGGAGGCCTCCTTGAAGGTCGTTGGCGGAAGCGGTATCGGACGGTACGGCTCAGCGCAATTGCCGGATACTACGGCTCGTCCCGACGGCACGCTTGCTCTAGTCAAGAGCGGTCAGTGGCTCAGCGGGCTGGAGTTCCACCCGCACGCAAAATTGGACGTGTACGCCTACTTTGGTCAGGAATACGCGGGCCGCGCCGCCTATACGGGATATCAATCCGTAAAATTCGCCACCACCACCTTGACGGGGCCAAATCCTGGCGACCCCGTGGGAACCGCTACGACGATCACAACTTCGAACACCGGTATTGGCGGTTATGGTTCGCCGTTCGCCAACAATAGCGGTTGCTCGGCGGAAACCACACCGACAGGAACCGGAACACCCGGCACCGGCGGTACTTGCGCGGGCGACATTCGCGCGATCAGCGAAGCAACCCTCGGGTTTTGGCACAAGGTGTACACCGGACCAAAGGGTGGCGTACGGTGGGGCATCCAATACTCCTACTTAACCAAGACGGGATGGTCCGGTAACAACGGCATCGCTCCCAAGGCCGTTGATAACATGCTGTTTACTTCCTTCCGCTATTACATTCCTTAACCCGGGTGTTTTGCGGTTTCGCCCCACCCCTGGAGACGAGAAGGGGCGGCGCTGAACAAAGCGCCGCCCTTTTGTTTCGCTTTGGCGAAGCAAGCGGCTCGTTGCCAAACAACCCTCTCAAAATCAGTCAGTTTGGGATTCAACTAACTCTGAACAGCTTGTAACAATTCCGTAACAATGCACGCACAGAATGGCGTCTAGCGGAACTAAACCCGACCTGGTGTAAACATCGGCCGCTCAACGGCCCGATTCGTGTGGAGAGACAAAAAATGAAAAGATTGTCAGGTTTATTGGTGCTGGGTCTTTCGCTGGCCGGCGTGATGCTCGCGCAGGGCGGACTGCTGATCAATGGCGCGGGCGCCACTTTTCCCTACCCGATTTATTCCAAATGGTTCGATCAATTTCACAAAGCCAACGGGACACAGATTAACTACCAGTCCGTGGGTTCGGGAGCCGGCATCAAGCAGGTTACGGAAGGAACTGTCGATTTTGGCGCCACAGACGGTCCGATGAATGACGATCAGATTAAGGCCTATCGTGCGAAAAACGGAACAGGAATTCTTCATTTCCCTACTGTTTTGGGTGCAGACGTTCCGACGTATAACGTTCCCGGAGTGAGCGAGTCGCTCAATTTCACCCCCGAGGCATTGGCGGGAATTTTCCTGGGCCGTGTTTCCAAATGGAACGATCCCGCGATCGCGAATGCCAACAAAGGCGTCAACCTTCCTGGCAATGACATCGTCGTGATTCATCGCTCCGACGGCAGCGGCACCACCTACATTTGGACTGACTATCTGTCCAAAATCAGCGGTGATTGGAAGGATAAAGTCGGAAAAGGTACATCCGTTAATTGGCCCGTGGGCCTCGGCGGTAAGGGAAATGAGGGCGTGAGTGGTTTGGTCAAGCAGACGCCCAATTCCATCGGGTACGTCGAATTGATCTACGCCGCGCAGAACAAAATGACTTATGGAACCGTCAAGAACCTGGCGGGAACCTTCGTTAAAGCGGATTTGGCAAGCGTCAGCGAGGCCGCAGCAGGCGCCTCCAAAACCATGCCGGAGGACTTCCGCGTTTCCATTACCAACGCCCCCGGGAAAAATGCTTATCCTATCTCCAGTTTCACCTGGTTGCTCATTCCGGAGAAGTTTAAGGACGCAGCGAAACGCGATGCTATAAAGAACTTCGTGAAGTGGGCGATCACCGACGGTCAGAGTGCTGCCGAAGTGCTGTCCTATGCGAAACTACCCAAAGAAGTGGTTGACAGGGAACTCAAAGCCCTCGGCAAGGTGCAGTAAACGCGAGCGTGGCCACTTCTTCCATTCACGTGCCGAGCGCGGATCCAGTCGACAATTCGCGCTCGTTTCTTTCACGCCTGCGGAACGGCGACGAAATTGCCCGCCTGGTCACGTTTCTTTTTGCCGCGAGCGTGGTTCTGATTACTGTCCTGCTGGTCTATGAGTTGTGGATTGCTTCTTCGCTGCCCAGACAAAAATTTGGGTTAGCATTTTTTGTAACCAAGTTGTGGGATCCCGTCGCGGAGCAGTTTGGAGCCCTGACTTTTATTTACGGCACAGTCGTAACCGCTGGTGTCGCGTTGTCGATTGCCATTCCTCTCGGAATCGGAGCGGCCATCTTCCTTGCCGAACTCGCCCCGCAAAAACTCTCTGATCCTCTACAATTTTTTATCGATTTGTTGGCAGCGGTGCCGAGCGTAATTTACGGCGTGCTCGGCGTGTTCATCGTAATTCCCCTGATGCGTACATGGATCGCCCCAACCCTGAAAGCCACGCTCGGCTTTCTGCCGCTCTTTCAGGGGCCGGCGTATGGAGTCGGATTCCTCACTGCCGGCATCGTTCTCGCCATCATGGTGATTCCTTATATCATCTCGGTGTCGCGCGAAGTCTTGCTTTCGGTACCCCGTGACCAGCGGGAAGCGGCGCTGGCGCTGGGTTCCACGCGATGGGAATCAACTTGGAAAGTCGTCGTCCCTTTTGCGCGAACCGGCATTATGGGTTCGATTTTTCTGGCGCTG
>DATMZI010000152.1:0-25090 GCA_035607085.1 Candidatus Eiseniibacteriota bacterium | reverse complement strand
CCGAAGCATTTCGTCCGACGTGAACGATCCGCAATGCGCTGTGCTGTACGGCTTGGCACATCCATGGCTTGCGGCTCCCGGGGGCACTCCCGTAAGCAACGATTTCACCTACGTCTCGACGGCATGGGCGGACGACTGGCTGGCGCGAGGCGCAGAGCTCGTCGAGAAATATCACCCCGACATCGTGTACTTCGATTGGTGGATCGGCCAGCCTTCGATCCGGCCGAATCTGACTCGATTCGCCGCGTTCTACTACAACCGTTCGCTGGATTATGGGGACCACGTCGGTGTGATCAACTACAAAGACTACGCGATGCAGGAGCACGCCGCTGTGCTCGACTTGGAACGCGGACAGCTCGGCGAAATTCGGCCACTAACCTGGCAAACGGATACGTCCATCAGCAACAAATCCTGGGGATACATCAAAGACGACACGTTCAAATTGCCTGAGTTCGTCGTGCACCAGCTGATTGACATTGTCAGTAAGAACGGAAATTTATTGCTGAATATCGGACCGAAATCCGATGGCACGATTCCAGATGAGGTTCAGAAAGTGCTACTGGACGTTGGCGCTTGGCTGAAAGTAAATGGCGAAGCCATCTACGGGACGCGAGCGTGGAGGATCTACGGTGAAGGACCAACCAAAGTCGCGTCCGGCTCGTTTCACGACACCGACACGGCTCATTACACGCCGGAGGATTTTCGCTTTACGACCAAGGGTGAGGCGCTCTATGTAATCGGACTCGGCTGGCCGGCAAATGCGCAAGCCGTAATTCACGCTCTCGCGCAAGCCACGGGCACTGAGCACGTGCAATCCATTGCCCTGGTTGGCAGTGATGCGAAATTACAGTTCGAGCAGTGTCGCGACGGCTTACACGTTCGGCTCCCCGCGCAAGCTCCTACGAAATACGCTTACGCGCTTCGCGTCACATTCGGGCCGGCATCACACTAATTCCGGCTAACCTCACGATAAAGACCGCGCTGAGTCGTCCTCTTTCGGCCCTCGGAATGCGTCCTAATACTTGGGAAAATGCATGCCCGGACCACCGACGACTCTTGAAGGACTGAAATCAATTTGCGCGCCGGGAACTGTGGCTTATCCATTTGTAGTTTGCCTTACAAAAATCGGGGGATTCCACACCCAGCTGTGGTATGAGAAAGCGTCGGGACATTCGACAAAGCGATCCAATCTCCGAGCGCACGGCTGGAGCACAAAGAGAAATGCGCGTTGAAATTTAGGGAGGAGAGTAAGGATGAGGGTTCCAAGATTTTTTGGGCTGATCGTTTTCGCAATCGCAGTATTGGCCTCGGCGACGAGGGCGGAGGCGGATGACGCAGCCGAGCGCGTTTTCTGCAACGCCAGAATCTTTACGGCGGAGATAGAGCATCCCTACGCGGAAGCAGTAGCGATTCGCGCAGGAATCACCAAGGATTTCATTCAGCATCTTCCGGCAAACGATCGCCAATACTACGGCGTGGACTCGAAGCTCGAACCCAACGGATTCCTGGTCGATGCGGGACTGCGAAAAGTGCAAGAAAATCTTCCTGAGCCGACGAAAGAACAACTCCTCGAGGGAGGCCGCGCTGCGGTTCAGTACAACCACAGTCCCGGGATTACTTCGTGGCTTGATCCGCTGGCCGATGAATCCGTGCTTGAGACCTACCGGCGACTGGCGGAGCACGGAGAGTTGACTGCGCACGTCGTCGCTTTCCCGCAAGTTCTCGCACGCAAACCTGCGGAGGAACTGGCGAACGTTCAGAAACTAGTTGAGAAATTCAAGAGTATTCCGAACTTGTCCGTCACGGGAGTGAAGATCTTTGCCGATGGCGTCGTCGAATATCCCTCACAAACGGCAGCCATGACTAAGCCCTACTGCAACTCCGGAAAAAATGGCGAGCTTCTCTTCGAGCCGGCACGGTTCGCAGAACTCGTGATCGCCGCCAAACAGGGGCTCATCGTACATGTGCACGCTTTAGGCGATGTTGCGGTCAAGGAATCGCTAAACGGAATCGAAAGGGCACGCCGGGCGAACGGCAGCAGCGGATTGCGGCATACGCTGACACACGTTCAGTTCGCGGACCCCGCGGATATTCCGCGGTTCCAAGAATTGGGTGTGGTTGTGGCGCTGCAGGTTCTGTGGGCGAGCGCCGGAGAAGACACGATTGGACTTGTGAAGCCGTACCTCGAGCTTTCTCTTTCTTAGGTTCAACTTAGGTTTAGTTAAGGCCTTCGAGGCCGAAGTGAATTTCGGTTGTATGCGACACCACCGAAACGACTTATGTATTTTTCACGACTCTGGTTCGGGACCAGGAGGTCGAAGGTTCAAATCCTTTCGCCCCGACCACTTCCACTAAGGTCCGGCCCGGAGACATGGGTAACACTTCGTACCGGCAACATGGGTAACACTTTCGGGCCGAACGGATTGTCGAATGGTTCAAGCACCCGAGTCTCCAGATCGAAGTGTTCCAAATCATAATCCATGCGCTGACTAGCCCGATGTCGTCGTGGACTTCCTCGATGCCGACGGCCTGGCCGGCGAAGACTGTGCTGATTTCTTTTCTTGCCCAGACAGATGTGGCCACCATGTGTAACGACGATCGTTCTGTCGTGGGAATGGGTAGTCGATGAAAGCGATAATTCTGGTGGACATGGTGGCGGGTCGCGGTGTGAAACTGCGCCGCGATTCGGAATCAACAAAGTGGCTCAACGATCTGATCTGGGCAAAAGGAAAGAGCCTGAGCTTTGGAAATATTTTTGGACGAGATGCATACAGACGGCGGCGACGATCATTGTTTGTTTCTCAAGCGCGGTGTCGCTGCGAGCGATCTCGTCGACTACATCAGTTATCCCTACTGGTACACGCCGCAAGACGCCATGGACAAGATCGACCCCGCAGGAATGCAAGCAGCAAGGCAAAGGTTACTGGAAGTGCTGCCCGCGCTCGAAGAACGCCGCGAATAACGAGCGTTGTCAACTAGGGAAGTTGCAGCGAAAGAGCGTAAATGTCGGCGTGGTTGCGTAGCAAAGTGACGACGAGAGAACCGTCTGGAGCGAGCTCCATGAAGGCACAGCGCTGTACTCCGGATTTGATCAAACTCTCAAAACTTGCCACGACTTCCAGCTTGCGATCGCGTATTCGTATGCGATACACGGCCTCGTTCGGAGCCAGAAGGTCCTGGAAATAAAGATAAGCTCCATCTCGAGACCAGCATAGGAAACCGCCAATAGAAGTTCCTTGCGCGAGTTCCGCCCATTTCTGCGAGCGGACGTCAAAAAGCAGCAGCTTGTGAAGATCTTCCGTAATGGCTGCAACGAACTGTCCATCGGGAGACCAAGATGGCGAGCGCAGTCCTTGTGAGTCGGCGAGAGTGGAACGTTGGTTTGTCGCGAGATCGAGCAGCTCAATGGCAGACGGCGACAGTGTCCCGGAAACAAGTTTTTCAGATCGGACGAAGCCCAGGTATTTTCCGTCCGGAGACCATGCTGGATCATATTGCTCGCACTCGTTCGGAAAGAGCTCGCGTGGAGTACCAGCGTCCGCAGAGACGATATACAGCTTGTTTTCACAGTCCGGCGAATGGTTGACGAAAGCAATCCGTTTGGCGTCGGGAGACCATACAGGATGGGTGGCAAGAATAGGAGGAGCTGTTACGGGAGTTCGCAGGCTTCCATCGGACTTGGCACGCCAAACCACGTTATCCAGAGTCGTTGCATAGACGAGCCACTCACCGTCACGGGAATAGTCCGCTTGTTCTGCGCGGCTGCCGGGAAGCAATATGGTAGCTTGACGCGATTTTGGATCGAAGCTGACGAGTTCGGCTCTGTAGTCCACTCCGAATACGTACAGACGCCGTGAATCCGGAGCGCTGATGAGCGGACCTCCGAACTCCGTAGGGCCGGTCGTAAGACGAAATGGTTGAGCTGAACTCTTCCTCCACCAGCTTGTCTTTTCCTGGATACTCCAGAGAGCGTTGGACCGGCGCCCCGCTTCCGGTCGAACTGAACTAAAGAAGAAATAGGTCCCATCCTGGGACCAGGAGCCGCAACACTCGTGAGGCGGGGTATTCCAATCCCGAAAGAGTTCACGAAGGTTCGACCCGTCAGAGCGAATCTCCCACATTGAGCTGCTGAAAGTGCCCGAGGGGAAAACCGCAAAGCGTAGAACTGTTCCGTCCGGAGACCAAGCAAGACCCCACGGTGATCCTCGGGTTGACGCGAACTGGCGCACATGCGCACCGTCGCGATCTGCGAGGTAGACTCCGTCCGCTTTGGCGAAAACGACTTGGCGGCCGTTGGGATGCCAAACCGCGTCAAAGGCCGTCAGATCGCCCATGCGACTTGGCACTCCTCCTTGCACCGGCCAGGCCCAAAGCGGCATTTCCCCGTCGGTACGAAAAGTCATCAGGAAATTCGCGTGATCTGGAGACAAGTCTAACAATACCGCATTCTTAAACGGCACCTGTACAGGTTGCGTCTCGCCTCCCGTCAACGAGGTCTGCACCACGTTCCAATGATCGCCTTCGCGTTCTTGAAAATAAAGTCGCGAGCCATCGCTGATCATTTTTCCGCCAGGGTCGATTCGGCCGGAATGGGTAATCTGCGTAACGGACATGACGGCAGGCATTCGCGGCGGAGAGAGCGCCACGAACATCGCCGCGCCCGCCAATAAACCCACGAAAACTCCCGCGCAAACGACCATCAGCACACTGACACGAAATTGCGGCTTGTTCGAAGCAGATGAAGAACCAGGGGCTGAGGGCAGCGCAGTCTGGAGCAGTGCGAAGCCGTCCAGATTGGACGAAACATGACCCTCAGGGAGACCGACGGCCTCTGGGAGAACCGTTGCCGAAACAGTGCCTCCTGAGCTTTCTAGTTTGACGGGAGCAACGAAACGATAGCCGCGTTTCGGCACCGTGGCGATGAACTCCTGAGCGTTCGCTTGTCCGTTTCCGCCGGCCGATAGCACTCTGCGCAGAAGAGAAATATTCTGGGCGAGAGCGTCTTCTCCGACAAAGGTATTCGGCCATAAACGATTCATAAATTCGTCTTTGGTGACCAAGTGGCCGGGTTTTTCCACCAACAAGGCCAACGTATCGAAGACCTTAGGCGAGAGCGGCAATTCTTCGCCTTCGCGCAGCAAACGCCGCTCCTCCAATTCAAGGCGAAATATGCCAAACATGATGGACCGCGCCATGGCTAGGACCTGGGGAGAACCGCGAATTTTTCAGGATTCTATCAGGAAAAAGTCAACTTGTACTCAAGACACAGGATTGTAGGCGAGGCAGATTCGCGGGCACGGAACCCTAGATTGCGCGAAACCAAGCGAAGTGTCGGACCCAAGCGGTTGATAGCAATTTTCATTCTGAGCTTGCTGCTTGGAACTTTGCTAGGTGCGATGGCAGCGAAATGGGTGCGGCTTGCCTGGATACCCAGGTAGGCCGCCGCTAAACGGAGAGTTAAAGTGAGACTCAACAACCCGGCCCTGCAGTATTTTAGTCTTCGAGCCCTCGGAGTGCTGGCGATTTTTGTGTGCGTAGCCGGCGGGTGTGGCCGCGGAGGTGATCCGATCACGCAGCATTTTGATCCGCTTCTAATTACTTCTAGTGCGCCGCCTTCCGGAACAGTTGGCGTTCCGTATGGACCAGTCGGCGGCTTCTCAGTTACTGCATCCGGCGGCATGCAGCCGTACAACTGGAGTTGGGCAGCTGCGAGCGGTTCGACACTGCCACCGGGGCTCAGTTTTTCTGCCCTGGGGATTCAGGGCCAGCCGACTGCGAAAGGCACATATAGAGTCACTATTACGGTTAGCGATTCGCAGATTCCACCGGTACATACAATTAATAACTACACGATTGAAATCGCGGACGTTGGACAACTAGCCATCACTTCCGGGAATCCGCCGGATGGCGTGGCAGGAAATCTTTACGGTCCCCCCGAGTGTGGTGGTGTGCCGGTGTCAAAGTGCTACTTCGGATTCTTCCTCAGGGCTACGGGTGGAGTGCAGCCGTACTCGTTCAGTTGGGCGGGACAGCCAGGCTCATCGACTCCTCCTGGCTTAAAGCTTGTTTCGAACGGCGAATGCCCAACCGGTTCTAAGTTCCAGGGCGCCTGGAAGATTATCTGCAGGCCCGCAACTGCAGGAACTTACAACTTGGTGGTAACGCTCACAGACTCTTCGTCTCCGCCCAATCAAGTTACCGCCAATTACACGATTCACATCGTCAATCCGCCAGCCCCAAGCATCGTCACGAATCCTGCGCCTCCAATCGGTGCGATCAACCAGCCGTACAATTTCAGATTCACTGCGAACAACGGGTTGCATCCACTGACATGGAGTGAAACCGGCGCACTTCCTCCTGGTTTGAATTTAGGAGGGGATGGGACCCTTTTGGGAATCCCGACTGCCATGGGTTCATTCCCCATAACCGTGAAGGTAACGGATTCCGGGGGCCAGAACGGAACGCAGGACTTCACCATTGCTGTCGCGGCCCACGGATTCACGGCTACGGGCAGTATGGCAACCGGACGGTTCTTTCACACGGCCACTCTTCTGAAAGACGGAAAGCTATTGGTTGCAGGAGGGACCCTGGTCGCAGGCGCAGGGGCCACCATGGCATCAGCGGAGGTCTACGATCCATCCGCCAAGACCTTCTCGGCCACGGGCAGCATGGGGAGCGCGCGAGGGTGTCACACTGCAACGTTGCTTCCTGATGGAAAAGTGCTGATAACCGGTGGATGGAACGGGACGGCCTTTGTCGGCACCGCGGAGATTTTCGATCCCGCCAGCGGAACGTTTGCGCTCACCGTGAATATGGGCAGCGCACGTTGCTACCATACGGCGACGTTGCTTAAGAACGGAAAGGTTCTGATCGCCGGCGGGATTGATAACAATCTCCTCCCGATCGCAACAGCGGAGCTATTCGATCCGACAGCCGTGAGCTTTTCTCAGGCAACCAGCATGGAAACTGCACGCGCGAATCACACGGCAACTCTATTGCAAAACGGAAAGGTTCTTATCACCGGAGGCTGGTCTGATAGTAATGCTGATCCGCTGTCTTCTGCTGAGTTGTATGATCCAGATTCCGCAAATTTCTCTTCGATCAGCAGCATGAAGGATGGGCGATTTGCTCACACCGCAACTCTACTGGCCGACGGCAAAGTCCTGATTGCCGGAGGATCTGGTCCTACAGCGGCTGGTCTGGGAACCCCCGGTCTGGTCACCGCCGAGATTTTCGATCCAGCCGGCGGGACGTTTGCAGGCACCGGCAATATGGAAACTGCGCGGTCATACCACACAGCAACATTGCTTAACGACGGGACGGTGCTTCTGACTGGGGGAGATCCGAACTGGATACTCGTCCGCGTTACTGGTGAATCGGTGGATGGCGCCCCGGCTCCAACTGGCTTGGCAGAACTCTTTGACTCAACGACCGGAACCTTCAGCGCGACCGGCAGCCTGGTTCACGCACGAGAGCTTCATAGTGCAACCTTGCTCAATGACGGCACGGTGATTGTTACCGGCGGTTTCAACGCTGACGCTACTGGTGCGGAAATCTACCAATAGCTTTACTTACTCTGACCGCTTGGCCCATGCCAGTGCTTCAATACTGGCGAATTCCGATAGATTTGCCGTAATCAGAGTGAGTTTGTTGCGTATCGCTTGCCCTGCGATCAGCACATCATAAGCACCGACAGGCTTTCCGATGGCTTCAAGCTCAGCTCGAATCGGTCCGGCGATTTCAGCGTCCTCGTTAACGAACGGAAGCAGATGGAGCGGGCCCGAAAAAAAAAAGCTGCTAGTCGTTTCTGTTGAAGTCTTGACGCGAACTCTTTGCGACGCCGTACCACAGCTCGAAGGCGGCAATCGACGATACGAACACCTTGGCTCCCTTGCCCGTAGTTTGGTTAACTGATCTGATACTTAATAAGATTTTTGTACGGTCTGGTGTCAGTCGCGATGGCCCGCTCGCAAGACCAGCACGGCCTGTCGACGATCATCTCGCCCTGTCCCAGAAATCGACTGCCCGGGTATCATTTCGCAGTTCGTCGAGGTTGATCCAATAGTAGTCGCCGAACGGTTTCTTTTCCGGCCAGACCTCGTCGAGCGTGTCGGCGTCAAAGAGCGTTCCGGCCTTCATGACCATGGCAATCTTCATGGTGTTGTGGATGTCGTCTAGCGGGTTTGCGTTGAGCACCATGAGATCGGAGAGCTTGCCGGGCTCGAGCGTCCCAAGATCCTTGTCGGCGCCGAGAAAATGCGAGCCGTGTACGCTCGCGACTTCAAGCGCTCCCATCGGGCCCAGTGCGGAAGCGAGCATCCACACTTCCCAATGCGAACCGATGCCGTGTGCTTGGCCGTGGGAACCGATCGCGCTGTAGCCGCCGTTTGCAATGATGTCCGCCACGCTCTGTGCCTGCACACCGAAATGGTAGTCGGTAACCGGACGCAGCCACCGGCGTCTCAGATGCGGTATGAGTTGACGCCAGGGTATCCATCGCTGCTGCTTCGCGTCTTTCCAGACATCGCTCAGTTGGAAGAAGTACTCCTCGTTCCACGGGGCGGTGCCGCCGACCGTGAGTGTCGGCGAGTAGACGGTATGCGCCTGGCCGAAGATTTTCGCGACATCTTCATACATCGGGACGTAGGGGGTCGGATGCTCGAAGCCGGCCTGGCCATCCATCAGCATGGTCAGCTTGTGATCGAGATCGCTTGAACCTTCGCCGGTGACCCGCAGTCCCTTCTTACGAGCAATTTCGGTGATCCACTGGCGCTGCTCGCGATTCGGCTGGAGATACTGCTTGAGCGCCGTGGCTCCGAGAGACTGCAGGCGCGTAATGTCATGTTCGGCCTGTTCGTAGGAGGTGAGTTCGTTCCGGTGAGGGCCGTTTCCGGGAAATATGGGGTCGCCCGTGGAGAAGGTTCTCGGCCCCAAAGCGCGGCCCGCCTCGATCATTTCGGAGAGAGAGAAAACTTCCTGCGTCCAAGCGGCTGGATCGAGCGTGGTGGTCACCCCGTAGGCCAGGTAGACCGCCGATTCAAAATTGCGCGAGGGAGTGATGCCCGCAGATTCGCGATGGTGATGGGCGTGCATGTCGACCCATCCGGGAATGATCGTCTTTCCCTTGCAATCGACGATTTTGTCGACGCCTGCCGTGCTGCACGTTCCCACACAGGCAATGCGGCCCGCCTTCGCCACGATCGTGCCCCTCTCGATGACTCTGCGGTTCGACAGCGTGATGATGCGCGCATTGGTCAGCGCGATCGTGCCCTGAGCCATCCTTCGCTGAATGCTCAATTTGATGTCAGTCGAATCCGTCTTCCCGGAATCGACATGAAACACGGAGTATTTGTTGCCGACGCCGAATTCCACCGTGTTCGGATCCCGCCAGCGGGGAAAGAGCCCACCGTCCTGGCTCGCCGCCTTCACCGGCATCGACGGCATTTTCTTGTCGAGTGAAATGGCCTGGTCGCCGGTGGCGGCGAGGGGCAGAGGAGCGACGTAGACGTTGTCGCCTTCCTCGTAAGCCACGCGCGCGCCGTCCGGAGAAAGTTCGGCGTCGGTGGCGTTCGCGAACCTGGCATGGACCCGCCTGTCGGTTCCGTCCTCGCGCACCGAGAACAATTCGGCGATGGGAGCCGACAGAAAGCTGCCCGGTTTTTCGATGCGATGCGCGAGGTAGTAGACGCGGCCGTCGGGGCCGAAGCGCGCGCGGGGGCCGGGTGATTCCATGCCATCGACTCTCGCGACGGCCTTGGCCTGGCCGCCTTCCGAGGGCTGAATGACGACGTCGTACCATTCATTGCGCGCCCAGCTGCGTCCCCGCAAGGTGGCTCCTGAGCCACGCGAATAGACGACTTTTCTGCCGTCGGTGCTCCAGACGGGATTAAGGTACTCGCCCGGATCGCGGGTGAACTGCGCCGGATTCCCGCTGGAACTCGGGATGGTCCAGAGCTGCCCGTGTTCGTCGTCGTCCCAGGTCGCAAAGATGATCCTTGAACCGTCTGGTGACCAGGACGGCGAGAATTCGCTTGGCGTGAAGGAGTCCGGCGTCAGCCGTTTAGGCGTTCCCCCAGGCAGGTCCATGATCCACAGTTTTCCGACGGCCTGAAACACCAGACGGTGTCCGTCGGGCGAGGCGGTCTGCCAGCGCATCATCTTCGGCTGGAAGGACCCGTCCTCGATGGGCAAGGGAGACCAGGCCATTTCGGAAATGGTTCGGTGAACGTGGGCGGTGAACGGGATGGTCTCGACCCTTCCCGATTTCACTTCGAGCTTTCTGAACTTGCCGCCCTGCGACAGCAGAATCGACCGGCCATCTCCTGTCCAAACCATGCCGGGAAGAATCGTCATCTGCCGGGAGATCTCTTCGGCTAGGTCGAGCTCGATCGGGTCCATGAGGGGACGCTCTTCCCCGGTCTCGAGGTCTCGCAGCCACAGCGCGGTGCGCGGTCCGAAGGTGTGCCCTTTGTAAGACTCGGTTCCGTCCGGGATGCGCCGGCCGAAGGCCAGGTAGCGGCCGTCGGGTGAGATCGTCGGCGCGACGGCTCCACCGCTGGTCGCGCGGTCCTGCTGCTCCGCCTGGCCGCCGGTGACATCTTCGATCTTGCGCGTTCCGAGATTCATCCTTCGAATCTGAAAGCAGCCGAGCATCGGGTCGGTGTGGCCGAAAGGAAGCGGCGGGCACATCGACGAATTGAAGTAGAGGTACTTGCCGTCCCCGGGGATGGAATGCCAGCCCGGACCTTTGTCCGCGGGAACGAGTTCCACGCCCGAACCTCCGTCCTTGTGGTACATGACGAGCGACCAGTTGAAGTCCATCTCCTCCGGCTTGGTGCTTTGGCGCTGCACGATGATGTAGTCGCCCGCAGGCGTCCAGACCGGACTCAGCACGCGGAATGCTTTTTCGGTGAACACAGCGCGGGGATTCTTCCCGTCCGCATCCATGACCCAGAGATTGTTCTGCCCCTTGCGGTCGGAAACGAACGCAATGCTCTTTCCATCCGGCGAATAGCGTGGAGTGATGTTGATGGCGATGCCCGAATCCTGGGTAAGGCATTCCGCCTTGCCGCCTGCCGCTGATACCCGGAAGATGTGGCCGAGGAGGTCGAACACGATCCAATTGCCGTCCGGGGACAGGTCGAGCGACATCCAGGTGCCCTCGCTCGTTTCAAAATCGATCTCCCGGGTGGCGCCTCTCGGCTTCGTCGTGTCCCAAACTGCCGGCGGTTTTTCCTGGGCCAGAAGCTCTGCGCCGCCCGCGAACAACAGGACCGCGGCGAGGATCAGTTTTCCCGGATCGGATAAGCGGCTTAGCATCGGTCGTCTCTCCTTGCGGCCAGTCGGACACTTCATGAAACCTTGAGTTCGCAGATCCCGGGCTTTGGATCGACCGTGAGTAGTTGAAAGACCCCCCCAAAAAAAATCCCTAGGGATTCGCTCCCCCTAAGCGACCCGGTGCCGGCTCAAAAAGCGATTCGCAAGCGAGCTGAATCCAGCGCGGGCCCGATTTGATTTCGAGCCGGACGTCGTAGGCATAGCTCTTCGCCACGTTCACGACAATGTTGCCGATGGTCAGTAAGAAAGTCAGGGAAGGAACCCGGCGCTCGGGCGGTGATACACCCCGTCCTTCTGCTCGCTCCGGTCTTTCCCACAAGTACCCACTTCGTGGAAAACCCGCAGCCGGATAAGGAAATACACGGATCGACCCGCTCGCGATAGCCCAATATCCCCCAATATGCGCACTCCTTTACACTTGGAAGAAGAGCATTGTCAATGGAAACTTCTTGCGGCGAAGGATTAGAAACATTTAATGCGTTCGGGGGCTGTAGTTTTTATTTCGACGGCCTCGCTCCCGCCTGGCTTGCCTGGGCTCACTCGCGCGATCAGGGCGTGGCGCCGGAGGCCATACGATGCGCGCGGTCGGCGGAGTAGGGGGTGGAACGGGCAGCTTCGCGCGTTCTCCCTTGGGCAAGTAGCGTCAACAATAAGTTCCGGTGGGCATCGGCGTAGCCGACGCGTGTGTCTTCCTCGGCAATCTTTGTGAGTTGCGGATCGCCCGGCAAGTATTGCTCGGCTTCTTTCAGCAGAAAAAACGCGGCCAGGGATTTGTCTTCGCTTTCCAGCCTAGCAATCGCGGGGATGGCCTCCTCCCGCGCCCAAATGGCGTTTCTCCGAGCGCTGGTAGAGCCAGACCGCCGCAGCGGCAAGAAATGCGATCGGGAGCGTGGCGGTAACGGCGTACGTGCGCGAGAGTTGCAACTCCCGGCTTGCAGGTGGCGGCAGCGGGATGCTCAGTTTCGCGAGGGCAGCGGAAAGATCACGGGCCATCTCGGAAGCAAACTGGTACCGGCTTGCTACATCCTTTTCGAGGGCGCGCGAAACGATGCGGTCCACATCCTCCGGGGCATCAGTGCGAAGCCGCCGCAGCGGCGTTGGAGACTGCCCTGGGCTCGAAGACATTGCTAGCGCCCACCGGCCTTGCTGACCTAGAGACTGGCCCTTCCACCAATAACTTCTACCCAGCCAAAGATCGTCTGTTGAGGTCGCAACCTAACTGGCTGACAACGAGTTACACAGCTTGATTTGAAGATCACGCGCAAGGATGTGCCGCGCCCACTCTGTGTGGATAAGGTGCCGGAAATCTAAAGCGCGGAGGATTTAGCCGCCTCGGCCTTAGCCGGAATGTACGTGCGTGCTGCTTCTTTAAGCTTGACGATTCCGGGTGGCCACTTCGAGTTGCGGCAGGCCAGACCCAGCCCGCCATTGGCCTGCCAGTAGTTTGCCAGCGTCCCTCCAAAATGTCGTGAACTCGCGGCGCCATCGGCAACACGCGCCGCGCCGCAGCCGTCTTTCCGTGGGCGACACTTTCTCGTCTTACCTTCCCGCTTCCTCCTTCAAATATGCCGCGCTCAAAGTATTCTTTTTCTTGGCGATTTCCAGCAGCGTCGGATAAAACTGCACGAACGTCGTATCCACCGCGCCGTGCTGTTCGTGGCACGAATAACAATCCATTTCCCGCGGCAACAGCTTCGCCGTCACGCCGTCCTCGGCATTGAAAAACGCCCATTTTCCCGGGAACCGGGCTTCATCCTTCACGTGCACTTCGCGCCCCATCACGTTCTCGGTTTGGAAATGCCCGTTCTTATTGATCGAGCCTTTGCTCCCTGCCATGCGTGCTTCCAGCACCAGCATCGTTTTGTCCGGCCACGTGCCCGTCTGCAGAAACGCCTTGTACGCCTCAGGATTCACGAAAACATTGTCAAACATGGAGTGCCCCATATCCATATTGGGGCTGTAGCTCATATCCACACCGGATGTCAAATACACCCACTCGCGGTAGCTCGCTGGGAACTTTAGGTTCCCGTCGGACCTATATGCGGGTAAGTTTGTGCCGTTTTCATGGTTGGGGCTTGCTTGCGGTGTTATCGCCGCTAGGGTCACTGCAACAACCGAAGCAGGGATCATAGTCCATCGAAGCCTCATCGCTACACCTTCCTTAGTATGTGCCTTCCCGCAGGGCCGCGGTCACACTCTAACGAACGGCCTTCCCCGCAGTCTAGAATAAATGCAACCTAGCCGGACCATGTATGTCTAACGCTGCTCCCAACCCCAATGTTTCCGACGCGGCCTTGTCTTCGGCACGGCACAGGGCACGGGCACTTCTTCGGCGCGATCCACGGCGTACGCGAGCAGTGCGAGACGGGGAAAAACTGCAGTGCGGCGCTATTCACTCCGAACTTTTACCAGAATGGCAGCGTAAGCCTCTGCAGCGCAGGTCTTGGTGGCGCGACTACCATCTCTCCAGCGCCACTCGCGGCGCGGGCTGGCTGTAAACTTCTCTCCCTCTTACCTGCCTCTCACGCCGTTAGAGACACCCGAAATTCTACTGCACGCGTGGTGCACGCCAGCCCCCGGCACCATTGACGAGCGAACCTCCACACCATTTTTTACGTGAGCCTCTTGGGTACAACCCGCGGTACAGCTGGAGCGAGAGAAAGGTAGCAAGTTGGATCCCTAAGCGACACCAAACAAAGTATTTGGATCTTTCGACCTTGCATTGCGGGACCAGGAGGTTGAAGGTTCTAATCCTTTCGCCCAACCACTTCTCCACTTACAGATGTTTTCAAGCTGCAACCGCCGGTCCATTTTGGCTCCAATTGGAAGTGTTTTGCGACTTGTTCCACTGGGATTTCGCCTGTGTAAAGCGCGGTCATTTCAGACGAAGCGTGGCCCATCTGCTGGCGAATTACTGCTGCCGCCACTCGTACCAACGCCCATCGCCGATTGCATCCACGTCGAAAAGCGTGCATGCCTGCGTTGCGAAAACTGAGTGCTTTCGGGTCCAGGATGCAAACTTCGAAAAATACTCGGAGAAACCGAAGCAAACATAGCCAACTAGTGAAACATCGCATCAGGTCTTTTCTGGGAGACTGCGCGGAGACCGACCGTCCGTTGTTTGCGCGCCCTTAATCGTCGTCACGGATAGCTGGAGCATGCCGCCACACTGTGCGCGCCCATTTCTGGATCTCCGCAAGGCACGCTCACTTTACGACGCTGAGCGAAATCATCGGTCCGTCTCCCCGCATCCAATTCCACTTCGACCGGAACTTAGTGGTTAGGTATCGGGCGAGAGTCTCTACAAACTAGCGAAGCTCGACGATAACAAGGGACAGATCATCCGCGAGCGGGCCCTGTCTCCACGCCGCGACGCCGTCGAGAATTGCCTGCCTCATTTCCGGAAGGGCCCTCTTTGCCGAACGGCGGACCAAGTTTTCAAGGCCTTCGACGCCGAGCATTTCGTCACCTGGGTTGAAAACCTCTGTGAGCCCGTCCGTGTAAAGAACCAAGCGGTCGCCAGGGGCTAGGTCAATTTCGTCCGCCGTCTCAGACGGAGCCGTATCGGCGAGACAACCAAGAATGCCGCTTCGCGAATCGAGGAGGCGCAAGCCGCCATTCGAAACAAGCATTGCGGGCGGGTGTCCTGCTGCGGCAAAGCTCATCCGGTGGCCGCGCTGGACAAACCGACCTGCAGCCATCGTGAAGTAGAAGCCGTCCGCTGCGATGCGATCGTGCACGAAGTCGTGGAGGCGTCGCAATAACCTGCTGGGTCCGGTATCATGTTCGAGTTCATGCAAAGCTTCGGAATAAATGCGATTGGCCATGAGCGCCGAACCAATTCCATGGCCCGACACATCGCAGACCAGAAGGCTGAGCAGTTCGTCGCCGTGCGGGAGGACTACACCGAAGTCACCGCCAATCGTACGCGCAGGACTATAATAAGCTTCGACCGCGACGTCGTTCCACACGAGGCTCCGCGGCGCGAGTGATTGCTGGACGCGGGCAGCAAGCGAGAGTTCGGCTTCAATTTCCCTTTGGCGCTTTTCAAGCTGCGCGTTGGATTCACGCAATTGCTCCTCGACGCGCTTCTGCGAGCTAATATCGGTCACGACAAGCAACACATACTCCCGCGCGTCGGGTCCCTGAATGATCCGCCCGCTGAAGATCGCCGGAATCTTTTCGCCATCCTTGCGGGGAAGGTAGAATTCGTGGCGATGGTGCCCATGACGTTGGCCAGCCTCGTGCTGCCGCATGATGTATGGCAGGTCTTCCGGCGGAAAGATCGTGTCGGGCGTACGCCCATGCATCTCGCCGCGCTCGTAGCCTCCCAACTGAATCACCGCTTCGTTAGCGAAGATCACGCGAAGCTGGTCATCAACGATGACGACGCCCTCGTTGAGCGCTTCGAGAATGGTCTCCATCTGGAGAAGCCAGGGAGGGGTTTCGATGTTTTGCATGAATTAGTTGGCGCTCTTCGGCACTTCTTTTTCATCCGTGGCGAAGTGTCGGTTGACAAGCCTACTGCATTGCTTTTGCAAGTCAACGCTTCAATTCCACAAGAATTCGCTTCTGATTGATGCCACGATCGGGCACCGCGCCTGACCCCGCGGATGGATCTCCGGAACGCATCTTTAGCAGAATATTTCGAAAGTGACGAGTAGCAGCTTTCTTGCTGGCATTCGCTGCCCTGGCGTGGCTGTCCTTCGGTACAAATGGGCTGGCTACGTACAGAAGTCCGTAAATCGAACCCGAATCCGCAGCGTTCCGCTACGTCGCGGTGAAACTGAACATGCTCCCTCACTTTGTCGTAGAGATCACTCATGTCCTCTCCGGCATGCCCCATCCAGAGCTTGTAAACGCCCTCTGGACAGTTGGTGTGGTTTCTAAGGAAGGTGTTCCTGAATCGACGAAACGCATGATGGCCCGCTTTGCGTGTTCCGGTGAATGGATTCAGGTGTTTCAGTTCTTTAGCGCCGGATGTAGATGCCGCCGCACGATGCATGATTGCCCAAGAGGCTTGCCTTGCCGTGTGCTGAACAAAAATCCGCCGGTTCGACTGCCGGTGAGTTTCTTCAGCTCGGCCGCAACCTCAGGATGTAAGTCAATTTCCCGAAGGCCGTTGACGGTTTTGAGACGCTTTTCAACCTTGCCTCTCCGTACTTTTTGCCTGACGAACGCGTTATCCGGAAGCAATCCGCAATTTGGGCAAGTTGTTAATGCCGACAGGCCGACTTCCCCGGTCGCTACCCGACCTGCATGAGCAACCCGATTCGAGTTGCGGTCACTGCGCCGTCGACGGCCCCGGTGTCCCATCGGACCATTCATTGGCCAAAACTATGAAAATGGTCACACGTTGTTCAGGGTTATTGGCCGCTATAATCGGCGAGCCAGGCAGATTGGCTCGCCAGCTTTTCTCGGCATCACCCGCAACAAGAAACATCACGTGTGGATGCCAACTCTTGGCGCCGTCGTTCAGATACTGTTGCTTCGACATCATGTAGCACATCGCTCCAGGCGCAAGCAAGGGCAGTTCTTTCTTCTCGAGTGCCGACACGGTTGCCGCGCCGATCTCCGCTTTCGATTTTCCTGCGAGTGCCAGCCTGGTCTTCATAAGAAAGATAGGCAGAAAAGTGCTTGCGGCTGCCGGATTGTAGCAAGTGGGGGCGCGCATTTTGGGATTCCAGAAGTCCGACGCATCGCTCGAGTTCGCCCATGATCGCTCGACAATGCAGAGAAAACCATTCGCGCCTTTCACCGCGGTCGCATAGCCATCGCGCCGCAGCACCAGCACTTCGGCTGCATCCGAAATTGATGCTGGAGCAGCACTGCGAGCCAGCGCGATCTCGGCATTCTCGTCCGGAATCAAATACTGATCGAGAAGTGCCATTGCCGGATAGGGAGCCGCCTTTTCCACCTGTGCTCGTAGACAGATCGGACAGAATAAAAAGACCAGCACGATCAATGCTAAAGCGGCGATCCTGATATTGATCTTCCGCATCTGATCCTCCGTTAGAAGCAATTGTGCGAACCTACATTTTTCGGACATTCAGCGTGCTACCGATCGCACCAGTTTGGATACGTCAGTGCAAGTGGGACTATTTCTTTGCTGCTCGAGCTGCCATTTGAGCGCGGAAGTTTTTTTCCTTCTGAATTTCCTCGTCGCTGAAGGCAGATGCGAAGTCTTCGGGCTCCAAGATCTGGCGGATCTCTATGTCGGTGTCGCCTTGATGGGGGTTGGGGCATCGCTTGACCCACTCGATGGCCTCTTCGAGAGACTTGGCCTGCCAGAACCAGAAGCCGGCGATGAGTTCCTTGCTTTCGGCGAAGGGGCCGTCAATGACGGTGCGGTTCTTGCCGGAGAAGTGGACGCGGGCGCCTTTCGAGGAGGGGTGAAGACCGTCGTAGCCTAACAAGACTCCGGCTTCTAAGAGCTCGTCGTTGAATTTGTTCATGTCGGCCATGAGCTGGGGATCGGGGGGTGAGCCTTCGTTTTCGGAGTCTTTTGTGGCTTTGACGATGACCATGAATCGCATTTTGTTTGTCCTTTCGCGTTGAGTTGGTCTGACGTTCAAGTTCAGAGCTTAATTGATGGTCTACCGATACGTCGAACGAGAAGGTGCCGAATCGACACGGGTGACGATTCTTTTTTTGGGGGGGTGGGGCGAAGGCATACGTCGGGGCTGAAGCCCGGCTTGTTGCGTGTCTGTAATGACCACCCCGTCTCCCACAAAGCAGTAACGGCGAGTTGGGGACACTCTGGCGGTTCTTTCCGCACCGTTCGTCTTGCTGCTCTAAACCTGCGAGCCGGACATCTTCGACTGAGCTCCTAGCGGTTCGCGGAAAGGATCCATCGGAATCGGCGAGTACTCGACCTCAATGACCTCGAGATGCTCCGTCTTCGCTGGCGCGCGCAGGGCCACACGGTCGCCGGGGCTCGCCTTCATCAGCGCATTGGCGACAGGCGAGCGCCAACTGATGTAGCCGCGGTCGAGGTCCACCTCGTCGATGCCTACGATCGAGACGATGTGTTCGAGGCCGGAGGCGTCCTTGTAGGTCACGGTTGCGCCGAAGAAAACGCGCGTAGCGACTGACCCTGGCCGAGGAGCGGCGGGATCGACGACCACGGCCGCGTCAATGCGTTTCGTGAGAAAGCGAATCCGCGAATCGATCTGGCCTAACCGTCGTTTGCCGTAGAGGTAGTCGGCGTTTTCACTGCGGTCCCCGTTACTAGCAGCCCACGCTACGACCTCCACCACCGCGGGCCGCTCGCGACTCAGTAGGAACAAATGCTCGTCTTTCAGTCGCTGCAACCCGGCGGGCGTAATGTAGTTTTTGGGTGTCGGGCCCGCTTCCTCGAGCACCGGTCCTCGGAGCGGCCGCTTTTCTCGCATCTGCCAATCTGTCATGGGATTTCGTGTACTTGTGGGTGACCCAACCTCGGAACGTCCGCTCCTCGATCCCAATAATTCCTCGCACGGTAAACGTGTGGTAAGCGGGCTAGATGTTGAATGATACATCGGTCCCTCTGGTCCGTTCCACGAACAACTCTGGCATACCCGTGGGACGAGCCGGGTCCCGTTGGGCGAACGATGGTGAGTTGAAGACTATTTCCACCCCAGCGCGCCAGTTTTGCCCAAGTTTTCGCGTGACCGCAGCGATTCGTTCATAATCGCGGCTTGCTCCTTGCTCACGCTTTTCGACCAAGGGCGTCCATCGAAAGTGGGTGTAAGGCCAGCAGAGGGCCGGGGCGATTTTCTGCGGTCCATGTTAAGGAGCGATTCGATCATGCGAAACTTGTGGAAGTGTGCCCTTGGCATTTTAGTGGCTTCCGTAGTGGCGGGGAATGCCGCCGCGCAATTCAAAAATGGCAGTCAGCCCACGGAACTAAATATTCCGCGAGCGAGTCAGCGCGGAACCGTGACCCAAAGGATTGGGCTGACGGACATCACCATCACCTATCATAGACCTGCGGTCGGTGGGCGCGAGATCTGGGGCAAGACAGTGCCATATGGAAAGGTGTGGCGTGCAGGCGCGAATGAGAATACGACGATTACATTCACCGATGACGTTTCCATCGAAGGAAAACCATTGGCGGCTGGGACATACGGATTGCACGCCATTCCTGACAAGGATCAGTGGACGATTATTTTCTCGAAGAATTCGACTTCCTGGGGCAGCTTCAGCTACGACGAGAAAGAGGATGCGCTGCGCGCGACCGTGAAACCGCACGCGGCGGAATCGTTTGAAATGCTGACGTACGTGTTCGATGACATCAAGCCTGATTCCGCGGCTGCGACTCTGCGATGGGAGAAGCTGGCCATTCCGTTCCGCATTTCCGTGGACGTGAAAGCCGTGGTATTGAAGAGCATCAAGAATGAACTGCGGAGTGTGGGCGGGTTTACGTGGGCCGGATATGACGAGGCGGCGCAGTGGTGTTTGGACAACAATTACAACCTGGAAGAAGCGCTGAAGTGGGAAGATACTTCGATTCAAAACGAGGAACGCTTTGAGAACTTGGAAACTAAGTCCCGCATCCTCGATGCCATGGGTCGCAAAGATGATGCGGCGAAGGCGTACTCGACCGCCCTTGAGAAGGCCACAGCCCTTCAGCTCTACGTTTACGCCCGAGGTATCCAGCGACAGGGGAATGCCAAGCTCGCCTTCGAGCTTTATCCCCAAGTTCCGAAGAAGGATGCAAGCCACTGGGTTAGCCACTTGGCGCTGGCACGGATCTCGTCGAACACGGGTGACTTTCCGACGGCTGCCAAAGAGATGTCACAGGCCATCAGCGGGGCGCCGGATGCCACAAAGCCATTTCTTCAACCTCTTCTGAAGCGCCTGGAGGCGAAAGACGACATCAATAAGTAGCTTGAGTTTTTACCATGATCGAGTATCTTTCAAATCCGTGGGTACAACTGGGGTACAACTGAGCGAGAGAGGAATTGTCGATCCAGCCGCCAAGCGACACGAAAACAAAGCATTTAGATTTTGAATCTGCATTTCGGGACCAGGAGGTCGAAGGTTCAAATCCTTTCGCCCCTGCGCGGCGGGTTCGCGACCACTTCCTCCGGATTCAGTTGATGCACTTTCACCCCCGAATCCTGGGCGAGAAGCGAGCGCTAATAGAGAACTTCTTTTTCACCTTTTTGCGCGATCATTGCCCGGAACGTGGCGACTATTTTGTCCCGCCGGGCCATCACGCCGTTTAACTCGTCCTCGGTCAGATAGCCTTTGGTTTTTTCAGCCAGCTCCCTGGCGTTGAGCGCTTTCAGTCTCTCCAGGAGCTGCCGGTCACATTTGACCAGATCCTTCGGCGCGCGCAGTTCCTTGTTCCTGCGGAAAGCTCGGCTGAAATCGACGCGCCAAACGGTCCAGTCTTCACCAATCAGCACATTGGTTAGATTGGGATCGGAGTCGTAAACCAGCTCATCGAAGACGCGGATGCGGAACATTTGCCGATTCCACTTGTCAGGATCCGGGGGTTCGATCTTCTTTTGTACCCGCTCAGCGTCGTCCATCTTCACAGGGAGCCACCAGCTCAGCGAACCGGTCTTTCCTTGCCATTTGCGCTCGACATAGACCGGCACCATGTCGTCAATTCCCACAAGCTCGGCGAGCCTGAAGGCCGCGATGTTGTACTTATATGAGTCGACAAAACCCAGTTCCACCTTGCCGCTTTCCAGCTTCATTTCCGCTTTATGCTCATCGATTGGCTGGAATGAAGCATCGTGAGTGAGGGTGCCGTCGCTCAGAGTGAGTCGCCACGGATGAGTCACGCCCTTGCTCGACTGCTTGCTTCTTACTATTTCGGCCGTTTGAAGAAAATGCTTAATCTGTTCCTTGCTCAGCGGCGCGTCATCCCCTGCACGAGCGCCAAGCGAAAGTATGACGCCTGCAACAACAACAACTAGACCTTTAACCGCCGCTTTGCTCAACGTGGCCATGGGCTTTTCCTCCGACAATTGGTCCATACTGTACGCCCGGCGCGCACACAGTGACAACATCAATCGCCCGCGCGAAGCTATTATCGCCCCTCACCCAGATTCTTCTTTACACTTGCCTGTTGCCGCATTATCCTCACCTATCGGATTCCTACCTTTGCAGTCGGTCGAAACCCTGTGCTTATCTAACTGGAGGACGCAATGAAGTTTTACCGGAATTTGTTTTCCGCAGTTCTCGCAGGCGCACTCTTTGCCGCGATGCCCCTGGGCGCGAAACAGGCCACGTCGGAAACCAAACCGGCACCCGCTGCGAAGAAAGAAACAAAGTGGCAAGGACACGTGGTCAGAATTTACAAAGACTTGTCGCAGATGGACATCCGCGGCGGCGCTAACGCCCAGGCTGAGGACCTCCGCAAAATCGCCTACGATAGCTCTACAGAATGGACCAAGCTCGGAAAACCGGGAGAGATGGACCAGGTCAAGGAAGGTTCGTTCGTCATTGTCCTGGGTCACACGGATGGCAAGGGTGTCTTGCACGCGACTCGCATTGATTTGCGTTTGCCCCGCTGATCCTTTCAGATTCGCGGTATCGGAAGCCTTTTCTGCGCGGCGTTCGAAACTCTCGATCCCGCCGCAGGCTTCCGACCGCGAGACATTTCGCACAACCGTCTGACATGTTACGGCTTCGCCGCCGCTCCGAGCCGCAGCTTTGCCGCGCGTGCGGTTTCGCGCAGCAGCGGATCCGGATGCTCAAGGCACTTGTCCAATTCGGTTTGCAGCGAGATCATTTCGAGCGCCCCTATCGCGTAAGCGCCGCAAGACTTGAGCCACGGATCATCGCTCGCAACTAGTTCTGCAACAGCTTGTTCCCGGTTCTCCACTTTTGCGTGCACCAGTCGCTCCGCGATCGCCGCTCTCTCCCGCGGGCTTACCTTTCCGTCCAACAGCGGCACCAACACCCCGCGCAATTGCGAATTCAGGACGTTCTCCAAAAACTCCAATGCGTTGTCATAGACGGTCATATTGTTCGATTGCAATCCAAAATGCACCGAGTGCAGATCCAGGTGCGGATACAACAGTCCCAGCAGGCGGAAAATTCTCTCTAGTTCCTGCCGCATTACTTCGCTCATTGCTCGCAGCACCGCATCATCGGAGTTCCCGGGAACGCGCAGTGACTCCGCGATTTGATAGGAGCGATAGTGGCCCATAATTTCCGCCGCCAGAATCGTCTCCAACATTTGCACGTCTAGTTCGATTTCAGGGTGCACCTGGTGAATTTTGTTTAGCGCGCTGATCACTTGAAAGCGAACCGAGTTGTTTCTTTCAAGGAGGTGGGCAGAGAGCACTTCAGCTGCCGCAGGGGTTCCGATGCTTACCAGTATCGGCGGGACCGCACGCCGGGCATCAGTCGGCCGGGAGGCATCAACCAGATAGCCGCCCAGTAGGCCAACCACCGGGTCTCCGAATTTTGCAAGCGCCTGCGCCGCCTCGTCGCAGAGTTCGAGGTTCGAAAGATACCCGATCAAAACCGGCGCGAGAGAAAGTTTTCCAAGCGTTCCCACCGAGCGCATGGCTTCGCATTTGACGGGAAAGGCGGCATCGCCCAGGAGGGATTCAAGTAAGGGATCGAACGAGTCGGGCAGTTCGCCAAGCAGGCGCGCGACTTCCACCCGAGTGCGCTGTCCTTTCTCGCCAGCCTCGCCCGCCATTTCCTTCAGGATTTGACTGGCCGCTTCTAGTCTTTGTGCTTCTCCAGGTCTTGCCAGGAATGCCGCTACTGCCGAACGCACCGAATAATCAGCGAAGTCGCCAACTTCTGCGAGCAGAGCCAGAGGGTCAATATGCGCGTGGTAAACCAAGTACAGCATCGCTTCGGTTCGCACGTTACGATCGGGATCTTTCAGCAGCGCCTCAATGGATGGCAGAACAGACTTGTCGCCCCCCGCGCTCAGGACCGCCAGGGCTTTTTGCCGTACCTCCGGTGCCGGATGGCTCAGCAGCCCGCGAATCACCGGGTGGCTGGCGCGCTGCTGCTCCACTTCGAACAGGCTCAGCGCGTAAAGAATTTCTTCCGGATCAGAAGCGAGAATTTTGCTTGTCAGGAAATCCGTGGTGGAGCGATCCAAAGCCATCGTGGAAGCTTGTTCGAAATCGAAACGGTGTTGACTGATGGAGTCCTTCAGCAGCGCCACATACTGTTTCCCCGCCACGTAAACGGCGCCAATCCACCCCGCGGTAAGCACGATCACGATCCAGCTAAGTCGCTGCGGCGCCCACCGCAGCTGAGCGGCAAAAATAAGAACTACCAGTCCCGCCAGACCATCTCCCAGTCGCCAGACTACCGTGTCGATAAACCACTTCGCTTGTAGCTTCACGTTTTGCGGCATCGGCAAGTACAGCAATTCGATCGCGGAGCGGTCGATCGAATAGCGCAGCACTTGGTCGCTTCCTTTGAGGAGCAGCGCCGCGCCGACTGTTCCCAGTACCAGCACTCCAGCCGAACCCGCCAGCACCACCACTGGAAGGACGAACAGCATAGGGCCGATGCCGAACCGCCGGAGCAGCCGCGTGCCAAGCAGCAACTGGAAAATAAGCGCCAGCAGCCCGGCGTAAAAGAAAAAATCGCCAAAAAAGATCGCCAGCGCTTCCTTGCCTTGGGAGGACTGCTTGACCAGAGCTTTGAATTGCCATCCGGTCAGTGTCGTTGTGAATGAAGAAATACAAATGACTGCAGCGATGGCACGAAGGTAGTTGGACGAAATGACGGAACGCACGCTGTCCCAAAGACTCTTTTGGCCGGTTCCCGCCACTCCGGCGCCTCGATCCCTTGCCGGATCCAGCCTTAATTGGCCTCCGTTCGAAAGAACCGCCATCAATGCCGAACACAGCAGCAGCAGCGCAGCCATGCCGAGCAGCAGGCTCTCCGTGCTAAAAGCCTTGGCAACGACTCTTGAGAAGTAGCCCGCGAAAATCCAGCCGCAAATGCCGCCGCTGCCCACCATGCCAAAAATGCGCTTTGCCTCGCGCGTCGTCAGCAGGTAGTTGGCCAGAGTCCATATCTGGGTGGGCGCCAGCACCGCTATGATGCCTACCCAGATGTAGAAGACCGGATAGACCCACGCGGAAAGATAATAATGCGCCACAGTCCAGAAAAACGCGCAGCTGACTGCGAAGAAAAGTGGACTCCACACCAGCAAGCGGCCCAGTGAAGTACGCCGTCCCAACAGCAAGTACGCCGCGACTACGAATCCGACGAGTACGCCGCTGGCAAGGTCTGCGTACGGTAGCTGCACTGCAGGAAATTGCGCCAGAAACAACGCGTTGCTTGCCACCTTGCCAATGACCGCTGCGCTGATCGTGAGAAACAGGCAGGAACTTAGTAGGACGCCGTTGCGCAGGTCCCCCGGCTGAACATCCAGAGCCCGTTCAATCCAACGGCTCATCCTTAGACCCTTCCTGACTCGCACTGCTTCCGTCTTTGTACTTTTCTTTTCCCATAGACTCGATAGGTTTTTCCTCGAAAATTGATTCCTGGCCGTCCAGATACACGCCATTGAATTTGCGGCCAGCCTGGATTTCCAGCGCCGAGGTCCGCCCACCTCGCCAATACGTCGAAAGCATACCGGTGTCTATTAGGAATACGCTTCCTCCGAAGCGACATCGGATGTGCGCAGTCTTCTGTACCGTGTGGGCCACGACGATATGCGTTGCCTCGTATGCCGCCAGGATTTTCTCTGTCTGCTGTCTGCCTTCCTCGTCACTCCATTCGTCGTAGCCGCGAAACCACAACGGGCCGTCTTCGCGCATGC
>DATMZI010000137.1:0-6770 GCA_035607085.1 Candidatus Eiseniibacteriota bacterium | reverse complement strand
GTACCCGGTCACACCGACGTTGTCGGTCGAAGCGGTCCAGCTCAACCCGATTTGTGTACTCGACGAAGCCGTTGCCGTCAGGCCGCTCGGCGCCGTCGGCGCTTGCGTATCGGCTACCGCGGTGGTCGTTGCCGTGGCGAGGTTGGAGTACCCGCTCAAATTCCCGGCGGCATCCGTCGCGCGAACGCGAAAACTATAGGAAGTCGAAGCCGTGAGTCCCGTCGCACTGAATGTTGTTGCGCCGCTCGTTGTCCCAACCTGGGCGAACGAACTGCAACTCGCGCCGCTGCAGCGTTCAATTCGATAGCCCGTAACCCCGACGTTGTCTGTGGAAGCGGTCCAGCTCAGTCCAATCTGTGTGCTGGAAGATGCCGTAGCGGTCACGCCGCCTGGCGCCGTGGGGACCTGGGTATCTGCGGTTCCCGTGGTTGTGGCGAAGGAAACATTGGAATATGCGCTCAAATTTCCTGCTGCATCTGTCGCTCTTACCCGATAACCGTAAGAAGTCCCGCCGAGCAAGCCGGAATCGCTAAAGCTCGTGGTCATTACCGCCGCGATCTGCGCGAAGGATACGCACGCATTCCCGACGCAACGCTCCACGCGATAGCCCGTGACTCCCACGTTATCCGTCGAAGCTGTCCAGCTCAGGGTTACTTGTGTGCTCGACGATGCGCTCGCAGCCAGCCCGCCCGGCGCCGTTGGTGCCGTGGCGTCCCGCGGCGGCGGATCGGAATTGTTCGATGTGTTCGATGACGCCGTACATCCCTGCATCGCCAGCACGAGCGGGAAAAGCAAAAAAGAGAAGGGTACGCCACGCAGCTTTCTGAGGGGCCGGATCTTTCGCACAGCTGCTCTCCGAATAATTTTTATCGGTTCAACGGTTACAACGGTTACTTCAAGGGGCGGACGGGCGGGAGATCGCCACACCTTCGGACACCTAAAAGTAGCATGAAAAATCCGCTCTGCGGATGCCGAATTTGGTCCGGGAATGTAAACTTCCGTAAAGAATCGATTCCTGCTGGTTTCTACAGGAAATGCTGTAAGTGCCGCCTCGTCAGGAGCTTGGCGTCCACAGGCTCCTGAGGAAAGTCTTGACTCGATCTACCAGACCGGCATTGCCTGGCGGGGCCGGCTTGGCCAAGGAATTCTGCGGTTTCGCGGCGGTCGCTGCCAGCGTCTTGGGCGCTGAAACCATGGAATCGCCTTCCACTCGGCTTGCGAAGATCAGCGTCGGACGCACTCTGACGCGCCTCACCATCACGATCAATTTTGGGTCCGGCTCGTCTTGCACCTGTTGGCTGGCGTCGTAGCGCAGCGGCGGCATGTACACTTGGTACGTCGGTGCGGCCTCGGCCTTCGGCGGATCAACCGGAAGAATGATCTTCTTGGGCGTAGTCGGATTTTTGAGCGCCGCGCTCTTCCGAATCTCTTCACTGCTGGCTGGCGAGCTGATTTCTGGCGTGTTCGCAGGAGCGCCGCCGGTCGCCGTCAGTTGCTGTTGCGTATAAGGATCGCAAGCGCAAAGAGCGCTGTTCACGCGCATTCCTTCCAGTTGTCCATTGGCCAGCGTTACGTCGCCGCCTTGTGGCACCACGACGCTCTGACTGCCGAACTGTTCCCCCAGGCGCACCGCTCCGCGTCCCGCCCGCACGCACATCAGCCCTGGCGTATCAAACCCGACCAGCAAGTCCTGCGGGCCGTCGCCGATGGCGATGGACTTGGCGAGAATCTGGGTCGTGAACACGGTCAACGTCAGATTGCCTTCGATATGTGCGTGAATCGTTCCACTGTCGAGAGCGATGGTCAGCCCATTCGCGGCTTTCAACATGGAAATGTGAGCAGGGCCGCAGATGGAGATATTTCCGCCGCTCGCCAGCTCAATCCGCGCGTGACCAGTCTTCACGCGAACATCCACACCGCTGCGCAGCAGCGTCTTTACTTCGTTGCCGACGACTTGCACGCTCATCGGCCCTTTTAACGCGATGGCTTGGCCTTCAATCGTGCCGATGATTTCGCCCTGCGGTTCCTGTTGCGGAGTCTGTTGAGCGCTAGCGGAAAAGGGAGCCAGGGCAGAAAACACTACGCCGATGAGCAGAATCCCGCAAAAATCGCGGACCCTCCTCCGGCGACACTCTCGGCTTTGGGGTTCCAGAACTTGCATATTCTATGCGTAATCGGGACAGCAGCTCTTCTTTATACTATAGGTCATGCCAACTCCGGCTACACGGAAAAGCATTCCAAGTTGCAATGATCCGAGCCGGTTAATATCGATCAACTCTGCCGAAAAATGACCAATACTGAAAACTCATCCGGCACAATCGGGCGCTCTGCGGATCCGCCCGAAAACCGCGAAATCGGCGTGCACTACGACACGCGTCTTCCGGCGCTTCCCTGGTCGCGCCGCCTCCAGATTCCCATCATCGCCGGGCTGGTCTATTGCCTAATCCGCGTGCTGGGACCGACGCTCCGCTTTGAAGTCCTGGGCTGGCATCACGCCCAGGAGGTTCATGCTTCCGGCCGCCGCTGCGTCTGGGCCTTTTGGCATCGCGTGATTATTCCGATTTCCTGGTGGGCGCGCGACATGGGCATCGTCGTGATGAACACTACCGCCTTCGACGGCCAGTGGACCCGCAAAGTCATCGAATGGCTGGGTTTTGGCACAGCGCAAGGCAGTTCCTCGCGTGGAGGCTTACGCGGACTTGCCGTTATGGCCAAGCGCATCGAGGAAGGGAAGGACTGTGCCTTCACCATTGACGGCCCGCGCGGCCCTCGCTACATCGCCAAGCCGGGGCCGGTCATGCTTGCCCGCCGCACCGGCTGCCCCATCACCGTTTTTCACATCGGCGTCGAACACGGAAAAACTTTTCAAAAAACCTGGGACCACTTTTTGCTTCCGCGACCCTTCACCAGCGCCGTGATTGTTTTTGCTCCGCCGATCGAGGTCCCTCAGACAGCGGACGCCGCCGCTCTCAAAGCCAAGCACAACGAAATGCAAAAGGAACTCGAACGCGTCCGCGACATCGCCGAAGGCTGGTTTGGTTTGCCTGAGTCCGACCGCAACCGTTACCGCGCCGAGTTCGGCAAGTAGCCCGGGCTCCAGTATATGCAAGCCCAAATTCCTTGAAACACGAAGGCAAACAACCGTTTCTCAGCTTACCGGCCGTTCGCCGAGCCTTACCTTCACGTCCATCTTTTTGCCGCCGCGGAATAGTGTGATCGTCACTTCTTCGCCCGGCCTTTTCTTGTTCAACATCAGGTCCACGTCTACGCGGTTAGCGATCTTCTGTCCGTCAATCGCCGTCAGCACATCCCCGCCCACGTAAAACCGCCGCATGCCTGCTTGCGCCACGCGATCGCCACCGCGGATACCAGCCTCCGCCGCCGGCCCGCCGCGACTGGTTGTCTGTACCAGCAGTCCTTCTTGTGCGGGAAGCCCGAGCGCTTCGGCGAACGACTCGTTAATGGGAATGGTCTCCACGCCGAGAAATGCCTGATGCACCCGCCCATCGGTGATCAAATCGTGCGCGATGCGCTTCGCTGTGTTGATCGGAATCGCGAAACCAATTCCCGCGGTCGTGCCCGATGGCGTATAAATAGCCGAATTGATGCCGATCACTTCTCCGTGCGAATTGATCAGTGGCCCGCCCGAGTTTCCGCGGTTGATTGCCGCATCGGTCTGAACGGCCTGATCAATAAAGGTCGTCTGGCTGGTCTGCACCGTGCGCCCAAGGGCGCTTACCACTCCGGTTGTCAGTGTGCTCTGGAATCCGAACGGATTCCCGATCGCCAGCACTTTCTGCCCTACCTGCAATGCCGCCGAATCTCCTAACGGCAACGCCATGAGCGCTTTGCCCTTCGGTTCCACCTTCAGCAGCGCCACATCGTTGCGCTGGTCCGCTCCGATGAACTTTGCCGAATAGCGCGATTGGTCTCCCAGCACTACCTCGATGGTCTGCGCGCCTTGCACCACATGAAAATTCGTCAGAATGTAGCCCTTGCCGTCAATCACGAAACCCGAACCCGCTCCCTCCACGGGCACGGGATCCATCCAGAAATCGTACTCGGTCGCCTTCGTTAACACGTTCGCCACCGCGGGCGACGTCTCCCGGTAAATCCGTACGTTCAGTACTTCATCATTGCTTAGCGCCGCGTCGCGCTCGGCGAGGCTGGCATTGCGCACTTCACCTTTGTCTACGGTAACGGGCGGCACAGCTTCCACGCTGATCGGTCCTCGCGGCCCCCAGCGCGCCCCTGCCCAGTACGCCACCAAAATCATAATCGCAATCACGGCCAGTGGCCGCAGCACCGAAATTCTGCCAGATAATGCCATTGGACTTCTCCTTCGAACTGTGTTCCTAGCTAGAAATGATAACGCCGATTTTCCACGAGCCGTTCAGTTCGCCGAAGCCGCCGCCCGCAACCTGGTCGCAAGCGCATCCACCTGGCTTCGTGTCTCCTCGATAGAACCCGAACAATCGATTTTTTCTGCGGCCAATGCCAGTTTTCTTTGCGCCGGCATCTGCGTGGCCATTCTTTGGCGCGCTTCCGCTTCGCTGATCCCTCGCTCCATTAGACGCGCCACTTGCTGCTCCGGCAGGCACCACGCCACCACCACTCCATCCAGCCTCTTGTCCATCCCCGCTTCAAAAATCAGCGCTGCTTCCACAAACGCCACCGCCACCGCGCCAGACTTTTCCAGCTCCACGAGACGTCGCAGCAACTCCTCTTCTACTTTGGGATGCAGTATCCCGTTCAGATTCTGGAGTTTCTCCGGATCCCGAAACACCATCGCGCCCAGCCGCCCGCGATTTATCTTCCCGTCCGCGTCCACGATCTCGCGTCCGAATCGCGCAAGGACCTCTTCAAAGGCAGCGCCGCCCGGCTCAATCAGTGCGTGCGAAATCTTGTCCGCTTCCAGCACGGGAAATCCGCGCTCCCGCAACATCGCCGCCACCGTGCTCTTGCCGCTGGCGATTCCCCCCGTCAAGCCGTAGCGCAACATGAACGGATTCAGCGGGCCGTAGCGGCCGGCTGTGATTTGCTTTGCGTTGTCACACTCACTCCGCGCCGCAATTTAGCCGCCTTCACGGTATTGCTCATCAGCATGGTAATCGTCATCGGGCCCACACCGCCTGGCACTGGCGTCAGTGCTCCCGCCGTGTTCACGGCATCCGGGTGCACGTCGCCTACCAGCACATTTCCCCGGGCAGCGAATTTTTCCAGGCGCGCCGGAAAATTCGCCAGCAGCCGCTTCGCCTCCGCCGCGTCCGTCACTCTGTTCGTGCCGACGTCAATCACAGCCGCGCCCGGTTTGAGCCAATCGGCTTGCACAAATCCGGCGCGCCCGATCGCCGCCACCAGAATATCGGCTTGCCCGATGAGCCCGGGCAAGTCCCGCGACTTCGAATGGCACACTGTCACCGTCGCATTCGCATGCAGCAGCAGCAGCGCCATCGGCTTTCCGACAATGTCGCTCCGTCCCAGCACCACTGAGTTGGCGCCTTCGATTCCAATTCCGTTGCGCCTCAAAATTTCCATGCAACCCGCCGGTGTACACGCCACTAGCCCCGGCCGGTTGCTCACCAGCATGCCCATGCTCACCGGATGAAACCCATCTACGTCCTTCGCGGGCGAAACCGCTTCCAACACCCGTTTCGACTCTACCTGCGTCGGCAGCGGCAGCTGAATCAAAATCCCGTCCACGTTGTCATTGCGATTTAAATCGTCCACCAGCTGCAGCAGCCACTCGGTAGTTACATTCGCCGAGGCCGTGTGCAGCCAGCTCGCCATGCCCAGCTGTTCGCAGGCGGCCACCTTGCTTTTCACGTAAAGTTGCGACGCCGGATTCTCTCCCACCAGCACAGCCGCTAGCCCCGGCCGCACTCCTTGCGCCGCCAGCCCCGCGACTTCCCGTTTCAATTCCGCAAAAATCTCGTCGCGTATCTTCGTTCCATCCAAAATCCGTGCCATCATGCGAAAAGCATAGCACAGCGCCCTCGAGGCTTCTGTTTGGAGCCGGGTGAACAGTTCAGCCGAAACTTTCCACTCCGCTTATAATCCAATGATCCGGATACATGCCCATGACCCTTTTTTCCTCCGACGGCAACCGCAAACAGCTCGAAAACCAGGCCCGCTCTGAAGGCCGCCTGCCTCCCGGCCAGTCCCTGACGCTCAAATGGCCGGTCCTCCATTACGCTAGCGTCCCCCGCTTCGACGAATCCACCTGGGACTTTAAGATCTCCGGCGAAGTCGCCGCCCCCGCAGACCTTTCCTGGAAGGAATTCCTCGCGCTCCCGCAGGCAGAAGTCACCTCCGACTTTCACTGCGTCACCCGCTGGAGCCGCCTCGACAATCGCTGGACGGGCGTACGGTTCAACGAAGTGCTCAAACTTGTCCAGCCCACTTCAGCCGCCAAACACGTGCTCGTGCTCGCTGAAGAGGGCTACACTTCCAATATTCCTCTGGTCGATCTCATGCTCTCCAACGTTGTGTTTGCGCACTCCCACGACGGCGAACCGCTCACGGCCGATCACGGCGGGCCGCTCCGCCTTATCGTCCCTCACCTTTACGCCTGGAAATCCGTCAAGTGGGTGCGCGGTTTTCTGCTACTCAGCGAAGAGCGCCTCGGCTTCTGGGAGCGCAACGGCTACCACATCTACGGCGATCCCTGGAAAGAGCAACGCTACTCCGGCGTATGATTTTCCGCCGGGCTTCTCTCTGGGCCCTTTGTTCGTCGGCGTTTTGACTGCCTCTAGCGCCGGGGTGCGTCA
>DATMZI010000132.1:0-45484 GCA_035607085.1 Candidatus Eiseniibacteriota bacterium | reverse complement strand
CTCACGCGCAGCGCGCCGCCGCGTGGTCCGGAAACACCTGGACGCTCGCGCCCATGTTTTTCTTCGCCGGGCTTCTCGGTGGACGCGGTGCAGCGGCTGCCATCCTGCTGCGCTTGAAAGAAGTCACCGTTGCAGTCGGCGGCGTCCTGCTCGCCGCAGCGGGGCAAATTTCATTTCTTACCGGCCATTCTCCGTTGGCTCTCTTCAGCGGAGCGTTTTTCGCCGGCTTGGGCCTTGCGAGCCTTTACCCGATTTTCATTGCCTGGCTTTCCAAATGGTTCGGGCAGCGCGCCCGCAAAGTCGGCGGCATCATGTTCGCGCTCGCCGCGGGAGGCTCCGCCACCATGCCGCCGCTGGTGGGTTTGGTTTCACATATGACCGGCAGCTTGCGAATCGGCCTGATCGTCCCACTCTCCGGCTGTGCGGTAATGTTATTGGTGATTGCCCTACTGCGTCCCAACACTCGCGGCTGACGTTTTTGCGCTCTCATCTTGAGCGTTTCTATTTTGCGCGGCTGGTTGTTGGTCTGACGATTTTGTCGGCGACGTCATCTCCATCGCCCATATCGCCGCCGGCCTCATATACATTGAAGCGCGGTAATTTCCGGTGATGTCCCACGCTTCCGGCGTGCGGAACCAATAGCCCTTGGCTTCATAGCTCACGTGATAGATGCCCCGCGCCGTGTGAAACGCCTCTTCTTTCATCCCTTCTCCCAGCATGAAGCCGGCCAGCGCCAGCGTCGTTCCGGTCCACACCTCCTGAACCTGCTCGTTCGTGGTGATGATCGTTCCGTCTGCCCCAATTCCATTGACCGCGCCCATTTCGCCCTTCGCGAATTTCATCACGTTGTTTTCGTAGATCGCTCTCAGCGATTTCGCCCGCATTTCCTTAGGTACGATGTCGCCCAAGCCCGTCACGTCGGCGTACCATTGCCCGGCAAGCTGATCCGCCTGAATGTTGTCCTTGTATTCGCTCTCCGTGTCGTAGCGAAAATAGCTTCCGTTCCACAATTTCGCGATAAAACTTTTCTGGCCCTTCGCAAATAGTTCGTGATATTTCGCGGCCGAGTGCGAATCGCCGAGTCTCTTGCCAATTTCTTCGGCGGCGCGCAGCGATGCAAGCCACAAACTGCCGGAGTATGCGCTGTCACCGCGCACCAGCCAGGTATCGTAAGTTTGATCCGGATAACCGTCATTGTCCGGAATTCCGTCGCCATCTTTATCGAATTTTCCGAGATAGGCCAGCGCTTCCTGAATCGACGGCCAGGTATATTTCAGAAACTCCGCATCCTTGCTTCCCGTCAGAACATAATCGCGGTACACCATCAGCACAAATTTTGAGTTGAGGTCTTTCCAGCCGTTGGTGTCCTGCCAGCTGAACTGGTTGATCTGAAAAAACGGATCTTCGTTCGGCACACCAAGGTCGTGTGGCACGGCGCCCTTGGTTTTGCGTTCGCGGAACGTCAATTTGCCCGCGTCGACGGTTTTCCAGATCCACATCATCTGCTCGTTAAAATGTTGCGGGACGGTATCGGAAAACGCTTGCATCACCTGCTTGTCAATTTCCGGCCAGAATTTTACCAACGGCATCGAGCCGTAGAACCGCACATCCAGGGTTTCGTAGAACGGATAATCAAAACATTCCATGAACGAATACGTCGAAGGAGTTTTTGCGCCGGCACCCACCGGCTTTCCCCAAAACGATCCGAGGTCCGCGAAAACATAAAGCTCATTGAACAACATGCCGCGATACCACAGGGGTTTCGACTCATCGTTCACATATGGCGCTTGCCATGCGTCGATCGCTTCGCTCCACTTGCGCGCGTTTCGTAACCCGTCACGCGCAATCGACCACGCATTCGCGCCGCCGGTACCGTAAAAATCGGTATAGCGGCGGTACCACTTCCTTCCCGCACCAAATTCCGCCACCGGCAAGTCCCAGGCGATCACCATGGGCACAATTTTCTTCTCGCCGGGAGCGAGCGTGAAGCGTACCGCAATTGCTCCGGCAAGCGGTTCGCCGCTGCTCAGCCACGGCGAGCTCGAATTGGCCAAGCTGCCGTCTTTCGCAAACGAATCCCACACTTCGTTACCGGGACCATCGGGCGAAAATGTCGTGACATACGAGATTTCCACATCGGAGGTTTCCAGGGCGGCGATGGTCATCTGTCCGTCCCAAGCGTTCAGTTCCTTGCCTCCGCGATTGCGTTCGAACACGATTCCCTTCATCGTCCCGTCGCCAACTTTCTCGGAATGGAAGCGATTGAAATTCCCTTCGTTCAGCGCCGCGCGAAAGTCGCGGCCGTAACCTCGCAGCCAGCCCAGCATGTTGGACCACGACAACAACACGCTCACCGTAACTTTTTTGTTTGTAGGATTCTCTGCGTGCCACCGATAGACCGCTACTGGATAACTGGTCTCTTTGTAGTTGTCAGGCAGCACTGGTGAAAACTGCTCGACGGTCACATGCGCGGGGAATTTATCCCAGCGGTAATCGAACCAGGATTTCGGATACAACGCGGCGTAATCGCCCGCGCCGACCGGATAATCCCAACTCCAGCTCTTCAACGAACGGTCGCCTGGATGCCCCGCAAACAAAACTCTCGCCGTGCCGGAATCGTCGCCTTCGGATTTCTGAAACATCGCAAACTGATTGGCATATACGGTCTCGTAGCGGTGAACGCCAGGCTGCAGATGCCAGCGGGAAAAATCGCCGCGAAAGGTTCGCGAAAAAGTTCCCGCGCCGAATCCGCCAACCGGCGCACCCTGCCAATATCCGTCATCAATGTGGCCGCCATCGAGCGCGGGCTTGCGTGTCCCGCTATTTTCCAGGGGCTGGCCAATCGGTCGCTTCCACGCAGCTTTGGGGACTTGATTGGCGAACGAAGCAGACGCGCCAGCCAGAAACAAACTTGCCCACAGCAGAGGGACGATTCCCCGACGAAGCATGGCAGGCCTCCCCAAAAAAATGCGGTCCGCGCGACATTGCTGCTGATCATGGCCGCTGCGGCGGCCAAACAGCAAGTGTGAGGATCCTATGACAAAATCGTTATTCTACGCAACTCAGTCGCTCCCTATTGGTTACCAAACCTTTTCCAGTTTTTGCTCCATTCCTCCTCCGCGGTGCACGATCTGTACCCGAGATGTTATCGTCTAGTCCGTGCGAAAACGCAGCTCGCCACAAGCTTCGCCCACGACTGGATTGCTGCTGGGCCTGGTGCTTACGCTGGCCGCGGTGCTGGTGTATTCCTTCTATACACGCGCACAACTGGCTGGCCTGCGCACGTTGCAAAGCGAAATGGTGGGCCGCAACCGCAAGGATTCTCTGCAGCTTCTCCGCGTGCAAAACGATCTCAACTCGCTCGGCCTCGCCATGCGCGACATGCTGGACGCGCGCGAACCCTACCCGCTGACCGCCTGGAGCGCGCAGTTCCAACGCATTCGCGAAGATCTTGACGCGGCGCTGAAAGTCGAAGCCAGCGTTTCGCCCGCCACGCGCACCGAGGATCAGCGGCAATTCCTGAATCAAGCCGTGGCACAATTCTGGAATGCGGTGGACCGCATGTTCGAGCTAGCCAGCTCCGGGAAAGAACAGGAAGCCCGCGACCAGATTCAAGTGACGCTGCAAGCGCGCCAAGCCGCGCTGAGCACGGCGGTCTCGCGGCTGCTGGTGCAGAACAACGAAGGTGAACAGCAAGCAGCAGAACAAATCGCCAAGATCTATGATGGCGTACAGCGCCAGTTGTACTTGCTGTTGGGCGCGACGCTGGTCGCGATTGCGCTGACCAGCTTGTATCTGATCCGTTCGAACCGCCGCATTTTTGCACGTATTGAGCTGCTCTCCGAACAGCGCAGCGAACTCGCGCAAAAATTGATCCACACGCAGGAATCCACGCTGCACCATATTTCACGCGAGCTGCATGATGAATTTGGCCAGGTGCTGACCGCGATCGGAACGCTGCTGGGACGCGCGGGCAAGCACGTGCCGGAGAGTTCGCCGTTACATGGCGAGCTGAAAGAAGTGCGCGAAATCACGCAGTCCACACTGAACAACATTCGCAGCTTGTCGCAGGCGCTTCATCCGGTATTGCTCGAAGAAGCCGGTCTCGAAAGCACGCTGGACTGGTATATTCCCACCGTGGAACGCCAGATGGGAATTTCCCTGCACTATGAAAAATCGGGAGCGGCTTTCAGGGTGGAACCTCCGGCCGGCGTGCAGATCTACCGCGTCGCGCAGGAAGCGCTTAACAATGTCAGCCGCCACGCGGGAGTGCAGGAAGCATGGGTCCGATTAATATACAAGCCGGATGTGCTAGTGCTGGAAATCGAGGACCATGGCAAGGGCATTGCCGCACAGAGGAACGAGCGCGGAATCGGACTGGTGGCCATGCGCGAGCGTGCGGTACTGATTTCGGGGCGCATCGAGTATTTGCAGGCCGACGGTGGCGGAACTCTGGTCCGCCTGAGTGCGCCGCGCGAGAAGGTGGAAGCGCATGCCGGATAATGCTCCCGACAAGGGCGCAGGTAAGATCACCGTTCTGCTGGTGGACGATCACGCGCTGGTGCGGCGTGGCTTTCGCCGCATGCTCGACGATGACGAAGCGCTCGAGGTCGTCGGCGAAGCCAGCAACGGCGCACAAGCGGTGCAACTGGCGGCGAAATTGAAACCGCAAGTGATTGTGATGGATTGCCAGCTGCCGGAAATGACCGGGCTCGAGGCCACGCGGATAATCCTGCGGGAGCAGCCCGATATCGCGATCCTGATGTTGAGCATGCACTCCGAAGACACCTTGGTGCGCCAGGCGCTGGAAGCGGGCGCGCGCGGCTACGTCTTGAAAAACGCGCTAGACCTCGATTTGGCCAGTGCCATCAAACAAACAGCCGCGGGAAACTCAGTGCTCGATCCGCAGGTCCGGCGTACCGAAGCCCTGAAAGGCGAGCGCGCCGCAGGACTGACCACGCGGGAACTGGAAATCTTGCAGCACATCGTCGCCGGCAAATCGAACAAAGAGATCGCCTCCGACCTCAAACTTAGTGTCAACACGGTCTCCGTGCACCGCGCCAACATCATGGACCGCCTGGGCATTCACAAAACCGCCGAACTCGTGGTTTACGCGATTCGCAATGGGCTGGTGAATTTGCCGTGAGACGGCGAACTTTTCTGGGAACCGGAGCGGCGACGGCACTTGGTGCATTTTTCCCGCAACTCCTGGTCGCTGGCGGCCTTCCCGCTGACGCGCCTTCCTTTCTGCTGAAAGATGTCAGCAAAACGGCGGGCATCGATTTCAAGCACAACAGCGGCGCCTATGGCGGCAAGCTCTTGCCAGAAACGCTGGGCTCAGGCTGCGCGTTTCTCGATTATGACGGGGATGGCTACCAAGACATCTTGCTGGTCAATTCGATGGACTGGCCGGGACACAAGCGCGGTCGCTCTACGCTGAAGCTTTACCGCAACAATCGCAACGGCACTTTTACGGATGTCAGCAAAGCGGCAGGTCTCGACTTGGAGCTTTATGGAATGGGCGTCGCGGTCGGCGATTGCAACAACGACGGCTTTCCAGACATCCTGATTACCTGCGTGGGCCAGAATCGCCTGTTCCAGAACAGCGGCAAAGGAACGTTTGTAGACGTCACAAAAGCCAGCGGCCTCGCCGGCAGGCAAGCGTTCAGCACATCCGCCGTTTGGTTCGACTACGATCGCGATGGACTGCTCGACCTTTTTGTCTGCAACTACGTGAACTGGTCGCCGGAGCACGACGTGTTCTGCAGCCTGGATGGAAAGAACAAATCGTACTGCACACCCGAAGCCTATCGTGGCGAAACCTGCTGGCTGTTTCACAATCGCGGCGACGGAACGTTCGAAGATGTCACGGCGGCCAGTGGAATTTTTGATACTAGCTCCAAATCGCTCGGCGTCGCGATGATCGATTTCGATCAGGACGGCTGGCCCGACTTGTTGGTAGCGAATGACACGCAGCCCAACAAGCTCTACCGCAATCTGCGTAATGGAAAATTCAAGGATGCCGCGGTGGAAGCGGGTCTGGCATTCAGCAATGAAGGTAAAGCGCGTGCCGGCATGGGTGTGGACATCGGAGATTTTGAAAACTCCGGCCGGCCGGGGATTGCGATTACCAATTTCGATAACGAAATGGTTGGACTCTATCGTTCGCCCGCGGCCGGACAGTTTGACGATGTTTCACTCGCCGCCGGAGTCGGCCGCCCATCGAGAACCACTTTGGGATTCGGCTGTGGCTTCGCCGATTTGGACCTGGATGGCCGGCTCGACCTCGTCGTTGCCAATGGTCACATTGACGACACCGTTCGCAACATTCGTGGCAACGTTGGCTACGCGCAGCCCCCGCACTTATTCCTGAATCTAGGTAAAGGAAAATTTCAGGATGTCGCTGCGACTCAAGGTGGGGACTTCGCTGCGCCGCGCGTGGGTCGCGGCCTGGCCTTCGGCGATTTTGACCGCGACGGCGACGTGGACATTCTGCTCACCACCAACAATGGCCCCGCGTACTTGTTTCGAAACGATGTCCAGTCCGGAAACAAATCGCTGCGGCTATACTTAACGGGCACCAAATCCAATCGCGATGCGATCGGCGCGGTGGTGCGAATTTTTCATGGAGGGCTCAGCCAGATGCGCACCCTGCGCAGCGGCACCAGCTATTTGTCGCAATCGGAGCGGGCGCTAACCTTCGGCGTGGGGCGCTCGGATCAGGTGGATCGCGTCACCGTCGATTGGCCCAGCGGGGCTTCACAGGAATTCACGAAAATCTCAACCAAGACTGCCCATCAAATTAATGAAAATAAAGGCCTTAGTGACATTCTTGGATTCTAATACCTTTGCACTATTGCCGGAGCCACACATTCCCACTATAACTGGCTGCAACGACAGAACAAGCGCTGCCCGAACAACAGATTTTCTGAACACCTCGGGAGCACCCCTTGACGACGCGGCCGGTTACCCCAAACTACTCCGGCCGCGTCGCCTTTTTTGCGGGATCGGCGCGCGAAAAATTCCGTGGGTCAGTTTGTCTTTTCAAGACCGTGACACGACCGGTCAAAATTCACACGGATCCACGACCAAAATGTTAATTGGGGTAAGCGAGCAATGAGCCGCTGGCGGTTGAATCTCATCCTGGTTCTGACACTCTCCGCGATTTATCTCTATGCGTTTCCTTCGGCCACCATTATTTTCGGCGGCGGCGTGCTGCTCCACGCGGGCGCGGGAATTCTGCTGGCGGTGTTGCTGATCCCGATTCTGCGAAAGGTGTTTCGAGAATGCTCCTTCGCCGAAAAGTTTGCTTGGGGGCTGCTGGCGGCCGGAACGGTTCTCGGACTGGTGCTGGTCAGGGTTGGTACAGCGAATCGCTTCAAAATGTGGCTGTACCTTCACATTGCGTTATGCGCTGCGGGCGTTTTGGTCCTCGCCAGCGCGTGGATCGCGCGGCGTGGCTGGGCGGGCAAAGGGCTCGCGGGCTCTGCGGCCAGTTTCGCTGTCGCAACGTTGCTGTTCGCCGCTGTAGGCGCTGGTTCGTGGTGGGCGCGGAACGTCGCGTGGAGGAATGCTTACCGCGTGGTGAATCCGAAAATGCCCGCGGAGACCATGGATGGCGAAGGCGACGGCCCGAACGGCAAGTTCTTCCCGAGTTCAGTACAAACGCGCGACGGGAAGAATATTCCCGCAAAATATTTCATGCAGTCGCAGGCCTGCGAGCGCTGCCACAAAGACGTATACAAGCAGTGGTATAGCTCGGCTCATCACTTCTCTTCCTTCAACAATCAGTGGTACCGCAAGAGCATCGAGTACATGCAGGACGTCGCAGGCGTAAAAGCCTCCAAGTGGTGCGCGGGTTGTCACGATCCGGCGCTACTGTTCAGCGGGATGTTTGATACTCCGATACGTCAGATTGAAAATACGCCCGCCGGCCAGGCCGGCTTGAGCTGCATGATGTGCCACAGCATTGTGGAAGTGAAAAGCACAATGGGCCAGGGCGACTTCGTGCTGGAGTACCCCAAGCTGCACGAACTCGCAGCCAGCGAAAATCCCGTAATACGCGCGTTGCACGACTTCATGGTGAAAGTGAATCCCGAGCCCCACCGCCGCACTTTCCTGAAACCGTTCATGCGCGAACAGACCGCGGAATTCTGCTCCGGCTGCCACAAGGTGCATCTCGACGTGCCGGTGAATCGCTACCGCTGGGTGCGCGGCTTTAATGAATACGACAACTGGCAGGCCAGTGGCGTAAGCGGACAGGGCGCACGGTCTTTCTACTATCCGGCGAATTCCATGATGTGCGCCGACTGTCACATGCCGCTTCAGCCCTCGAAAGATGAAGGCAACCTCAACGGCTTCGTGCACTCGCACCGCTTTCCCGGAGCGAACACAGCAGTACCGACCGCAAACGGCGACGCGGAACAGCTTGCACAGAGTGTGAACTTTTTGAAGGACAAACAGGTCAGCGTGGATGTGTTCGCGATTTCGCCTGCAGGGAAGGAAGAGCCGTCGGCGTCGCCGGCCGCTGTCGCAACCGGCCAGGAACTTTCCACGACATTTGCGGTCGGCGAAGAGGCGGACGTGAATGCCCCAAAGGGTGCGACGCGCGAGGCTCGCGCGATCACTGCGCCGCTCGGCCGCGTCAATGCTTCCGTGCGCCGTGGCGAAGACTATCGCGTCGACGTGGTGGTGCGAACGCGAAAAGTTGGGCACTTCTTTCCTGGCGGAACGGTGGATGCTTTTGACGTGTGGCTGGAATTGCAGGCAAGCGACGACCAGGGACGGATTTTGTATTGGAGCGGGAAAGTCGAAGACGATGGAAAAGGTCCCGTGGAACCCGGCGCGCACTTTTACCGTTCGCAACAGATTGACGCGCACGGAAATGTCATCAACAAACGCAATGCCTGGTCGAGTCGCGCCACGGTCTTCGTGCATTTGATTCCACCGGGCGCGGCGGATACCGTACATTATCGTATTCATGTTCCAGAAAATATCGGCCAGAAAATTAATTTACACGCTCGACTAAACTACCGGAAATTCATGTGGTGGAATACACAGTTTGCGTACGCCGGGCAGGAGGATCCGCAAAATCCGAATGGAGTGTTTACGCCGCATTACGATGATCGAAAGTGGAATTTCAACGCGGACACATCGGGAGTTGCTGGGCCAATCAAAATGATTCCCGATTTGCCGATCATCACAATCGCGGAAGACACCAAGAGTGTCGCAGTCCTACCGAAGAAGAGTGCCGAGGCTGCGCCGCAGACCGAAGCAGTAAAAGAAGACTGGACACGCTGGAACGACTATGGCATCGGATTATTCCTGCAAGGCGATCTGAAAGGCGCTGAAGCCGCCTTCACAAAAGTGACCGAAGCTGATCCGCAGAATGCGGACGGATGGGTTAACATCGGCCGCGTTCGCCAACTGGAAGGACAGACTGACGCCGCTATCCAAGTTTTGGACAAGGCACTGGCCCTGAAGCCGGGGTTGGCACGGGCGAATTATTTCTATGCGCGCGTACTGAAAGAAGAGGGCAAATACGACGGAGCGATCGCGAAGCTGCAAAGCGTGCTGCAACAGTATCCGCGCGACCGCGTGGTGCGTAACGAACTGGGACGGATTTATTTTTTGCAGAAGAAATATGCTGACGCGGTGAGAGAGTTCGACGTCACGCTGAGCATCGATCCGGAAGATTTGCAGGCGCACTACAATTTGATGCTCTGCTACAACGGACTTGGCAATGAAGCACAGGCCGAAGCGCACAAAATTCGCTACTTGCGATTCAAGGCGGATGAATCGGCACAAGCGATCACCGGACCGTACCGGCAGAATCATCCGCAAGACAACACCGAGCGCCAGGCAATTCACGAACACCTTTCTGTCATGTTGCATGCGCCGAGCGCGGCGAGCTCGGCAAAGAAAAGTACCAGCGCGCGTAAGGCGATTGTTCCGAATGCTTCTGCCGGAAAAGATTGATTGCGCCTTCGACGAATGCAGGAGCGAGATTCGCGCAAAGGGATGACGTAATGACCTGGATCAAAACCGTTTCGATGGAAGACGACCCGCGCGTGAAGGCGGCAATGGAAGCGCAGCGCAAGCTGTACCCCATTGAGTACGCCACGCCGGTGCATCCCGTGAATAACGGCGAGTCGTCGTCCATCGTGGCATCGCATTCGTTGCTGCCAGACGTGCTGTACCACTCGTTCGCCGCGTTTGGAGCAATGATGGCGCCGGAGCTGCCGCTGCAGCGGCGGCAGCACGAAATGATCGCGACCATGGTCTCGGTCACCAACCGCTGCGTCTATTGAATTGAATCGCACGCAGAGTTTCTGCGCAGAGTCACGTTGGACGATTCCTTGATTGCAGCGCTGCGGCGCGATTATCGCACTGCGCCGATCACCGAGCAGGAACGAGTGATGTGCGATTACGTGGTGAAGCTGACGAAAGACGCGACGCAATGCGGTCCCGCGGATCATCGACATTTGCGCGCGGCCGGCTTTGACGACAAAGGGATTTTACAGATTACGCTGATCGCTTCGTGGTTCAACTACATCAATCGCGTGGCCGATGCGCTGGGCGTCGGGCGCGGCGACGCTCCGGAGAAGCCTTGAAGAAACTTGCCGCCCTACTCTCTTCTTTTCTGTTGTGCTTTCCATTTCTCTTTCCGGTGATCGCGAATGCGCAAAATACGCAAGCGGGCGTGCAGTTTGCGGACGTCACAGCAAAAGCTGGAATTCGTTTCGTTCACAACAACGGTGCGTTTGGAAAAAAGTTCTTGCCGGAAACGGTCGGGCCGGGCGTGGCTTTCATTGACTACGACAACGACGGGTGGCCGGATATTTTTCTGGTGAATGGAGCGGACTGGCCGGGACACCTGACGAAACATACGACGCCAAAGCTCTATCACAACAATCGCGACGGAACCTTTACCGATGTGACGCATAAGGCCGGGCTAGATGTCGAGATGTACGGGATAGGCGTGGCCGTGGGGGATTACGACAACGATGGGTACGACGATTTGTTTGTCACCGCGTACGGGCAGAGCCGGTTGTTTCACAACAATGGTCCAGATAAAACGGGAACCGTAACGTTCACGGATGTCACGCAAAAAGCGGGGCTGGGTGGAGTGAAGGAGTTCAGCACCAGTGCGGCTTGGGTGGACTATGACAAAGACGGCCGGCTGGATCTGGTGGTTGGAAATTACGTCCAGTGGTCGCCGGAAAACGATTTGTACTGCACGATGGACGGGAAAAACAAATCGTACTGCACTCCGGAATCGTACAAGGGAACTTCGGTGCGTCTGTGGCATAACGACGGTAAAGACAGCGCGGGTAAAGAAGCTACGGGAAATGTCAAATTTTCCGATGTGACCCAGAAAGCGGGGCTGGGCGAGCCAACGTCGAAGACGCTTGGAGTTGCGGTGCTGGACTACGACAACGACGGCTGGCCGGATTTGCTTTTTTCCAACGACACGCAACCGAACAAACTTTACAAGAACAACGGAAATGGCACGTTTACGGAAAAGGCGGTTGTTGCAGGAGTGGCGTTCAGCGAGGACGGAGTGGCGCGCGCGGGAATGGGCGTGGACACGTTTGACTACGACCGCAGCGGAAATACCAGCCTGATGATCACGAACTTTTCCAATCAGATGATTTCGTTGTATCACAACGAAGGCAAAGGATTGTTCGTTGATGAAGCGCCGCGAAGCGATGTAGGCCGGGCTTCCCTGCTGACGTTGGGGTTCGGCTGCTTCTTCTTTGACTACGACCTGGATGGCTGGCCGGACATTCTGGTGGCGAATGGTCATATCGATCCGGACATTCAGAAGGTGCAGGTGAATGTGAAGTTCGCGGAGCCACCGCATCTTTTTCGGAATTTAGGAAAGGGACAATTTGCGGAAGTGACGAAATCGGCGGGAGCGGAATTTGCCGCGGCGCGCGTGGGACGATCCGTCGCGTACGCAGATTTGTTCAACGACGGGCGGCTGGACGTTTTGTTTTCGACAAACGGCGGAGCGCCGCATCTTTTCCGAAACACTGCCGTGGGAAATGCGAATCACTGCGTTCGGTTGAAGCTGGTCGGCACTAAGTCGAATCGCGATGGGATCGGTGCGGTGGTGAAGCTGACGATGGCGGATGGGACGCAGACGCAGATGCTGCGGAGCGGATCGAGCTACCTGGCGGCGAATGAGCTGGTGCTGACGTTTGGCTTGGGGCAACAGACGAGAGCCGATGCGATCGAGATTCGCTGGCCGAGCGGCCTAGTGGAAAAGCTCAGCGGCGTGAATGCGGGAGCGACCCTGACCGTGACCGAAGGCAAGGGCGTTACGAAGACGGTGGCTTATGGCAAGTGACTCGTGGGGGTAAGTTTTGCGACCGAGCGGTTAACAACAGGTGCCGCGGCTTCGGTGCTTGTACGAAACATCGCCATTCGCTCCGAGCGCTAACGAGGCTGGGCTAACTTCTTTCGCGCCTCCAGCGCCAAGCCAGAAAATTCCGGAAAGCGGACACCGGCCACCGGCAAACAGGGGCGGCGGACGTAACCTTGGTGGGGAGATTGGAAGAGAGATCCCTTGCTCCCGCTCCGGACTGACATCGCGTGGGGCTATGTGGTGGCCGCGGGAGTAGCTGCGCGAGACGGGGGGAATAGGGCCATCCTTCGATGCGTAAAGACGGAGATTAGGTTTCAATGAACGGGCGGCAAATAGCGAGTTCTTTGGCCAGCATGGTTCGCAACTCAGGCCGGCGTCTACGCTTTATGGAAGAAATGCTGCGCGCGTCATACGCGGCACCGTAGAGCGAATAAAGTACAGATAAATTAGTTACAAATTCCGTGAATTCTGACGGCACGCGCGCGGGCGCGGCACCTGCCAAATTGAACTGAAAATAAAGAACATACCTTAGCTGAATGATTTTTTCATAGCCTACGGCGGAGGTGTGGACAAGCGCTTGCAAGAGTGGATTCGCGCGATTCCATCGGGGTGGCGCGCCAATCCAGGTTCTCGCTGTTCAATCAATTTCGGAAAGATTCTAGATCCAAACGGAATGAGTAATGAGGTTTCGTCCTCAGGTTGTAAGAAACCTAGGCAAATGAAACGAAGTTTCGTCCGCGTAATTCTCAGGAGGAAGTGCATGTTTACTTGGTTTCGTAGTAGCTATCTTTTGATCGGACTTCTTGCGCTCTCTCTGGTTTCCACAATTTCTGTCGGACAAACCAGTAAGGGAACCATTGCAGGTACGATCACCGATCCGGCGGGAGGTGCCATCAGCGGGGCCACCATCACCGCCCAGAGCACTCAGCTCGGTGAGAACCGAAGCACGGTAAGTGGCACTTACGGTGAGTATCGAATCAGCGCCGTCTTGCCGGGGATTTACCAGGTCAAGGTCACTGCCAGCGGCTTCGCAACGGTGGTTCTTGACAACGTGGAAGTTGGCGCCTCAGTCCAGAAATCCCTGGACGTGCGCATGGAAGTGAGTTCCTCCGCGCAGACCATCACGGTGGAAAGCAGCGGCGCGACTCTGCAGACAGAATCGGCAGAATTGAGCGGATCAATTTCCAAGACCGAAATCCAGCAATTGCCGATTAACAGTCTGAACCCAATTTCCCTAGTCCTGACTGAGCCCGGCGCTGTTCGTGTCAGCCAACGCGACGACTTCACTAACGGCGCGTCCTTTTCGGTCGATGGCCTCCGGCCGCGGGCCAACAATTTCTTGATCGACGGCTTTGACAACAACGATAACGGAATCGCTGGGCAGGCGATTCAGCCGGTCAATCTGGAAGCCATCAGTGAAGTCGTTGTCCAAACCAACTCATACGCTGCCGAATTCGGCCGCGGCGGAGCTTCCCTCACCAACGTAATCTATTCCAGCGGAACCAACAATTGGCACGGCGCTGGTTACTGGCGTTACGATGGCGCGACTTTCAACGCCGTTACGCCTGAGCAAGCGCGCAACGGCATCACCAGTCCGCCAGCTTTTGTGGAAAATATTCCGGGGTTCCGCATCGGCGGACCGATACTCAAAAACAAATTGTTTGTATTCGGCTCGTCCCAGTGGGATCGTCTGCGCGGTGCGGAGCAAGGAGCCCAGATGCTCATTCCTACCGCAGCAGGAGTCGCAACCTTACAGTCTTTAAACAACCCTCAAGCTCAGATTTTGCTCAATTCGCTAGGGGGAGCCGCAGCACAGAACGGAACTGGCTCAGTTGCAATCGGCGACCGTGCGGGTTGCCCTGGTTGCTCGGTCGAAGTCGGGACTTTCAGCCGCACACCATCCCAGGTTGCAAACTCGTATGAATATGTAATCCGGGGAGACTATGTGGCCTCCGAAAAAGACACCATCTCAGCCCGTTGGCTCGCGTCTCACAGTTCCCTCACCCCCGACCTGTTTGCAAACCCGAATGCCCTGCCCGGAGTTGACACGCAACAGGGCGGCCCTTCGCGGAGTATCGGACTCTTCTGGACACACGTCATCAACAATCACACTGTGAATGAGCTGCGGTTCACGGGACAGAGCATCAACTTCGGCTTCGACCCAACTGCAGCCACTCTCAGCAGCCCGTTCGCAAACCTGCCGGACTTTGAGGTTTCTGACTTGACCGGCGTCGATTTCGGCGGGATTGCCCTTGGTTTTCCGCAAGATCGCGATCATCTGGTCTTTCAATATCAGGACGCGCTATCCCTCACCCTTGGCCATCATAACCTCAAGATGGGAGCCGACATCACCCATCTGGGCATCACCGACGGCGTCCCGTTTAATTCTCGTGGGTTGGTCCAGTACAACAGCGGCGGCGACTGTTCGGCAATCAACCTGACCACTTGCACGGGTTTGGCGAACTACCTCGATGACTTCAGCGGTGCTGGCGGGAATGCAGCGATCCAATTCGGTGTTTCGCAGGTCAGCTACGCGCAGACGCAGCAAGCTTTCTACGCACAGGACGAATGGAAACTGCGTCCGAATCTTACTCTGACTTACGGCTTACGTTACGAATACCAGGGTGTGCCTTTGAACGCGTTGCCATTCCCAGCCGTGGACGTAAATACCGCCCTGACCGACCCGCTCACCAGGCGGGTAGCAGTTGAAAAGGATCGGAATAATTTTGGCCCGCGCTTTGGAATTGCCTATACGCCGCATGTCCTTCCGGGATTGTTTGGCAATGGGAAAACCGTTTTTCGTGCCGGGTTCGGGACTTTTTATGACTCGCTATTTTCGAACATACTCGCCAATAACGCCGCGTCTACGCCGAACGTAACTGGCGGTACCGTCATCGGCTCCGTAACGGGCGCCACTCCAAGGGGAGTATCCAGCTTCTCCGCAGTAGTTCCATCCATAACCCCGGCGCTTTCGCCGTTTGACAGCGTCAGCACTGTGACGTCCGACCTCCGCAACCCAGAGACACTGCAATGGAACGTGAACGTCGAGCGCGCCCTACCAGGTAACTTGATCGCCACCGTGGCCTATGTCGGTACTCGGGGAGAGCATCTGTACTTGAATCACGAATTGAATCCTGGTGTGGATAGCGTTCGTCTGAATCCCGACCGGGGTTCAATCTTCGCCCGAACCAATAATGGCGATTCTATCTATCACGCACTGCAAACCAAGGTGGAACGCAGCTTCAAGAATGGGCTGCTCTTCCGTGGCGCCTACACTTTTTCCCGCTCCATCGACAACGGCTCCGAGGTGTTCGTGACGTCCGGCGGCAGCACGCGCGCTCAGGATCAGTTCTCCTTCCGCGGTGACCGCGGTCCTTCCGCATTCGATCGCAAGCACCGGGCTGTCTTTACGTGGGTGTACCAGCTTCCCAGCGTTCATGGAGACTCCGGGGCACTTCGCGCCCTGAAGTTCGTAACCAATGGATGGCAGATCTCGGGCACCGCAGCGTTCGAAAGCGGAGCTCCGGAAACGATAAACTTCGGCGGATTCGATCAGAACGGAGATCTTTCCGGGTTCAACGACCGTCCCACGCTGGGCAATCCCGCGGTACCCATCAACTACAGTCCGGCTTGCCGCGATGCCGCAAGCACCTGTAATACTGGCGTCGGCTTTAGCGCTGATGGCGTAAACTTCGTGGACTTTAATTCTTCTTTTGGCCTCGATCCGGTCACCGGCGATTTTGTCGCGAAAGCGAGCGACTTCCACTATCTTGCCATCCTGGGAAAGAATGGCAGTGTAGGTAGGAACACTTTCTACAACCCTGGACGCCAGGATTGGGCTATGTCCATTCAACGCGAATTCAAGATTCACGAGAGCCAGGCGTTTTTGCTCCGAATGGAATCGTTCAACCCCTTCAACCACCCGAACCTGGGCGGTGGCGAAGACGGCGTGCCCAGCGTGAGCGGTGACATTCTTTCCGGCGATTTCCTGAACAAGAGCGTCACAAGAGTTGGGGGCCGATCTGTGAAGTTCTACCTGCGATACAGTTTCTAACGTCGCAATTCATCTCAAACGCCTCAGGGGGAAGAGCCTAAGCTGCTCCTTCCTTTTTGAGGCCACTCGCCGCCGACCGGCTCGTAATTTATTGCGGGCGGCACGCTCTGGTAGGGAATGAAAAGGAAAGGGAGGCTCGATGGAGCCTCCCTTTTCTTTTGGAGCGCAGTCGATTGCGGGGATTACTGGTGTTCGCAGGTTACGTTGTTATTCCAGTCCACGAAGGCGCCTTGTGGGTTATCGCGCCAGGCCCAGACGTGGAGTTCAAAGAACGGATCAAGCCCGAAGCGGTTTGGGGACGGGACGAGCTGGAAAGCCTGGCCATCGAGCTGCGGCGGAGTGTTGTCATTGTTCTTGAGGTATGTGGCGGAGTCCACGATGTATTCGACGCCGACCAGGCGGAGTTTGCCTCCGCCGACCGGCTCGTAGATCAGAGCTTCGGGCGTTTCTTTGTCGATTTTACCATCGCCGACCAAGGTGCCATTGACGTAGTGGATGCCCATGGCGCCATGATCCGGACCGGTGACACAGCCGAAGGCTGGGCCGTATCCAGCTGGGCCGGCATTGTTCACGTCAATGTACTGGCGAGTAGCGTTGCGAACGTCTTCCACCAGTTGCGAGGGCGAGTGGCCTTGATGGCCGTTGTCCTGCGCGGAAAGCCGAGGGATAGCGGCCGCGGCAAATAACAATCCGCAACTCAAGATCCCAAGGGCCCAAATGCGACTTGCTGTTGCTTTTGACATTGATGTCTCCTTTCCATTACCTGAATTACTTACGACCCCTGAAACCGTTGTGCTCGAACCAGACTTCTCTTCCGGAGCGCCACCTGCGCTTTGGTGGATTTCCGGAGCCAGTCGTCGGTGGTCCGTAAGAGAGGAGTGCGCGACTGTTGATGAGCGAGAATCATTCGGTGAGCGCGTCACAGGCGCTCCGCGGTAACGGACAAAGGCACGCCGTTCGTCAGCGAATCAAAGACCGGGGAGTGTCCGGTGCCCAGCTGCAGAATTTCGTTCAACTGATCGTCTGGCACGTCGGCGCTGATTTTGAAGCGGACGCGAATGCCCTGGTATCCCTTGCGAACGCCTGGATCGAGGTCGAGAAAGCCGTGCAGGTCGAGATCGCCCTCGAAGGTAGACTCGATGCGGTCGATACGCACACCGCGCGCCGAAGCGTGGTAGACCATTGAGGTGGTGACGCAAGACGCGAGCGCGTGGAGCAGGTGTTCGACGGGATTGGCGGCGGTGTCTTTGCCCAGCAAGATCGCGGGCTCATCAGCCTCCAGCGTGAAGGGCTGGGGATGCGACAGCTCCTGATTGGCGCCGGAGAAAGTGGCGACGGTGGAACGGTTCTGGCTGCCGGTGGCCCATTGATTCTTCACGCGGAACCTAAACTTGGCAATGGACGGCGTAGCTTTGACTGCTTCGATGGTGGCGAACATCTGTTCAACCGCAACGCCGTTGATGGGGGAAGGCTTTGCTGCAACTGGCATGTGGAGTCCTTTCTTGAAGTGATTCTCGAATACGCTGCATTCGGTGGTTCCAAGATAGAAAGAGAAAGGGCTTGCAACAAGATGGCAGATACGCCATTGTAGGGAGGCGATTGCGCCACTGATTTTGGCGATTTCAAGGGAATTTTAGGGATTTCAGGTGCAGAAATGATTGAGATTACCGTTTTGCTGCTGGACCAGATGTTTTCTTCGACGGCGATCGGGCCAATGGAGGTTTTTCGCCATGCCGGCTCGTTGTGGAACATCCTGACGGGGACACCGGGCAATGCGCCGTTTCATGTCACGACGGCTTCGGCGGATGGACGAGCGGTAAATTGCGATGGCGAAATCCAGATTCGGCCGAATGTCGGGCTTCAGGACGTCGGTAAAACCGATTTGATTTTTGTGCCGACGACGGGACTGAGCGTTGACGACGTTGTGGAACGAAACGCACCGATTGTGCCCTGGCTCAAGAGGCGGAGCAGCCGCGGTGTGGCGGTGGCGAGCGTTTGTTCCGGTGTGGGGCTGGTGGCCGCAGCGGGGTTGCTGGACGGGAGGCGGGCTACGACACATTGGGGCCTGGCCGAGCGATTTCGCGAAAAATACCCCCGCGTGAAGTGGATGCCGGAATTGATGGTGACCGAAGACCGCGGTTTCTATTGCGGCGGAGGAGTGAATGCGTCGCTGGACCTGAGCATTTATCTGGTGGAGCGATTCTGCGGGCACGAGATCGCGATTCAGACGGCGAAAGCTCTGCTGATCGAGACGCCGCGGGCGTGGCAGTCGGGCTTCGCCATCGTGCCCTTGAAGACGGACCACTCGGATGACGCGATCTCCAGCGCGCAGGAATGGATGCACAAGAATTTCGCAAAAACCTTCGGGCTGGAAGATCCCGCACGGCGTGTAGGGATGAGCGTGCGCAATTTCGTGCGGCGCTTCAAGGAGGCTACGGGCGACAGCCCGCTGGCGTACCTGCAGAAACTGCGCATCGCCGCGGCCAAGCGGATGCTCGAGAGCAATCACCGCAGCATGCAGGAGATCAGCGACGCAGTCGGCTATCAGGACATTGCCTTCTTTCGCGGGTTGTTTCAGAGATACACCGGAGTTTCGCCCAGCGCCTATCGAGAGAGGTTCGGCAGTTACAACCATGGGGCGCGAGAGACATAAGCACGGACTCACGTTTGTGGCGGTGATGCGTCGAACATTGCCAAGCGCAAATTCGCGGTGGTAGAGTCGCCGCGCATTGTTTGTAAGTTGTTCCTTCCCGGTGTTTTGGCAACGAAGCAGACAAGAAATTGAGGCTGCGATGGACGCACAGGCCGAAACGAATTCAGTTGAACAACCATTAACTGAACCGGTGACACAGCGTGAGCGGATATCGGCCATTGATACGCTGCGGGGATTCGCGCTGCTAGGCATTCTGGTGATGAACATCAGCTCTTTCGCGCTGCATGAGGGATTTGATTTTCATCCGACGTCGATTGGCAATATTGGCAAAGTGAACACGATCTTGTGGGCGGCGCGATTTGTCCTGTTTGAGGGAAAGATGCGCGCGCTGTTCTCAATGCTGTTTGGAGCTGGCGTAATCTTGCTGACTTCGCGGCTGGAGAAGCGGGGCGACGGTTCGCGGGCCGCCGATGTTTTTCTGCGCCGCAATTTGTGGCTGGTGGCGATTGGCGTGGCGCATGGCTACTTTTTGTGGTTCGGCGACATTCTCTACGCCTATGGCATTACCGCACTGTTGTTTTTGTATCCGTGCCGGAAATTGAACGCGAGGAGGCTGATCGCGGCGGGCTTGGTGGTATTGGCGATGAATGGCATCTATATCGGAGTGCGGTACGAGCGGAGAAAGCATTTGATCGACCGCGCGCAGACTGCCGCGGCGGCGGAATCGGCAGGGCAGAAATTGACGGACGAGCAAAAAGAGGATTTGCAGGCATGGCGGAAAGTCCTGAAGGTGGCGCATCCAGAGCAGGCGGAGTTGGATCAAGAAAGCGCGGAGATGCGGAGCGGCTACTGGACGGTGATGAAGCGGTACGGGGACATTACCACGGATCTCAACGGCGCGGGTTATTACCGGTTCGGGTTTTGCGATTATCTGGGCATGATGCTGCTCGGTATGGGGCTGCTGCAAGCGGGATTTCTTTCCGGGCAACTTCCCTATCGGGTGTATATATGGACGGCTGGCATCGGATACGGGATCGGGCTACCGTTCGGCGCATTGAGCACCTGGCAGACTTGGCGGCACGGATTCGATTCGCTAGCGCTCTTTCGGTGGTTGGTGTTGTCATACGACTGGCAAAGGCTGGCGGTGGCGCTTGCGCATGCGTCGCTGGTGCTGATGGTTGCGAAGGCGGGCGCGCTCGCCTGGATTACCAAGCGACTGGCGGCAGTGGGTCAAATGGCGCTGAGCAATTATCTGGGGACGAGTTTGATCTGCACCTTAATTTTTAACGGGTATGGGTTCGGACTTTTTGGCAGGATGCAATTTTATCAACTGTTTTATGTGGTGGCGGGTGTTTGGGTGGTGAATCTGGTGGTGAGTCCGATCTGGCTGAAGTATTTCCGGTTTGGCCCGGTGGAGTGGGTGTGGCGGTCGCTGACGTATTGGAAGCGTCAACCGATGCGGAAGACGGGAGCCAAAGCGGGCGCGAGCGTCGTGGTAGCGGAGGCATGACGGAGTAGGCCGCGAAGCGCGAGATTAGGGCGGGAATATTTGTGGGCTTTCAAAGGTCTCCCAGATGCACGTCTGAGGAGACAAGGTGTACGTATCGATCTTTCCGGCAAACGCTCCATTTTCGGCAAACTGCACATTGCTATTGGAGCTGGCCATGGGAATCGCCCTGGTCTTCGGAGCGTGGCTGGCGCGGTGCCAGCGTTACCCGCAACATGCGTGGTGCCAGTCATTGGTTGTTCTGCTGAACGCGGTGGTTATCGCGATTGCAATGGTTCCGCCATTCGACACGCGAGTGGTCCCTAAAATACCGGGAAAATTGGGATATTCGTTTTACGCGCTTGCAACCGCTCATGCGATTGTCGCGAGCGCAGCGGAGGCGGCTGCGCTGTACTTATTGCTGGCGGCGGGAACCAAGGCCCTGCCGGAAAGATTGCGCCTCACCAACTTCAAAAGGGCGATGCGCTCGGCGCTGGCGCTTTGGTGGTTGGCGATTCTGCTGGGAGGTGCGACCTACGTGCGATGGTATGGCCCCAGGTGATCGCGCGATGAGAAAAGCGCGGCCGCACAATCGCTCGTACGCCGGCAAAGCGGAGGACCGAGTCTTCGCTACGCACGGAATGACGAAATAACATCAAGCGAACGAGGAAACTACAGTCGGCAGATTAGGAGTTCGCGCTCGTAGACCATTTCTTTGGGAAGATGGTCGTGGAGCTCGATGAAGAGCTCTTCGTGGTCGATGACTTCGTGTTTCCAGGCGTGGCGCTCGAAGGCCTGGAGTTCGTTGAACTTGGCTTCCGGAAAGTCGAGGCCCGTCCATTCCATGTCGTCGTAATCGGGAACCCAGCCGATGGAAGTTTCGCGGGCCTTGGCGCGCACGCGGGAGCGATCGACGATCCATTTCAGGACGCGCATGTTTTCGCTGTAGCCTGGCCAAATGAATTTGCCGTCGGCACCCTTGCGGAACCAGTTCACGTGGAAGATGCGCGGGGTGACGCTGAGCGAGCGCTGCATCTTGATCCAATGGCGGAAGTAGTCGCCCATGTGATAGCCGCAGAACGGAAGCATGGCCATCGGATCGCGGCGGACTTTGCCGATGGTGCCAGCGGCCGCCGCGGTCATTTCGGAGCCCATCGTGGCGCCGATGTAGACGCCGGAGCTCCAGTTGAAGGCCTGATAGACGAGCGGCATGGTGGTGGCGCGCCGACCGCCGAAGATGAAAGCGTGGATGGGCACCCCCGTAGGTTCTTCCCAGGCCGGATCGATGGTGGGGCATTGCGAAGCGGGCGCGGTGAAGCGCGCATTGGGATGCGCGGCTTTGGCGCCGGTCTGCTTCGCGATATCGGGAGTCCAGCGATTGCCCTGCCAGTCCGTGCATTCGGCGGGCGGTGCGTCGGTCATGCCTTCCCACCACACGCCGCCGTCGGGAGTGAGCGCCACATTGGTGAAGATGGTGTTGCGGGAAAGCGTAGCCATGGCGTTGGGATTGGTTTTTTTCGAGGTACCGGGGGCTACGCCGAAAAAGCCGGCTTCGGGATTAATGGCACGGAGGGCGCCGTTTTCGTCGGGGCGAATCCAGGCAATGTCGTCGCCAACGGTCCAGACCTTCCAGCCTTCGAAACCTTTGGGCGGTATGAGCATGGCGAAATTCGTTTTGCCGCAGGCGCTTGGGAATGCGGCAGCGACGTAGGTTTTTTCGCCTTTGGGATCTTCGACGCCGAGGATGAGCATGTGCTCGGCCATCCAGCCTTCGTCGCGCGCGATGTTGGAAGCGATGCGCAACGCGAAACATTTTTTGCCGAGAAGGGCGTTGCCGCCGTAGCCAGAGCCGTACGACCAGATTTCTCGCGACTCGGGAAAGTGAACGATGTATTTTTCCTTACTGCACGGCCACGGAACATCTTTCTGACCGGGAGTGAGCGGCATGCCGACAGAGTGCATGCAGGGAACGACGCGGGCGCCCTTGTCAATTTCATCGAACACGCGCTGGCCGATGCGTGCCATGATGCGCATATTGACGACCACGTAGGGCGAGTCGGTTAGCTGCACGCCGATTTTGGCCATGGGCGAGCCGATGGGGCCCATGCTGAAAGGCAGGACGTACATGGTGCGGCCCTGCATCGCACCACTGAAAATGCCCTTGAGCTTGCGGCGCATCTCGTAGGGATTTTCCCAATTGTTGGTTGGGCCGGCGGCGTCTTTGGAGTAGGAGCAGATAAAGGTTCGGTCTTCGACGCGAGCGACATCCGAGGCGTCGGAGCGGGCGTAGTAGCAGCCGGGCCAAAGCTTTTCGTTGAGCTTGATCAGCGTGCCGCTAGCCACCATTTGCGAATATAGCTGCTCGCGCTCTTCTTCGCAGCCATCGACCCAGTGAATGCGGGCGGGCCGAGTGAGTTCTGCCATTTTTTCGACCCAGCGCAGGAGATGGTCGTTTTTGCTAAGGGGAATGGCGGGATTGCGAGTGACGGTAGCAGGCACGGAATTCTCCAGGAAGTTGGCGCGAGCGGGCGAAGGTCGATGTAGTTCAGGAGTGCTCATGCGTGCGATTGGTAGCGATACCGGGATTCGAACCCGGATTTTTGCCTTGAGAGGGCAATGTCCTAACCCTTAGACGATATCGCCGAAGAGAAAACAACGTTTTCAATTCCGGGGTTTGTAAGTTCAAACCCTGAAACCCTGTATAGGAAAGACGGCGTCTACCCGAAGCCGCCTGCCTCGCGTACGGTCAACAATTATAACGTGGAGGAGCTGGATTTGTCGCGGGAGGGCCAGCCGAAGAAACGGAGCGGGTTTAACTGGCGATACGGAGCTGGTCGTCGTGGACTTCCTTGCTGAGGGGACGAATGGAGAAAAATTTGTGTCGGCAGGGTATGCAGCGGTAGGCCGGCATTCCGAGCAGGCGCTTGAAGAATGCGAGGAAGCCGGTGACGTGTTCGGGGGCGATACGCTTGAGATCGTGATTGCCGCAGATGGCGCAGTGCGCGCAAAGTTTGGTGGAGAACGGAACGAGGCGCGAGCGGAAGCGCGTTCCGCATCCAGAGCATCGCCAAGGCAGGCTGCCGATGAGGGCAGCGGCAAAATCTCTAATAGTACGTCTGCGCGAGCGGCGGCAGGCCGGCGCATTGCAGGCGGGGCAAATCATCGCAGCTGGGTTTTCCTTTTGGCGACCTCGGGACTGCCGGAGATAGTAGTGAAATGTGGGCCGGGAGGCAAGGTACTTTTGTCCTGGGTCGAATGCCCTCACGGTCGAAAACGTATTAGCGGATGCGCTACTATCTGAGCCGGAGGATTTCACGACCCTTCATGGCGGACTACACAAAGCGGCACGCGAAGGCGGGCATCAATAGCAAGCTGCCGAAACTGGACACTTGGCCGAACCAATATCCGGGGTATGTGATTACGACGCGGTATCCGGAGTACACCTCGGTGTGCCCGAAAACGGGGCTGCCCGATTACGGAACAATCACAATCGAGTATATGCCGAAGAAACTATGCATCGAGCTGAAGGCGCTGAAGATGTATCTGCTGGCGTACCGGAACTTGGGAATTTTTTATGAGAACGCGGTGAACAAGATGCTCGAAGACATTGTGACGGCGATTCGGCCGGAATGGTGCGTGGTGCGGGGTGACTTTACGCCGCGCGGCGGGTTGAATACCACGATTGCGGCGCGGTGGCCGAGGAAGCGAAAGTAGAGGGTGTATACGACGCCGGGACGAGGGAGCGTTTGGGTTTGGGATTGAGAACGACGAACGTTGAGGCTGTGGACAGGGAAAACCGGTGGAGACATAATCTTTAGCTATCGAAGCCCAGTCTGGCAGGGAGTTTTTCGGGACTTGTACACAAGTTCGCTGGTGGATTCTTGGGGTCGACGAGTACAAGATCTGAAACGTTGTTCCAACCCGAGGAGGGTGAATGAGTATTTCTCCGAACGTGCCGAGTCCGCAGGAATCGTATCACTACGAGAATACGGGGACTCCGAGGTGGATCGCGGTCTTGTTTGGTGTGTTGTTCGTGGCGCTGGCAGCCCTGGGATTCTTCGGCTATACGTCGCAATCGCGGATGTCGCAGGAGCTGACCAAGGCCGAAGACAATAATAAGCTGCTTGTGCAACGCCTGGACCAGGCGAACGCAAGCCTCGCCGACCTGAAGGGTCACGTCGAAGTGACCGAGGGGAAGCTCGGCATGACCACGGCTGAGCTGGCCAAGGCCAAAAGCCGCGCGGAATCCATTCGTAAAGATCAGATCGCCGCGGACCAGAAGCTAAGCACGCAACTGGCTCAGGCCCAGAAGGAAAGCGAAGAGAAGATCGGAGTTGTGGCGACGGATCTGGGCGGCGCGAAGAAGGATATAGAGACCACGCGGAACGATCTGGAGACCACCAAGGGAAGACTCGATCGCGCTAACGGAGATATGGGAGTGATGAGTGGCCTGATAGCGCGCAATCACGACGACCTGGAAGATCTGAAGCGGCGCGGCGAACGCAACTATTACGAGTTCACCGTGCCAAAAACGAAGACGGCGCAGCGCGTGGGCCCGGTGCAGATTGCACTGAACAGGGTGGATCAGAAGAAGTCCAAGTACACTATGACCGTGTACGCGGATGACAAATCCATTGAGAAAAAGGACCGGACGGCGGGCGAGCCAGTGCAGTTTTACGTGAAGGGGTCGTCGCGAATGTCACCATATGAAATCGTGGTATTCGACGTGGGCAAGAACCAAATTACCGGATACCTCTCGACACCGAAGGATGCAAGCGCGGCACCGGCAGCCGCAGCGGTTCCGGCGAAACCATAAGTTTTAATCCATCAGGCTGAATTAAGGGAGGCCCTGTGCTGCGCTCTGAAAAACGGACGCGGGACAAGGCCTCTTATATTTTGAGCGAGAGTAGGTTTCGAAGCATCGGATTGGGGAGTTGCTGCTGCCTGGGGTTGGCACTCGCGGCGACGCTCGGGTCTGCGCAGACAGCGCCTGGGCAGGAAGGGCCGCCGCTGAAGGTCAGCGTGAACCGGGTCAGCGTCGGAGTGACGGTGAGCGATTCGAAGGGGCGCTTCATTCATAACTTGAAGACGAGCGATTTTCGGATCTATGACAACGGGGTAGAGCAGCCGATCGCGGATTTTCTGCCGGTGGAAGCGCCGGCACAAGTATTGCTCCTGATCGAAGGCGGACCATCAGTTTTGTTCTTTGCAAAGAGCCATGTGCTGGCGGCAGACCAGATGGTGGCGAGTTTGGCCCCCGATGATCGTGTGGCCATCGCGAGCTATACCAGGGAGCCGGAAAGCGTGATCGATTTCACGGCGGACAAGAGCGAGGCCAGGCTGGCGTTACGGGGAATCAATTTTGCGCAAGGCTTTGGTGAGTTGAACCTGTTTGCCAGCGTGGCAAATGCGGTGGAAGTGCTGGGCAGATATCCCGGAAAGAAAACCATCGTGTTGCTATCGACGGGCGTGGACACTTCGCCCGACGTGAACTGGGATGCGCTGCTACCCAGGCTGCAGATCGCCGACGTGCGGATTATTGCCATCTCGCTTTCCGGTGATATCCGGAAACCGGCGAAAAAGAAACGTCTGACAGCAGACGAGAAAATGAAGCGGGAGCAATTGGCGACGGGTTTCGCGAAAGGCGATCAATCTTTGCGTAACTTGAGCCAAGCTACCGGAGGCCGAGTTTATTTTGTGCAAAATGAAAGAGATTTCGCGAAGACCTATGCGGAGATTGCCGACTTGTTGCGGCACGAGTACAGCATCGCTTTTGTGCCGCCGGTGCTGGACGGGAAGGTCCACGAACTGCGGGTGGAAGTGAAACAGGCGGGAGCGCTGGCAGAACACCGGCCGGCGTATTTAGCCGGACCGGGTGACGTGCACTGAACGGTGTTTGCACTACGCCAGACTGGACTCTGTGCTACTCGAAAAGCGGTTCGTAGTTCCGCCGGGCTCACTCGAATTCCTTGAGTTTTTTGGCCATGTCGGCGAGGCGGCGATCCACGAGACCGAAAACGGTTTGCTTTGCGAAGGAACCGTCGCCGTTGCGATGTCCGGCAGGATGGCCGGTCAGAATCTCAATTCCCTGCTCGACTTTTTCGACCGGCCAGACATGAAACTGTTTTGCAGCGACGGCGTCAAGCACGTCATCGCGCAGCATCAGATCCTCCACATTGGCAGCCGGGATTAAGACTCCCTGTGAGCCGGTAAGGCCTTTGATGCGGCAGACGTCGAAGAAACCTTCGATTTTTTCGTTCACGCCGCCAATGGCTTGAATGTCGCCCTGTTGGTTCATGGAACCGGTAACGGCAAGATCTTGCCGCAATGGCAAGCCCGCCAATGCGGAAACCAGCGCGTAGACTTCGGTAGAGCTGGCGCTGTCGCCGTCCACGCCGGAGTAGGACTGTTCGAAACAGATGCTGGCCGCGAGCGAAAGCGGCTTATCCTGCGCGAAGCGATTGCGGAAAAAACCGGCGATGATTTGCACGCCCTTGTCGTGGAAACGACCGCTCAGGTTGGCTTCGCGTTCAATGTTGATGAGCCCGGTTTTGCCGAGGGCGGCGCTAGCAGTTATCCGCACCGGCTTGCCGAAGGAATAGCCGCCGATTTCGAGGACGCTGAGACCATTGACCTGGCCGGTGCGCTCGCCGGAGACGTCCACCAGGAGCGTGCCTTCTTCGATCATTTCGCGGATGCGCGTTTCGATGAGGTTGTGGCGTTCGACTTTGGAGCTGAGCGCAGTGCGGACGTGGGCTGCGCGAACTACGGACTCGCCGGCTTCGTTGGCTTGATAGTTCGCTTCGCGCGCGATGTCGGCGATGTCCACGAAGCGCGCGGTGACTTTGTTGCGGCGCCCGGCTCGGCGAACGCCATATTCCAGCATAGCGGCAAAGGCGCCCCGGTCAAACGGCCAAAGACCTTCCTTCTCGGAGAGCGTGCGCAGGCGGCCAGCGTATTCGGCGATCACCGAATCGTTCATGGCCATCTCTTCGTCGAACTCTACGCGCACCTTGAATATTTTTCGAAAGTCTTCTTCGTACTCGTACAGCAGCTCGTACATTTCCCGGTCGCCGATCAAAATGACCTTGACGCTGATCTGGATAGGTTCCGGCTTGATACCGCTGACGCCGAATGGGTAGAACATGTCCACCGGCTGAATCTCCAGCCGGTTGTGGTTGAGGGTTCGTTTCAGGGCGCGCCATACGCCCGGCTCGGAAATGGCCTCCAGCGAATACATAATCAGGTAGCCGCCGTCGGCGCGCAGCAGAGAGCCGCCGCGGAGATCCATGAAATCGCTGGACCACCCGCCACGCGCGTCGTAGGTGCGCTGAATGGTACCGAACAAATTTGTATAAGTCGGGGTGGTTTCGAAGATGACCGGTGATTCGCCGTCGCCGTCGTGGGAGAGAATCACGTTCACACCGTACATGCGAAACGGATCTCGCTCCGGGCCGGGCGGTTTGGGCACACCCTCGACGCCTTCGGGGCGATCTTCTTCTTCACCCTCGCGTTCCTTGAAGGGATCAAGGTTGTCCAGCACGTGGTGGCGCACTTCTTCGAGGTATTCCGAAACACTTTCGCCGGGATATTTTTCCTTTAGCTCTTCGATAACGCCGTCGACCAGAACCGAAGCGGCCTCCTGCTCGAGGTAGCTGAGTTCGCTGGCCAGCTCGCGCGAAAGCGTCAAAGTTTTGCGGTAGACCACGGTGAATTCCTGGCGGAACTGTTCATACTTGCGCTCGATTTCTTCGGCGACAGGTCCGTCGAGCTTGCCTTCATGCACCATCTTCGAGATGTCCTCGATGGGCACCATCTGCCCTTCCAGCACGGGAAAAATTTCCGGCAGTGCGACGGCACCGACCTGCATGTGGCCGAGAGCGAACTGTTCCCGGGCGATCTTGCGCGTGAAATCGTCCATTAACTCCTTTTCGCGCGCCGTGAAACGTTCAACAATTCGCCCTTTCTGCCGTTGGAAGGGTTCGCCCTCAAAAACCTGCGGAATGCGGCGGCGCAGGAAGTCGATGCCGGCCTGCATGTCTTTCTTGAACGCGTTGGCCTGGCCGCGCCCAAGCGTGAGCAGCCGCGGACGATCAACGAATTTGAAATTATTGACGTAGCAGCGGTCGGGAGATTGCTTGGTGCGGGGGTGCAACTCGCCGATCATTTTGGAAATCGTGCCGCCACGGCTGGTGCCGGCAAGGCCGCATACAAAGACGTTGTAACCTGGCGCGGCCAGTTCGACTCCCATTTTCAACGCGCGCAATGCCCGGTCCTGGCCGACCAGCCCTTCGCGTAATTCGGCTTGCGCGGTGGTCTCAAACGGCAGACGAGCGACTTCGCAGCGCCAACGCAACTGCTCAACCGGCAAGGCGGCAATTTTCAGACCGTTGTTGGTCGGCTCATTCATATTCGGCGGTACTCTAACACAGCGTACTGCGCGGTGCCTGAACGTAGGGCGGGCATGTTCTAGGCCTGCGAAGCCTCGATTCTGTCGCGATGGTCCATGTAAACGCGGAAGACGCCCATGGCAGCGGCTACGATGGTCGGCCCGGCAACGATACCAAGCAGTCCAAATACTTCGATGCCGCCGAGCACGCTGATGAACAGCAATAGTTCATTCAGGTGTGTGCGATTGCGCAGAAGCAGGGGCCGGATGAGGTTATCGGCCACTCCGGCAACACCGCCGCAAATAACCGCAACGATCAAGCCTTTGCCGATATGGCCCGTGAAAGCGAGCCACAATGCAGTAGGCACCCAGATCAAGGCCGAACCGACAACGGGCACCAACGAGAAAAAAGCCATGAGAACGCCCCAGAAAAGCGACGTTCCTATTCCGGCCAAGGTAAACGCCAAACCGCCGAGCGCACCTTGCACCGCGGCGATCAACAGGCCCACCGCGACGCTGGCAAAAATTAGCTCGCGCGACTCGCGCATCATGTCCTCCTGAATGGACGCATCGAACGGCATCAGGTGGCGAACCCCGCGCACCACCTCATCACCGTCGCGAAACATGAAGAACAGCGCAAAGATCAGCACAAATAAATCCAGAAAGAACCTGAAAAGATTGCGAACCAATCCACCTAGCTTCGCCGCGAGATAACCCGCTAGCCTTTCTGCTCCGCGTTTCACGGGATCAGACAAATCGGCGTCCTGCATGGAGTCGGGCAGCTGATTTTTCAACCAGTCCAGCACGTGTGTCGGCAGGGCCTTGTCCGGCGCTTGTAGCACAACTTGCGCTTTGGCTCCTGCTTCCACGGCCTGCTTGGTAGTCAGAAAGAGAACCAGCAACGCCGGCACGATCAAGAGAAATGTCACGGCCAGTGCGCTGATGGCCGCCGCGGGCGTCGGTTTCAGCTTTCGCAAAAGTTTCTGGTACAGCGGGTAGAAAAAAATCGCCAGCACTGCCGACCAGGCCAGGGGCACCAGAAACGGTGATGTGATGTTGAAAACCAGGTAGCCCAGCAACAGCAGCGCGCCGTAAGACAACACGGTCGTAACCTGATCGCTGGTGCTGACGTTTCTTTCGCGAACTGTTTTCGTCACCGGTATATAATTCCTTTGCTCTTGCGACACCAGGTGTCGGAACGGACAGGAACCCCGTTAATCCGCATGTCTTCGAGCCCCAACGCGCTATCGTCCTATCAATACCGCCTTCTTGCTGTACTTGCTTTAATTAACTTTGTCAACTTCGCGGCCCGGCAGGTTTTTGTGCCTCTGATTCCCCTCCTGCGCGCGCCTCTGGGCACGACCGACGACCAACTGGGGACGCTGCAGGCGGTGCTGTACATCGTGCTGGCGGCCGGAAGTATCTCGTTTGGGTTTTTCGCCGATCGCTTCAGCCGGAAACTGGTTATCGCGATCGGCATTCTTTCCTGGAGCGTGGCCACGTTCGCCGGCGGACTGGCGACTAGTTTCCTGTTCCTGTTGGTTACAAGGGCTTTTGTGGGAATGGGGGAGGCTGCGTATGCGCCGGCCGCGCAGTCTATGATTTCCGGCGCATTTCCGAACGAGAAGCGTGCTTCGGCGCAGGCTATTTTTGCGGCTGGCATGCTGCTGGGAGGAGTCTTTGGGCAGGCAACAGGCGGAATCATCGGCCCACATTACGGCTGGCAAATGGCGCTTTTTGTGCTTGGTTTCTTGGGCCTGGTGCCAGGAGTCGCGCTGTTCGGATTGGAAGAGCCTCCGCGCGGGCCACGCTCCGACGTGGTGCCCCTTCTGCGGATTCTTTCCGTACCGGCGTTTTTGGCCATGATAGCGGCGGGCATTTGCATCACCTTCGCCAGCGTGTCACTGCTGACCTGGGGCGTGGACTTCGCCGTGAGCTACAAAGATTTCAGCCTGCGCGAGGCCTCGGTGTTGCTCTCGGCTTCCACGCTGTTTTCGCTGATTCTGGGAGTTCTATGCGGAGGCTTCGCGGCCGACCGCCTGCAGAAGCGGTATTCCTTTGGACGGCTGATCGCGATTGCCATGGCGCTGCTGCTCGCCACCCCTTTTCTGTTGCTGGCTATTTTGTCGGACGACAAGCGAGTGGTGCTGGGAGGACTGTTCATTGCGGGGTTTTTCATGTCGTGGTATCACGGCCCGGTAACCGCGGTGATCCATGACCTGATGCCGCGGCGCGCGCATTCGACTTCCATCGGTTGGTACATGTTTTTCACCCAGCTGGTCGGCGGGCTAGGTCCGAAAATCGTGGGGAGAATTTCTGACTTGCGCGACCTGCAAGTCGGGCTGGAAATTGCCGTGGGAATTCTAGTTTGCGGTGCGTTGCTAATGCTGCTGGTGATTCACTTTATCCGCCGCGATGGATTGCGGCACCCGCAGCTTGAAGCGTTTCATGTGGAGCAGCCAGAACTGGCAGGGCACACCTAAACGCACGGAATTTCGCTGGCAGACTTCTTCTTTACTTGATGCCGACCTGAGCAATCAGCCGTGTCACGTCTTCCTCGGAGACATCGTAAAGCTTGCGCTCGTCTTCTTCTTCTAGGCGTTCGCGCAGATATTCCGCAGACACAAAGCTGGCCTCGCGGTCGCTGAGATCGCGGCCGGTCTTGGCGCGGAATTTGATAAATGCAGTGTGCGCCAGGCCGACGACGAGGGCGTCGCCATGCACGAAAAACTTGGTGTCGATGGTGTCCGCGTGACGCGTGGCGATGCCGTTCCACATGTGCGAAAAGCGGCATTGATAGACCTCGCCAGTGAGCTTCGAGGTGACTTCAAAGGCGCCGACAAACTGGCTCATGGCACCGTTGTTGGCCAGGATTGGATATGTAGTCACGCCTACTCCTGTTTTTGAATCGGGTTTGCGCTCAGCTCTTGGCCGCGCTCACAGCAGTTTCCGCTTCGATGTAGCTGCGTATTGCCGACGCTACGCCTGCACCCGCCGGAACGCGGGCACCCTGCGCGTGAAGTACCTGCTCCATGGCCGCCAGCAACAATAATACATTGGCGCGCTGTGCGCAGTAACCCATCAGGCCTAGCCGCCAGATCTTGCCCTTCAGCGGACCGATGCCGCCGGCAATTTCGATGTTGAACTCGTCGAGCAACTGGTTGCGAAATTTTCCATCATCAATGCCTGCCGGGATCATTACCGGCGTGACGGTCACCAGTCGCTCCTTAGCATTCCTTACCAGAAGTTCCAAGCCCATTGCTTCAACGCCGGCAATCAGTGCTTGCTGATTGACGCGGTGGCGCTCCCAGCGAACTTCCAAACCCTCTTCGAGGGTGAGGCGCATAGCTTGGTGCAGCGCGTAAATCAGGGAAATCGGCGGCGTGTGATGGTAGAGGCGGTCTTTGCCCCAGTAGTTCATCGCCGTGGTCAGATCAAAATACCAGCTCTGTACTTTGGTCTTCCGGTTGCGCAAGACCTCTTCGGCCCGTGGACTTATGGTGATGGGAGACATGCCGGGCGGCGCGCTCAATGCTTTCTGGGAGCCGCTGAATACAATGTCCAGCCTTTGTTTGTCCACATGCATCGGCTCCGCCGCCAACGAGGCCACGGTGTCCACTACCAGCAGAGCACCCAGTTCGTCCGCGACCCTGCGGTAGGGATCCAGCGCCGTGACCACACCCGAGGAAGTCTCTCCGTGCGCGAATCCGACAACCTTGATTTTTTTCCCCGCCCCCGCTTTGCGGACATCTTCAGGATCTACAGCCCTGCCGTAGGGCGCCTCAACCTTGATGATTTTGGCCGGGGTGCGTAGGGCAATCTCGTACATCCGCTCGGAAAAGTATCCATTCACGCAAACGATCGCTTCGTCACTCTCTTCGAGGGTGTTGAAGACGGCGGCCTCAATGCCCCCAGAGCCGGAAGCGGACAGCGGCATGGTGACCCGGTTCTCGGTCTGAAACACCTGTCGCATGAGGAGTTGCGTTTCGTCCATGCAGGTCTTGAACCAGGGATCGAGGTGGCCGACGATGGGCGCCGAGAGCGCGCGATAAACGCGCGGATCAACTGAAGATGGCCCCGGCGTCATCATCAAGCGCATCGGAGGCACCAGTTCTCCAATTCCGGATTTCGTTTCGCGGCTCATCTATCCGACCTCAATTCAGCGGCCTCAATTTCGCGATCACCTGCAGCGGGCTTGTTGAGCAGACTTAGATTTTCCCGCAATTGCAGGCACCCCGCAACCGACATATTGGCCGTAAGGCGGAAGGCGGTTCGTAGACACACTCCGCATCGCAGATTTCTCGCAAGTAATAGTGACGCTCGTAGCGCGTGGCGCGCGCGTGCAGCCAGCCGAAAAACAAAACGATACGTGCGGCGAGCGCTTGTGGGTTGCTAACCGACAACTGTCGGGAGCTGTCTTTACGCCGCCATTTGCTGTTCGGCAAGCATATGCGCGGGAACTTTGCGCAGGTCCCACACCAAACCAAACCAGCTCAGCATCTTCAGCGTGTAATACGTGATGTCGATTTCCCACCAGAAGAAGCCCTGGCGCGCCGAAGCCATATAGTGGTGATGGTTGTTGTGCCAGCCTTCACCGAGCGTAAGCAGCGCCAGCAGCCAGTTGTTACGGCTGGTGTCGGTAGTTTCATAGCGCCGCGAACCAAACAGATGAGATAGTGAATTGATCGTAAACGTGTCGTGCCACAGCAGCACCGTGCTCAGGCAAAAACCCCAAACAAAAAGCGGCCATCCGCCAATCAAACCCAGCACCGTGGCCAGCGCCACGGGCGGAACCAGATGATATTTATTCAGCCAGCGCAGCTCCGGAAACTTCGCAAAGTCCGCGATGTAGTTCACCCGTGTGTCGTTGTACTTGTCCGAGATGATCCATCCCACGTGCGACCAGAAAAATCCAAACAGGGTTGGCGAATGCAAATCGTCTTCCTGATCGGAAAAGCGGTGATGGTGGCGGTGATGCGCGGCCCACCACAGCACGCCCTTTTGCGAAGAAGTCATGGCCATGAAGGCAATCACGAACTGAAATGCACGGCTGGTCTTGTAAGAACGATGCGAAAAATAGCGGTGATATCCGGCGGTAACCCAGAACATCCGGAAAGCCACCAGCGCCAGACAGGTGATCAGATACGTCCAACGAAATTTCACAAAAAAGACGCCCAAGGCCAGAGCGTGAATCACGGCGAACGGCAACGTCAGAGGAACGGAAATGCGGGATCCATTAGGCAGGGGTATCGAAAGAGCGCGCAGCGCGCGTAGTGCAGCTGACATCCGGTAATTTCCTCCGTGTACCGTTCATCGGGCCTCCGGGTTGGTGTTGCAAACCCTCGGCGGCAATTTTTGCGCAGCATCCTCCGAAAAGCGCAAAAACTGCGCACCCTCGCACTACGCAACTCTCTTCAAGTCTACGGGCCGCTCACAACACGGTCAAGCAATCATTGGTACAGCTGTCCGCTGGTTCTAAAAGACGTGAACCAAGTTAAGCTGCCCTTAGTTCGCACGCTCTTGAAATGCTCGCCTACCGACGGCACCCCGGGGCGCCTCACTTTCCCGCGACCCTCCTTCCGTCTATCGCCCGTTCCCTGTTACAGTCTCTCTTCCCGAAAAGGAGCCTGCATGGGACGTTTCACCGGCATACTCGGCATGGCCGTCATCGTTGCCCTGGCTTGGGCGTTCTCCACCGATCGCCGCGCTATTAAGCTCAAGACCATCGCCTGGGGACTCGCCCTGCAACTCTTGCTTGGCTTCTTCGTTCTCCGTTCCAGCATCGGCGGAAGGATCTTCGGTTTCCTCGGCAACGGCGCCAACAAACTCCTAAGCTTTTCCTATGCCGGCTCGGAATTCGTCTTCGGCGACATTGGCTTTCCCAAAGAACTGTCCCGCCTTGGCTTTTCGTTCGCGTTTCAGGTTTTACCCACCATCATCTTCATTGCGGCATTTTTTGCTGTTCTTTATCACGTTGGCGTGATGCAACTCATCATCCGCGCAGCCGCCTGGCTCATGACGCGCGTCATGGGCGCCAGCGGTGCGGAGTCCCTCAATGTCGCCGCCAGCATCTTCATGGGACAAACCGAAGCCCCGCTCACCATCCGCCCTTTTCTTCCGAAACTCACCAAATCCGAACTTATGTGCGTAATGACCAGCGGCATGGCCCACATCTCGGGCGGCATGATGGCCGGATACATTCAAGTCGGTGGCGCCGATCCTAAAAATCTTCTCACTGCCGTCATCATGACGGCCCCGGGCACGTTGCTCATGGCCAAAATGCTGGTTCCCGAAACCGAAGAGCCGCTCACCGCCGGCCGCGTCGAAATGCCGCAAATGGAGAAAGAGTCCAACATCCTCGGTGCCATCGCGCGCGGGACCAGCGATGGCCTGCATTTGGCGCTCAACGTAGGAGCGATGCTGATCACTTTCATCGCTTTGCTCGCCCTGCTCAACGCGATGATGGGCGGCATCCACAATTGGCCCCACATGAGCTGGTTTCCACCAAGCCTGCAAACCATCTTCGGTTGGGTCTTCGCCCCGGTCGCCTGGCTTATCGGCATTCCCTGGCACGACGCGCCTGTCGTCGGCAATCTGCTCGGCACGCGCATGGCCATCAACGAATTCGTCGCGTTTGGCCAGCTTGGCCCGATGAAAGGCACTCTCGACCCGCGCTCGTTCACCATCGCAACGTTCGCGCTCTGTGGCTTTGCCAATTTCAGCTCCATAGGCATTCAGATCGGCGGCATCGGCGCGCTCGCTCCCGAGCGTCGCAACGATCTGGCGAAATTCGGCGTGCGCGCCATGATGGCGGGGACGATGGCCAATCTGATGTCTGCTTCGATCGTCGGAATCTTGAGCTAGCTTTTATGTCCGGGAAGAGAAAATCCGTGAAACCGACACTGGAATTCCTGCGAGCGGAAGCCGCGGCCAGATTCATCCTGCGCAAAACCAGACTCCGCCCCAAAGTCGCGCTGGTGCTTGGCTCCGGCCTCGGCGCATTTGCCGACGAATTCTCGGCAGCCGTCAAAATTCCTTACGCCAAGATCCCCCACTTTCCCCGTTCCACGGCCATCGGCCACGCTGGCCAACTGATTCTCGGTAACATCGACGGTATCCCGGTCGCCGGCATGCAAGGCCGCGTTCATCTCTACGAAGGCTACTCCGCCAAACAAGTTGCGTTCCCGATGCGCGTTTTCGCGCGCATGGGAGTGAAGGCGGTCATCCTCACCAACGCTGCTGGCGGGATCAATCTCAACTATTCCGAAGGGGCGCTTGTCGCTCTCCGCGATCACATCAACCTGCAAGGCGCGAATCCCCTTATTGGACCGAACGATGACCGCTTCGGACCCCGCTTTCCCGACCTGACCCGCGCCTACGACCCCGACTTCCGCCGTTTCGTCGCCGAAGCCGGTAAAAAACTGCAACTCCATCTTCACGAAGGCGTCTATCTCGCGCTCGCTGGCCCGAATTACGAAACGCCAGCCGAGATCCATGCCTTTCGCAGCCTCGGCGCCGACTTGGTCGGCATGTCCACGGTTCCCGAAGTCCTCGCTGCTCGCCATTCCGGCATCCGAGTCCTCGGCATCTCCTGCGTCACCAACATGGCCGCCGGCATAACCGGCAAAACGCTCTCCGCCGACGAAGTATTCGAAACTGGTGCTCGCGTGAAAACTCAATTCATCGCTCTGCTACGGGCGGTTATTCCCGAAATTGCGGATTCTTTGTAGCCGCCCCGGCCTATCTGGGGGGCTTTTGTTTCCATAAGGAGGTTCATTGTCCGACTACGAAGCCCTGATCGCCGCAGCCAAACAATCGCGCGAAAACGCCCACGCCGCTTACTCCAATTTCCGCGTAGGCGCCGCCCTCCGCGCCACTTCCGGCCGTATCTTCGGCGGTTGCAACGTGGAGAACGCCACTTTTGGCCTCACCGTTTGCGCCGAACGCGTCGCCATCTTCAAAGCCATCAGCGAAGGCGAGCGCGGCTTCGACGCTATCGCCGTGGTCACGGACACCGAATCGCTCACCTCTCCCTGCGGCGCCTGCCGCCAGCTCATCTGGGAATTCTGCGGTGACGTGCCCGTCATCCTCGCCAACGTCAAAGGCAAAGTTGAAACCATCGCGATGCGCGACCTTTTCCCCAAACCCTTCGACGCTTCCAACCTGTAGTCGGTTAACGTTTGGAAAGCGCTCTACGCCCGCACGCTATCGTTCGCGATATCGGTTGCTAGAATCGATCCATGCAGCGCAAAGTCTTCTGGGCGACGTTCGCCATTCTTGGTCTTGTCGCCGACCTGACCCTGCCCTTCTGGTGGGCACTGGCGGCCACTATCCCGATCGGCTTCGGCAGCTGGTGGATCGCCTACCGCAGCGACTGGTTTTAACGAAACCTGTTGCGCCTCCGGTTCGAATCTCACTGCAGTACTCGAATTGATTTGGGTGCAACCGCGCGCTCGTCTATAATCTTCAGTTTGACTACTCTCAGGGGAGACGCTACGGATGGCTGGAGCCTTGGACAATAAGCAGATCCTGGTGAAAATCTTCATCGGGATATTCGTCGGCCTGATCGGCATCAGCATGTTGCTGTACCTGGTGCCACAAGGACCGGGCACTGGCGCGGATGCCGACACATCCGACGTCGTAGCCAAAGTCGGCAACCAATCCGTCTCGCTGGCCGAAGTCCGTCAGCAACTCTCCGAGATCCAACGCCGCAATCAAGTTCCCAAGGCGCTCGAAGGCCTTTATGCCCGGCAAATTCTCAACCAGCTGGTCTTTACCAAAGAGATCGAATATGAAGCCGGGCGTCTCGGCATCAAGGTCACCAACGAAGAAATCGCCGACCGCGTGAAGCAATTCCTGCCCACCGCCTTCAATGGCGACAGCCCCGTGGGCATGGACCAGTACACGCAACAAGTCCAGCAGCGCTTCAGCATGACCGTCCCGGTTTTTGAAAATCTGGTCCGCCAGGGCTTGCTCGAAGAAAAATTCCGCCGCCTGGTTACCGACGGCGTCAGCGTCGGTCCCAATGAGCTGCAGGAACAGTTCCGCTACCAGAATGAAAAGATCAAGCTCAACTACACCCTAATCAAACCCGAAGATCTCGAATCCAAAATCACGCTCGACGACGCCGCTATCAAGGCTTACTACGAAAAGAACAAGAGCCGCTATACGGTCGCAGAGAAGCGCGTTGTAGAATACGGCCTTCTGGATCTGGCCAAGCTCCGCCAGAGCGTCCAGATCTCCGACGACGACCTCAAGATTCGTTACCAGCAGGACATCCAGCAATACCAAGTGCCTAACCGCGTACACGCCCAGCACATTCTCTTCATGACCGTCGGCAAACCGGACGCGGAAGTGGACGAAATCAAGAAAAAGGCCGAGGACACCCTAAAGCAGGTCAAAAAGGGCGCCAAGTTCGACGAGCTGGCCAAGAAATACTCTGAAGACCCCGGCAGCAAAGAGAAGGGTGGCGACCTCGGCTGGTTGGTTCAAGGCCAGACGGTTCCGGAATTCGAAAAGGCAGCTTTCTCCCTACCGCCAGGTGCCGTCTCCGACCTGGTGAAGACCCAATATGGCTTCCACATCATCAAGGTGCTCGAGAAGGAAACCGCGCACACCAAGCCGTTCGATGAAGTGAAAGACTCGATCCGCGCACCCCTCGTGCTGACCAAAGCCGAGGATGAATCGAGCAAAATCGCCGAGCAGATCGCCTCCACCGTCCGGAAATCAAACAAAACGCCGCTCGCCGACTTGGCCAAGGAATTCCACCTCGAAGTAGCTCAAACCAGGCCGGTTGCGGTCACAGACCCACTGCTTGAACTTGGAAATTCAAATGAAGTCAAAGAGCGGATCTTTCAACTCCGCGAAGGCGAAGTGAGCTCGCCAATTCGCACGGACCGAGGCTACGTGGTCCTTTCTCTCAAACAACTATTTCCTACGCACCAAGGCACGCTCGAGGAAGTTCGCGACAAAGTCATCTCGGCACTGAAGCAGGAGAAATCCGTCGAACTCGCCCGTACCAAGGCCGAAGAGCTTAGCAAGCGCGTAAGGGCCGGGGAAAAGTTAGATTCCGCCGCCAAAGCGCTCGGCCTCGACTCTAAGACAAGCGAAGAGTTTTCTCGCGCCGGCTCGGTTCCCAATCTCGGCAGCGGAAAGCAGCTCAGCGCCGCCTTCAGCATGAAAGCCGGCGACGCTTCCGCCGCCGTCCCGCTCGGCACGAACTGGGTGGTGTACCGAGTTGAATCAAAAGCTGCCGCCAACATGACTGACTTTGACAAACAAAAGAAGGAATTAACCGATCAGGTCCTCAATGAAAAGCGCAGTTTGGCTTATGAGGCCTTCCGTTCCGGACTGGAAGAGCGGTTGAAGCAAGAAGGAAAGCTCAAGCTGATGCCGGAGAAAATGAAGAGCTTCGGCGACTTAACTTCCCTATAAGTAACAGAAAACAATAGCCTTACGCTGTTCCTAAGCGCCACTTGCGCTCCGTTTCGCGGCACTTTACTCTATTGCTGTCTCTTAAATGTGGTTTTTGGCCCTGCCCTTCCCTGGTCCGGCGGCCAATTCCGCAGCCTGCTCCCGGCAGAGACAGGTTTTTCGGTTCCTCTGTACTTTAGCCTCGTGGCTTTCATTCTTTCGATTGGTGACGCAATGGCAAATCGCACTCAGACCGCTCGTAACGATTACCGCTGCAGCATGGAACGCAATCAAGGTGGCAAGTACTGCGTGCGCATTCAGGTGCACTACCCCCGCCACGCCTGGACCCTCAGTGTCTATTTCCTGGCTAGCTCCTTCGATCGCGCCATGAAAAAGCTTGAAGAGGGGCTGGATTTTCTTCAGCGCAATGAGGAAAAGCTCTGGTTCTGGGGTGTGGATCGCGCCGAAGATCTGGGCTTTTCCGCCGAATTTCTCAAAGAAGCCGGCCTGCGCCTCGATCGCCGCGTGGAATTTCCTCGTAAAGCGGCCAGCCTCACAGTCGCTCCTGAAAAGGACGTGCCCGCCTTCGCCCTGGCTCCCATGCGCCGCGGCCTCGCTGAATCTCTCGAAATGACTCGCGCGCTCGCCGCTGGCGACTAATCCGCGCTGACGGCGCAGGCGCTTCCTCGATTGAGCACTCGATTGAGCACTTGACTTGCTCTCAGTTCTTGAGGATGATGCGCCCATTCCCGCAAGGCCAAGTCCTGCAAGGGATCGTCCGCACGGCATGCCTGAAGCCCTTCCAACCCGCGCCCGCACTCTCAGCATGAGTGTGTTTTTGTTCTCCAAGGGCCAACAGACCGTCCGCGGCGGCTCAAACAACTCCGTCGAGTCGCTGAGTTAAGACCGGGAGGGAGTCCAATGAAAGCGAACAAGGGAGTAGTTCTCGCACTACTCGCCGCGTGCCTTTTGGTGTGTGGCAGCGTCCCAACGCGAGCGCAGCAAGCAGGTTCAACTGATCCGTCCGACAGTTCCACGACCAAAAAGAAATCCAAGGGTAAAGCCAGGGCGGACGACTCGTCCAAATCCGCCACTGACTCGACCGCTGACACAAGCAAGAGCTCCAAGTCCACTAAGTCGAAGTCCAAAAAGCAGGCTGCGCACACGGCGGATAGCTCGACCGATACTTCCTCCACCCCCAAGAAGAGCCGCACCACGAAGAGTTCCAGTGCGGACACAGAGGATAGTCTGGCGGCAAACGATGCCGGTAAATCCACAACGAAGAAGAGCCGCGCTAAGAAGTCAGCCGCCGCGGATAGCGGCGATTCCGGCAAGACCGCCGCCGACAGTTCAGCGGCCGATACTGGCACAAAAAAAAGCCGCTCCAAGAAAAGCAAGGCCGACTCAGCCGACGCTTCGACCACTTCACCAGACACCAGTGCAGCCACCACCACGAAGTCCCGCTCCAAAACGTCCGCCGATTCCGCGACCTCCGGTTCAGATAGTGCTCCGGCTTCCGTCGCGGCCGGTACCGACGCGGCTCCGCCCAAAAAGGCCCGCTCTAAGAAGTCTGCTTCTGTGGACAGTTCTGCACCCGTTGCGCCAGCCGCGAACTCCGCCCCGTCAAGTCCGGCCCCAACCAAGACTGCCTCCACACCGCCCGCAGTCAGCAAGCCCGCGCCAACGCCGACTCCCACTCCGGCCCAATCCAGTACTTCTTCCAACGCACCGGCGCCCGCCAAGCCCGCGGTGCAGCAGCAGACTCCTCCGGCCAATCCCAACGGCATGGTCTGGGTCAACACCGACTCCGGCATTTACCACAAGCCCGGCTCGCGCTGGTACGGTAAGACCAAGCAGGGCAAATACATGACGGAAGCCGACGCGCAAAAAGCCGGCTACCGTGCTTCGGAGAAGCAGTAGCACCTTAGGGAAGATAAAAAGGAGAACAGAACATGGGTAAATTCATGAAGGGCATGCTGTTGGCGGTATTGGTCGCGGTACTCGGTGTTCCTCTGGCCGTATCGCACCTGAACCCGCAAGCAGCCGACAAAAAAGCTGCCGCCGGCACCACCGCCAAAACCGAAGATCGCGTTGATCTCAATTCCGCCACGCTCGATCAGCTGAAAGCTCTGCCCGGCATCGGCGACGCCTACGCTCAAAAAATCATTGACGGCCGCCCTTACGCCAAGAAGACCGACCTGGTCTCCAAGAAAATTATCCCGCAGGCCACATACAATAAGATCGCGGGCCTGGTGATCGCCAAGCAGAAGTAGTCGCTTTTGCGGCGGGCGCTTTCCGAAGCGGGCGCCTTGAGGGCGTAGCCACCAACTAAGCAGTCACCGCCGCCTTTTACGCAAGAAACCGGCGCCCGCGCCGGCCGCAAGAAAAAGTTCTCCGCGCCGTAGCAGCTGCCGATAATTAACGGGATTCAGGAGGCTATATGGGTCTGCTCGATGACATTCTGGGAATGGCAGGGATGGGCAACACTAGCAACGCCGCGCAGTCGCAGCAGCAGGCGGGCGCGCTCAGCATGATTATGCAGTTCATCAACAGTCCGCAGGTCGGTGGCATCGCCGGCTTGCAGAAAATGTTTCAAGACAAGGGCTTGGGCAATATCGTCTCATCCTGGATTGGCACCGGGCAAAACCTTCCCGTCTCCGCCGACCAGTTGCAAAATGTCCTGCACGGGGGCGCGCTTGAGAATATGGCCAGCCAGTCCGGTATGGACATGAACCAGCTCACCTCGATGGTCTCTCAGCTCATGCCTCACGCCGTCGACCACATGACTCCAAACGGCCAGATTCCCGATTCCAACGCCCTGGCCCAAATGATGAAGGGCTTGGCCGCAAGCCAAAGCTCCTAACCCTGCACATCGAGAATCGCCGACCAGTGCCGGCGCCCAGGGTTCGGATTTTGCACCTGAGATCTTCGCTGTTTGTTGTAGAGCGGCATCTCGCCGGCTCCGGCCGAATTTCGCCGCTCGAACTTAGCTCGGGGTGCACACTGCAGTGGTACATAAAACGGGGCAGGCCGCCATCATCTTGCGAACAGCGCAAGGGGAACCGCATTGCCCTCAGCGATGCACCCCGCGTTATTCGGATGCAAATGGTCTCCACTGTCGTATGCAGGAAGCAGTTGCGTCGGATGGCTGGGGTCCCGCAAGACCGCATCGAGATCGACGACACCATCGAATTCACCACTGCTGCGAATCCAGCCGTTAACCTTTTGACGCACCGCTTCCCTCTCGGAACTATAAAAAGCGGCTACCAGCCCCTCAAAGGCAGAGTTCTCAAACGGCGGGTTGGTGGTCCCAATCACAAAAATGCGCCTCCGATGGCCACGCGCGATGAGCTGACGGTAGCCGGAAATGATGTCCTCAGCAGTCGCTTTTTCCAGTGCAGGAGTGAACGAGAACGCCGGGAAAAGGATGTCATTGATACCTAGACCCACGATGACGTACTTCACGCCTGCTTGACCTAGCACGTCACGTTCGAACCGCGCCAGCCCCGCCTGACCCAGGCCTGCCCCAAATGGGTTGTCAGCCCCTTTCGGGCTGTCATATAGCAAGCGATTACCGATGATGCCTTCATTCAGGACGCCAATCTTCGCCTGGCCGCCAGCGTCTTCCTGCAAACGCTTGGCAAGCACATCGGGCCAACGCCCGTTTGTGTCCGCCGTGGTTCCGTCTCCGTCCGTGAGCGAAGAGCCAAAGGCCACGATGGCCGCCGCATCCTGCGAAGCCTCGACATCTACCCCTGTCAGAAAGGGCCAGCAGTGAATGGCCTTGGCCACTGGGAATTTTACGGCGGCGGTTGAGTCCCCTGTTTCGGGGGACAGATAGCTGGTCTGCTTCGCCATACTGTGTGACGTCTTCCCTTCCGTCGGCTGTGGAAGAAAGAGGCTAATCGCCACATCCGACACGGCGGGCACGTCCAGGTCCACCGGATCGCTTACCACCATCGAGCCCGCCACGACCGTCGTGGACGATTTTCCGTGAAACTTCACTGTCCGGTCGGAGCGCGGATCGATCTCCGCCGCGGCGGTGCGGCGTGCAATGTGTGCGCCGCCAATCAACAACGGTTCGTCCCCATAGAGATTGGAGATCCTGATCCGGACCTTTGTCCCACCAGCGCTCGTGTGCACGATGAGGCGCAGGGTTTGGTTCCGATAGGTCTGGAGTGACTTTGGCAGAAACGGCTGCGCGGCGGTGGCCCACGTTCCAATCCATTGTTTGCCGTCCCCATCGGCTTCGGCGCTTCGAGCACTTCCTGAAGCTGCCGAACTCCTATCGGCGGCGGGCCCGGCTTCCGCGGCCCACAGCCATGCAGTCGCACAAACCATCCATACTTTGAAGTTCCAACAGCGGTGCGCCGCCAGGATTGGTTGGTCGTTGGTGTTCATGGGTTCATGCTCCCTCGTGAGTTTTTGCAGTTGACGTCGCGCGGAACACTATACTATAAGTCAGTCGACTGACTATTGGACGGCATGATGCCAAAAACGAAAGCAGACAGCCGGACCCGGCTGTTACAGGCAGCCGAGAAGACCACCTACCTCTACGGGTTTGGCAGCACTTCGATTGCCGACATTGCGAAATTGGCTAGGGTCCCTCTTGGCAACGTCTATTACTACTTCAAGAGCAAGGACGAGATCGGCGGAGCCATCGTTGAACTGCGCGTTTCGCGATTCAAGAAACTGCTGCGGGACCTTGATAAGGCAGACTCCCCCAAGGAGCGGCTATGTAGATTTGTGGACATCAAGATCAAAAACCGCGAAGCACTGGCGCGTGGTGGCTGTCCTGCCGGAACCTTGTGCTCCGAACTGCAAAAATACGGCGGCTCGGCGGCAAGGAAATCGAGGGTCTTGTTCGCAGAAGCCTTGGCCTGGATGGAGAAGCAATTCGAAGCGCTTGGCAAAGGAACGCATTCCCGCGGACTCGCCGTACATCTTCTGTCCGCAACACAAGGCGTATCGCTACTCGCTCACACCTTCCATGACGCGGCCTTGATCGAAATGGAGGCCCAGCAGCTCAAAGAATGGATTCGAACGCTCTAACTCAGATCGAGAGGAAAACACGACTGGCGCTCCCCCGCGAGTGAAGAACTGGCGTAGGTCCAAATCGGGCCTCTGCAACCAAAAATCTCTTCCTTTCAGCAATTTCCGCAAACCTAGCAACCATCCGAATTGACAGTGCTCCCGGATTCCTCAGGCTTGGGACTCCTCGCGTACTCCTCAAAGCTGTATTGATTCCGGACGTGACATAGTAGGGCAGGTTGCAGCCAAGAGCTGATCTCATGCGGGTTTCCTGGGCGAAGGAGAGAGGATATGAACTGAAACCAATAAGACAGCGCGGGTTGCAGGCGTGCTGTACCTCGTGAACGGAGTGAGGGGCTTCTGCAGCATCATCCACGTTGCCAGCATCCCGTTAACGCCGGGTGAACCTGCGGCGATCTTGTAGCTTCTGATTCGGGGAACAAAGGGCCAGGCATTGGTGGCGAGATCTAGCCAGAGTCTTTAGTCCAGAGCCGATGCCAAGCGCGGAAATGACTTTCTATAAGCTGACACAATATAAAATATCTGACACCACAAACAGCTTGAGTGTCTCTGATCGAGTCCGCTCCATCCTGGGGATCTTCTCTGGCGGTGGCCGTGGGGTTCTCGAGACACTCTGAGTCGAGAGCGAGTCTCAGCCGGTAAAGTAGGCACGGTGTTGCCCTCGGGCCTGTAGTCTCACAATTGACCCTAGGCCCTCTCGGATAACCAGAAATCAAAGCTATGGGCCACGAGTCCCGGATAGAACTATGGTCGCCAAATTGACCGCCGCTCTGTTTGCTGGTTTCGGAACCAACAGGCTTCGTTGCGATGAAGCGATGAAAACCGCTGATAGAGAAACCCAATCGCTGGGGCAAAATAGCCAGCAACCGAGCACATGGCGCGGCAGTTCAGCACAGATCCTGCTCAATCAAGTGGGCTGCGAAGCAAGAAAAACTCCGGCCGATGGAGGAGTGTTTTTTCTTGACTTCCCCTTTTATAGAACTCCCCGCCTGTTTGCATCGGCTGCGATATGAAGGTCGTTTCTGGCGACCCTGACCCGAAGCACGTCAGCACTTCGTTTGTGG
>DATMZI010000126.1:0-16754 GCA_035607085.1 Candidatus Eiseniibacteriota bacterium | reverse complement strand
ATCTCCGTGACCGCGCCTGCTCCCACCGTGTGGCCGCCTTCGCGAATCGCGAACCGCAAGCCCTTCTCCAGCGCTACCGGCGTGATCAGGCTCACTTCGCAGCTCACGTTGTCTCCCGGCATCACCATCTCCACGCCTTCTTTCAGCTTTACGTCGCCCGTCACGTCCGTGGTCCGGAAATAAAACTGCGGCCGGTAGCCTGTAAAAAACGGCGTGTGCCGTCCGCCTTCTTCCTTCGTCAATACGTACGCTTCCGCCTTGAACTTGGTGTGCGGCGTGATCGATCCCGGTTTGCACACTACCTGCCCGCGCTCCACATCTTCTTTTTCCGTGCCGCGCAGCAGCAATCCCACGTTGTCGCCCGCAATCCCTTCATCCAGCAGCTTCCGGAACATCTCGACGCCCGTCACAATCTTCTTCTGCGTCGGTCGGAAACCCACGATCTCGATTTCCTCGCCCACTTTCACCTTGCCGCGTTCGATTCTGCCCGTCACTACCGTGCCGCGCCCGGAAATCGAAAAAATATCTTCAATCGGCATGGCAAACGGTTTATCCACGTCTCGCACTGGCAGCGGAACGTTCTTGTCCACCGCTTCCATCAACTCATCTATCTTGCCTTCCCACTTGGCGTCGCCGTTCAGCGCCTGCAGCGCAGAACCACGCACGATCGCTATGGTGTCCCCAGGAAACTGATAGCTCTTCAACAGTTCGCGTACTTCCAGTTCCACCAGCTCCAGCAGCTCCGAATCTTCCACCATGTCGCACTTGTTCAGAAACACCACAATCGCCGGCACACCAACTTGCCGCGCCAGCAAAATGTGTTCCCGCGTCTGCGGCATCGGGCCATCCGTCGCCGCTACCACCAGAATCGCTCCATCCATCTGCGCCGCGCCGGTTATCATGTTCTTGATGTAGTCCGCATGCCCCGGGCAATCCATGTGTGCATAATGGCGATTCGGCGTTTCATACTCCACGTGCGATACCGCAATGGTGATGCCGCGCTCCCGCTCTTCCGGCGCATTGTCAATCGAATCGAAGGCGCGAAACTGCACCTTGGGGTTGTGCTTACTCAACACCTTGGTGATCGCCGCCGTCAAAGTCGTCTTGCCATGGTCAATGTGACCAATCGTCCCAATATTCACGTGCGGCTTACTGCGCTCGAATTTCTCCTTGGCCATCTCGTTACCCTCTTCAGATCTGACTGCAATCCGGCTCGCACATTAGCAAGCACAAGCCTTGAAACTTTTTGGAGCGGGGGACGGGATTTGAACCCGCAACCATCACCTTGGAAGAGTGAGACTCTACCGTTGAGTTACCCCCGCCCGCCGTTCCCGAATTCAGCTTCTCTCGACACTGCAAACTGGAGCCTGGGACCGGGATTGAACCGGTGACCTCGTCCTTACCAAGGACGCGCTCTACCAACTGAGCTACCCAGGCCCATCTCTGAGCGCAGCCGTCTTTGCCTGCCCGTCCAAGACAACTTCGCCACGGCGCACTTCACCTTACCGGCTAGGTCGCCGAATTTTAGTCCGCCTATGAACAACTCTGGTGGTTGCCCTGCGGTTTACTGCGAACCGGCCCTCAGCTCGCGTCATGCGCGTCTTCCGAAAGCCTGGTGGACGGGGAAGGATTCGAACCTTCGTAGCCCGCAAGGAGCGGCAGATTTACAGTCTGCTGGTTTTAGCCACTCACCCACCCGTCCCAAAAATCGGGACGCAGAATTCGTGTCCCAAAATCGTTTCGCTTCAACAGGTTCGGCGCAATCCAGTCGGAAACACAAAATGGACTCGTGTCCAGAGACACCAGCCCGTTCAATTTTGACTGCTGGAATGGCTCCCGCCTCACTCCCCTGCCGAACTCATGGTGGAGCTGGCGGAGGGAATTGAACCCCCGACCCTCTGATTACAAATCAGATGCTCTACCAGCTGAGCTACGCCAGCGTCGCTCAAACCGCGTAAGAATAGCAGACTCGGAAACCAAATTGCAAGCGGCGGCCTGGAACCACCAGCAGTTCAAAAGCCAGGATTGTGGAAATTCCTGCCGCTGTTTCCACCCTATCTAGCCGCAACCGCTTTTTTTTCAATGGCTTACGAAAAGACAGAGCCAAACGTGGTTCAGCGAAACCGACCCCCTGTGAAAATCACGAAAATTTCTCGCTCACTGCCCTTTCGTCATGCTGTCTTCCCCGGCCTCCCGTCCGATACGGTAAAATGCTCCTTCCAGTAGGTAGTTTCCAACACTCAAAAATGCGGGCCGCCCACACAAAAAAAATCTGGCTAACCATAATCGTCGCGATCGCACTCGTCGTGCTGTTCCTGGTTACGCGTTTCTCAAACAGCGGCGGCGATTCCGCGCGTGCCCAACTCCTTCGCTTTGTTCCCGCGGACACAACGTCGGTCGTTTTTGTCGACCTCGATCAACTCCGCAATTCTCCGTTTCTCCGCACCCTCTACGCGTGGACGCCGCACCCCGTTGAGGATCCCGACTATGCGCAATTCGTTACCGATACCGGCTTCAACTACGAACGCGATCTTGCCCAAATCCTGATAGTGTTTTCCCGTCACGGAGCCACTTCGAATACTTTCGTGCTGGCCGAAGGAAAATTTGACCGAAAAAAGATCGAAGCCTATCTCAGCCGCGGTTCGGCGCCCACACTGCAAGAGAAGCTCAAAGTTTTCCGCTTTCCCGCGAACTGGGGTGGCAAACACGTCGCCTTCGCGTTTTTGTCTGACCATCGCATGGTCATCGCGGATTCCGAAAATCCCGCAGCTGCTCTTTCCACCGCCAGCCGCGAAACGCATGCCGAATGGCAAACGCGTTTCGACCGTTTGAGCGGTTCCCCGCTCTTCGCCGTCATTCGTCAGGACCCAACCATACAAACCGTGCTGGCGGGTCGGTCTCCGCAGCTCGCCACGCTCATCGGTCAACTTCCCTGGATCACTCTTGCCGGAAAGCCCGACGGAGATCTCCTTCGCGTCGTCGCCGAAGGAGAAAGCTCTTCTGACGTAATGGCTTCCCAACTTTCCGATTTTCTGCAAGGCATGCAACTGCTCGCTCAGAACGGCCTGAATGATCCCCAACTCCGCCAACAGATGAATCCCGACGAGCGTGACGCCTATCTCGAACTCCTGAAAGGAACACAAATCGACGAGATCGGCCGCGGCGAATCGAAGTCCGTCCGCGTCGTGCTCCCCATCACTTCGCAATTCCTGAGAATTGCCAAGGCGCCAATCGTCGGAATCGCGCCCGACAGCGGAACGGACCCGCCGCGAGCCGTCGGGGAAAAGAAAACGCAGCAGGCCAAGCCCGCGAAACGAAGGTAGTGCGGCAAAAATTTGTAACGAAGGTTGGTCAGTCGCCGGCAGGAGTGGACTTCATGTACCGCCATGGATTGATCGGTGCGTTGTTCATGCGCACTTCATAGTGAACGTGTGGCCCGGTTGAGCGTCCACTGATACCGCAATAACCAACCACTTGGCCACGCTTCACGCGCGTACCTGCAATCGTCGCGAACGAAGAAAGGTGCGCGTACCAGGTGGTAATCCCGAAACCATGATCTACCACCACCACGCGCCCGTAGCCGGCATGGTTTTCCGCGCTGATCACCACGCCATCCGCAGTTGCGTGGACCGGCGCGCCATAGTCGGACGCAACGTCCACGCCCGTGTGGAACGCGCCTTCCCCGCTGAACGGATCGAGCCGCTCGCCAAAGCTATCGGTGATATGTCCCAGCACCGGCCATATGGCCGGCGTATAGGTTGAGTCTGCAAAACTGAAAGATGGCATCAGCCGCAGCCCGCCCGAGGAAATCGCGATCGCTGCCGCGTTCTTTTTCAAAAACGTGTATTGCTCGACCGAGCGATCGAACGCATCTTGCGCAGTCACGGGATTATCCGACACATCAAACGCCGCCGGATGATAGCGCAGCACGCCATACGTCATCGCCACTTCCGTAGCCAACGACTGCAGCGAATCCAAGCGCTGGTTGGTGTCGTTTACCGTCGTCTGCAATTGGTGGTATTGAACTTTCAGGGATTCCTGCTCGTGGCGCAGGGCGTTGTAGTTGCCGACCTTCCACAACATGCGCGAGTAAGACCCCACCGCCGCCGTCACCGTGATCATCCCGATCAGCGCAAGCACCGCCAGCCCGTGCAGCGCATAAGCCGGTACCACCAGCTTGCGTAACTTGCCGGGCGTCGAGGCAATAAAGAATGTATAGCTCTTGCCTTTGATCACAAACGGCCCCTCAGGCCTTTTCTTTCCCTACTTCGAACGCGGGCAACCGAACCGTTCCACCCGCAAAGAACTGCAAGAACGAACGTTGGTTCGAATCCCAAGCCTGCATAGTTGGCAAGCCTCGAATCACCATCGTGCTAAATCTGAACCGTGAGTTATGGTCCGCGACCACTTCTATCCTAGTTTTTGTAGCAGCATGGGGTCAACCCTGTATTTTCGGTTTTTGGGACAGGCTGTGGAACCCTGTTCGACTGACCCTACGTACAGGGGCTCCAGCCAGGCGGAATCACTCGATTCGTTCGTCGTGGTTCTTGTCCGAGGCAAATTGCGGGGCGCCGCTATACTGAATGAGGCTCACCAGCGAAGGCCATACGGTAAAGTCATGAATTCATCGAAGCACCATCGCAAGGCCGCAAAGGAATCCGGCGAGGACGCCGTGGTCGGGCGCATCCAGCGTGCCCTGTCAACGTCCGGCCCCCCGACCTCACTGCGCATCGGGATTGCTGATGATGCCGCCGTCTGGCGACCAAGCTCCGGCCGGGAAACAGTTCTGACCTGCGACTGGTTCCTGCAAGGCAGTCACTTCCTGCTGGACTTGCATCCCCCATACTCGGTGGGCTGGAAATGTCTCGCCCGCGCGGTGAGCGACATTGCTGCGATGGGAGCGGAGCCCCGCTGTTTTCTCATGAGCTTGGCGTTGCCGGCTTCCCTCACCAGTGAATGGCTGAACGAATTCTTGCGCGGTCTGGGCGCTGTTTCGCAAAAGCTCAATTGCCCCGCAGCGGGCGGCGACACCACTCGCCGCGACCAAGTACTTATTCATATGACAGTTGTCGGAGAATGCCGTCGCGGCCGGGCCATCCTTCGCAGCCGCGCGCAGCCTGGCGACGCCGTCTTCGTCTCCGGGCGCCTCGGCGAAGCTGAATACGGCTGGCGGCTTTTGCAGCGGTCCGCGCATCGCATAACCGCCGGCGATCCGCGCCTGCGCAAACATCTCTATCCACAACCCCGGCTCGGGGTCGGCGCGTGGCTCGCCGAACGCCGCTTGGCCTCCGCCATGATGGACTTGTCCGACGGACTTTCCAACGATCTGCCCCGGCTATGCCAGGCCAGCGGAACAGGCGCCCGCATCGAAGCTCGGCGGATTCCGCGTCCGTTGCTGGCAAAAGTCCACACCCAGAAATTCGACGCTCTTTCCCTCGCTCTGCACGGCGGCGACGACTACGAACTCCTTTTCACCGTGTCCCCCAAAAATATTCCCCGAGTTCCCCGCAGAATCGCAGGCGTTCCAGTCACTCTCATCGGTCAGATCATTCAGCAAAAACAAATCCTGCTGATCGCTGAGGGCGGCAAAGAAACGCTTCTGCAAAAAAAAGGCTGGGATCCCTTCAAAACATAGGCCTGTGCTAAAAGCCAACGCTCAACGGCTCGCTTGTCTTGCGCAACTTTGCCTTTTTCGCCACCGTCGGCGCCAACAACGCCGTCGTCGAAAGCTGCAACACCACTGTAACCAACGGCCAGATGGCCATTGAGTTCAAGCTCGTGCAAGACCCCAAGACCAACGCCATTGAAATTCTGCCGCTCGCCAATTTGCCGCTCACAACCCTAAAGTTCAGATATGCGGACGGAACTCCGGTTACCGGCACTCTGAACTATGCTTGTCTATATCACTGCTTTCGATTGGTGGTCAGTTGCCGCTGGTCAACGGCCAGGCGACTTGCGCGTTCACTTCTTCGCCAGCCGTGCTTGGCCTGATCGGCCAGGCGTAAATCCGGTCGACGCCAATCTGTCCGCCCAGAACTCCACGCTCAACGTGGTGTTGAATAAGTCCTGATTTTTCTCGGCGACGCTGATTTTCTCCACAGCAGGCCGCGCCATTAGCGGCGCATTTCGCCGGTCGCATTTCCGGTTGCCGTCTTGGCAGGTGGGGGCGCAGCAGGAGGTGCGGCCGGCTTCGCTTTTGGAGCGCCAGGCTCGTCCTCGGTCGGCGCCGTGTCCGGCGTGTCTACACGAATCTGGTGCTCTCCGGCTTGTTGTTCCAGCGGCACAACGTTTTGGAAATCTAGCGCGGGCATTCCCGCTAACCCGTTTTGCATAAATTGCAGCCAAATCGGCAGCGCCGCGCGCGCGCCCGTCTCTTTTTTCCCGAGTGAAATCTGCTTGTCGTCGTAGCCAACCCAGACGCCCGCCGTGACCTGTGGCGTAAATCCCACAAACCAGGCATCCGTGTAGTCTTGCGTCGTACCCGTCTTTCCCGCGGCCGGCCGCTTCAGGGCCTTGGCTTCAATTCCGGTTCCAAACTGAATAACCTCTTCCAGCATGGCCGTCATTGTCCGCGCCACTTCGGGCGATACCACTTCATGAATCGACGGCCGCGCCTCCTCTAGCAATGCTCCGTCATAGCTCGTGACGCGACGGATCATGTGCGGATCGATTCGAATTCCATCGTCGGGAAAAACCGTAAACGCCGAAACGTGCTCAACGAGCTTCATGTCCGCCGAGCCCAGTGCCAGTGGCAAATATGGCGGCAGAGGCGTGGTAATCCCAAACCGTTTCGCCGTTTCCACCACCGAGCCGATGCCCACCTTTTCCGCCAGCTTCACCGCGGGCACGTTGCGCGAACCAGCCAGCGCCCGCCGCAGGGTAATCGTTCCCTCAAACTTCTCATCGTAATTGCGTGGCGAATAGGGCTGCCCGCCGCTGATCGTCGTAAACGGCGCGTCCAGAACCGTGTCGAATGGGGTTGAACCCTTTTCCAGCGCGTCCGCATAAACGTAAATCTTGAACGAACTGCCCACTTGCCGGTACGCCTGCGTTGCACGATTGAACTTGGAATCTTCGAAGCTGTAGCCACCCACCAGTGCCTTGATTTCGCCCGTCGGATTGTCAATCGCCACCATCGCCGCTTGTGGAGCCGGCTGCTGCTCCAATTGCACCCGCGCCGTGGATTCGCGCAGCTCCTGAATCGAGAATTGTGCCAGGTCTCCGGCTTTCAAAAGTTCTGAAGATTTTTTGCGGCCCGTCCACGCGAAATCGCTTGCTGAAATTACCGCCCGATAGGTCCCAATCTTGATTGTCGCGTACTTATCGTCCACCGCCATCACCAGTCCGGTGACGTAACTCCCCTTTTCAATCGGACGCCGCCAATCGTCGTCCTCATACGATTCCAGCGTCCCTAGGTTATCTTTCAGGATGTTCGGCAGCCCGCCGCGCCACCCGTGTCGCCGGTCATAACTGTGCAGGCCGTCGCGTAGCGCAAGATTTGCCGCCTTCTGCATGGCGATGTTCAGTGTCGTGTACACGCGCAAGCCGCGCTCGTGTACCGCCTCGGTTCCGTACGTTGATTCCAGGTATTTTCGGATCTCTTCGAAAAAATAAGGAGCCAAATCATTGCGCGGGTATTGCACATGCAGCCCCAACGGTGCCTTCCGCGCCTCGGCTTCTTCCGTAGTGTTGATCTTTCCTTCTTCCTGCATGCGGCGCAGTACCAGATTCCGACGCGACAGCGCCAGCTCCGGATTCAGCAGCGGCGAAAATTTCGGCCCGTTGACCATTCCCGCAAGCAGCGCCGCTTCCTGCAGCCTCAAATCCGTCACCGGTTTGCTGAAATAAAATTGTGCCGCCGCCGCAAATCCATAATTTCCATGCGCCAGGTAAACTTGGTTAGCATACATGGTAAAAATCTGCGGCTTGGTATACCGCCGCTCGATCTGCAGCGACAACAGCATCTCCTGCATCTTGCGGCGAAAGCTGCGATCGCTGCGGTCCAGGAAAAGATTTCCCGCAAGCTGCATGGTGATGGTGCTGGCGCCTTCCGCCTTGCGGCCTTTCAGCAGATTCCGATACGCCGCTCCCGCGATGCGCGGAAAATCGATCCCCCAATGATCCGCAAAGTGCTGGTCTTCAATCGAGGTCACGGCGTTGAACAGAATCTTGGGGCACTGCTCGTAGGTCATCAAAATCCGCCTCTGCAGCGCAAAGCTCCCCACCATCTGCCCGTCATCGGCGTAAATCTCCGTCACCACGTTCGGCCGGTACGTTTCCAGGGCGCGGATTTCCGGCAGGTCGCTGGCATAGACGAACAGCAATCCGCAGGCAGCGCCCAGTGCAATGGAGCAGAGCAGCAGGAAAGCCAGCGCCACGCGGTCAATCAGTTTCCACCCGCGCAGCCGCAATGTAATCGGTGGCAGACTCAGCATCGAAGTTAAATTTTAGCGCACCGCCGTCAGCAGTACGCGCTTCTTAGTCAGGATAGTCGCGTGATAAACAAGACCAACTATTTCTGGCAAGAGTTTCCCCACGCGTCTATCCGACAGTCTGCTGGCGCGTTTGGCGGTTTCAGAATTTGAAACCTGGCTGCAAGGAAATTCGCGGAGTTTGTAAAGCAAAGAGCATAGACATCAATCTCTTGGCAGCGCAGGAGAGGTCCAAGGGTGAGGTTTGCTGGCCTCCTGAAAGGCGAACACCGTCATCACCACCGCCAGGAGCACCAACGCGCTGTCGCGCAGCACCGTTGTGATCGTCAGCGGCTCCGGCGTGCCGAAACAGCCGCAATTGATGTCCATGTGCAGCAAGTAAGCGCGCGTTACCGCTCCCAGAAACCCCACCAGAATCGCGCTCACGATCGTGGCCCAGATTCGCAGGCGCCATCCGGCCAGCAGCAGCAAACCCAGCACAATCTCCGCAAACGGCAGGGTGTGCGCTACAAACGACGACGCGGCCGCTCCCAGAATTTTGTACGACTCCACCTGAAACGCAAACGTCGAAAGGTTCGCCGCAACCGAAAACTTCAGCATGAACCACGGCCACAGATTGTGATTGGGATAGACCAGCTTCGCGTAACCCGCATAAACAAAAATTCCGCCAATCAGCAAACGTCCGATCCAAATCACGGCGCGCCGGAAATTCAATGGACTGGTTTGCATCATCGTGGCTGTTGTTTGCCGGCCTTGCGCTACTTTTGCGAGAGCAACTGATCCAGAAACGAGTGCAGCACGTCGTAACTGACGACACCCACCACGGGATAGGTCTGCCCCTTGTAGTGGATCACCGAAGTCGGCGTCTGGTTCACGTTGTAGCCCTTCCCCAGCGCGACGTCCTTTTCGATCGCCGCATCCAGTGAAGTGCCCTTCGCTACCGCCCGAATCTTGGTCATTTCCGCAGCGCTAAGCGTGCCGGCCAGCGTTCCATCGACATCCCCGCTCTGTTCCCACTTCTCCTGATTATCGAACAATGCTTTTTCGGCCTGCTCGCCCTTGCCCAGTTGAGCCGCAGCGCGCACGTAACGCGCCGCGATCTTCGAATACGCATGCATCGGCAGAGGAAAATCGCGATGAATCAGATAAACCTTGCTTGTATTGACGTAGTTATCCAGCAGCGGCTGGTTGGTCGTCTTATAAAGCTGCTTGCACGCCGGGCACTGAAAATCGCTGAACACTTCCAGCGCAATGGGCGCATTCTTCGATCCATAAGCCCGGTGCGCATCCACATCGGTCACACCGGACGCTTGACCCGGAATTGGAGCGGGTTTTGAGCTGGCAGCGGCTACCGGGACAGCGGTGGGCGTCGCAGTCGCCGCAGGCGCGGTTGCCGCTGGCATCGAGGCAGCTTCTACTTTTGCAGGAATGGCGACGGCGGGATCCGCGTCGCCTCGGGCGGTCTGCTCCTGCTTGCCGCCCAGAGCAAAGAATACGATCGAACCTACAACAGTGAGCGCTATCGCAATAGCTGCCAGGTGGCGGCCCTTCACAGGATTCTCCTTGTGCTCAAAAAGCTTGCCTGATTCTAGCTCAATCCTTCGAATTCTGTGAAAGGTGAGCGGGCCGGCTTGGAAAAAGTAAGGAGCCGACCCGCGGCGCCTTCTCTAACGCCGCCAAATAGGATGCGGAAAGCCAGCGAGGGTTTGTTCTGGGCGCCATCCCGTTCATGTGTCCGGCAGAAGCTCACCGGCTGTCTGTAATACACAGAAAATACTATAGTTATACCTACATTCAGCAATCTTGACAAGGACGCACTCAACCTTTATACTCTCCCTTGCATCGAACTGGGCATCGCGACTCCCCGGCGTCTGAGCTGCCCGTCTGAAGCTCGGCCGAGGATCTGTTCGCGCAGCAGATTTTGGGCTCCCTACAAGAGAGGAAACACAGCATGAGCAAGATTATCGGTATCGACTTGGGAACAACCAACTCGGTCGTCGCCGTCATGCAGGGCGGCGAACCGGTGGTCATCCCCAATCAGGAAGGGGCACGCACCACCCCGTCCGTCGTCGCCATCACCAAGACCGGCGAACGGCTGGTCGGCCAGGTCGCCAAACGCCAGGCCGTCACCAACCCGGAAAACACGGTGTACTCCATCAAGCGTTTTATGGGCCGCCGCTTCGACGAAGTCGGCTCGGAAACCAAGCGGGTTCCCTACAAAGTGGTCAAGGGCGATCACAATGACGCTCGCGTCGAAATTTCCGGCAAGGTGTACAGCCCGCCCGAGATTTCCGCCATGATTCTGACCAAATTGAAGAACGCCGCCGAAGATTTTCTCGGCGAAAAAGTCACCAAAGCCGTCATCACCGTTCCGGCGTATTTCAATGACGCGCAGCGCCAAGCCACCAAACAGGCCGGCGAAATAGCGGGCCTGGAAGTAGTTCGTATCATTAACGAACCCACGGCGGCGGCCCTGGCTTACGGTCTCGACAAGAAGAGTGACGAGACGATCGCCGTATACGACCTCGGCGGCGGCACCTTCGACATTTCCGTGCTCGAAGTCGGCAGCGGCGTGGTCGAAGTGAAGTCCACCAACGGCGATACGCACCTTGGCGGTGACGACGTCGACCAGCGCATCGTGGACTGGCTCATCGACGAATTCAGGAAAGCCAACAACATTGATCTGAGCAAGGACCGCATGGCCCTGCAGCGCCTGAAGGAAGCCGCGGAAAAGGCCAAGATCGAGCTGTCGCAGATGATGGAAACGGAAATCAATCTCCCCTTCATCACAGCCGGCGCCAGCGGGCCGATCCACTTGCAGGAGAAGCTGACCCGTACCCGGCTCGAACAGTTGATGGCAGACCTGCTCGACCGCTCCATGAAGCCGGTACAGCAGGCTCTCGAAGATGCCAAGCTTTCCCCGAGCGACATTGAAGAAGTCGTGCTGGTCGGCGGTTCCACGCGCATCCCGAAGGTACAGCAACTCGTTCGCAACTTCTTCGGCGGCAAAGAGCCCCACAAGGGCGTGAACCCCGATGAAGTTGTGGCGGTAGGCGCGGCCATTCAGGGCGCAGTGCTGGCGGGCGAAGTGAAGGACATCCTGCTGCTCGACGTCACACCTCTTTCGCTGGGCGTCGAAACACTCGGCGGCGTGATGACCGTGCAGATTCCGCGCAACACCACGATTCCGACGCGCAAGGTCGAAACGTATTCGACCGCTTCGGATAATCAATCGGGCGTGGAAATTCACGTGATGCAAGGCGAACGCAAATTCGCCAAAGACAACCGTTCGCTCGGCACGTTCAAGCTGGACGGGATTCCGCCTGCTCCGCGTGGGGTACCGCAGATTGAGGTCACCTTCGACATCGACGCCAACGGCATCCTCAACGTCTCCGCCAAGGACAAGGCCACCGGCAAGGAGCAGAAGATCACCATCCAATCCTCTACCGGCTTGACCAAGGAAGAGGCGGAAAAGATGCGCGTCGAGGCCGAGTCACACGCCGAAGACGATCGCCGCCGCATGGAAGAAGTCGAGGCGCGCAACCGTCTGGATGGCATCGTGTACCAGGCCGAAAAGACCATCCGCGAAAATCGCGAGAAGCTGCCCGCAGAGGAAGTGAAGGCTGCGGAAGAAGCACTCGAAGAAGCCAAGAAAGCCATGAGCGACGGCGGGGAAGGCAATACCGCGCGCCTGCGAGCGGCGAGCGAAAAAGTCGAAGCCACGCTGCACAAAATGGCAGAGACCCTTTACAAGACCAGCCAGGCGCAACAGGCCGAAGCAGCCAGCGCCGGTGCGGGTGCTGCCGGTGGCGGGCCTTCCCAGCCTGGAGGCGGCGCATCAGGCGGCGCCGGCAAGCCCGGAGACGTGATTGACGCCGAATACGTGGACGTAGACGAAAACAAGCGTCCGAACTAAGACACCCGGCGAGAACGTGGCGATCTCGAGGTAACGGAAACCGTTCCAAAACGGGATGGCTGCCCCAGCAGATCGGCACTATCGTTCAGGTTGGGGGTTCGGTCGCGCAAGCCCTTGATTTTCAACGTCCCGCTTTTCCGGGACCGCTCTGGCAATCTGATGGCTACAACCACAAAAACCGACTACTACGAACTCCTTGGCGTGTCGCGCAAAGCGACCGCCAAGGACATTCGTGCTGCCTTCCGGAAACTTGCCCGCAAATATCATCCCGATTTGAATCCCGGTGACAAGGCAGCCGAAGAAAAATTCAAGCAGTTGCAGGAAGCCTACGACATCTTGTCCGATTCTAAGAAACGCCAGATGTATGACCAGTACGGCTTCTACAGCGACAACGTCCCCACCGGCGACTATGGTTCTGGTACGGGCGGCGGTGAAGGTAACGTCAACTTCGATTTTAGCGGATTCGATTTTGGCGGCGGCAGCGGAGCCGCCGGTGGCGGCTCAAGTTTTCGCGATCTCTTCAGCCAGTTTTTTGGCGGGCGCGGCGGCGCAGCGGTGGAGGAAGAAGCGGAACCCGGCGGAACGCTGGAGTACCGACTGGACATTGATTTCTGGGACGCGGTACGCGGCGGCGTAAAGAAATTGCAGATCACGCGGCTCGATGCCTGTGAGACCTGTCATGGAACAGGCGCCGTCGGCACGCCGCAGGTTTGTCCGACCTGCAACGGTTCGGGAACGATTCAGCAGGCGGCCGGCAAGATGCGCTTCAACGTGCCCTGCACGCGTTGCGGAGGTACAGGCAAACTTCGCACCGCTTGCAAGACTTGCGGCGGCGAAGGCCGCGTGAGGCGCACGGAAACGATTGATGTACGCATCCCCGCGGGCGTCGCGTCCGGCGGACGGGTGCGCGTTCCCGGCAAAGGCAACGCCGGAACTATGGGCGCTCCGACGGGTGACTTGTACCTGCTGGTGGAAGTAAAGCCGCATCCGTTTTTTGAGCGCCGCGGCAATGATTTGTATAGCAAAGTTCCGGTGACCGTGAGCGAAGCGACGCTCGGCGCGAAAGTGGAAGTGCCGACCATTGACGGACGTTCGCTGGTGCGGATTCCTCCGGGCACAAACAGTGGACGTACCCTACGGCTGCGGGAAAAAGGTGTTCCGAATGTGCGCAGCAGCGGCGCCCGCGGCGATCAATACGTCGAAATCCAGGTGGTAGTGCCGCAGCCGACCGACGAACGCGTGCGCAACATCATGAAAGAACTGGAAGAGGTCGCACCGGAAGATCCGCGCAAGGATTTGTTCAGCAAGGCGGGAGTCTGAAATGTCGCCCCGCAGAAAAACTCGCGCCAAAGCCGGCTACATGATCAGCTCGGTGGCCGAACTTTACAAATTGCATCCGCAGACATTGCGGTTGTACGAGCGAGTGGGGTTGCTGAAACCTTCGCGTTCGCAAGGCAATACGCGGCTCTATACCGACGATGATTTAGAGCGCCTGGAAGTAATTCTGACGCTGGCGCGCGACATGGGTGTAAACCTGGCCGGCATCGAGATCATCCTGAACATGCGCGAAAAAATGGTCGAGATGGAAAGACAGATGAATGAATTCGCAACCGTAGTGCAGCAAGAACTTTCCCGCGTCGCACGCCATGCCGAAAACGAACGACCTTCCCGCCACGCCATCGTGCCCACGCGGGTGCGACCTTTCCGCTGACCCGCGGCAGTTGAGCCACGCTTCCACTTGCGGGCAAACTCCCTGCAGGTCGTGCAAGCGTCAGGAAGTTGCCAGATGCTGCAGAGACGTCTGCGCCAGTTTTCTTCACAGAATTCCACAAAGCCATGCGCTTGCTGTTCGCTGCTTGTGCCCGTATGCTTGCGACAGATGCCACTCGAAAATTGTCAATTTTGTCAGGGAACGGGCTGGAAGCTGGTTGCGCGCAAGGATGGGCCGGGAAAGTTTGCGGTGGCCTGCGATTGCGGCGTGGGCGAACGCGCGGCACGCGGCATGGAACGGGCGCGGATTCCCAAGCGTTACGAGCATTGCGATTTTGAGAGCTATGTCACGGACCTGGCCGATGGGAAGGTCTGGACGGCGCAGAACGCGCAATCGCTGAAGCGCGCCAAGATGGATACGCAGGGATTTGTTCGGGAATTTCCCGGGGCGAGCGAAAAGGGGCTGCTCCTGATGGGCCCGTCCGGCGTGGGCAAGACGCATTTGGCGGTGGCGGCGCTCAAGGAGCTGTTACGCCGCGGGCATCAGGGAATGTTCTGCGATTACCGCGAGCTATTGAAGGAAATTCAGGCTAGCTACAATCCGCAAAGCGAATCGACCGAGATGAAAATTCTGGAACCCATTCGCAACGTGGAAATTCTGGTCCTTGATGATTTGGGCGCGAGCAAGCCTTCTGCCTGGGTGCTGGACATTATTGGCCTGGTGTTGAACGCTCGGTATAACGAACGGCTTGTGACGATCCTGACCACCAATTATTTTGATGAACGGCCCGTCACGGAACCCGCTCCAAGGCTTCCGAACGGCGATCGCGTGAAAGTTGTCCGGGAAGATTCGCTGGAAGATCGCATCGGCGCGCGCATGCGCTCGCGGCTATACGAAATGTGCCGCACAGTCGAGGTCTTCGCTCCGGATTTTCGCCGCGAAATCAGGCAATCGACCCGCGCTCGGGCGTAGCACGATGAAGCGGGAGCGGGAGCGGGAACGGAGTAAGCCGCTCAGAAATCACACTCTCAGAAATATCTGCTCCCGGCTGCTGGTTCTCCTGATTTTCCGTGCGCCTGACTCCGGCGAGTTCCTTCGCCAGGCAACCGGTACACGCGTCCGGACTTTCCCTGCGCTTCGCATAGAACATGCCGATTCCCTCGCCTGCCGCTCGGCGGAACTCAAAACGGAGAGATCGGGCGGTTCAAAAGCCCTCCACAAGACAATCGTTCGCAACTTGCTGCTGTTGGAACCCGGACCGGGCAAACGAGATTCGCCGCTGTCCGGGCGCGTGCTCGGGTTCGCGCGAGTCTTTTTTGCCGGAGAGGATGGATTCTCGAAGCAGTTGCATCGGGGCGCGCCAAGGGTTGATGTTGTTCAGCCGTTTCCTGACATTTCGTTTCGTTGACACGTGCGCGTTTTGCCGAGTATTCTTGCAAGGTTGCAGCGTTTCTAACGTCTGCAGCATCTATGAGTAGGGTGACCCCGCAGGGTCCTTGACACCTCAGGGTTGTTCAACGACCGATGTAACCCAGGGTTGCAACAGAGCCCTGAACCCTGAAATATCGTGTCCCGTAGAGCTGGCTCGCGATTCGGTCAGGGGTGGCCGGAACGCTTCCCCACTTGATTGCGTCCAGCGCCTTGCATTGCCCCCAACTGGGAGTCCGCAAGGAAGTCGCATGAACCCGCTGGTTTGGCTGCGCCCATGTGGTTTGTCGGCGCGGCAACGCCAGACACCAAAACTTGGGAGAAATCTCCCGGAGGCCGTTAGCCATGTTTTCCGACCATGACAACCCCGTGACCGCAGCCGCCGCAGCGCCTGCCCACGATGCACATTCCGAAGCAGCACCTGAAGCAAATCCGACCGAGCAGTCAGCGGCACACGATCCTGCGCAAGGTTCGTCTCGCGAAACTCCGTCGCAGCGGACGGAGGAAGATCCGAAAGCGGAGACTTCCGCGGAAGCTCCAGCCGTCGCGCAACCGAGCGTGGCAGAAGCGCACGCTCAAGCTGAGGCTCATGCGGCGAAGTCAGCCACCGATGTCGAAGCGGCGGCAGCCGCTGAGGAGGCCGCCAGCACCGAAGAGATGAGCAAACTGCTCGACCAGTACGACGAGCAGCATGAGGCGCAGGCGCAAAACGAAATTCTGGAAGTGAAAGTCGTGGCTTACACCGAGCACGGCGTGGTGGTCGACCTCGGCCAGAAGACCGAGGGATTGATTCCGGCGGCGGAATTTTCCGAAACGGAGATCCCGCGGCCCGATCCCAATGCCACGATTGAAGTGCAGCGCACCGGCGAGCACAAGGACGGCTACGCCATCGTGTCGTACCAGAAAGTGCTTCGCCGCCGCACTTGGGAAAAGCTGGACGAGGCTCACAAGAACCAGACCACGCTCACGGGCAAAGTTGTGGACCGGATCAAAGGCGGAGTCGTGGTGGATGTTGGCGTTCGCGCGTTTCTGCCGGGCTCGCAGTATGACCTGCGGCCGACTCCCAATCTCGATGGTTTGCTCGGACAGGATGTGCAGGTCCGCATCACCAAGCTGAATCGCCGCCGCGGCAACGTAGTGGTCAGCCGCCGCGCGATCCTGGAAGAGGAACAGCACGCCAAGCGCGCCGAGCTGATGGGAACGCTGAGTGAGGGTCAGACCGTGCACGGCGTCGTGAAAAACGTGACCGAATACGGCGCGTTTGTGG
>DATMZI010000125.1:0-13936 GCA_035607085.1 Candidatus Eiseniibacteriota bacterium | reverse complement strand
CTTTCCCGATGAGTTCGCGTCGAGTTTCAACCGTCAAGCTGGGGGCCTGCGATTCGGTTGTACTGGATGTGGCGGAATGGTTGTGAGTATTCGCAGTCTTTAGAGTTCGGTTCGTACGCGGGACAGCTCGGTACCGGACATAGTGGGAAGTAAAACACCGTCGACTTGATGGGGCATCCCGCTCCCTCGTGAGAGGGAGTTTGAACAAGTAATCATGGACGAAGTACGGATCGAAGAGATGTTTGGGTGTGCGCCGGGATAAGCCGGCGTGGAGGTGCGGATGAAAGAGCCGTACGGTGAAGGGCCAGCAATCCACACCGACCCCGAGTCATGCGCGTGATCAGTCGCAAGGCTGCACGTGAAGCGTTGACAGGGGCACATGCGGGTAGGGTATTGAGCCGCGTAATTCTCAAAAATCAGAGTGCCGACGCCGTACCTAAAGGCGGAAGGCAACACCAACAAGTGCGAAACTGCGAGCACCTGCTGGACTCTGCGAGGTCGAAGATCCCTGCATGCATGGAAACTCCACGCGCGAGATCCGGGAGGCCCCACCAGCGCCCGACACGAGGTAGTGCGCGGGCCGGTTGGAGAAGGTGATGAACCACAAGTCCAACTCCTCGGAGTGGACGGAGTAGTGCGCTCAAAAGGGATTTTGACAGAGCCGACACTGTTTAGAGATGTCCGGTACGATGGGTTCCCTATGTATCGCCACTTCGGTTGCGGATGCGGCAATCTCTATCCTTTACGCCGTCGTTACGCTGACTTATGTCAGGGACTTTCCGTCGTGGAAGCCGTTTTTGTCGGGGACAACTTTGTTCAGGCCCGAAAAGAAGTAGTTGCTGCATGCCCACTTCGCCAAGTCTCTGGTGAATTCCGGCTTGGCGTGAAGATAGCGCGCTGCCCAAAAAATCTGATCGAGCAGGTCGCGGGCGTAGCACTGTGAAAGCGGAACTCTGATTTCATCGGTGAGATGATCAACGAGGAAGTCCAAAACTGCCTGCTGCACGGGAAGGCCGCGGACTTGTTCGGCTTCGCGGCGAAATATCTTCATAAACTGTTCTTTGCTGGCGTAGTCCACTTTGATCTTGTTTGGGATGCGCCGCAGAAACGCTTCGTCGCCCAACTGCATGGGTTCGATGTTGGTGGAGAAAACCACCAGCGTATCGAACGGAATCTCAAATTTGCGTCCGCCCGGCAGGCCCAGGTATTCGACGCGGCGATCGAGAGCGGTCATCCAGCGGTTCAGCAGTTCCTGCGGGCGCATCCGCTGCCGGCCAAAATCATCCAGCACGAAAATCCCGTTGTTGGCCTTCATCTGCAGCGGCGCGGAGTAATAACGGGCCACCGGATTGTATTGCAGCTCCAGCATTTCGCCGGTAAGTTCGCCTCCCGTAATGACAAAGGGCCGATGGCAAAGCACCCAGCGCCGGTCAGAATCTTCGATTTCCGATTCCAGGCGGCGGCGATGCACGCCAGGGTCGAAGACGGTGATGATCTGATTGTCTACTTCAACTGCGTAGGGCACCCAGACGTAATCGTTGTAAATTTCGGTGATGCGGTTGGCGATGCTGGTCTTGCCGGTCCCAGGAGGACCGTACAGGAACATGGAAGTGCCGGAAACGACCGCAGTGCCGACGCGCAGCAGCATGTCGTCAGAAAGGGTGAGCTGCTGAAAAGCATACTCGAGCTGCTCCGGGCGAACCGCACTCGCCTGTACGCTCTGGTGTTTGATACGGGAGATGTAGTCGGCCAGGGAGACCGGGGCTGGGCCGGTGTACTGGTTCAGAGACAGCAAATCTGCGGCGCGCTGGCGACCCTCGGCGCTGGTGGCGATGCGGTGGGTACCGCCCGTCATGCCTTTTACTTCGCAGAGCCGTTCCTTGCGGAAAAACTGGAAAATCTCTTCCACTACCGCCAAGCTCAAGCAGAGATGATCACTTAGCTCGATCAGGGTCATCTCGCCGCCGAGATAGAGAATCTTGAGGGCGAGATCCTCAAGAAGACCGCGGCGGATGCCGGTCCTTTCAACGCGCTGGGGCACCACGAGGGGGCCGGAATTCATTTCCGTCAGGAAGTCTGTCATGGGCTGGCGACCATCCAATAGTGCACGGAGGGATACACTTGGAGTATCCGTGCAGAGTTTCCGACTAGTTAGAGGCACTTGTGGTGCCAATCGATGTGATAATGCCCGGGAAAATCAGGAATTCAATTGCCTTAGCGGATCTGAAACGGCCGACGCCAATAGCCTGCGCAGCGACTGAGTAGCGTGGTTGGATTGTCATTGGAGCTGGTTACCACTCCGATTTACAGCCCGATTAATGCGCGTTTGTTTGTTCCACGGGAACTTGCAGGTACCCGACCACCTGGTCGTGCAGGATCTTCGTCGCCACCAGTTCCATCGGCGTGTTGTTCTTGGACACTACGAACACCACCACTTCGTTGAGCGACCGGTCCTTCAGCTCCGTGCAACGGTCCTGGAAATACACGCAAACCGAGTAGCGCTGACCTTTCATGTCCACACTCTTCAGTTGCAAAGCAACCGGACCGACCGGCATCTGCGAGTTACCCCGCTGCAATTCAAACGACAATGCCTGCCGCTTGGTCTGCGAGAGTAACTGGTTCACGGCTTCGCGCGTTTCTGAAATCTCGTTTTGTTGCTGTCCGACCACGCCGACTACGTCAGCCAAACGATCGGTGGTGGCCTGCCACGCTTCGTGATTCGCGTTCAGCTCGCTCTTCAGCGCCGCGGTTTCCGCGCTGGCGGCCGGGGGGTGAGCGGACGTTTGCGAGATGGACTGCAATGTCGCCGGCTGCGGAGGAACGACGCTGCCGGCAGTCACATGATAGGTGCGTCGCGGAGCCGGCGTTTTCACCGCCACTGGAACGGCAAGTGCGGGCGCCGGAGCCTCTAGTTTCGCCGCCGGCTTATGCTTTTTCTGCAAGTCCTCCATCTGCTTTTGCGAATCGGCGAGCTGCAGTTGAAGCTGTTCAATCTGCGCATTGGCCTCACTCAGTGCGTGCTGTTGGCTCACTTGCGTGAAAATCTTGTAGCCGACCAGTCCCGCCAACCCCAACGCAACTACCAGCGCGACCGTCCCAAAAATCTTCGTCGGCGTCTTGTTTTCGGTATCCGTGGTCGGTGCGAAAACCTGTCGGTCAAACTCGATGCCTGCCATGAGGCCTCCCGGTGCGCGTCGCCGCGCCTTTACAGAAATTCTCTCTACTGCTGCGCTGTCACCCGTGCTGGATACAGCAAATGCAGCTTCACCAGCAGTTCTCGCGTTTCGCGCGGTAACAGGTCCACTGTGCTTTTCCCTGTTTCCCCGCGCGCGCCGCGCATTTCTACTTCATACTTGCCAGGGGCAAGCACCAGCAATAGCGGTGTTTTGCCTACGATTTTTCCGTTCACCCAGATTTGCGCTTCGGCGGGTGTGGCGCGCAGCAATACTTTTCCGGCGTCTTTTCCGGCGCGCGCTTGAAATTCGCGCACGTTGGTCTCCTGCGGTGGCGGTCCCGCGGAAGCGATCAGATGCTGAGAGCCGCTAGCGGTTGCGCCCGGCAACTTCGGCATCATCGCGGGCTTCACGGCGCCGGTGGCGGTTGCAGAAACTGACGTCGCTCCAGCCGCTTCGGCAACGGCCTGCGCTTGCGTGCCAGCCACAAAAATGCAACCAAGCATTCCCATCGCGGCGACGGGCACAAGCCACGAGGGCTTCCGGAGAAAGCGTACAAACGCCATGAACTTTGACTCCTTAAAAAGAGACCCATCCTGCCAGAATGTCGAGGGAATGGAAAGCAGGACTACGGCCAAACCCTCGCCGAATTTTGGTTACGCTTAGTCTTTTGTTTCCCATGGTTTACGATGATAGTACCCTTGTGACTGAGCAGACGCGGACTGCGTTCGGGTCCACAAAAGCGAACAAAGCTTGGCCTCTATTGTACTCATTCGGAGACTTGAGAGACGTCGCGTGGCTGTTAAATGGCGCGGAAACGCGCGGCCCAGCGTCCTTTTGTGCAACTTTTTTGGAATTGTTCGTGCTACTGGATTAGGGTCTACTTGGGGTGTACCTGCACCCGAGCACCATGCAGACGCGGGCCGCTCACCCACGCAAGTTGCGGAAAGGTTCCGTGCTCTTCGAGCGCAAAAACACAGCGGACACTCTCTTTGAGGCCAAGAGCCTTTTAGAGCCCGTCGCCCACTCGGCGCCGCGGACCAGGAACGCGATCATTCCATCCCCGCGTGCACGCAATCCGGAATTTCTGGTGCCGCGCAAATTTTTTCGCACCTCCTGGTTCTCGCGCTTCGGCACGATCCTGTCGCGCTATCCGTCACATCTTACCTTCATCGCCGGAAAATATTTTCAGGATATCCCGCTGCTGCCGCGTCGGTTCGCAGGTAAGCAGTTCAGCATTTCGCTCGTACTGCACCTATGCGCATTTTTGCTGCTGCCTTTCGTAATGAAATATCTGCCGTTTCAAGTGACGCAAGCCGCCAACGTTCCGGACCGCGATCAGCAAGTGATTTATTATCATCTGGCAACGCCCGACATTCGTCAGCCCGCGCGCATGCAGCCGCCTGGCGCTGGTGCCGCTCCCGGCAGTGGAACGCTGCCCGAATTGCCGCCGCTCAAAGGCGCGACTTCTTCGCAAATGCTTTTCGCCGTTTCGCATCCCAAGTTGCCCGACAACAATCATCAGACGATCATCCAACCCCTCAGTCCGCCCGATCTCCGCATCAAGGCCGACCTAAAGCTGCCTAACATGCTGCTCGCCAAACCGCAGCCTCCCAAGGTGCCGCTCCATTTCAACCCCAAAGAAGTAAAACCGCTGCAGCAGGCAAATCGCGAAGTCGTAACGATCGCTCCGAATTTGACGGCGGCCAATGTGCAGCAGCCGCTGACGGACCAGCTCTTGGCCACCAACAACCAACCGAAATTGGCCGTTCCTATTGGCGCCGCGCCCGCGCCCAACATGCCTTCCAGCACGCGCGGGAGCGCCACCGACGTTGGCGCTCCGGAAATTCAGGGCAATGGCACGCCCGGCGAAGGTCTGCTGATTTTGGGAACCGCTCCCGGCAGTTCTTCGGACATGGTTGCGCTACCCCCGGGGAATCGTTACGGGGATTTTTCTATTGCTCCCGGCGGAAACGGATCGGGCGCGCCCGGCGGTCAGCCAAACGGCTCGCCCACCGGCGGAACGGGCGGAGGGACCATCGGCGGAACAACCGACAGCACCGGTGTTGGTCCCGGCACCGCGGGCGGTGGCGGAAACGGCGGCGCCGGAATCGTCAGTATCCCCGGCAGCGGCGGGGAGAACAGCCGCAGCCTGGGAAATCTGGAAGCCGAACACATCGTTTTTGCTTTGCCGAAAATTACCGGCCTGCGCAAAAGCACCATGCTCGTTGCTGCCGGACCGATGGGCGGCGGCGGACTCGGCGTCTACGGCGCTCTGCATTGCGGGAAGATCTACACCGTATTTCTCCCGGCGGCGGGAAAGAATTGGACCCTACAATATTGCCAATCGCCCTCAGCTTCCGCCGAGACAACAGCCAGGAAAACCTACACCAGTGTCGTGCACATGGAGGGAGCCATCGTTCCGCCCGAGCCGGAAACACGTTTTGATTTCAAGCGCACGCCGCTGCCACCAGAAAAACTTCACAAGTACGTCATTCTGCAGGGCCGCATCAGCGAGGAAGGCAAAGTGACGGATCTGGTGGTTCATCAGGGTCTGTCCGACGAAATGGACGCCGCCGCCAAGCAGGCCTTCAGTCAGTGGTCCTTCAAGCCCGCCATTCGTGGCGGCAAGGCCATTAGCATTGATATTCTGGTAGGAGTACCGTCTGATCCGCCCCCCAAAGCGGCCAGCGCCACTCCTAGCTCGAACTAGGTCCTTCCTGCTTGCCGACCCCTAGGGACAGCATCCTGTCCCTAAAATGGGTAGGTGTGTCTCCCTTGAGGAAAAAATTTTCACCTTTGTGGAACCAACCTGGAACCGTTCCGTCGCAAAAGTCTGGCATTTATGGTTAACTCTATTTTTTTCAGATACTTGGATCATTGTATGAGCCTGTCACCAATCGTGCAAACGGCAAGTTACATGCTCCTATTGGTGACAACGCAGCGAGAAGTGTCGGCGACATTCTTGTCGTCCTGAGGCAAATCGTACACCGCCGTCGTCCAGCTGGCGCGTCCCGGTACGTCCTCAAATTCAGCAATTTCCGGCAGTTGGGGCCCCTGATTTTTAGCGAAGTATGGCTCCCCTTAACGAGCCACAGCTAAGGTTTCCGTTTCGGAGATTTCCGCGTGGACAAAGAACTCCTCCAGGTTTCCTTTCTCAGTCATGATACCGGTTTAGGTGAAGCCATTGCGCGGGCGCTCGGAGATGGTTACGCTCTGCGCACCAATGGCAGCACCCGGGTGGACCAGCTTCAGGAACTGCTCACTTGGTCAGACGTGGTTCTCCTCGACCTGCGCCATTCGAACGACCAGGCAGAAGAGATCGGCCTCCGCCTCCTCGACGACATCAACGCCCAACCCGCCCATCCCCCTGCTCTCGTTCTTTGCGACGCCGAAGACCGCAGCCTGCTCCTCCGCACCATTGAAAAAGGCGCCACCGACAGCGTCGCCAACCCTCCCAACATCCTGGAGCTGCGCTTGCTCTTCCGCCGCGCCTATCGCATCACCGCGGCCGAACGGGAACTCCGCCACCTGCGCGCGCTCGAAAATGGCGGTCGCCGCCTCCACGGTCTCCTTGGCAGCTCGCCCGCGATGCAGGAACTTTTCGCTCTCGCCGAACGCATCGCTCCTTGCGACGTCAACGTTCTGATCACTGGCGAAACCGGTACCGGCAAGGAACTCCTCGCGCGCGCCATCCACCACAAAGGCTTACGTGGCACCGGCCCCATGGTCGCTTTCTCCTGCGCCAATCTTCCCGAAACCCTCGTCGAAGACGAACTCTTCGGCCATGAAAAAGGCGCCTTCACCGGCGCGTTCATGAGCCGCCAGGGCCGCGTCGAAGCGGCCAACCACGGCACGCTTTTCCTGGACGAAATCGGCGACCTCGGCCTCGGCCTGCAGGCCAAATTCCTGCGCGTCCTTCAGGAGCGCAGTTTCGAACGCCTCGGCAGCAACAAAACCATCAACGTTGACGTACGCGTCATCTCCGCCACCAACCGCAATCTTCTGGAACTGGTGAAAGACGGCAAGTTCCGCGAAGATCTCTACTACCGCCTCAACGTCGTCGAACTCCACCTCCCTCCGCTCCGTGAACGCCGCGACGACATTTCTCTCCTCGCGCATCATTTTCTCCAGCGCTCTTCGGAAAACTTTCACAAGAAAGCGCGCCGTTTTGCGGCTCCGGTCTTGCAGGCTCTGGAAAATTACAACTGGCCCGGAAATGTCCGCGAACTCGAAAACGTTATCCAGCGCGCGGTCGTTCTTTCCGACGGCCCCACTATCGAAGTCGCCCAGCTTCCCGTCGCCATGCGCGCCATCACCCTCGCCGAAGAAGCCGCCGCGCCACCGGCCGCCGCCCCCGCCGAACGCGAAGCAGAGACTCCAATCACCTCCTACGAAGACGAAATCCGCCGCTTCAAGCGCAGCCTCATCGTCCGCACTCTTCGCCAATACAATTGGCGCAAAGCCGAATCCGCGCGCGCCCTCGGTGTGGCCCGCGGCTACTTGCACCGTTTGATACATCAGCTTGAAATTCAGGAAGAAGAGACGGATATTGCCGAGAAGGAGACCGACGGGTCGCCTCTCGGGCCCGTAATGTAGCTTGCCGGCCGCCGCACGCCGCCGCTCGCAATGAACTCACTCGCAGCTTCCACCACACCGCGCTACACCGAATCGTCGCGCACGCTTCGCGCGCAGCTTCTTTCGCATTTTCAAAAACTGCAAAACGCCGATGGTGGCTGGTCCTTTCACCAGGCGGGAGAATCCCGCGTCGAACCGACCTGTTGGGCCCTTCGCGCGCTTGCCGATTCCTCCGACTTCGCACAAAGCAACATCACGCGGGGTCTTGATTTTCTGAAATCCCAGCAGCTCTCTGATGGCTCCTGGCCCGCAACCCACGGCATGGAATCGGGCGGTTGGATGACTTCGCTGGTCTGCGGCGTCCTCGCGCAATTTCCATCCATCGAAGAATTCCTCCACCCCACCGCGGATGTGGGTGCCCCAGGTTCATCCTTGGAACCTGGGTCTTCGCTATCGCAAAGTTCCATTGAAAAACAGATCCACGCCGGCCTGCAATGGCTCTGCGATGACTTCCCGCGCGATTCCAGCCGCTGGCAAAAATTCTTGAGCCATTTTCAGTCCAACAAACACGCCGAGCACAACGACGAATTCCGCGGCTGGGGCTGGACTCCCCGCACTGCCAGTTGGGTTGAGCCCACCGCCTTCGCCCTCATGGCCCTCGCTTCCGTCTCCGAAGTTCTTTCTTCCGATTCTTCGGTTGCCCCAGGTCCGCATCCCAAATCCGGGCTCCGTTCCGAACTCCCCAAGTCCCTCGCCCATAAATTGGAACAACGCCGCAGTCTCGCCATTGGCCTCCTGTACGACCGGATGTGCGCCGGCGGCGGATGGAACTGCGGTAATCCTCGCGTCTATGGCGTCGATGGCGACTCGCTCGTTCTCCCCACCTGCTGGGCTCTTCTCGCGCTGCGCAAAGCCCCGGAACATCCAAACCGCGGCCTCAGCCTTACCTGGCTGCAAAAATCTTTTGCCACCATCGCCAGCCCGGGCTCCCTGGCCATAGCCCAAATCACCCTCGAAACCTACGGCATTCCCATTCCCGCGGCGTCGCATAACTTGTCCGATTGCTCCGCCGCCGACCTCGCCAAGCAGGGAACTCACATAGCCGCGTGGGCCGCCTTAGCCCTAAATCCCGCCCGCGCCTGGTTTGCGCAGAGCCAACCCAAAGCGGCTGCAGGGCCCCCACAATGATCCGTCTCCGCCTGGTGCTCTTCTCCGCGTTACCTCGTCTTTGCGCGAGCTATTTCTTAATTCCATGAACCTCCGCAACCGCCAATTAGTCCCCTCCTTCTCCCGTCCGCCCTCGCGCGTCCTCATCCGCAAAGTCGCCCGCTACGAAGAGGACCTCCTAGCCATAATCTTCGAGAGTCTTCGCGAATTCAGTCTTCCCATCAAGGACAAAACCGTTCTGCTTAAAGCCAATCTCGTCGGCCACGATCCCCTCGGAGCCATGAACACCCATCCCGCCGTTATCGCCGCCGCCCGCGAAAGTTTTCTCAAACTCGGCGCGGCTCGCGTGCTCATCGGCGACGGGCCAGCGCTCGATCGTGACACTCAGGCCATTCTCGAATCCGTCCGCCTCGCCGAATTTACCGGCAAACTCGGCGCTGATTTTTGCGATCTGAATATCGACGATGTCGAGCGCGTCGAACTCGAAACCCGCGCCTCGCTCCTCAAGCAGCTCTATCTTCCCAAAACCGTTCTTGGCGTCGATTTTTTCGTCTCCATGCCCAAGCTCAAGACTCATCACTGGGCTGGCGTCACCCTCTCCATGAAAAATCTCTTCGGCATCGTGCCCGGCAGCTGCTACGGCTGGCCCAAAAACATTCTCCATTGGGCCGGCATTGATCGCTCCATTCTCGATATCAACGCCGCCGCCCGCCCCGACTTCATCATCGTCGATGGCATCCTCGGTATGGAAGGGAATGGCCCAATCCAGGGAAATCCGAAGCCCGCCGGCGTCCTCCTTTTTGGCGAGGACCCCGTCGCCACTGACTCCACTGCCTGCCGCGTCATGGGCCTCCGCCCCGAGAAAGTTGATTACCTCGCGCGCGCCTCGACCATGCTCGGACACATGGAACTGTCGAAAATTCAACAGCTTGGCGAACCTATCGCCGCCGTCCGCACCCCTTTCGCCGCGGTCGCCGAATTCCACTCCCTCCTCGAGTCACCTCCCCAATGACCCCGCCAGGCCGCCCGCAACTTTGGCACCTTACCTGCCTCTTGTATCGCAAAGGACTGCCTCTGATCGTACGAGGTGTCTCCAATTGAGAACGCCTGCGAGAACACATAGCGCGCCACGGTTTGTCATCCTGAGCGAAGCCGAGGGATCTGCTTTTGCTCTTATCCTTTCGGGTTCGGCGCTGGGTACGGAAAACAGTTCACCGCTTCTAGTTTTGCGCTCTTGTACTTTTGTGCCGTCATTTTCTCCCAGTACGCATGGAGCGCAGGTTCTCTTGGTTTTTCCCACAAAATCGTTGAAAATCTGGTCATCTGGCAGTAGAGTGGACCGTACAAATTTCAGCAGCAATTTTTCTCTAAACGCGCGTCGTTCCCGTGTCGCGTTTCGCCGGAATTCTCGGCGCTCGCGTCTGCTCAATAAACCGTCCCGCACAGATTCAGTTCCTCGAGATGGAGGTCGCTATGAAAATGAATAAACAGTCCGGCCAGGTGATCATCGGTGTCGCGCTCGCCTTCGTTGTCCTCGCCGGCTTCGCCGGTTTGGCTATTGATATGGGAACACTCCGCTATCAAAGGCGGCTGCAGCAAACGGCGGCCGATGCTGGGGCAATCGCCGGTGCGCAAAACCTCGACTTCAAGTCCGGATGGGTCGCCGGCGCGCAATACGGGGCCAGTCAGAACGGATTTACCGACGGCGGCGGAGGTGCGATTAGCGCGTGCGACGGAACTGCTGGCATCGGCACCACTTGCGTTGAGGTGGTCTATCCACCAGCGGATCGGACTTTCAATGGCAACACGATTTCCGGCGGACCCCATGCCGGCTCAAACCAATACATTGAAGTTCTCGTTGCCAAAGTTCATCCCACGTTCTTTATGAACATCTTTGGTGTCGCAAGCAAACCGGTGGTTACGCGTGCTGTCGCCACCAATATTACCGGAGGCACCAACGTTAGCTGCATGTGGACGCTGGGTCCGCCTACCTCTGCGATCGTAGGCCTCGATGCCACAGGCAATGCTCATATCAAAGCTCCGAATTGCGGAATCTCCGACAACGGCAATCTCGACACAACCGGCAACTCTTATACGATTGACGCTGGTAGCATCTCCGTCTCCGGCGCCTGCCTCGGTGGCCATTGCGGAAGCCCAAATGTAGTGTGCGAGAACACAGGCGGAACATGCCCGCCGCTCGGCGGCTCTCCTGCCTCGTCTGATCCTCTCTGCATCAACACTTCGAACTGCATCCAGCCGCCTCCTGTCCCGGCTAACTCCCCGGACTGCCCGGCTACCGGTTCTTGCGATTGGAGTTCCACGGCGAATCAGGTCGCGACCATCCATCCCGGTAAATACGAGTCAATTTCACTCGGCTCTAATTCCATCATCACTATGGCGCCAGGAATTTACTACATCGATGGCTCGATTAGTGGAAGCGGTGCTGGTATAAATTTTACCGGCGGCGCCACTCTCCGAAGCGAAGGCTACACCGCGGGCTGCGGCGGAACCTCGCCGGTGGATGGCGTGATGATCTATTTCACGAACACCTCGACGATGAACAAGTTCGCCGGTGGCGGCGACAAACTCGACCTTCAGATGTGCCCGCTAAACTCCTCGCAGAGTACCGCCTACAGCGGAATGCTGATGTACCAGGATCCAGCCGATACAACCCAGGCGTGGATTGGAGGCGATAACAACACCGTACTGTACGGCACGGTGTATATGCCGACTGCGACGCTGAACTATTACGGTAATGCGTCCTTCTCGATGTTGGGCCAAACGATTGTCTATTCCGTGGCGACGACCGGCAATCCGACGGTCACGCTGGGAACCTCGCCCGGGGGCCTCACCCCGGCGTGGCTTACCAGGCCCATTTTGGTGGAGTAGCTATGAAGAGAGCAACGACAAGGAAGCAATCGGGGCAGGCTCTGGTCGAATTGGCGTTCATGTTGCCAATCCTGCTTCTCCTTTTGCTTGGGGTAATCGAGGTTGGCCGCTACGCGTACATCTCCATCTTGATTGGCAATGCTGCGCAGGCCGGGGCTTTTTATGGTGCCCAAGGAAACGCCTTTTCGAACGACACTACGGGTATCTCCCATGCCGCCCAATATGACTTCGCAGGCGCGACAAGCGGAACCTCGAGCACGAACGGTCAACCCGTCGGCAATCTCTCAGTGAGCTCGGTCGTAGCTTGTGGGTGCGACGCTGCGGGAACCATCACCGCGTTCAGCTGTAACAGCATCACGAACCCCTCCGCTGGCACCTGCGCTTCCGGTAGCTGGGTTGTCGTCGTGTCCGTAACATGCTCTGGAAGCTTCAGCGGGCTGTTCAATTATCCCGGGATACCCAGTCCTGTAGCCATATCGAAAACCGCCTCGATGCGGGTTGCATCATGACGCGGCTGGCGTGCTTCCTGATGGTTCAGAAAACTTTCTCGAAGCGGCGCTGTCAAGCGGGAGCTGCGCTAGTTGAATATGCATTCATCCTCATTTTGTTCATGAGTGTGCTTTTTGGGATCAGCGGATTTGGCCACGCTATCTTTGTCTACCATCACGTCAACAATGCTGCCAAAGAAGGCGCTCGCTACGCGACCGTGAGGGGCTACAATTGTGACAAAGACGAAGCAGTGCATAGCTGCCAAGCGTCCAACTCCGCTTCTGGTGTCGCCGGACCCACAGATTTGACCGGCATTACCTCCTACATTCAGGCGATCACTCCTCCGAGCATCGATACCTCGAAAATGGTAATCACGGCTTGCGGAGTCAGGCTTCAATCTGCATGTTCAGAAAGCACTCCGGCAGTGTGCAGTGTAGCTGTGGGAACGCAGCCTGCTACTCCGAATTACGACGGTTGTACAGTTAAAGTGACCGTTTCTTATCCTTACAATTTCATGTTTCCATTAATCCAGACCACGACTACCATCACTGCGCCATGCACGAGCGCCGGATTCTGCATGTCCAGCACCTCCGAAATGGTCATTCTCCACTAGCTTTTCTCCTTGATTCTTCACGTTCCGTAGTTTTCTCAACCTCTGTTTTCAACCGCGTGCGAACACTCAGTCAGGGGTCGGGTGGCTACCAGACCGATCACTCCTCAAGGTGCCATCTTCGGTCCCTTGGCAGCGGCAATCCGTACTTACCAAACCCCGAAATTGCTAAAGCTGATGGCTTAACCTACTTTAGAATGGGTAACTTACAAGAACGTCGACGGTTAACTCCTTTAGAATTAAATCATTACGATAGAGCGTACCCCGGCAGTCGAGCAAAACCCCACTCGCGTCAACAAAAGGACACCCGGTTCCGACCGGCCTTCTCCGCCTCGCCCGACGCCGCGCGCGGGGAGACCGCTAACCTTCACAGATCCAACAACATCGGCGGACGGTCGGGCAATCGAAATGGTGCTTAACATGCTCCTCCGCTCAGCACCACTCGACTATGAGCGAACAAAATATAGCCTTGCCCGCCCAGCCAAACCTGACTACAGGACCCGCTGAGGTCGATCTCCAGCGCGAAGCGCCGGCTGCCGCCGCGCATACTTCCGCTCTGTCTGCCGCGCCAACTACAGCATCAATCACTGTCGGCTCGCTGACATGGCTCGATGTCCTCAAATTCGCCGTCTCGTTTCCCGCCATGCTCGGCATGCTTCTTGTCGGCCGCATCTTCTATGAAGGCCGCGGCTTTGGCGTGGACCCCGACATGTGGTGGCACATCAAGGTCGGCCAGGACATCCTGCGGACCGGCCACTGGCCCGTCACCGACATCTATTCCTGGACTGCCTCAGGCACCCCCTGGATCGCATACGAATGGCTCGGCGAGATTCCTCTCGCGCTCGTACACCGCTTCGGTGGTGTCGTGGCCCTCGATATTCTCCTCATCGCTTTCGCCAGCATCATCATGCTGGCCGTGTACTGGCTCTCTTCGGTGCGCGCTGGAAACTCCAAAGCCGGTTTTATCTCCGCGCTGTTTCTCGCATCGCTCGCCTTTGGCAATTTCTAGCTGCGTCCGCAGATGTTCGGT
>DATMZI010000123.1:0-5881 GCA_035607085.1 Candidatus Eiseniibacteriota bacterium | reverse complement strand
ACGAAGCGATATTCCCCACTATCGTAGGTTCTCAGAGCCAGTCCGCAGTAGGCCCACAGCTGCCGCTTGGTACGGAAGCGATGGGGCGTCTGCATCAGAGCGATCAACAAAGCGGCGCGGATCGGGCCAATCTAAGGAATCTGCCGCAGCAATCTCATGGCCGGATGTTTCCGGGATTCCGCGAATAGCTCTCGGCGCACTTCCTGGCGCAAAGCCTCTAAGACATCGAACTGCTGATAGTAGATCTCGGCGCGTCGGCGCACGCCGGCTTCTGTGATCTTCGCAAGCCATTCGGCACGGTAGCGAGGTGCATACACTTGCTGGCCAGCACAAGCAATCCCCCAACCTCGATAGATCGCTTTCAGGCGATTCATCACGCGCGTCAGATCGCGGGTGATCGTCAGGTAGCTACGCGCTAGTTCCTTCAGCGTGCGGATTCCAGTTTCGCCGTGATAGACCGCATGGAGCTTGTTCGGGAACAAACAGTTCGGACAGCTTGCGTGCATCTTCGCGATCGTTCTTGTTCCCAACTCTCAACAGGGCATTCTTGCGCGAATCACAAACCAACGTCCATGCCGGACAACTGACCCAGTCGCCAATTCGGTGTGCCCACTTTTGCGCCCACCTCAGGTTGGCGCTGAGCGGCTTACTGGCGTTGGAATTGAGTTCGGAAATCCACGGAAAGACTTCGGCCCGCTACAGTTCGCGTAACAAGCTCGAGGCAATCCTGCGCTAAGTGTCTTAGAATCTTGGAGGCGCGGGTGGGAATCGAACCCACGCATAAAGGTTTTGCAGACCTCTCCCTTACCACTTGGGTACCGCGCCGCCAATCTTTGATTATAACGAAGTCGTATGCTTTCTGTCAGCCGCCCGCCGGCTCGTGATTTTACCTTTTCGATGGAGCGACGATACGGGCCTCCCGCAGGAAGCGGGCCGATTCCTCGGGCGGCGTCGGGTTGATATAAAACCCGGTTCCCCACTCGAAGCCCGCCACTTTCGTTAGTTTGGGAATAATTTCCACGTGCCAGTGGTAATGATCATTAATCTCTTCGCCGATCGGCGAAGTGTGGATCATGAAGTTGTAGGCCGGCCGGTCCAGCACGGCGTCCATGCGCATCAAGGTGTCTTTCATCATGCGCGCCAGGCTCGCATACATCGAGCTTTGGTTGTTCTCGAACGAAGAACCATGCGCTTTCGGCAGCAGCCACATCTCAAATGGAAATCGTGGCGCGTAAGGAGCCAGGGTAATGAAGTGATCGTTCTCGCCAATCACCCGTTCGCCGGTTTCCATCTCCTGACGGATAATGTCGCAGAAAATGCAACGCTCTTTTTCATCGTAGTAATGCCAGCAGCTGTCCACTTCCTCCCGAACGCGACGCGGCACGATCGGCAACGCAATCAATTGCGAATGCGTATGCTCCACGGTGGCCCCAGCCGCCTCGCCGTGATTCTTAAAAATCAGCACGTAGCGAAACCTCTTGTCGTTTTTCAAGTCCAGCATGCGGTCGCGGTACGCCCACAAGACGTCTTCGATTGCGCGCTCGGAGAGGGTTGCCATTGTCGAAGCGTGATCCGGAGACTCGATAATTACCTCATGCGCGCCGATGCCGTTCATCTTGTCGAACAGCCCTTCGCCTTCTTTGTCCAGATCGCCCTCAATGCCAAGCACCGGAAATTTGTTCGGTACCACACGAATTGACCAACCGGCGCTATTCGCACTGCTTCCGTTGCGGCCGTAGACCAGAACTTCGTTCGGCGTTTTTGCCTCATTGCCTGGACAAAACGGGCAGTTCTTCCCATCCTTGGGGATCACGCTCTCGCGCAGAAAATCCATCGGCCGCTTTCCACGCTCCGTGGAAATGATCACCCAGCGGCCGGTAATCGGGTCCTTGCGTAACTCCGGCAATTCCGCCTCCCAAAACCTTTTACTACGGCTTTCGACACATCGTGCGAATAGCGTTTATTTTAGCAAGTTCTCTTGGATTCTGACGCTTTTCGCTACCCTTTACATCTGTGGATAAAAACGCCGATCAAGCGAGCTACTGGCAGTTCTCCGGGAACCTCTTCGATCGCCAACCCGTCAAATCGCATGGGACAGTCTATTACTTGCGTCGTGGCTGAACGGCGCGCCTTTACGCTTGCGGCTGCGAGTATAAACAAAAATCCCGTGGCCGCTGCAAACTTCTGCGCGCCAGCCACGGGACCCTACTCACCGTCATAACAAGCGAAGTGATAGAAATTCCGCGCTTCCCTAAGAGAATCCTCTCTTAGATCTTCGCTTCCGCCTCGCGCATGCATTCTTCCAGCGTCCGCAGGGCAAAATCCGCTTGCTCTTCGTCAATCAAAAGTGGCGGCGAAAGCCGCAGCACATTTTCGCCCGCACCCAGCACCAGCAAGCCTTTGTGAAAGGCGCGGTCCACGATGAAGTTGCGCAGGTCGCCCGCGCGTTCCTTGGTCCGTTGATCGCGCACATACTCGATACCGATCATGAGCCCCTTGCCGCGAACGTCGCCCACGATCTTGAACTTCTTCGACCAGTCCGCTGTGCGCGCAAAAATGTATTCGCCCATCTTGCGGGCGTTTTCCATCAATCCGCCTTCCAATAAATCGAGCGTCGCGACGGCCGCCGCCAGACACACCGGGTTTCCGCCAAACGTCGTTCCGTGCGAGCCCGGCTTCCAGTTCATTACGCTCGAGCGTGCCATGAATGCTCCCAGCGGCATGCCGCTGGCGATCCCCTTCGCGCTGGTGATGATATCTGGTTCGATGCCCGCATGTTCGAACGCCCACATTTTGCCGGTACGCCCCATGCCCGACTGCACTTCATCCGCAATTAGCATGATTCCGTGCTGCCTGCAAATGCGCTGTAATTCCTGCAGGAAAAACTTCGGCGCCGGCACGTATCCGCCCTCGCCCTGAATTGGCTCGATGATGATCCCAGCTACTTCGGTGGGATCAAATAACCGCTTGAAAATCTGGTTTTCCAAGGTCTCCAGAATTTCCGCGCCGCACGTTTCCGGCGTGTGCCCAAGCGCACAGCGATAGGCGTACGGATACGGGATGTGCTCCACTCCGCCCAGCAGCGAGCCGAAGCCCTTGCGCTGCGTGGATTTCGAGGCGGTCAGCGAGAGCGATCCCATCGTCCGTCCGTGGAAGCAGCCGTAAAATGCGATCATTTTGTCGCGCTTGGTCGCATACCGGGCGAGCTTCATCGCACCTTCCACTGCTTCCGAGCCAGAATTGCAGAAGAATACTTTCTTGTCCTCCGCTCCCGGCACGGTCTTGGCAAGCCGTTCCGCCAAGTAAGGCAGGCTTTCGTAATAAAAATCCGTGCCTGACATGTGAATCAATTCCGCGGCCTGCTTCTGAATCGCCGCCACCACTTTCGGATGACAATGCCCGGTCGAGCACACCGCAATCCCGGCCGCAAAATCCAAGAACACATTCCCATCCACGTCCGCCACCATTGCTCCGTTACCGCTCTTGGCCACCAGCGGATAGTCGCGCGTGAACGACGGCGACATAAACTTCGCGTCGCGCTCGACAATGCTCTGCGCCTTGGGTCCGGGCAGTGTCGTCACCAGACGAGGCGTCTTCGTTTCCGTAGGAGTCGTAATCATTGCATCTCTTCCTTTTCTTCGGTGCCGTCGGCAACCGCGATCCAGTTGTTTTCGTGGACTCCGGCGCAGCAACGCTGGAGCGTTGGAACGGGTGCGCAGTTTGCAGTTGGGGATTCGCGTCGTGGCGGCTTGTCTTGAGCCGCGACGAAGTCCTGCTGGCTCTGCAAACCCACTACGCCACCTTATGCTCGCTGCTTTTTTGAAAAGGGACTTAATCCACGCCGTAGAGGTTCGGACGCAGTTCGGAAGGAGAAGCTTGTAGAGCCGGCCGGTGCAATTTTGTGTGTGTCATTTGCGTTTCCAGCGGACGCTTCCGTCCTTACTATCTTCCAGAATTATACCATGCTCGGCCAGTTCTTTGCGGATTTCGTCGCTCTTTGCGAAGTCGCGTCGCTGCCGGGCGGCTTGCCGGTCCGCGACTTTTGCTTCCACCTCGGCGTCACCGAACCCGCCGCTCGCGGGGCCGTAGCCCAACTCCTTCAACTTCTCCGCATCGTTGTCCGCGACCACCGCGAATACTTCATCAAACTTCGCCAAAAACGTTTGCGCCGCCGCCGCATCCTCCTGCCCAAATGTTCCGCCGTCCATTGCGATATTCGCTTCGCGCAGGAAATCAAACGCCGCCGCCAGTGCCACCGCTGTATTTAAATCGTCTGCCAGGCCGGCATCAAAATCATCCAGAGCCTTCGCCGCGCGCTCTTTGAATCTCGCCGGCGATCCCGCTGGGAACTTCCCCTGTTTCAGCCGGCCTGCGAACGTCCGCAACCGCTCCACTGAATTGGTTGCCTGCCTCAGCCCGTCAAAAGTGAAATTCAGTTGCCTCCGGTAGGGCACGCTAGCCAGCGCATACCTTAAAGCCGAAGGCTTGTACGCCTTCGCGTACAAGTCGCGCATGGTATAGAAATTGCCGAGCGACTTGGACATCTTCTCGCCTTCCACCAGCAGATGTTCCGCATGCACCCAATACCGTACGAAGGGCTTCCCGGTCGCTCCTTCGCTCTGCGCAATTTCGTTTTCGTGGTGAGGAAATGCCAAATCAATTCCGCCGGTATGAATATCCAGCGTCTCGCCCAGATATTTCATCGCCATCGCGGAACACTCGATGTGCCAGCCCGGCCGTCCCCGCCCAATCTCCGTCTCCCAAAAATGCTCGCCGGCCTTCGGCGCTTTCCACAACGCGAAGTCCCGCGCGCTCTCTTTCTCGTAGCGGTCATTGTCGACGCGCGCGCCCGCTTGAATGCCCGTCAAATCAATTTTCGACAGCTTTCCGTATTCTGGAAACTTCGCAATCCGGTAGTAAATCGATCCTTCGCTATCGTACGTATAACTTTTCTCATGCAAACGTTCAATCAGCTTCACCATCTCCGGGATGTGGTCCGTCGCGCGGATCCAGTGTTCCGGCGCCTCGACGCTCAAGGCCTTGCAATCCGCAAAAAAGGCCTGCACAAACTTCTCGGTGTACTCCCGGATCCCCACTTTCGCCGCCGCGGCATTGCCAATAATCCGGTCGTCCACATCCGTGAGGTTCATCACGTGATTCAGCTTCAACCCGCGCTGCCTCAGATACCGCCGCAGAATGTCCTGAAATACGAACGTCCGGAAATTCCCGATGTGCGCGTAGTCGTACACCGTCGGTCCGCAGGTATACATTTTTACTTCGCCCGCGACTTGCGGCACGAATGGCTCAGTCTTCCCGCTCAACGTGTTGTGCAGTCGAAGTTCGTGCATGCCCACTAGCCAGCCTTTTTGTCGAAAACAAACCTCAGATTGTAGCCGAGCCACGCGACCTGGCGCAAAATTCCTCTGAGCTGAGTTCCGACACAAAATCGGTCGCGCGTACCTGTACTCTGGCCTTGCACAGCGACTGTACTTGCGAACAGTCAATGCTTTGAGCACCGTACGGACTTCACTAATTGCCGAATTCCAGGCGCGCCCCTAGTCTTTTCTTAACGGCTTTCTAGCCATCAGCGCGAGTTCGGGGCGTTTTGCCCTGCACATCGCATGCACGACTAAACCTGCAAACGGGGGTTTAATTGTCTCAGGGAGAGGAGATTTAAATCATGAAGACTTTGCTCCGAAGTGGACTATTGCTGACTCTTTTGCTGGGCGCTTCTTATGCTGCCAGTGCTCAGGTTTCCATCGGCATTTCGATTGGCACGCCGCCGCCGCCGCGCGCGGTAGCCGTGGTGCCTGCTCAGCCTGCTCCGGAATTCGTCTGGGTTGGCGGCTATTGGTATCCCGAAGCCGGACATTATTACTGG
>DATMZI010000113.1:0-6663 GCA_035607085.1 Candidatus Eiseniibacteriota bacterium | reverse complement strand
CCCGTTGTGCAGCGTGCGTTACAGCGTTCACTTTGAACAGCGTCAAGGTTGAAGGCGCAAACTCGCTAGCTTTCCCGGCCGCCACCAGCAACTCCTTTCCGTCGGGGTAAGGCAGAATCCTGGTGATAAGCAATCCTTCTTTGGCCGCGCCGAAAATGAGTTCCTCGCCGAGTCCCGACTTCGGCTTGCGATAGACTCCATCGTCCCTTGGATTTAGAAAGAAAAAAAAATCATCCGTGGACGAGGGAACAAGGCGCGCCCCACCAACCAAGCGCGTCGACGGGCCTCCGAGTGTTGCCACTGCACGGACCTCATCAGCGGCTTCGTAAAAAATCTGCGTCCCGTCTATCGAGAAGCTGTCCACGGTTTTGTCAAGGGAGTCGTTTGTGAGCTGAAGTGGGTCGCCGCCCGAGGCGAGCATGACAAACACTTGGTCGAAGCCCGAAACGGGCGAGGTGAACGCCACCGCTCGTCCGTCTGGGGAAAGAATAGCCTCATTCATCGGTTTGTCCCAACGGCTGATTTGCGTAATCTTGGCGGAGCCACTCGGAGTCGTCGAGCGGGGCCAAATGTGATATGCCGTAAACGCAACGAGAAGCAGTGCGATGCAAAGGGCCAAAGCAGCGTATTGCTTTGCTCGAACACCTGCTCGTGGCAGAGTCGCTACAACCGAATTAGTCCGGGACTCTGCCTTGGCATCCTCAACTGTTCTACCCGCAGACGGTGAGATGCGGCCCGAACCCGTATCCCGCTTCAGGCGCTTCAGGTCAGAGCCCATGTCCGAGGCGTGCTGGTAACGCATATCTCGGTCCTTCTCCAGAGCCTTGTTGATGATTCGCTCTAGCTCTGCGGGTAAAGTGGGATTCAGTCGCACCGGAGCGACGGGAGGTTGATTCAGGATGCCGTCAAAAATTGTCGCTGAAGTATCGCCATGGAACGGCAGCCGCCCAGTCGCCATCTCGTACAAGACGGTTCCGAAAGAGAATAAATCCGTGCGTACGTCCAGATTTTTGGCCCGGGCTTGTTCCGGCGACATGTAAGCGACCGTGCCTAAAGTACTACCCGGGCTTGTTAGATGGTCCGGGTCTACTTCTTGCGTGGCCAGTGTATCCCCGCTGCCAGAAGGGTCTTTTGCGAAACTCTTTGCAAGGCCAAAGTCGAGAATCTTGGCATAGCCACCTTCGGTAACGAAGATATTGGCCGGCTTGATGTCGCGGTGGATGATTCCCTTCGAGTGTGCAGCGTTCAGTCCGTCCGCTACACCAATCGCCACTTCGAGCAAAGCTTCTAATTCCATCGGGCGACCAGCGACGGTGTGTTTCAGTGTCTTACCTTCGAGAAACTCCATTGCGATAAACGCTCTGCCGTTCTCTTCGCCGATGTCGTGTATGGTGCAGATGTTTGGATGGTTCAGAGCCGATGCCGCCTGCGCTTCCCTCTGGAATCGCGCCAGCGACTGGGCGTCCTTTGCCACATTGTCCGGGAGGAACTTCAGGGCCACGTTGCGGCGCAGCCGGGTGTCCTCGGCCTTATAGACCACACCCATCCCGCCCCCACCAAGACGCTCAATGATGCGGTAATGCGAGATGGTCTGGCCACCTGGGATTTGACCTTCTGACATTGCGCCGATATTAGGTTGGAAAACTCTGCGGCGTCAATGTGCAGAACCCTTGGAACTTTCCGTCCCGAAATTCTTGTGAACCACGCCGAACGCGGCAACGATTGGGCAACGACAAATCAATAATCGTCCGATAAGTACGGTAAAATCAAGGGCGGAGGAGTGGCCGAGTGGTCTAAGGCGGCGGTCTTGAAAACGTGCCGGAAGAAATCGGATTGAGTGTTTTCAATCGCTTACGTCGATACTAGGTCGTGCAATTCGGTATGATTCGGGCAGGTTCGGCATAAAATTGGCCAACGATTTGGGCAACTCACTGAACCCAAAGCTCGGTTTAAAAAAACAATAAATCCGATTTTGCAATTGGGGCTTTCCGGCCAGGAACTCGCGCGAGGAGTGTTGCAGTTCTTACCGCTCGATCTCACTGACGTTCCTCGAATGCATTAGCTGATGAGCAAGTACGCCGACCGTCAGATGGACCTTGCAGATGCCGCATTCGTTAGGCTGAGCGTGAAGGCATCTAAAAAATCTTCACCGCGGACCGCGAGGATTTTAGTGTCTTCACGGACAAGTACAGCCCAATGTCATCCCGTGAGCAAAGCTTAGAATGAAGCCCGGATTATAAGTATCCCGATGAGGGGAGGAAGTTACTCCGAGAGAGCGTGTCTTTCGAACCTTATATGGAAAAGGATTCTCGCGCCTGCCAGACGCGAATGAGCAATGATGAGGGAAATCGGGCCTCGCATGATTCACCGGAGCGCTTGACCGGTCTCAGTCGCCCTAAGGTCCTCATAAAATTCGCAAGGCTTCCCGGGCCTTTTTCTCGAGCAGCAAATATCCGCGCGCTTTGGCTTCCGCCGCCACCGCCCATAACTCCGCCTTTCGCGCTGTTCCCTTTTTCCCTTGATTCAGTGCGTTTGCTCGTTGCAGCCGTGCTTCGAGGGCTAGCCCCACTAGGCCCATCTCCCTCATTTCTTTCTCTACCGAGACCAGTGACGCCGTGGCGGTCGCGGTTTTCCCTTCTCCATATTCCACCCTTGCCAGCTGCATGGCCGCCGTTGCCCGAATCGTCCGGTCCGCTGACTTCTGAGCTAACTTGTTGGCGGCGGTTGCTTCCGGGAGCGCTTCTCCGTTGCTGCCTCCAACCAGGTACGCTTGCGACAGCGTGGTCCGCGCCAGGGCCTCCCCGTCGGTATCCTTCTCCGCGGAAAAAACCTGCAGGGCCTTCTGGGCTCCTGCGATGGCCTCCCGGACGTTATGGCTCTCGATGGCCAGACTCGCGAGTGACTGCTGCGTGTAGGCGGCGTCGATCTTGGCTCCCAGCTCCTCTTGGATCCGCAATTCTTGCTGGTAGTTTTTTCCCGCCCCGGCGAGATCGCCCGTGGCCTGCAGCACATCTCCGAGATTACCGAGTGAGCGAGCCTGGCCCGCTTTGTCTCCCATCTCTTCTCGGAGCTTAAGAGATTCCTCACAGTTTTTCTTCGCTCCCGCCACTTCTCCGGTTTGCAGCAAGGTCGCGCAGAGATTGTTCAGCGCTAACGCCAGACGGGCCTTGTCCCCGGCGGTTGCCGCATCCCGTGCGACCTCCTCTAACAGGCCGATCGATCTTCTCGGATCCCCCATCGCGCTCAGCACGGTTGCCAGGCTCTGCTTGGCCAGGAGCAAATCATCGTTCTGGCCGCCGCGTTCGAGAGAAACCTGAATGCTTCCTTCATACCAGCTGCGTGCTTCGGAAAGATTGTTCTTTGATTGTTGAATGAGGCCCAGGTTCAGCCGCGCTCCGGCTTCGTCCCTCTTGTCTCCGATTCTTGTGGCGATATCGAGCGCCTCGCGGTACAAGCTTTCCGCCTTGTCGAGAGCCCCCTGCCCCCAATAGGCGTTGGCAACGGCATTCTTCGCTCGAGCACTGCCCAAAAGGTCCCCTTCTTTTACATTCCGCTCCAGCGCATCCGAACAGGTCCTCGCGGCGTCCTTGACCTTTCCCAAATCGAGTTCCGCCAAGCACTCCTGAATCTGCGCTCGGGCTTGTAAAAGGCCCGCCTTAATGGCTTCGGCTTTCTCGATTGCCGCTTTCGCTGCGCGCAGTCGTTCGGGATAATTTCCGAGCTTCTGCTGCAATTCCGCCAATTGCAGATTTCCTTGTGCTTGGATCCCGTCCGGGAGACTCTGGTTTTTCTGCAGTTTCTCGAGCGTCAGAAGCGCTTCACTTAGCCGATTGCCTTCTTCCTGACTCTTCGACAGCAGGAGCCCATAGGTTGTCGTCGTTGGATCCAGATTCCACAGGGATTCGTAGAGTTTCGCGGCTTCGTCCCACTGCTTGGTATAGGCGAGGTACCGGCCTTTGATCAACCCACTCTTTTCAATGGATAGTCCGCTGGACTGCTCTTGAGCCATTTTTGCTTCCTGCTGGGCCTTGCTCTCATACCCCAGTTCCCACCAGGTTCCGGCAAGCGCGCTACGGATCTCGGCGTTTTTTGGATCCTGCTGGACCGCTGTCAGAAAGTGATCTTTGGCTTGCGCGTAGTCGAATTGTCGAAGCGATTCCATTCCCGCGCCGTAAGCTTCCGAAGCCTTTTCATTCGCAGGCAGCTTTTGATTGATCCGGGCTTTGGCCGCGTCCGCGATGGTAACCCCCAATTTTTCCCGCACCTGATCCCCAGCACGCGGAATCACGTCGAGAAGCTCGGCCTCCGTCAGCTGAATCGGCACGCTTCCTCGGCTCTCCCCGGTGTCCGATTTCAGCAATCGAATGTTCCATTGAATCTGCCGACTCCCCGGAGCGCCGACAACCGAATACGAACCGAAAACCACGTAGTCGCAACCGAACCCATGCAGCTTCGAGAGCAATTCACGCGAGGGCTCTTGAGGCATCTCCTCTGGAGATGGCGCCTTCCACGCGAGGCTCTCCGGGCTGATGTAGTGAATTTCATCCGCGTCCAGCATCGAACCCAAATTGGTCGCAAACTGTTCCCCCCAGAGATTCACACTCGGGTCTCCGGACATGTTTTTGAAACCGAGCACGAGCACCGCGGGGCGTTTTCTGGCCAGCGGAATCGCCCGGTAATGCGTGTTGAGGTAGACTCCGATGGCTGCAAGGCTGGCCAAGGCAAGTCCCGCGAGGCACGCAAGGCGCCTGGCCTTCGCTGCATCTCGGTCCGTGCGGAGGACCAGCTCCTTCTCCCCAACGAGGGCTGGTTCAATTTCCTCGACGGACGTGAATCTGTCCGTGGGTTCGCGCTCCAGGCACTTCAGGATCGTCTCTGACCAGCGCACGTCGAGATCCGGCTGGAGGGATCTGGGCGCAGGCGGCGGCTCTTCGAGCCTCTTTATGGCCATGGCCAGCGGAGTTTCCCCTACAAATGGAAGTCTGCCCGTGACCATCTGAAACATCACGACTCCCAGCGCATAGATATCCGTCGCCGGCGTAATCTCCTTGCCGTTTACCTGCTCCGGTGCCATGTATGCCGGAGTGCCCACCAGGTCCGCGGAACTCGTCAGCGACACTCGCTCTGCTTCGGTCGAATGCGCGAGGCCAAAATCGCTGATGACCACCCGCAATCCGCCGGGCGCGTCTACGGAATGGGCCAACATGACGTTGCTGGTCTTGAAATCCCTATGTACGATTCCCACCTGATGCGCCGCGTGCAGTCCTGCGGCCATCTGCCTGACCATGGGCATGGCTTCTTCCGCGGACAGCCGGCCTCTTTTTCTCAGCAGTTGATCGAGAGTCTCGCCCCGCAGCAGCTCCATGCTGACGATGAGAACGTCGGCCTCCCCTTGCTCTCCCCCGCGATGGTGTCTGAAGAAATCAAATGTTCGGCAGACATTGGGGTGCGTGATCCGCTTGGTAATCACAATTTCCCTGCGGAAGCGTTCGATCGCCCGGCTGCGATCCGCGAGAGCCAGATGAATCGTCTTCAGCGCAACTCTTTCGCCTAGCTCGAGATCTTCTGCCTCATAGACCTCGCCCATCCCGCCTCGCGCGATGAAATGTACAATCCGAAAGCGCTGCGCCACCGTCTCGCCTGGCACGAACGCAGAAGGGCTTAGGTGTCGCTCGGCGACTTTGGGTCGAAGAGGAACGTAATTAAGGTGCGTTCCCACCAGCGTCTCTTCTTCGTTAGGGCAAGTAGGTTTGTCTTCAAGTCGCGACCGGGGTGGTTTTGGTTTCGAATCGTCCATGAAGGAGTCGATGCCGGCGGGTGCGACCGTATTGCCGAGATTATGCCACATCCGCTTTCCTCGATGTGCATTTCGTTTGCGTCGGCCCATGGGAACACCCGCCCTTCGTGCCAGAGCCCGTCGGACAGGAATAATTTGCTTGACCGTTACCCTGGCATTTGCGAAGCTCGCCGGTGCTGTGGCGGGTCATCCCGAGATTTTCGCGCCCCGATAAGACCCGCCCATGGGGTGCAGACATGCGTTTTTCAAAGTCTTTGTTGTCGTTCCTTGTTCTTTCGTTGTTCTCAGCCACTTGCTCGCTGGCAACTACTTACTCCCGAGGTGATCTACGGCCTTCGGGAAATGGCGTGGATTGCGCCACGGTCACTCCGGGTTCTCCATGCGTCGGGGGTGGCGGCACGCTGCTGAGTGTGGGGGAGCCGAATTCCGACAACACCGACACCATCCTCACCTTTTACAAACTTCAAGAGTTCAATGGTGTGGTTGCAGGTCAGACCATCACGTTCGGGTTTGCCAACTTTCCCGACGCGACGCAATTTGGAGTGGTCGGCTGTGGTAGCGATGGTTTAGGCAACATCGGAATTTTCACCAGCGTCGGAGACAATTTGAACCTTCCTTGCACAAGTTTCCCGGGCGCAACGGGACCCGCCTCTTTCATTTCGGAGACCGACGACGTAGTTAACAAGTCGATTAAGCTCCAATTTTTTGGTCAGGACCTGCCGCCCAGCTGGACGTTCGCATTCCTGTCGGATTCACAAGGGAATAGTGCGTTCTCGCCCACCTCGACGGTGGTTGAAAACTCGAATGTGCCCGAGCCGGCCTCGGCAGGGCTAGTGGCTCTGGGACTGGCCGCGTTCGGCTTGTGG
>DATMZI010000056.1:0-208649 GCA_035607085.1 Candidatus Eiseniibacteriota bacterium | reverse complement strand
AGCAAATAAGAATCAAGGAGGAAGCAGAACGATGAAGATTCGTTTCGCTGTTCCCGTAACTCTGGCCCCTATATTGGCATTGTTGGGCGCAATGTCCATCGGCGCGCCTGCTCGAGCTCAGCGCCCGGGCGAACACCCTGGCGGCGAAGGTCACGACAACGTGCATGCCAATCACGGTCGCATTCCCGAGCCTCCGGCACATCGCGACGCCCGCGCCAAACCCGAAATCGACCGCCGCCCCGGCGGACGCGTCAACAGCCTCCCTCACGTTCACGAAGACCACTGGTATGGCCACGATCGTCCGAACGACAAGCGCTTCGTTATCGCGCATCCTTACCCGCACGGCCGCTTCGAGCATTTCGGCCCGTCCTATCGCTATCGCGTGGCTCGTTTCGATCTCGGCGCGCACCGCTTCTGGTTTCCCGGCGGCTTCTCTTTCGAAATCGCGTCGTGGGACTGGGATCTCGCCTCCGGTTGGTGCTGGGACTGCCCCGGCGACAACTTCGTCGTCTATGACGACCCCGATCATCCCGGTTGGTATCTCGTCTACAACGCCCAAACCGGCGTCTATGTCCACGCGCAATACCTGGGCTCGTAGTTCTTCTGCTGAAAATGCAAAAGGGCCGGTTGTCCGGCCCTTTTGCTCTGATCTCCGCTCGCTCTTTTTTCTAACCCCACGCTTCCTCAAACCGTTCAAACGCCGCCCGCGCAGCCGAAAGCAGCTCCGGCACTGACGGCGCCTCCGGCCCAAACTTTTCCTTCAGCTCCAGCACCACCGGCAACTCTACATTCGGCGCCGACTTCAGCAGCGGAATCGCTGCAGCCCAATCAATCGATCCGTCGTACGGCAACAAATGTTCGTCTTTTTCGCCGTGGTTGTCATGCAGATGCAGCGCAGCTACCAACTCCTTCATCGGAGCAAAGCTCTTTTCGAGCCGCTGTTCCGCGAGCCCGTCCGCCAGATTCGCATGGCCCACGTCAAAATTGAATCGCAACCCCGTCAGCCGCGTCTCATCCACAAAGGAGCGCAAATATGCCGGTTCGCCCATTTCGCTGGTGGTATTCTCCACCGCCAGCGTCACTCCAGCATGGTGCGCGTGCAATACCAGGTGCTCCAGCGTGCTGAACGCCGCATCTCTTTTCCGCGGGTCGGCTTTCTCCCGCGAACCTCCCATATGCAGCACCATCCGCGAGAACGGCAAATCTCCCGAAACGTCAATCGCCCGCTTGAACTCGTCCATCGCCTCGATCCGCCGCACCTTCTCCACTTCGCAAACCGACAGCGGCTGTCCGCTTTCCCGCGTCGCACTCGAATCTTTGCTCGTCGGCGCGTGCAGTGAATTCAGCTTCATCTGCTTGGCTTCGAGCAACGCCGCCAGCGCGCGAACTTCCTGCTTCGACGCATAATCAAAATGCGCGCGCGAACAAAAGACTTCCAGCGCATTGAATCCGCCTTCGCGGATCTGGCCGATCAATTCCGGCGTCAATTTTCGGGAAATAAACAGATAAGTGGACAGGACTTTCTGCATGTGGCTTGGGCTCGCGTGCCAGAGTTTTAACTGCGGGGCTGGAACGCCGCTAGTATCCCATGGCTGAACCTTCGTCGCGAGGGTCCGCCGCCCCTAATCTTTCCCCGGTTTGCGAATCAATACCTATCGCGTTCACCAGCCCGATGTGCCCGCGCCGCCGCGTTGCGTGCCCCATCGCGTTCAGCCCCTGCTCCGTCGCCGCTGGGAATTGCTGCTCCATCAAAATTCGGTCCGGCATCCACTGATGATGAAACCGCGGTGCATTGATGGCCGTCTGCGCGTCCATTCCTAGCCGCATCCAGTTGATCACCGTCAGCAGCACCGACGAAATAATCGTCGGGCCGCCCGGCGATCCGGTAACAAAACTCAACTTGCCGTCGCGCAGCAAAATCGTCGGCGTCATTGAACTCAGCGGCCGGTGCCCCGGCGCAATGGTATTCGATTCGGATTGAATCAGCCCGAATAGCGCGTTCGGCACGCCTGGCTGAGTCGTAAAGTCGTCCATTTCATCGTTCAGCAAAAAGCCCGCGCGGCTTGTCACGTGTGACCCGTATCCATTGTTCAGCGTCGTCGTGCTGGCCACGGCGTTCCCGGCTGCGTCCACAACCGAAAAATGCGTGGTGTGCGGCCCGTCGTTCAGGCTCACTTCCACTGGAGCCGCCGCTTTCGCTTCCACGCCGCACACATGCGGTTCGCCCGCTTTTACTACCTTGCTCGATGACGCCCGCTGCGGATCAATCGTCGCCGCCAGCTCCTTCCCGTAGCACGTGCTGGTGAGCCCGTCTACAGGCACTTTCGCGAAATCTGGATCGCCCAGATACGCCGCGCGATCCGCGAACACCCGCCGCATGGTCTCCGCCGTCAGGTGTACGCTTTCGACGTCGTCCCAGCCCTTCAGCGGCACGGATTTCAGCATATTCAGCGCTTCAATCACCGCCACGCCGCCCGAACTTGGCGGCGGCGAGGAAAGCACTTCCCACTCGTGCCCGTCCAACTCGTACTTCGCGCGCAGCACCTGTCGCGCTTTCGGCTGATATTGCGCCAGGTCCTCCAGCGTGATCAGCCCGCCCAACCCCTGCATATCCTGCACCAGCAAGCGTGCTGTTTCGCCGCGATAAAATTCCGCCGCGCCGTTTTTCGCTATTCGTTTGAGCGTTGCCGCCAGCTCCGGCTGCAGCAGGGTGTCGCCTGTCTGATATCGTTCGCCGTTCTTCAGAAAAATCCGCCTGCTTAGGGAAAACTTTTGCAGGTCCGGCCGTTCGTACGCAAATTCGCGTGCCAGCTTCGCGCTTACCGGAAAACCGCCTTCCGCCAGCCGGATCGCCGGCGCCATCACCTCGGCCAGCTTCATCGTGCCGTAGGTCTTCAGCGCCAGCTCCAGCCCCGCCACCGTCCCCGGCACCGCCACGGACTTGTACCCGATCACCGACGCTTCCGTATCCAGCTTGCCGTCCGGCTTGATGTACATGTCACGCGTAGCTTTTCCAGGCGCCACCTCGCGGTAATCCAGAAAACTCGTCCGGCCATCCGCCATTCGAACCAGCATGAATCCGCCGCCGCCAATGTTTCCCGCCGCCGGCTCCGCCACTGCCAGCGCAAACGCCGTCGCCACGGCCGCGTCGACCGCATTTCCACCCTTCTGCAAAATCTCCACGCCCGCGCGAGAAGCCAATTCCTCGTCCGTAGCCACCATCCCATGCGCCCCGCGCACCGCCTCTTTTGGCCACGCCTTCTCGGTCTCCGCCCGCTCTTTGTATTGCGCTGCATTCTGCGCCCCCGCCCCCGAGCCCAAACACACCAAAGCGGCACAGCTGACTGCCCATTTTAAAAATGTTTGATTCTTCATTTCCGATTCACACTACGAAATTCCCACCACCCGGTCAAGGCGCGCGATTCGATCGAACTAATTTGTTTAGCCCGGTCTCTGCCCCAGGTAGAGTTTGCGCAGCAGGCGCCTCTCGCCGGTCAGCGCGTTCACCGTCGCAAGAAATTGCTGTAAGCCTGCAAAATTCGCTTGGCCCTCAAACCCGATCAGCGCCTCAGCTCTGCTTGCTCTCGCATCGCGCCAACGCTTCGAAATCAGGCGAGCGTTCTCCGTAGTGTCCCTGACTTCCAGCATCTCGAACCCCGCTTCATGCAAGGTGCGTTCATTTTCTCCAGGCGGACTGAAAAGAAAATATCCGATCGAACTCCGTGCCGCGATCTCTTGATGCGAAATTACACCACCGATCACCAGCGCATCGCTGAACAGCAGCCGGCCTCCCGGCTTCAACACGCGAAACAATCCCCGCAGCAGTTTGTCGCGCCCCGGAATGTGACACAGCACATCGTTCGAGAAAACCGCGTCAAACGTCGCTTCACCATATCGTAGCGGCTGCGAAGCGTCGCATTTCTCAAAGTGCACCCGATCGGCGAGATTCTGTGATGCCGCCAGCTGATTTGCATTTTGAACTCCCGGATCGTTGACGTCCACGCCAACAATGCGGCAACCTGTTGCGCTCGCTACCTGCAGCGCATACCGCCCCGACCCGCTGCCAATTTCCAGCACATTCGATTCAGCCGTTATCCCGAGCATGCGCGGAATCTCGCCAGACTCTTCCGTCGTCACCCAGCTTGTCTGACCAAGATCTTCGCCGTACGTCTCCACCCGAATTTCGCGATACACCTCCGCGCCGTAATTTCCGTACGCGCTGTTGTACAGATCCACTTTTTCTGCGGCTGGCTTTTGCCTCATGGTGTTGTTCACGTCCCGTTGTCCCGGCCTTATGGAATTGTCGCGGACGTGTCGTTGGACTCGGTGCTTTCCTCGTCCTTGTTGTTGATCGCCCGGACTACGTACCAATAGGTCTGCCCGCTGACCACTGTCGCGTCAGTAAAGGTCGTTCCATCAATCGGTGTGCTGTTCAGTTTGTCGGGATGAACTCCGGAAAACGGTCCACGATAAATGTTGTAGCGCACGTTAGGAGTCGTACTGGCTTGCCAGCGCAGCACCACTGAGCGCTTTTGCTGCGAGCTCTCGCGCTCAGTTCTTGCCAGCTTCGGGAAGGTGATTCCACTTGTCGTGACAATCCATCCCCCGGACAAAAGCGCCGCTGTCACCACAAGAATTCCCGTGGCCACTTTTTCCCCTAGGGCGATTCGCGCGTCGCGCATCAGCAGCACCTGGCACACCACCAGCAAAATCACGGTAATGGCCAGCGCCAGCAAAATCAATAACCATGCGCCGCCCAGCGCCTCCGGCACAAACGAAGGCAACTTGTGATGCGATCTTCGTGCGAGCCACGGATCTATCCAGATATTTTCAACGGTGAACGCGACGATCGCCGCGGCCAGCACCCACACGGTTTTTAGTACAACGCTCGTCGCACGCGCCATGTCGCGGGTATTATCCACCATTCCCGCCATGCGCAGGCCTTGCGGGATCGCCCGTTTCAGGAAGCGACGCTACAAAACGCTAGGTGTCGAGATTAAGCCTCGAGGAACTCGACGTTGTCGGAGCCGGGAAGGATGCCGGCTTTGGTGCCGCGAGTGATCAATTCCTGTACGGCTTGTCTGCCTTTTTCGCCGTAGCCGAGCGTCCACTTATTGACATACATGCCGACAAATTGATCGGCGAGCTCGCTTTCCATGTCGCGCGCGAACTGCATCGCGTATTTCAACGCGTCTTCGCGGTGCTCGAGGCCGTATTCGACCGAGTCGCGGATGGTTTTCGCAATCAGCCGGCCGAGCTCCAGGCCGAGCGAACGCCGAACGGCATTGCCGCCGAGTGGCAGCGGCAGTCCGGTCTGCTCCTGCCACCACACGCCCAAATCCAAAACTTTGTGCAGACCCAATTGCGGGAAAAGCAGCTGCCCTTCATGGATGAGCAGGCCGGCCTCGACGAGCTCGCCCCGTACGGCGTCCAAAATCTTGTCGAAGGGCATGACCACCGCTTCAAAATCCGGCTCAAATAATTTCAGCGAAAGATAGGCTGACGTCTTCAGCCCGGGCACGGCGATCCGTTTGCCCTTGATGTCATCTTTTTTCATGGATTTGGCGGCCACGACGATAGGGCCGTAGCCTTCGCCAAAACTGGCGCCGCAATCGAGCAGCACGTACTTGTCGCGAATCGAAGGATAGGCCGCGAAACTGACCGCCGTAACATCGTACGTTTCCGTCAGCGCCGCTTCGTTCAACGTCTGAATGTCGGATAGCACGTGCGTGTACTTATAGCCGGGCGTTTGCAGCTTGTGCGTCGCCAGTGCGTAGAACATGAAAGCGTCGTCGGAATCGGGCGAGTGCGCCAGTTTGATTTCGACAGTTTGTTCGCCGGTTTTCAGCGTTGCCTGTGTTGCGGTCATGGCTGGGTCGTACTTCCTTTGTAGTCTGCGGCGTGGCGCGGCAGCAAGAGTCAAAAGATGCTTCTCCCTCGGCGAAAACTGCAAGCGGGAGGAAACGCAACGCTGGGAACTTGCGCGGCTGCAAAGCCAATCGCGGTCAAGGTTTGCGCCGACAAGGTTAGCACAGGCAGCCGCAGCAGGGAAGTTGCCGGAGAGTTGCCGGAGAGCGGAAGCAGGCAGCAAAGTCATGACGTCGTTCATTCGGCGGGAAGTATGAGTTGGAATCATGGTGTGCCGACGTTGCCGGGGCCGCCCGTGTGTTTGAGAGCAGGGATGCGGTCATTGACCGGAGGGAGAGCGGGGAAGGGTGCGTGGGGTTCGGTTTGATACCAGTAGGCTACGGAGAAGAAATTGTCGGAGCGGTGATTGGCGTGGCCGTGTTCGATTGTGGCTTTGAAGGATTTGCTGAAGGTGACTGGCGAATCGAGATGAAAACGGTAGAGGGAAGAGTGGCCGCCGGCGCGTTCTCCGCCGACGATGTGCGCACCCATCAGCGGATAGTCGAAAGAATGAGTGCCGAAATCCCACGCGCCGAGGAAGTAATCTTCGCTACCGGTGCCGTTGATGGAGGGAGTTTTTTCTCCGTCGATAAAAAACATGTCGTCGCCTTCGCCCCACCAGTAGTCCTGATTCTGCAAGACCGACATGGTGACGCCGGCGAACTGGCCGCGGCCGGTGGCTTCCATCCAGACATAGTTGTCTCCGCCGGTGAGGTTGGTCTTCTTGTCCACTTTGGGATCGCCGTTGTTGGTCCAGTCGGAGGTCCAGCCGCGATTGGGCGAAGCCTGGCGATATTGCGCGTGGAAATAAAGCGTGTCGGCGGCCAGAGGCTTGGCGCAGGCGCGATAGTCAATGTTGGAGTAGAGGGCGTTCACCTTTTGCTGGCCTTCGTTGGTCACGGTGATGCGCGCGTGCTTCTGAAAGGGCATGACGAAAAATGAGTTCAGCGCTTTGTCGGGCGCGACCTGCAGGGGAGTGGAGTGATAGAGGAAGTAGTCGCCGAGGCCGAGCCCGAAGAAATCGCCGATAGGAGCCTCGACGCTGGGCGTGGACTCGCCGTCCCAATAGATGCGCAGAACGAGTTTTTTGAGGTGGAAGGCTTCTGGTGATGCGATGGTGAACCAGATGTGGGTGATGGCCCCGGGACCGGAGTCGTCCATGACGGTAAGCGTTTCTCCGGGAGCGACAGGTCGCGCGTCGGCGTTGGCTCCGGAGCGGTCGTAGCTGGAGGAGCGCTTTTGCACATAGTCGTGGTTCTGCGTGATGGCGGTAAGCGGCGCGGCGGTGTCGAGGCAGGACTGGGCAGCGGTTACTGAAGCACAGGCTAGTGCGAGGAGTGAGAATACCATCAGGCGCATGAGTGGTTTAGCCTCCGGGGCGAGAAGATAGCAGAGATGGGAGGGAATGGGGAATGGAGCGATGCATCCCCCCACCCGGTCGTCCGAGCAGCACGGCAGTGCCAAGAATCCGCACCTTTCAGCACGAAGAGCGCGGCCCCTCGCTGCAACCCGGAAGATGCCGGGCAAAAGCTCGGCGGGCGCTACGCAATCAATCCCCCGATTCGGGATTCGGGTGTTGTCGCGAGCTAGACTTCGGCGCGAAAGGTCTTGCCTAGTTCTTGAGTGGCTAGACGGAAATAGTGGCGGAAGTTGTGGAAATTGGTTGGAGTCATTGGCTTCTCGGCGGGCTGGGCGGAAAAGGGTTCAGGCTGGCTTCAGGTCTGAGGTCCCGCGCCTCCTAAAGAATGCCGGGCTAAAGCCCGGCGCTACATCAGATCGGTTGATCAGGAGGCCGGCGCTGCCGGGGTAGGAGTGGAGAGGAGGCGGCGGGCGTGGAAGGCGGAGGCGGTGCCCAGGGCGTAGATCAGGGCCAGGAAGGCGAAGGCGGCGTAGATGTTGAGTTGCTGGGACAGCCAGCCGAGGGCGAAGCTCATAAGGAGCTGAAGAATGGTGGTGGAGATGGCCATGGCGGATTGGGTGCGCCCCATGAAGTGGCGCGGGACGATGTGCATGAGCGAGGCTTGGGCGACTACGCCCGACAGCGAACGGAAGAATCCGAAAAGCGATTGAAACAGGATCGCGAAGACCAGAATGGTGATGAAGGGCATGGCGAGGTGGCCGAGGGCTAGTCCGGCCAGGGCGAAAGCGTAGAGCGTCATGCGCAGGCGATTGGGCAGCTGCGAGGCGAGCAGGCCGCCGATGATGGCGCCGAATCCCCAGCCGGCTTCGAGGTAGCCGAGACCGCGCGCGCCGCGATGCAGTATGTCAGCAGCCAGAGCGACAACAAGGACGTTGGCGCTCACGACCCCGGCCATGAGGATAGAGTGGGTGATGCCGAGAGCTCGGACGGTCGGCTGCTGGCGAAGATAGGCGACGCCTTCTTTGAGATCGGAGTAGACGGCGAGCGAAAGGCCGGCTTCGGCGACGTCGGGCATTTCGGCCGATTCAAGAGCTTCGGCGGTCGCTTCGGTGGTTTCGGAAAATTCGCGCGGATATTTGGTGAGATGGTCGCGCGGCGAGACATAGCCGCTACGGAGTTTGTAGAGGCACCAGGCGGAGACGAAGTAGGTGAGGCCGTCAACGAGGAGAATGCCGGCGATTCCGGCGCGGTCGTAGATGAAGCCGACCAGTGCTCCGGCGAAGAGCATGCCGGTCTGCACGCCTATGACGACCGCAGCATTGGCTCCGGTGAACTGGCTGGCGGGAATGACTTCCTGCACCAGGGCGTTGACGTCAGCCCAATACATGGCCGAGCCGACGCCGATGATGAGGGTGATGAGATAAAGATGCCAGAGTTCGAGGTGGCCGCGCCAGGCGACGTAGGCGGAGAAGAGGACGGCGATGCCGCGGCAGAAGTCGAGCGCAATGCCGAGGATGCGGCGGTCGTAGCGGTCGATGAGAACCCCACCGATGAAGGGGATCAGCAGGCCGGGCGCTGTGGCTACGATGACTTGATAGCTGACCTTGACGGTGGAGTGGGTGAGCGCCAGGATGTGCCAACTGACTCCGGCGAAGTTCATACCGCTGCCGAACAGAGAAATGAACATGGCGAAAAAGAAATAACGGAAACCGGGCTGGGCCCAGATGAGGGACCAGTCGGTGCGGGGCAGAGTGGTGGCCGTGGATTGCGACATGGGGGACAGTACAGTTTACCGTCTTCGCAGTGCAGAAAAGAGAAAATGGAAAAGAGCGGAGGGAAATGGTAAGAAATCGAGGAAAAGGGACGGGTGCGGGGTGAACGGCATGGGGAATCAGGCTAAGTGCGTGGCGCGGATTGGCGGGAAGAAGGTCGCAGGGGAAGCCCTGCTGGAGACTGGCGAGCTGGTCTTTCGCGGGGCGGAATGCCGCGTAAAGATTATGTTTACCGAGATGAAGCGCGTGACGGCGGCGGATGGGGAACTGCGGATTGAGACTAAGGATGGAGCGTTTGCCTTTGCGGTCGGCGCGGCGGCGGCGAAGTGGCGCGAGAAGATTTTGCATCCGAAGACGCGGGCAGAGAAGTTGGGCGTGAAAGCGGGATTGCGCGTGGCAGTGGTCGGCGATGTGGAAAAACAATTTGCGAAGGAATTGAGGCAGCGCAAGGCGGAGATCATTGCGGACGGTACGTCGGTGGAGGCGGTGTTCTTGTTTGTGGAAGGAAACGGCGATGCGGGGAACATTGCGAAAGCGGCGAAGAAGATTAAAGGCGCGGCGGGATTGTGGGTGGTGTATCCGAAGGGAAGGAAGGAGATCACCGAAGGCGATGTGCTGGGTGCGGGGAGAAAAGCGGGATTGAAAGACGTGAAGGTGGTGGGATTTTCGGCTACGCACACGGCGCTGAAATTTGTGGTGGCGGTAGAGAAAAGATAAAGACAGTTGGTTGTTTCGCTTGCGGCGCGGGCAAATCCGTTTCCGTTTTGCAAAAACCTCATAAGATGAAGGAATGAAGCCGCTGCTCGATGTGCGCGCATTGACCGTGGAGTTGCCGACGGCGCAGGGCTGGGTGCGCCCGGTGAATGAAGTGTCGTTGCAAGTCGGGGCCGGAGAGTGTTTGGGGTTGGTGGGGGAGTCGGGCAGCGGGAAGACCATGCTGTCGCTGGCGATTATGGGATTGTTGCCGGTGGGAGCGCGGGTAAGCGGCCAGGCGTGGCTGGCGAAGGAAACGACGGACATCAAGGAAGTAGAGGAAGTAAAGGCGATGCGAACCGGTCTGGTTGCGCTTAAGGAGCACGAGTATCGCCTGCTGCGCGGGCGCGAGATCGCGATGATTTTTCAGGAGCCCATGACTTCGCTGAATCCGGTAATGCGCGTGGGAGCGCAGGTGGAAGAAGCGATTCGCGCGCACCGTCCCAAGATGGCAGCGGAATTGGTGCGGAAGAATATGCTGGAAGCGCTGCGGCTGGCGGCGGTGCCGGAGGCGGAAGAGCGGGCGCGGCAATATCCGCACCAGTTGAGCGGAGGACTGCGGCAGCGCGTGATGATTGCGATGGCGATTGCGGCGGGGCTGGCGGAGCCGAATGTGGCGCAGGCGCGTTTGCTGATTGCGGATGAGCCGACGACCGCGCTGGACGTGACGGTACAGAAGGAAATTCTGGAACTGCTGCAGAGACTGGGTAGAGAGTTGCACCTGGGGCTGCTGTTCATCACGCACGATCTGGGAGTGGTGGCGCAGGTGGCGGACCGCGTTGCGGTGATGTATGCGGGGCGCGTCGTGGAAGAAGGGCCGGTAAAGGAAGTTTTGCGTGTGCCGCGGCATCCTTATACCCAGGGTTTGCTGGCGGCTTCGCCTAAGCTGGAGCGCGGGAAGCTGACCCCGATTCCGGGGAGCGTGCCGAAGCTGACGGCGCTGCCTCCGGGTTGTGCGTTCGAACCGCGCTGCGCATTTCGGCGCGATCAGTGCAGCGCAACGGTGCCGGAACTGAGGGAGGCGAATGAAGCTCACTCGGCGCGGTGTGTGCTGGTATGAACGAGAGCGGAATTTTGCTGAGTGCGCGCGGACTGCGCAAGAGTTATGCGCGAGCGGGTGCCCGTGAGGAGTCGGGCGGCGGGCATCGATTTATGGCCGTGGATGGAGTCGATCTGGAAGTGCGCAGCAAAGAGACACTGGCGATCGTGGGCGAGAGCGGGTGCGGGAAGACCACGCTGGCGCGGATGCTGCTCCGGCTGGTTGAGCCGGATGCGGGAGCGATTGTCTTTGGCGGGCGCGACCTGCTGAAGTTGGGTGGGGGCGAGTTGCGGCGGGCGCGGCGCGAGATGCAGATGATTTTTCAAGATCCGTTCGCGTCGCTGAATCCGCGGATGCGGGTAGGCGAAATTGTGGCGGAGCCGCTGGCCATTCACGAAAAAGCGCTAAGCGTTACGGAGCGAAACGGCAGGGTGACCGAGATGTTGAAGCGCGTGGGGCTGGACGAGAGCGCGCCCGGGCGGTATCCGCATGAATTTTCCGGCGGGCAGCGGCAGCGCATTGGAATTGCGCGCGCGCTGATTTTGCGGCCCAAGCTGGTGGTGGCGGATGAACCGGTATCGGCGCTGGATGTTTCCGTTGCCGCGCAAGTGCTGTTGCTGTTGCAAGAATTGCAGTCTGAATTTGGCCTGACCTACCTTTTTATTTCACACAGTTTGCCGGTGGTGGCGCAGATTGCGACACGGATCGCGGTGATGCGAAGGGGCAAACTGGTTGAGACTGGTCCGGCGGAGCAGCTGCTGACCCTGCCGCGCGAAGAATACACCAAGGAGTTGCTGGCGGCCGTACCGGCGGTCTGAGAGATTCCGAGACCCGGCGGGACGTTTCCGGCACTTCTGAGGCCGCCTGAAGGTGTTTTTCTTTTCCTCCTATAGTGATATGTTGCGGGCACCCCATACGTAGAACAGAGACCTGTGCATCTTAAAGCTTGCTGTGGAGGAAATCGCGATGGCAACTCCCCCGGTAGTGGCCTCTGGCGCTCCTGAGATTCCGCCCAGTCCTGTCAATCATTTTGGCCGGTTGATCGGTGTGTTTTTTTCGCCCAAATCCACATTGGAAGATATTGCGGCGCGGCCGAGTTGGATTTTGCCGGTGGCGCTGATGACCGTTCTCGGAATAGCGGTCGCGTTTGTCATGAACCAGAAGATTGACTGGCGTGACGTGACGGCGAAGCGCATCGAAGAGAGTCCGCGAGCGGCGAATCTAAGCCCGGAACAGAAGGAGCAGCAAATCGCGATGGGCGCAAAAATCTCGCCGGGTTTCGCCTACGGAATCGGGCTAGCGTGGCCAATCCTGCAAGCGCTGATCGTTGGCGCGGTGCTGCTGCTGGCGTACAACGTGATTGGCGGAGCAAACGCCCGGTTTGGCACGTCGATGGGAATCGTCTCGCACGCTTACTTTCCGTGGATCCTGTACTCGCTATTTTTTATTATCATTCTTTATTTGAAGGCGCCGGGCACTGTGGACCTGGATAATCCGATTGCTACGAACGTGGGAGCATTCCTTCCGGACAGTACGCCTAAAGCTGTGATGTCACTGGCAAAGTCCATCGACATTTTCAGTTTCTGGACCATGTTCCTGATCTCGATCGGATTCACGGCGGTCAATGCTAAGAAACTTCAAGGCAAAGCATTCGGCATCGTGTTGTCCGTTTGGGCCGTCTTCGTCGCCTGCAAGGCGGGACTTGCCTGGATTTTCTCCTGATACACTGAGTGTGTGAATTTTTCGTTTGAAGTTTTGCAAACCGACACGGCCGGAGCGCGCCGCGGGCGCCTGACGACGCCGCATGGAACGATCGAAACGCCGGTGTTCATGCCGGTGGGTACGCAGGCAACCGTAAAAACTCTGCGCAACGAAGCGCTGGAAGAGCTCGGCGCAGAAATCATTCTCGGCAATACCTATCATTTATACCTTCGCCCCGGCCATGAACTGATTCGCAAGCTCGGTGGTTTGCACAAATTCATGTCCTGGGATCGCGCGATCCTTACCGATTCTGGCGGTTACCAGGTTTTTAGCCTCTCCGAGCTGCGCAAAATCGCCGATGAAGGCGTGCGCTTCCGTTCGCATCTGGACGGTTCGGAGCACCTGCTGACGCCCGAAAAAGCGGCGGAAATTCAGCTTTCACTTGGTTCCGACGTTGCCATGGTGCTGGATGAATGCATCGAGACGCCGGCGCCGCGCGAACTCGCCGACTCCGCCGTAAAGCGCACAACGGCATGGGCGCAGCGCGCACGGCAGTATTTTTTGCAAGCGGCGCAGCGCAATGGCGACTTGCCGCAGTGGCAATTCGGGATCGTACAAGGCGCGACTTTCGCTGATTTGCGCCAAGAGAGTGCGAAACAGCTGTGCGCACTCGATTTCCCGGGATATGCCGTCGGCGGCCTGGCGGTGGGCGAAACGCACAACCTCACGTGCGAGATGACCGCGGAAGCGACGGCGTTGCTGCCGAAGGAAAAACCGCGGTATCTAATGGGCGTGGGGCGTCCGGAGCAGATTGCCGATTACGTGGCACTCGGCATCGACATGATGGACTGCGTTTTGCCGACGCGAGCGGCGCGGCACGCTTGCATTTACACCAGCGAAGGGAAAGTTCTCATCAAGAATGCGCGGTACGCGCAAGATCAGCGGCCGCTCGATCCGGCATGCGCTTGCAGCGTTTGCAAGCGGTACAGCCGAGCTTACCTTCGGCATCTGTTCGCCGCGGGAGAACTCACCGCCGCAATTCTCGCCACCCACCACAACATCCACTTTTACCTTGACTTAATGAGGCAAATCCGCGAGGCTATCGAGTTTGGGAATCTAGCGAAATTCTCATCCGAGGTGCGGATGCGTTACGCAGCGGGTCCCGCGTAACACGCTTGCACGGGTCGACGTCCGGCCCTTCGGAGATCCGCACAGAGAATTCAGCCGGCAGGGAACGCGAGGGTGAAGTGACTCGCCCTTGGCGACGGGTGAATATTCCCGACGGGAAACCGGCTAGTCCAACAAGAAAGAAGTCTTGCACCGATGATGGCGGTACTCTTATTGCAGACTGGCGGAGCTGGCGGCAGCCTGGGGATGTTCTTGCCCATGATTATCGTCATGGGTATTTTTTACGTCATGCTTATTTTGCCGCAGCAGCGCCAGCGAAAGAAGACTCAAGCCATGCTGGCGGCGCTCAAAAATGGCGACAAAATTGTGACCACCAGCGGCATCTATGGCACGGTAAATGGCATCGACGGCGACACGGTCATTCTAAAGATCGCCGACCAGGTAAAGATACGCGTCACGCGCTCGGCAATTGCCCAGGTGGAGGCTCCTGAGGATGCTAAGTAAGGCCACCTCGATGCGCCAGTGCGGATTTTATCTCAGCGGCTGCGCAGCGGACGGTTTTATCAGCGACCGCAAAGCGGTCGACTCCAATTCACGGCAGAGCTCCAGCCGTTCTTTCTCATCATGAACCCTAATATGAAGTGGAAAGCGCTGTTCATCGTGGCGGTCATTCTTGTCTGCATTTACGGGTTGATTGGGCTGCCGACCTTCCCCACCTCGTTGGCGCAGATCAAGGACAATTTCAGCAAGCAGATCAAGCTAGGTCTGGACCTGCAGGGCGGCACGCACCTGGTGCTGCAAGTGCAGGTGCAGGAAGCCATCGCGCAAGAAACCGACCAGATGGTGGACCGTCTGACCAAACAGCTGCGCGACAAAAACATCCGCTACGACGAGATTCGCCGGGTGGACGATACGCACATCCTGGTGCGCAATGTGGATTCCAATCAGGTTTCCAACTTCCGCGATTTAGTTCAGCAGCAGTACGGAAATCTGTGGGACACCGCGCCTGCGGCAGGTGAACAGTCCGGCTATACATTGACGCTGAAAAACAGCGCCATCGCGAGCATCCAGGAAAACACGATGACGCAGTCGCTTGAAACGATCGATCGCCGCATCAATGCGCTGGGGTTGACCGAGCCGACGATTCAGCGCCGCGGCCGCAATGAGAACGAAATTCTGGTGCAGCTGCCGGGCGAAGGCGATCCCTCGCGAGCGAAAGCGGTGATTCAGGCCGGCGGGCAGCTAGAGTTGCGCCTGGTGGAAGATCCGCGCACGTACACGTCGCAGACCGAAGCGCTGAGCGCGCACGGCGGCATTCTCCCTCCGGGTACAGAGTTGATGCAGGAGGATCCGCGCGGGCGAGGCGCTTCGCAGCAAGCTCCGAGCGGCGAAGTGTGGTACCTGGTGGAGCGCGCCCCGGTGGTGACTGGCCGCGACTTGCGCAACGCCACGGAAAATCGCAGCACCAACAATCCGACCCAGTGGCAGGTAAACTTCGTATTGTCGGGCGAAGCGGCTCATCGTTTTGGTCCTTTCACCGAGTCTAATAAAGGGCGGCAGTTGGCGATTGTGCTGGAACACAAGGTCTATTCGGCGCCGGTGATTAACGGGCGAATCGACGACAACGGCATGATCGAAGGCAGTTTCGGGCAGGAGTCCGCGCACGACCTGGCACTGGTCCTGCGCGCCGGTGCCTTACCCGCGTCCATCAAATACCTTGAACAGCGAACGGTCGGTCCCTCGCTTGGCGCGGACTCGATTCGCCACGGCGTGCAGGCATCGGTGTTGAGCTTGATGGTGGTGATGCTCTTCATGCTGTTCTACTACAAGATTTCCGGAGCCAATGCGGTGGTGGCGTTGCTACTGAACCTGATCATCCTGCTGGCGGCTCTTGCCTATTTCGGCGCAGTGCTCACGTTGCCCGGAATCGCAGGCGTCATTCTCACGATCGGTATGGGTGTGGACTCGAACGTACTGGTGTTTGAACGCATACGCGAAGAGTTGCGCAATGGAAAATCGGCGGCGTCAGCCGTTTCGGCCGGCTTCGATAAGGCGTTTCTGACAATTATCGATACGCACGTAACGACCGTGGTTTCGGCGTTTTTCCTTTTCCTGTTTGGCACCGGCCCAATTCGTGGATTTGCCATCTCCTTGACCATTGGGTTGATCGCCAATGTGTTTACCGCGATTTATGTGTCCAAGACGATTTTCCAGTATCACCTGGCAAAGATGGACCGTCAGGCAGAGTTGAGCATTTAGAGCCGCCCGGCCTGTACTAGGACTGACAAGACATTCTTCCCACATCTTTATGGGAAGAACGCTGTATTGGTTCTAGGGCGCTGGTGATGGACCATGGCGGGCTGCTGCTGCGTTCCGATCGCTCAGGGCCTGATTACTCAGGGGTTCGACGTACAAATCTTTGTGATTTCAGGCTCGTGAAAAGCGGACCCTGCAACCCGGACCGCCCGCGAGCCGGGAACAAACCGGAAGTCGCCGGAGTCTAAGGAAGGGAAGCAAAATCGGAATGATCGAGTTCTTCAAAGAGCCCAATATCGACTGGATGGGCAAAGCCAAGTATTTCTACGCCTTGAGCGCTATTCTCCTGCTTGCCGGCTGGATTTCGATTTTTGCTAAGGGCGGCCTGTACTACGGAATTGACTTCAAAGGCGGCACCAACGTAGACGTGAAATTCGCCCAGCCGCCGAAGATTGACGATCTACGCAAGGCCTTGAGCACACAGGGCTTGGGCAACAGCGAAATTCAGAGTATTGGCGATATTGGCGGCAACAGCAACGAAGTGCTGATCTTCGTGGCGCAGAACGGCACCAGTGACGAGGCGCTCGATTCAAGCCTGAGGCAGGTGCTTGCGGCACTGAACGCGAGTTACAACGTAGGAAACACCGGCAAGCCCGATTTTAACTCCGCAAACCCTTCGGCCCTTGCTGCTTACCTTACGCAAAAGGATCCGCTGAATCTTTCCGCCGCAGCTGGCGAGCGCTATCAACAGCTGGCGCGGCAGATTTTGGATTATCGCGACCGCGCCCTGGGTGGTTTGGCCACGAATTTTGACGAACTGGCCAAAGCGCCGGGTGTTACGCCTGCGGCGGTGGCGTCACTGAAAGACGGATTTACGCTGGCGCCGTTTGTGGTGCGCAGCCCAGAAATCGTCGGCGCGAAAGTGGGCGCCGAGCTTCGCCGTCAGGCCATCTTCGTTACCCTCTATGCTTTGGGCGGTATGCTGTTATATATTGCCTTCCGATTCGAGTGGGTCTTTGGGGCAGCGGCCGTCCTGGCGGTCTTCCACGACGTTTTGATCACGCTGGGATTCTTTTCTCTCTTGCACTTCGAAATCTCGCTGACCGTCATCGCCGCCCTGCTGACCCTCGTCGGGTATTCCATGAATGACACCATCGTGATTTTCGACCGCATTCGCGAAAACAATCGTTTGTTGCGCCGGGAAGAGTTCAAAGCCATCGTCAATAAATCCATCAACCAAACGTTGTCGCGAACGATACTTACAAGCGGTCTGACTTTTCTCACCGTGCTCGTGCTATTCCTCATGGGCGGCCAGGTGCTTCGCGCGTTCTCCTTTGCCCTGGTGGTGGGGATTGTGGTAGGAACGTATTCCAGTTTTGGCATCGCTGCGCCGCTCGTGGTCTGGTGGCATCGTTGGAAAGGCCAAGGAGCAGCCGCAGTTGGAACCGGACCCGCAGCCGGCAATAAACCCCGGAACAGCGAGACGAGCACTGCGCGTCTTGCCCCCGCCGGGAGGAGGTAGGGACCATGTTCGAGGAAATGGTAGTTTCGAGTCCGAGAGGAAAGAAGACCAACAAGTCATGGACCGTCATCGTGTCCGGCATTGTTCAGGCCACTTTTCTCGCGGTTTTGATCCTGATCCCGTTGATTTATACGGAAGCTCTGCCCAAGGCGAGCCTGGCGACGTTATTGATCGCGCCGCCGCCGCCACCGCCGCCACCGCCACCGCCCGCGGCGACGCAGATCGTCAAAGTGAAGCCGCAAGTCCATTTAATGGACGCCGGCAAATTGGTGGCACCGAAGGTTATCCCCAAGGAAGTGAAGATTATTAAGGAAGAAGCCGAGCAGCCCGACGCAATGGGCGCCATGGGTGGCGTACCCGGCGGCGTTCCGGGCGGCCAGATGGGTGGCGTAATCGGCGGCGTGATTGGCGGAGTGGGTGGTGCACCGCCACCTCCGAAGCCGACACAGCAGCGCATTCGCCAGGGCGGCGCGGTTACTGCGGCTTCGTTGATTAACAAAGTCAACCCGACGTACCCGCCGCTGGCGCGACAGACCCGCATCTCCGGCACGGTGCGTTTGCACGCCATCATCTCCAAGGATGGTTCAGTGCAGCAACTCGAGGTATTGTCCGGGCATCCTTTGTTGGTGCAGTCCGCACTGGACGCGGTGCGTCAGTGGCGGTATCGTCCGACGCTCCTGAATGGAGAAGCAGTCGAAGTCGATACCACGATTGACGTGATTTTCTCGCTGAACCAATAGTTCAAGGCAGTAAACGAAACGCTGCGTGGGTCGTGGGACATGCGAGGCGTTTCGGGCAACAACGATTCGGCAACAAAGTTCGTTGGCGGGCGGTGCGAGCAGCGCCGCAAACCACACGGAACTAATCAAGGATGGCCGTATAGCGGCCAGTCTAAGGAGCAAACGAATGGTAGCCACTTTATACGTTTACGCCGCCATGTTTCTGCAAACGCCCCAGGCATCCAGCTGGGACCTTCGCAGCATGTGGGGGGGGATGAGCATCCTGCCCCGCGCGGTAGTGATCACTCTGTTCATTCTTTCCATTTATTCCTTCGGCGTGATGATTGATCGCGCGCTGATGTACAGCGCCGCGCGCAAGCAGTCGCGCATTTTCGTGCAGCAAGTCGCCGGCGCCCTCAAGGACGGCAAGCTCGATGAAGCCATCGCTATCGCCGAGCGCAACAAAAAGAGCCACATCGCTAAGGTCGTTGCGACCGGCTTGAGCGAATTCCAGTCCGCCTCGCAGCAGGTTTCCGACTCGGACGTCGTCGAAGCCGCCAAACGCGGTCTCGAGCGCTCCGTTGCCATCGTTCACGCGGAAATGAAGCGCGGCCTCTCGGCCCTCGCTACCATCGGCTCGACGGCTCCGTTCGTCGGACTGTTCGGCACCGTGGTCGGCATCTTGAACGCGTTTAAGGGCATCGAGCAGAGCCACGCTACCGGTCTGTCGGCCGTTGCCGGCGGTATCGCGGAAGCTTTGGTGACCACCGCGCTCGGCTTGATCGTCGCTGTGCCCGCCGTGTGGGCCTACAACTACTTCACCAATCGCGTCGAGGCGTTTGACGTCGAGATGGACAACTCCTCGATGGAGCTGATCAACTACTTCATCCTCCGCCGCGGAGCGGCAAAGAAGTAAAGGAGACCGTCATGGCTGCAAAGGCCGGTCACACAGAGGGTGGGCGGTACAAACCGCAAGCGGGCAGCCAGATGGCGTCGCCAAACGTTATTCCCATGGCCGACATCATGCTGGTCCTGCTGATCATCTTTATGGTGGTCACGCCCATGTTGCAGAAAACCAAGCCGGTGGACCTGGCGCGCACCAACACCGCCAAGGACATGCAAGAGGCCGATCGGGATGACTCGATCGTCGTGGCTGTTACGCGCGACGGCAACATCTTTCTCGGAAACACGCAGGTGCAAAAGACGGACCTGTCCGGACAGGTTAAGGACCGCATCGCGAACAAGCAGGATAAGACCGTATTTCTCAAGAGCGACGCTCGCGCCAAGTATGGCGACGTGGTGGCCATCGTCGATGAGATTCGCTCTGCCGGTGTGGACCAGCTGGGTCTTTTGACCGAGCGCAATGAGCGGACAGGTCAGCCGCCTCCTCCTCCGGCCGGCGATTGAGGCTACGGCCACGGGTTAACCATTCGTTCGAAGCAGATACGCGGGCCGCGCCGGCTCCCACCTGGCGCGCCGCAACAGCTCCGGTCCTTCGCAGGGAGGAGCTGACAGGAGACTCGCAATGGGGATGCAAGTAGGTGACAGCAAGGGCGGTGCGATCGCGGAAATGAATGTCGTTCCGCTGATTGATATTTTGCTGGTGCTCTTGATTATTTTCATGGTGATCACGCCACTGACGCCGAAGGGTCTGGACACGCTGGTTCCGCAGCCGAATCCGAATCAGCAGCAGAACCAGGACTTGGAAAACAAAACGGTCGTGGTGCAGGTTACCAAGGATAACAAGGTTAAGATCAACAATGAAGATTCCACTTGGGAAGGCCTGGGTCCGCGCATCGAACAGATCTTTAAGGATCGCGCGGAAAAAGTAGCCTTCGTAAAGGGCGACAACGATATCCAGTTCCAGGAAGTCGCTCGCGCCATCGACATCATGCGCGCTTCGGGAATCGACAAAGTCGGTTTGATCACCGCCAAGCTCGAAGCGGGGCAATAAGCCCGCCGGCCGTGCTCGCGGCCACTGTTTTTTCGACAGGGTTTCAGGGTTGGTATTTACAAACCCTGGAATAACAGGGTTGTGCAGTCCTCCTCGCCGGGTAATTTTTCTTTTGCGAGGTGGGTTATGGCAATGCAAGTGAGCAGTAAGGGCGGCGTGTTCGCGGAAATGAACGTCGTCCCCCTGATCGATATTCTGCTGGTCTTGCTGGTGATCTTTATGATCATTCCGCACCATCAGAAAGGGCTCGATGCCTCGTTGCCTCAGCCTCCAACTGGTCCCACGCGGGCGACTGAGCCGGACGTCATTGTGATTCAGGTGTTGTCGAGTGGCGAGCTGCGCATCAACCAGGAGCCCATCGCGTGGGACCAGTTGGGAAATCGTTTGGAAGCAATCTTCAAGGAGCGCGCCACCAGGGTGGCCTTTATTCGCGGCGATGCGCCGGTAGAGTTCGCACAAGTGGCCAGAGTAGTGGACGTCATGCATGGGTCTAGGATTTCCGTGGGTTTATTGACTCCGGGACTGGAACAAAGTCGTTGATTGTGATGGAATAGCCCGCGCAGGGCGTATCTGACTTCTCGTGGGGATGGTTCGATGAATCATGCACCGGTTGCTCATACGGACGTTACGCGGTCCGCATTTTCCTTTCGTCAAGCCGCGGCCTTTCTCACGCTGCTGCTGCTCGCCGCCGCCTTATCCGGCTGCGACAAACTGAGAGCGCGCGACCTGCTCAACAAAGGCGTCACCGCTTTCAAGAACGGCCAATATGACGCAGCCGTCGAGGATTTCAAGCAGGCCAAGGACCTTGACCCGACGCTGCTGAACGCCCGCCTCTATCTGGCCACTGCGTACGCCAGTCAGTACATTCCGGGCGCCCCGTCCGAGCAGAACCGCAACATCGGCAAGCAGGCCATCCAGGAGTTCAAAGACATCCTGGGCACCAATCCCGACAACCTCAACGCCATTGACGGGATCGGCTCCATCCTTTTCCAGATGGCTGGCACTCCGTATGACCCCAAGCTTTTTGCGGAGTCCAAGACTTACCATCAGAAACACATCCAGCTGAAGCCCGAAGATCCCGAACCCTACTACTGGATCGGTGTCATTGATTGGACTTTGGCTTTCCGTGCCAACGGCGAAATGCGCAAGGACTACAACGAAAAGAACATCCGCAAGCAGGTCAAAGACACCGATCCGCTGCCGGCCGCGCTTCGCTCGGAATACGTCGCCAAGTATGGCTCTTTGATTGACGAAGGCGTTTCTGATCTTCAGAAAGCGATTTCGCTGCGCCCCGATTATGATGACGCAATGGCCTATCTGAACCTCCTCTATCGCCGCAAAGCGGACGCCGTGGAAAGCGCCAGCGAACGGGCGGACCTGCAAAAGCAGGCCGACGATCTGGTGGACAAGGTTAAGGAAGTCAAGCAAAAGCGAGCATCCCAGCCGCAGCCTGTGACCTAGGCAGCCGGAAGACCCCCTGGGATTGTTCGCGCGGAACGTCCCCGGATGTCCGGTTTTTTTCAGGGCCGCTACCGTAGCCGATTCGCCCTTCCGCCCCTTGCGGCGTAAACTATTGCCATGTCCGGGTCGGTCAATCTCCCGCTGCATTTCAACCGCGACCGCACCGAGCGCCTGCTCGACGCCCGCCTAGCCGAGCTGCTCGAGAAGCTCAAAAAGTACCGCCCATCCGACGATCCTTGGGCCGTCCGCCGGGCCTATGAAATTGCCGCCGAACGCCACCGCGACCAGCTTCGCCGGTCCGGCGAGCCCTATCTTACGCACCTGCTCGAAGTCGCACACATCCTGGCCGACATGCGCATGGATTCCACTACCCTCTCCGCCGCGTTGCTTCACGATGTCATCGAGGACACGGAATTCCCGGTTTCGCGGATCCAGGAACGCTTCGGAGAAGAGACCGCCCGGCTCGTGGAAGGCGTTACCAAGATCGGCCGCCTCAGTATGCCCACTCCGGAAACCCGACAGGCCGAAAACGTTCGCAAGATGGTCTTGGCGATGGTCAACGATGTTCGCGTCGTGGTGGTGAAGCTGGCCGACCGCCTCCACAATATGCGTACCATTGAGTATCTAGAGTCCGCCAAGCAGCAGCGCATCTCCCGCGAAACGCTCGAAATTTACGCGCCCATCGCCCATCGTCTCGGTATGGGCATCATCCGCAACGAACTGGAGGATCTTGCCTTCCGTGTTCTCGAGCCTGAAGCGTTTCTGGCCTTGCAGAAGGAAGTCACCGAAAAGCAGCCTCTCCATCAGCGTTTCCTCGAAGAGGTGCAAGCCACCATCCGCTCTCGCGTCGTCGAAAATGGAATTCCCGCCGAACTGGAGGCCCGCGTCAAAGGGCTCTATTCACTGCATCGAAAACTCGTGCGTCAGCAGCGCGGCCTCGAGCAGGTTTACGACCTGCTTGCTGTTCGCGTGATCACCGATAATGAGCGCAACTGTTACGCCGCGCTCGGAGTAGTCCATCACATCTGGCGTCCGGTGCCCGGCCGTTTCAAGGACTACATTGCCATGCCGCGGCCCAATCTGTATCAATCGCTGCACACCACGGTCATCCATTCGGGCCAGGCCTTTGAAGTCCAGATCCGCACTCAGGATATGCATCGCATCGCCGAAGAAGGCGTGGCCGCGCACTGGAAGTACAAAGATGGCAAGCCGGCCGGCGACGACGACCAGCGCATCACCTGGATGCGCCAGCTGATCGAATGGTCCCAGGAATTGCAGGAGCCCGGCGAATTCCTGACCACTCTGAAAGTTGATCTCGCTCCCAACGAGGTGTATGCCTTCACGCCAAAGGGCCGCGTACTTGAACTGCCCGCCGGCGCCACTCCGGTGGATTTTGCCTATTCCGTGCACACCGAAGTCGGCCACCAGTGTGTCGGCGCAAAAATCAACGGACAGATGGTGGCGTTGCGTCACGAAATTTCCAGTGGAGACGTTGTCGAGATCCTCACCCAAAAAGGCCATGGCCCCAGCCGCGATTGGCTGAGCTTTGTGAAGTCGTCCGGCGCCAAGAGTAAAATTCGTCACTGGATCAATGTCCGCGAACGAGAGGAAGCCACCGAAATGGGTCGCCGGCTCCTGGAAAAGGAATCACGCGCCTTCGGCAGGAGCCTCAAGAAAATTGAGGACGCGGAATGGCAAAAAGCCGCGTTCGACTATGGACTGTCCAAAGGGGAAGACCTCTTTGCGGCGGTCGGTTTTGGTAAATACTCTGCGCGTCAAGTGCTGACCAAGGTTCTGGGCGAGGGCGTCAAGCCGGCGGAGGCCGCCGACGATACCAAGCCCACACTGGTCAAGACTGTGAAACGCATGCTCGGCATCGGCGAAGCTCCTCTGGTTGTCAAGGGCCACGATGACCTGCTCGTTTTTCGCGCCAAGTGCTGCAATCCTATCCCCGGTGACGAAATTGTGGGGTACATCACGCGCGGCCGCGGCGTGGCCGTGCACACTCGCTTGTGTCCCAACGTGCAAAATCTTCTTTATCAATCTGAGCGTCGCATCGCGGTCGAGTGGGGCGGCGAAAGCGCCGCCACGTTTCCGGTTCAGCTCGCCATTCGCGCCAAGGATCGCGCCGGTTTGCTAGCAGAAATTACTGCCGTCATCAGCAGTGCCGGCTCCAACATCCGCAACCTCGAGAGCCGTCCCGAGCGCCTCAACGCCCGCATCGACGCTAGCCTCGAAATCGTGGATCGCCGCCAGTTCGAAAGTATCCTCGCCAATATCCGCAAAATCTCCGGTGTTCTCGGGGTAGAGCGCGTCTACCAGCCAACCGGAGAATAGCTTTCCTCTTTTTCGCCTGCCTGTACTTTCGGGCGGGTATCGGCCACAGCACAACCACCATCGGCATGCCGCGCATCAACTAAAATAAGGACATGCGAAGACACTCGAATCTTCCCATGAGCCTCCTTTTGTTGGCACTTCTTGCAGGATGCAAAAGCCATCCGCTCACAGATTACCGCCCCCTCGACAAAGCCGGCATGTGGTCCAGCAGTATGCAGGATCTGAAAAAGCTGAACGTCGCCGATGCCGAAATTGCTCAATTGGTTTCGCTCAAAAACGCCGGGGTCAGCGATGATATGTGTGTTTCCCTGGTGCAGGCCGCGCACGACCACCAGCATCCTTTCGCCAGCGCCTCTTCCGCGGCCAATCTGAATCACGCCGGCTTCAGCGACGAGCAGATTATGGCCATCGCCCGCAAGGATCAACTGGACGCCCTCAGCGGCGACGCGGTCATGTTGCGTCTGATCCGGCTCTCGGATCCCACGGTGCAAATGATTCTCCAGCGCCGTATGAACGGCCTTACGACAATGTCCAGCGCGGAAATCGGACGCCTGAAGAATACCGGACTGACCGAAAAGGAAATTGTTGCGCGCATTCAAAATGGCATGACCGACACCCAGGCCGATGCCGAGGCTGCCGCACGCGAAAACGCTCGCGCGCATTCCGGCACCGGGTTCGTCCGGGTTCACGGCCGTCGCCGCTGACCGCTGGTTCTGTTTTTTTCTGGCCGGTCGTCTTGCACTCCCAGCGAACGTGGCTACAATCAATTCGTGGCGCGCTCCTCCCTATCCTTGAACGCCGGTATTCTCGTTGGTTGCGCGGGTTGCTGGCTCGCCGGTTGCGCGGCTCCCCTGGGTCCTGGTTATGTCGTCCAGCAGCAGGAGATTCGTGTCAATATCCTGGCCCTGGTCCAGCCGGTGATTCAGGTTTCCGCCGAATATCGCTTGCAAAACACCGGCAACCAGGCGCTCGATTCACTCGACGTCCGTATGCCCGGTCCGCGTTTTCATCCCGCTTCCATTCAGGCTTCCTGGGATGGAGCCACGCTAGCCCAAAACGCCTCGCCGGATAATCCCCGCGACACGGAACTCCACTTTTCCCAGCTTTGGAAAATCGGCGAAATCCATACGCTGAAGGTTTCCTACGACATTTCTGCAACGCCGGCGCGTGACAACTCCCTGGGTTTTTCTGCCGACGCTTTTTATCTTCCCACCGGAAGCTGGGTACCCCAGCTTCCGCAACCCCGCGGTGTCTTCGGGTTTGGCGGCGTGCCGCCAAAGCAATGGCTCCTGGTTGTCAACCTGCCGCAGGGATTTCTGGTGCACGCCAGCGGCGGCAAAGAAAAGCGCTCCGCGAAAGGCGGGTCGGTCGAATACCGCTTCACGCAAACGATGGAAGACTTGAATCCTTTTGTGGTCGCCGGCCGTTACAGCGAAGTTCAGCAAACATTGGCACCGGACCAGAAGGTCCGTATCTGGACGCGCGGCAAGCTCGACCCGGCGCAGTTACGCGATTCAGGCGCATCGCTCTCGCGCACTCTCGCCAGCTACGACGCTCTCCTCGGCGCTCGCAGGAAATCGCGTCCTCCTCTGTGGATCGTGGAGTGCCCGGCTCCCTCCGGTTGCATTTCACAGCAGGAAACAGGTTATTCCCAGCTTCTTTACGGCCGTGAAATGGCCCGCTCGGCCGAAATGATTTCCCAGGATTCCGTGGTGGTGGATCCGGCACTCACGGTCGGCTCATTCGAAGCGTCGGCGGGCCCCGCGTTCGCTGCCGGCTGGCTCGGTTACGGGCAGAATCCGGGGTTTTACGAACAGCAGCCGCCCATGTCCGCGCTGCCCGCCTTTGCCACGGCGCTTGCCCGCGAGGCTTACGCCGGTCGGGCGGTACGCTCGGAAATCATTGGCCGGGCGCTTGCCGCGGTTCCGCAGCGTGCCGAGGTTGATGCTAAAGCGAGTCCCGCGGTCACCCGTGCCAAGAGTCTATTGCTCTTCTACGCTCTGCGCGATCGCGTCGGTCCGGATTCGTTTCAGAAGGGTCTGCAGCACATGCTTTACGCGCGGAGTCGCCGCGGCTTTGACGTCACGGACTTGATTTCCGCCCTCGAACAGGAATCGGGCCAGACCCTCGGTCCCTTGGTTCGTCAGTGGATCAAGCGACCGGGCATCCCCGATGAGTTTCGCGCGGTGCAAGCGCAAACCGCTTCTAGGCAGCAAACTTCCTTACAGGAGACGATTCGATGAAAGACGTGGTGCTTACCGAAAAAGGTCCCAAGCCCATCGGACCTTATTCCCAGGCCATTAAATCTGCCGGATTCCTTTTTGCCTCAGGTCAAGTCGCGCTCGATCCGCGTAGCAATGAATTTCTTTCCGGCGACATCCGCCAGCAGACTGAACGCGTCCTGGAAAACATCAAGGGCGTGCTCGAAGCCGGCGGCGTCAATTTGCAGCACGTTGTGAAGACCACGGTTTTTCTGAAGGACATGAATGACTTCGCCGCCATGAATGAAGTCTACGGCAAATATTTTTCCTCGGCGCCGCCTGCGCGCTCGACCGTTCAGGTCGCCCGTCTTCCCAAAGACGCGCTCGTCGAGATTGAGGTGATCGCGTCGCTTTAGGAGCGATTGATCGCCGCTCGGTTCCTGCAAAGCGCACCATGGCTGTGGGCGTAAAAATGGATTTTTGTTCTGTCGCGAACATTGCCGAAGAGCGAGCAAACCATCTCCCGCGCTATATTGCGGCTGCGCTAGCTTGAACTTTTAGCTATATAGTTTGAACCGATTACGGATGGTCCGGGCTCTGAAGCGCTTCATAGAGCGCCACGCCGGTGGCCACGCCGATGATGATAATGGCGATCAAGAGAAAGCGGCTGCGTCCTGCGCGCAACGGCGGTCTGCCTCCGCGCGAGCCCGCTCCTTGCGGCCCTTGTGCCGAGGCTTCCGCGGCGTAGTACGAATCCGGGTCGAGGATCACGCGGTAGGACATGCCCTCGGGCACGAACTGTGTTTCGTCCTCTACGCTGATGGCCAGGGCGCCGCGGTTGCACCGCACGCGCAGTTCTTTGTCATTCACGAAAGTAATTTGCCCAACGGTCGGTTCATCGGTCTTCGCGCGAATATCCGCCTTCGACGCATGCAGCACGAACGCTTTGGCGTTAGCCGTCGAAAAAACCACAGTGCCGCTCAGCAGCGTCGCGGCCGGTGTTGTCCCTTGCAGTTGCGCCACGTCCACAGCGCTGGCTCCAGACAATAACAGACGTGCTGCGCCGGCGCGCACCTGGATACTTCCTAATTTCTCCGTGCTGAGATGATCTCCAACAAAAATTGTGGAACCGACTGACGCTGGCGCAGCGCCAATACGCGCACCGGACGCTGATGTCACCGTTCCTATGGCAGAGGCGGGGGCGCCATTGGTCGGCAACACGAAAAGCGACAGCGACACCACAACAGCTAGCACTGCTTGTGGGCGAAACATCACCGCCTCCGTGAGAGGGCCGCAACCAGAATACCCACGCCATCTGCAACCGTCAATCGCAATTCGCCTGAAAAGGCTCCTTACAGCCGAATGGGTACGATGAATTTTTAACGATTCTTACCCGTCCTCACTGTTACAATGCGGTGACATCATGGCCGACTGGAAACAGATTACAGCGCGCATTCGCCGCGCTCGTGGCAGTAAGGATCCGGCGGGGCAACTCACACTCCTTTACGAAAAGACGGGAGACGCCATGGTGGCCTTTGAATTAGGCCGCCATTTTGAAATTGTGCGTGATCCCGCGCAGGCTCTGCGCTGGTACCAGTCTGCCTATTCCCGCTTCCGCCGCGGCGATTGGAAAACCAAGTCCAGCGAAGCAATCTTGCGCCTTGGCGGGGAACTTCCTGTGGGTCCGATACCTGAAAACGCCGGGGAAACGCCGGGGCCTGTGCGGGGTTCGCGCGTCGCTGCGCTGACCATCGTTCCCGAGCCCGCTCTTCCCTTCGAACAGAATGCCGAGGCTTTCGAATCGCTGGTGGCCGTCGGCTCCGAAAGTCCTCCGGCAAGCGCCCCGGCCCTGGACGCTGCTGGCACGGATAAGAAACGCCGCCGCCGCGGCCGCCGAGGGGGCCGCAACCGCAGCAGCAAGTCCGCTGGAGCATCGCAACCCGCCGCCGAAGCCACGGCGCGTCCGGCCCGCGAAGTTCAAGCCTCGCGCCACGCCGCAGCCGAGCCCGCCGCAGTCGCTCCTTCCCGCTCCGCAGATGCACGCTCGATTCCGCGCGTTCCCGTCGAACCGTTGCCCGATTCCGCGGCCCCGGGCGTCAAAGGACGCTTCGGCGACCCCGGCTTGTCTTCCCGTCTTTCGCTGCTCGAAATGCAATTTCGTCGTTTGCTCACCTGCCCGCCGGCAAAGCTTGATCACGCCGAGCACGCTCCCGCGGGTCCGGGCGTTTTCGTCCTGACCGATGACGACATGACTACCTACTACCATGTAGAAGCCTGCGACACGTTGCGCATCGCCATCGGCACTCTTGCGCGCACCGGCGCCACGCGCCGGGGGAGTCCCAATTTGAAAGCGCTTCTCGGCGAGCATCTGGGCATTCCCGAGACGCGCGTTTCCCGGTATCTCGCCGAGCATTGCGTAGTCCGCTGGCTGCAGCTCGATGAAGGCGCTCCGCAATTCGCCCACTTCGCTATCGCCGTTCTCCGCCCCATCCTCAACGAGTAAATCCGTTTTGGCACTTTTCGGCCGCTTTGCGCCCTACCTGTAAACCCCGGCTGGGGGCTTCTTGGCAGACCGTTTAATCCTTGTTTTTACCGCTCAACCCCCCTTTTTCACCATCCAATGCAACCTCCTTCCCACGCTTCCCTCCCTCCTGCAAACTATACAAGCCGAAAGACTTAGGCCGATAATACAGGGCGTGTTATCGTAAGAGAGTGGCCTGCTGGGGGCATTTCAAACAGGCTGCCTTTCGCACCAACATTTTTGCTTTTAACCGGCTCTCGTGGGCCCGCACTGGACCTGCATTTTGAATGAGCTGTTTGGAAAAGTGGAGGACAGAGGTTTATGTCGAATTCAGTAGGCACGCAGATCGCAAGGTCGCTCGACTGGCTGCTTTGCAAAACCGCAGGCGTTACGTTCGACACCATTCAGTATTTCAACAAGCGCAATCCGAATCCTTCCGTCACCCCGCAGTGGTCCGATAAGCCGCTGCTCAAGTCCTGGGAAAAAACCAAGCCCACTCTGGGCTTCCCGCGCCAGACAGACTCACTCTGCCCCGGCTGCGTCAAGGAAGCTAGAGAAGCCATCATCGCCGGCAAAAAAGACTGGCGCGACCTGATGCATGAAAAAGTCGGCGAAATTAAAGCTCAGATCGTCGAGCGCGAAGGCCAGATCTGGATGCTCAAGGACTGCCCGATTCACGGCCACTACGAAGACATGATGGCCGTGGACTCCAAGTTCCTCAGCTGGATCGAATCGCAATTCCCTGGCCGCGACATTCCCGCGCATAACGACGAAGATCTGCACAAGCACGGCTCCTCGACCGTTCGCTATGGCCGCGGTTCTGTGCTCACCGTGGATCTCACCAACCGCTGCAACATGATGTGCGATCCCTGCTTCATGGACGCCAACCAGGTCGGCTATGTTCACGAACTTGGCTGGGATGAAGTCAAAGAAATTCTAGACAACGCACTCAAGATCAAGCCACGCCGCCAGATGTCAGTGCAGTTCTCCGGCGGCGAGCCGACCATGAGCCCGCTGTTCCTCGATGCTGTCGCCTACGCCCGCAAGATCGGCTACAACTCCGTGCAGGCCGCTACCAACGGCATCGAATTCGCCAAGAGCAAGGAATTCAGCAAGAAAGCGTTTGAAGCGGGTATGCGCTACGCCTACCTGCAATTCGACGGCATCGGCAATGACGCCAACGGCCACCGCCAAATTGGCAACCTGTTTGACGTCAAGCTGCGCGCCATCGAAAACATGCACGAAGCCGGCATCGAAATCGTGCTGGTCGTCACCATCGTCAACAATGTGAACAACGACCAGGTCGGTACGGTCGTGAAGTTCGCGATGGAAAATCCAAAGAAGATCGCTTTCGTCAGCTTCCAGCCGGTTTCCTTTACCGGCCGCGACGAAGACATCACTCCGGAACGCCGCTTGCGCCAGCGCTATACCCTTTCGCACCTCGCGAAAGACGTCAGCCAGCAGGTCGGCAAAGTCGAACCGACGCGCGACTGGTTCCCCATCTCGTTCATTTCGACTTTCGCGGGCTTCGCGGACATGGTCAAGGGCAACGAATCCCAGTGGGGTTCGCTTTCCTGCGGCTGCCACCCCAATTGCGGCGTCGGCACCGCTTTGATGATCAACAAGGAAACCAAAGAATGGGCGCCGGTTCCGCGCTTTCTCAATGCCACGCAGCTCACCAAGGACGTCACCGCCATCACCGACGCGGCGCGCGGCAAGACTTTCTCCAACTTCATGATGGCCATGGCGCTGCTCAAGAATTACAGCCCGTTCCAGGGACCCAAAGGCCTCAAGCTCTATGACCTCTTCAAAAAGTTCGACAAGACCTGGGCGCTGACCCGGAAGTCCACCACCAAGTACGGCCGCACTTCTCCCGACCGTGACATCAACGACGCCATGAAGCGCCGCCAGTCCGATCCGTGGAACTTCCTCTTTATCGCCGGCATGTGGTTCCAGGATCTTTTCAACTACGATTTCCGCCGTACGGAAATGTGCATCATTCCTTACGCCACCCAGCAGGGCGAAATCAGCTTCTGCGCCTACAACACCGGTGTGGGCTGGCGCCAGATCATCGAAAACATGCACAAGAACGCGACCGTCGCCGAGTGGTACAAGACCCACGGCAAGCATCAGATTTATGCCAAGGGCAAGAACGTCGACCTCATGAGCTTCGAACATTCCCTGGTCATTGACGCCAATGACGCGGCCCGCGTTCGCCACCTCGAACACGACGTGCCTCTTACCGCCGCCGAAGAAGATCGCGCGCGCCGCAAGAAGGCCTTCGAAGAACAAGCTAAGGTTCGCGCCATCTACGAAGAACTGGTACTCAAAAAGCCGCAGCCCACGGTAGTCCAGATCGGCTCGCTGACCGACATCAAGCAAGCCACTCCGGCCAGCTTCGCCAAGACCAATGCGTCTCAGCCGCTGCAGATCGCCCCGGCGCCGCAACAGGAAGCTGAACCCGTAGCCGGCGACTAACTCACTTCGTTCATCGTCGATTTACCCGAGGCTCCCGTTCTTCGGGAGCCTCTGCTTTTAGACCGAGCGGAGATAGACTCCGTTCAAGGCCAGAATTCATGTCGTCAGAAGCGCTTCGCGATGCCGCAAGAATCCAATAGCCCCGCAAGAGAACCGCGTTGATCGTTCTGCCGCGTAGCGCGAGCATTCCGCTGTGGGGCCGCCATCCATGAGTTGAGTGGCGACTACTTTTATGTTTTTTCTGAATCTGCTCCTGGCAATCTGGCCTGCTATTCTTCTATGCCGCAACCATTGGCGAGTTGCCTAAATGAGCCGTTGAGGATCCAGGTGGCTTCTCTTCACAATCGCATTGCCCTTGTGACCGGTGCCTCTCGCGGGATCGGCAAATCCATCGCCATCGCTCTTGCCAGGGCTGGCTGCCGCGTCGCCGTCAACTACCGTCAACAAGCGGCCGCAGCCGAACTAGTCTCCGCGGCCATCGAAAAGATGGCCAGCGAAGAAACCGGCGAAAAGGTTGGCCGCCGCGCTGTCGCCGTTCGGGGCGACGTCTCGATTGCCGCTGACGTCGAACGGCTGGTCTCAGAAACCGAACGCGAACTCGGCCAGGTCGAGATCCTCGTCAACAATGCCGGAATCGCGCAAACCAAACCCATTGCCGAAATCACTCTCGAAGACTGGGAACGCATCCTCCGTGTCAATCTGACTTCCGCGTTTCTCGTCACCCAGCGCTGCCTGCCTAACATGCGCAAACGCCGCTGGGGCCGCATCATCAATCTCTCTTCCGTAGCCGCGCAAACCGGCGGCGTCATTGGCCCGCACTACGCCACCTCCAAAGCCGGCCTCATCGGCCTTACCCACTCTTACGCCGCGCTGCTCGCCAAAGAAGGCATCACCGCCAACGCCATCGCTCCCGCGCTGCTTGAAACCGACATGGTCACCGGCAATCTCAACGCTTCTCCTGAGCGCATCCCGCTCGGCTATTTCGGCCATCCCGATGAAGCTGGCCGCGCCGCGGTCCTGCTCGCCGAATCCGACTACATCACCGGACAAACCCTCAACCTAAACGGCGGCTGGTACATGTCCTCCTGATTTTTAGCGAATGCGAACTAGGACCTCTTTTTCGGTTTGGGCACTTTTCCGATTCGCGGATCCTTGGCGATGACCAGTTCGCATGCTCTGAGCGCCGCTTCCTCAAAATCGGCGCCGTCAGCGGGCAGCACCTGCCACCCGGTCACGCTTTTCCCCAAAACAGCGATCGAGCGCATATTGGGAAATTCCTGGCGCAAGCTTTCGTGATGAGCTTGCGTCGTCGCCAGCCAGACACCGTCATCGACTGCGGTTTTGTCTCGTTTGTCGCGGAGAATCATGACGATTTTTTCGGCAACATAGACGGCCAGGCAGCCGAACATCGGATTCGTTCGTGGTTCTACTTCGGCCAGGGCTTCGAGCACAAACTCATGGGGGGCGCGTTTGCGCTGTTTGACCCGGAATAAGCGGTCTTCGGGAACCGAATCGGAGCCACTCCGTTGCTTTTGGATCGGGTTCTTTTTGGTCCGAGTCTTTTTGGTCTTTTTCATTATGGTGACCTGTTGAAGGGCCGAGGCGCAAAGAGAAGTCCCAGCAATTCGGAGCTTGCACAGACCCGATTTGTCCGCGGGAGTCTGAAAAGCCGTTGCAGCCGATTAGGTAGGATTCTAAATTCAAAGATCGAAATTGGAAAAGTCTTGCTTGCAGCTGCGCCCCCCGTGCCAAGTGTCGCCCCGTGGAGTGCGACGATCGCATCCTTGTCGAGTGCACTTCGCTCACCGAAATCGCCGGAAGCTTAGGCAATGCCGAGTTCGGCGTTGAGCGCGCCAACCAGATACTTCCAGGCCAGGTAGTAAATGATGAGGGCGACCGGTGCAGCGAAGGGAAGAACGTGAGCGGCGAAAGCCGGAACGGAAAAATTCAAGAGTGCGGCCGCGACCAATCCCAAAGGGGCAATCAGAAAGGGGAGCAGCGCGCCGTGCAGGCCGAGCGAAAGATGAAGCCGCTCGTGTGATGCGAGAAACAGAATGTTCCACAATCCCCACAGATTGGGCACTACAGCCATCGGGAAGACAATCACGCGCTCGATTGGCACGGGAACGTTGAAAACGTAGCGAAGGAAGGTGAAACCGGTTGCCACCAACAAAAGGAAAATCGTCGGTACGCAAATGCCTGCGAGGTACGCACGAAGATAGGGATGCCTGTTCATAGCTGCTCCTTCAGAGGTGATACAGCAGCGCGGGAATCAGCGCTGGAAAAAAAAGCATTGCCACGCCTGCTGCGCTCAACAGTGCCCAGTCAAACCACGGGACCCCGGCGATCCATTGCAGAGGAGACCAACGCACGGATATCTTCGGCGCTCCTTCCATTCGCAGGAGCATCCGCGGCCATAAGTCTCGCTGTGGTTGTGCCTCACCCAGTGGCGGAATGGCGCTCCGCAAAGTCTTGCCAAGTTGCGCGAGTTGTTCGTCGTGTTTTTTCTGATCGGTCTTTTTCTCGTCGGTCATGGCCTCACTCCCCGTTCTGCGAGTTTCCGGCGCAAAATCCGGGTCGCGCGAAAAATCCGCAGTTTCACCGCGCTCAGCGAAATACCGAGACCCTCCGCGACACTGGCCTGCGGTTGCTCTTCGATCAAGACTAGCTGTACGACGCTGCGTAGTTTCGGCGACAATTCATTCACCGCCCCGCGAATCGCCGCGCGCGTCTCCTGCTGTACGACGCAATCCCCTCGCTCCTCGGCCGCCGGTTCGGCTACTAGGAATTCCGTCGGCTGCATGCGCCGCAAGTGGTCGATGGCCAGGTTCGTTGCTACCCGGCGCAGCCATGCCGCGCAATTGCCGTTCGGATCAAGCCGCTCTCGCTTCTGGTACAAGCGCCAGAACGTTTCCACCGCCAGATCTTCGGCGGCCGCCGGATCGCGCACGATGCGCAGGACCCATCCGTACACTTCCCGCTGGTGCTGGCGAAAGAGCGGTTCGAACGCTTGCAGGTCCCCCGCCGCGAATCGCTGGAGCAGGTCCATTTCCGCCTTCTATCTATCTTACGAGGTGACCGGAGAATCGGTTACATCCTGCATGGGGTTGTCCGTTTCCGAGGAGAAAATCGCGGCGGCCAATCAGTGGCACGCTGCAAAAGAAAAGGCCCCCGCTTATTGCAAGGGCCTTTTCCGATTTGCAGTTTCTGATCGCCGTTCGCTCTGCTCAAAACGGTCAGTAGATGTCGTACTGCTCCCAGTGCAGGGTGGCGTCGGACTGAATGATGATGTGTTTGTGGGAGTTCTGCTCGAGTTCGTCGATGAGCATGGACTCGCGGGTTTTGAGCGCCTTGGCGATTTCCGGATGGACGCGGAGCGTGAGATTCGGATTGTCACGATCGGCGGCGGCCATTTTGCGGGCCTCGTTTTGGATTTCGTAGCACAAGGTCGGGATGGATTTGACCATTCCGGAGCCGGTGCAGGACGGGCAAGGCTGGCAGAGCACGCGTTCCAGCGCCTGTTTGGTGCGCTTACGGGTTATGCAAACCAAGCCGAATTCGTTGAAGGACAGAGCCTTGGAAGGAGCTTTGTCCTGATCGAGAGCCTGTTGCAGTGCGGAGAGAACTTTTTCGCGGTTGCGGCGTTCTTCCATGTCAATGAAGTCCACGACGATGATGCCGCCGAGATCGCGCAGGCGAATCTGGCGGACGATTTCCTTGACGGCTTCGAGGTTGGTTTTGACGATGGTGTCCTCGAGGCGGGTGGAGCCTTTGCCGACGAATTTGCCGGTATTGACGTCGATGGCGACGAGCGCTTCGGTATGGTTGATGACGATGTAGCCGCCGGACTTGAGCCAGACCTTGGCCCGCAACGCTTTGTCGAGCTCGTGCTGGATGCCGAACTCCTCGAAGATGGGCTGCTCCTTCGAATAGAGTTTGACGCGGTTGACGAGTTTAGGCTGGAAGCGGCTGACGAATTCGCAAACCTTGCCGTACTCCTCTTCGTTGTCAATCCAGATGGCGGTGAAGTCGTCGCTGACGTAATCGCGGAGAATGCGTTCGACGAGATTCAGATCGTGGTGAAGAATCGAAGGCGCTTTGCGCTCATCGTGCTTGTGCTTGATCTCGTTCCAGGTTTTGCCGAGGAATTCGATGTCGGTGCGAATTTCATCGTCGGTGGCGGCGCCAGCGGCGGTTCGAACGATGAAGCCGCCGGGATAGCTGCCGCGGGCTTCGCCGACGATGCGGCGGAGGCGCGAGCGATTTTCGGCGCTGGCAATTTTGCGGGAGACGCCGATATGATCAATGGTCGGCATATAGACGAGGAAGCGGCCGGGAAGAGCAATGTGGCTGGTGATGCGCGCGCCCTTTTTGCCGAGCGGCTCCTTGGCGATCTGCACGACGATTTCCTGGCCGGCTCTGAGCATTTCGCTGATGAGCTGCGGACGGCGCGGACCATGATGACCGTGGCCGTGATGGCCATGACCCTGATGCGGGCGATGTCCTCCGCCGGGGCCGCGGCGCTCGAAACGGCCGCGACCGCGTCCGCGATCACCGCCGCGATCGGGACGGCCGCCACGGCCTCCGCGATCGCCACGATCGTTGCGATCTCTGCCGCCACGGAAGGGACGCTGGAAGCGGGAGCGAGGATTGCCGCCGACGCGGGCGGACTGGCGTGGAAACTCGCCCTGCGATTCGGCGCCGGAATGTGGAGAACGAGTTTCGCCGGGAAGCAGGAAAGTGTCTTCCTCGGAGTGAGCTGCGGGAGCCACCGATGCAGCAATTTCGTCCTGCTCTTCGGCTGCGGTCTCCGGCTCGAGGCCTGAAGTGGATTCCAACTCGTCTTCGGTTTCCTGCGAATCGTCGATAACGTGTTCGCCGAGCGCGGCGATGTGCAGCGCATTTTCGTGCGCCGCGTCCGCTTCGGCTTCGGCGATAGCTTGCGGAGCGCTCAAGATTTCCTGAACGGCGGCCTGATCGTCGGAGTCTTCAGAATGTTCGGCCTCTTCAGCTTCCTCTTGTTCGCGCTGTTCTTGTTCGGCTCGTGTTTCTTCTTCGTCTTCGTCGTCAGCTTCTTCGTCCTCGAAGATGGCGCCGCTGCCCGTGGCGGAATCGGCATCGGCTTCCTCGCGCACCAAATCCTGTTTGGCCTCAATGAGGCTAGAGGAGAGAACGGTGGCTTCTTCGTCGCTGATGGCCGCTTCCGCAACGGCGGAAACGTCGTCTTCGGGATCGATATCGGCATTGGCCGATTCGCGAAACGCTTCTTCTTCGCGGGAAGGGGAGCCTTCCACGGTTTCAGAAGGATCGGCCGCCGGGCCGGCGAGCAGCCAGCTGGGTAAACCGCCGCGGGAACGGCGGGGAGTGCCGGCAGGGGCAGGCTGGCCGGAGACGCGCGGCTGCGGTTCATCGGGTTCGGGTTGCGGTTCGAAGCGTTCCGGTTCAGCTACGGGAGAGGCAGCTTCGATAGGCGGCTTGCCGCGATATTTGGCGAGGGACTCGCCGGGAAGCACAATTGGTTCTTCGCCCGGATCGGAAGGACGTGGAGCATCAGAGCCGCGATTGTCAAAATCACGACGAGGGCCGCGATTTTCGTAGCCGCCGCGATTGGAATAGCCACGTCCGCCGCGATCGTTGCGCCGGTCGCCGCGATCACCTCCGCGGTCATTGGTGCGGTCTGGGCCGCGATCCGGACCACGATCGTTTCCGCGCTCACCACCTTGCGGTGAAGCGTACTTGGAGGGAGGTAAATCCCGGCCGCTGCCTTGGCGGAAGTCACGTCCACCTCGTCCCCCACGTCCACGGCTACGACCGAAGCGGCCCCGGCCGCGACCGAATTGCGGACGGTCGCCACGGGCTCCGCCGCGGTCGCCTCCACGATCACCGCCACGCTCAGCCGGACCACGATCACTACGAGGGCCGTAGCCGGGCGAGGGCCGGTATTGGGTCGGATTGTATTGCGGAGCAAAATTCGGCGGAGCGGATTCGTTGGATTCGGGCTGACGCTCGTCATCTCCAGCCTCCGACGCCTGCGGTTCGTCCACGCCGGGAGCGCCGGATTCGGCTTCTTCGACATGGGTACGAACGTCGTGGGCTTCGATATCGTCGGCACTTTCCTGACCAGGTTCGGTCGCCGCAAAGGAACTGGGCGCGCTCGAGCGGCTCAGGGATTCGCCGGGCAGGACTTCGATCGGAGCAGTGACTTCGCCGCTGATTTGCGGGGCGGACGGGTGGCCATTGCCGCCGCCGGAATCATGGCCGTGGCCATGATCGTAATCGTCCAGATTTTCAAAAACATCACTGACATAGAGAAAGGCATCGCCGTCGAGACCGATGTCCACGAAAGCGGACTGCATGCCAGGAAGGACGCGGGTGACTTTGCCTTTGTAGATGCTGCCGACGAGGGCGAATTCTTTTTCGCGCTCGATGTAGATTTCGACTAACTGACCTTCTTCCAAAATGGCGACTCTCCGCTCATGGGAGGTCGCGCTAATGACCAACTCTTTAGACATGAAAAAAACTCCTTAAGTGTCCCGACAAAGTCGGGGGCGGGACGCATCACCGCTGAGAAACCTCGAAACCCAGACACCCGTAGAGAAGCGACTTGTGGGTCGAAGCCGAAGGAGAGGTTAGACTCTGCGCAGCTTACGAGGCTGGTCCGTCGCCGGAATCTAAAACTCGGGCGAACGGGGGACGATGCTGTCCTCACTCGAACGTTACCTAGTCTTTCTTACTGAATCCTGGCAGCCCGGAAAAAACCGGGGAGCCGGTGAGCTCAGGGCTTGTAGAACAAACCCTGAAATCCGATGGTTCACAGCCTAATTGACGAAGCGGCGGAGCCGGACATTCATTACCAGGCCGATCGCCATGAACACAAACAACGTGGCCGAGCCGCCGTAGCTCATAAGAGGCAACGGAATGCCGGTCACAGGCATAGCGCCGATGACCATAGCCACATTTACGAGAACGTGAAAACCTAACGCCGCCGCCACGCCCATCACGAGGAACATTCCTGCGCGATCCTTCGCGCGCTGGGCATTCTGAACGAGACGCAGCAGAAGCGCCATATACAGCCCTAAGGCAAGCAGCACGCCTTTGAATCCCTGTTCTTCCGCCCAGGCCGACATGATGAAATCGGAATACCGGACGGGAATATAACCCAGTTGATTCTGACTGCCGTTGCCAAACCCTTTACCCCAGAAGCCGCCGGAACCCACGGCGATTTTCGATTGCAAGAGCTGATAGCCGGAGCCCTTGGCGTCTTCCTCCGGGTGCAGGAAAGACGTAATCCTTTCTCTCTGATACGGCTTGAGGATGTGTTTGCTGACGGGAGGATAAAAAACAGCTCCCACCAGCAGAACTCCCGCAAGTGTAAAAATTCCGGCGTGAAGCCACTTCAAGCCTGCCAGGAAAGCGCCCACAGCCAACATGGGAACGAGCACCAACGCAGTGCCCAGATCCGGCTGCTTCAATATCAGAACCAGTGGCACGCCCACGAGCATGCCTGCTTTCAAAAGGTCGCGCAGGTCGAGCTCGTCCGAGCGCACTTCCGCAAAGAAGCGCGCCAGTACGATGATTATAATCAACTTTGCCATTTCTGACACCTGAAAGTCTTGTCCAGCGAGATGAATCCAGCGTTTCGCACCGAAACGGGAATTTCCGAGTACCAGTACTGCCCCCAGAGCGGCCAGGCAGATGACGTAAAGAACCGGGGCCTGATCGAGAATGAGGTGGTAGTCCAGACGCGAGAGCGCAAACATAATGACGAAGCCGAAGACCAGCCAACGGATCTGTTTGTAATGCATGCCGGCGAGGCCGCCGCTGGCGTGGGTGGCGGAATAGATTTCGAGGACACCCAAAGCGCAAATGGCCATCAGGATGGCGATTAACCACCAGTCGTAATCGCGAGTTGCTTGAGCGTCTTTCATGGTTGGTCGGGATTCCCGTTCGCAGGATCGGATTGCGCGGCAGTGGGCACGTCTTGTTCTTTGATGGCGACGGCCGGAGCGAGCACAGCGGCGCCATTGGCCGGAGTGGAGCGGCGGTCATCGGCGGTGACGGTTCCGGGCGGAATGCGATTTTTCTTGTCGTAGTAGGCTTTGACAATATCGCGGACGACCGGGCCAGCGGCTTCGCCGCCATGCTGGCCGCTTTCCTGAACCAGGACCGCGACGCAGATTTCCGGATTGCGCCTGGGGGCGTATCCGACGAACCAGGCGTTATCTTCAAATTTTTTCTGTTTGCTGAGTTTCGCGCGGGTACCGTAGCCGATGACCTGAGCGGTTCCTGATTTGCCGCTTAGCTCGACGCCGGCGAGTTTGAGCTGGCCGCCGGTGCCGCCGGGCTGGTTGACGACGCCGTACATGCCGTCGGTGATGCGCTCGATCGTGTGTTCGGACAGGGCAAAGCGCTCTTGGCGAACGTCTTTAACGTCCTTAAGCATGTGGGGCTGCTTGAAGACCCCTCCGGAAGCGATACCGCCTATGATACGAGCCAGTTGCACAGGAGTGGTGGTGATGGCACCCTGGCCGATGGCTACCGAGATGGTTTCACCCGCATACCACTTTCGGTGGAAAACGCGCTCGACCCACTGCTCGGAAGGCATGAGACCGATTTCTTCGGAAGGCAGATCAATGCCCGTCTTATGACCGATGCCGAGCTTATCGCCATAGAAGGCCAGGCGGTCAATGCCCATCTTCATGCCAATGGTGTAGAAGAAGACATCGCATGATTTGAGAATGGCTTCGTGCAAGTCCGTGGCGCCATGCGATGTCGGTCCCTTCTTGGAGGAATAGACCCAACACTTGAACTGGCGGCCGTAGAAAGTACCGTAGCCGGGGCAATACGTAGTGAAGCTTTCCGGGATGCTGTGATCTTCGAGCATCGCGGTGGCAGTGATGATTTTGAAGACCGAGCCGGGTGCGAGCTGGGCTTGAATAGCCCGGTTGAGCAGCGGGTGAAGAGGATCGTCGTTGAGTTGCTTCCATTCCTTGGCAGAAATGCGGACAGCGAAATCGTTGGGGTCGGGAGTGGGTCGGCTGACCATGGCCAGGACTTCACCAGAGCGCGGGTCGAGCGCGACAACCGCGCCAGGGCGCGCGCCTAAAGACTGTTCGGCGACTTGCTGCAAATCCATGTCAATGCTGAGCTGGACCTGCTTGCCGGGGATGGGGTCCTGCTGGCTGAGATGGTCCACTTCTTTGCCAACGCTGTTGACGATGACGCGGCGCATGCCGTCAGTGCCCATCAGGATGTCGTTGTACTGGCGCTCGAGGCCGGACTTGCCGACGACGTCGCCGGGACGGAGTTTGCCGTTGCTGTTTTCGATCTGATTTTCGCTGGCTTCCCCAACGTACCCGGTGGCATGAGCGAGGAAGCCGTTCGGCAGATAGCGGCGGCGGGACACTGACAGCATTTCGAGCACGGGAATATCGGAGCGATGCGATTCGATGAAGTCGAGATCGGCGCTGGAGGCTTCGGGCTTGATGACGATGGGTTGGAACTTGGGAAGATTGCGGGTGTTCTGCAGCTGATCGTGGAGATCGTCAATGGAGATGCCGAGGCCGTCGGAGATGGCGGGCAGATACTGTTCGACGAGCTTGGGATCGTCGCGGAGGAGCAGGACGGAGAACGAGGGGCGATTGTCAACCAGGACGCGGCCATCGCGATCGAGCATGCGGCCGCGCGGAGCGATGATGGGAATGGAGCGGACGCGATTTTGTTCGGCCATCTGGCCGTATTTGTCGCTGTCAATGACCTGGAGTTTCCAGAACCCGAGGAGCAAAACGCCGATCATGCCTACGATGATGTAGGAGACGATAGCGAGCCGCGTTTGCGGCAACCGATTGTCATTGCGGAACCAGTACGACACGAAAACCTGTCTTAGCGCGGAAATTACAGAATTGCTGCGCAAAACTCCGCGCGACGCCCGTGCGGCGAAGTCTCTTAGAAAAATAGCATTCGGGGGAGAGGGCCGCAACCCGTCCTGAGGGACAGGTTGCGGGGTGGTCAACGGAGGGCGACGCGGTAACGGCGGAGCAAGAGAGATTCCTTGCTCCGCTCGGAATGACGAAGTCCCACGCTCGACGACAAACTAAAACAGAGCGGTGGGGCGGCGGGACCAGGGTTTGGATTTTTCTTTGGCGATTTTTTCGAGGTCGGCAACATGGGCGCCGGCCTGTGTTAGGACATGGTGGAGATCGTTGCCGATGCTGATAAAGGAGAAACCTTTGTCGAGAAATTCGCCGACACGCGATGTGCCGAAGAGGAAAAGACCCAGGATGACATTATTTTTGCGGGCGCTTTCGACCAGGCTTTGCGTAGCGGCATTGAGTTCGGGAGAAGTGTACATGTGCGGGAATTCATATTTTTCGTAGAGACCCATGGACATGCAGAGATCGTTCTGGCCGAGGAAAAGAATATCGACGCCGGGGACGGCGGCGATTTCGGCAATGTTCTTGATGCAGTCCGCGGTTTCGACTTGCAGAGCCACGATTCCATTGTTGTTCCAGTTGCCGGCGTAGCCGAGCAGGCCGCCCTTGTTCATGCTGCGTTGGGGGAAATAGACAGAACGCGTACCGGCGGTGGGATATCTGGCGCAACTGACGGCCTGGCGGGCTTCGGCGGCGGTGTTGATGTACGGGATGAGCACCCCGTCAGCACCCAAATCGAGCGCCTGCTGGATGCCGCCGCGGTCGTGGTAGCCTTCGACGCGGACGAGAGATTTCGCGCCGCCGCTGGCAATTCCTGACAACATGGCGGAAAGTTTTTCAAAGCCCATTGGGCCGTGCTGCGTGTCTACCAGGAGCCAGTCGTAGCCGGAGTGGGCGAGCTGTTCGGCGATCGTTGGGCTATGGGAATTGAGGAAGAGACCCATCTTGGGCTGGCCGGCGCGCAGTTCCTTTTTGAAATCGGCACCGTTGAGTTTTTCTGCAGACATGATTGCTCCTTCAACTGAAATACTTTCAGAAGAATCGTGGGTACGTGGGTTAACACAGTACACGCGGACCAGCATTTTTCCAAACGCCGGAGGCTGTGTCGTCGGAACCTATCAGCATTTCTTATGCGGGGCCGCGAAAAGCGCCGCTTATAATTATGAGCGGTCAGATGGGGATGGCTGCGATTCATGAGAGATTGCGGAGAAAAATTTGGCGGGGCGCAAGCGGATCGGCCGCTGCGTCTGGCGCTCATCGGAATGTCCGGCTCCGGGAAAACTTTTTGGACGCGGCGGATCGCGGAGAACGGAGTGCCAGCGGTCTCGTGCGACGACGTGATCGAGCAGAGACTGGCACCACGTTTGGCGAAGGGCGGGTTTGTGGGAATTAACGGCGTGGCGGCGTGGATGGGCTGGCCCCATTCCGCGACGTACGCCGAAAGGGAAGCGCAATACCTGGCCGAAGAAACTGCGGCGCTGGACGAGATTTTGAGCGGGCTCGAGAAGGATGCGCAGAAGCCGCAGGTGCTGGACACGACCGGTAGCGTGATCTATACCGGGAATCATTTGCTGATGCGGCTGCGGAAATTGATGAAAGTGGTGTATCTGGCGGCGAGCGATGCGGAGCAGCAACTGCTGATCGAGAGATATTTGCACGATCCAAAACCGGTGCTGTGGCGCGGAGCGTTTGCAGCCAGGGCGGGGGAAACGCCGAGAGAGACGGTAGCGCGGTGCTATCCCCATTTGATTGCGGCGCGGCGGCAGAGTTATGCGGCGCTGGCGCATGCGACGCTACAGGTGGCGGAGTTACGGGAACTCCCGCAGACGGCGGAAGCATTTTTGGCGAGGGTCGGTGCGGCGGGCGGTGCGCGGTGAAATTGTGGCGAGCCTGTGGTGAGCGGCGATGAGATACCGGAGCACAGCGGGCAAGGCGGCACTGACCTCGCTACGGGGAGCAGTGTTGCGCGGGCTTGCGCCGGATGGCGGCTTGTATATGCCGGCGGAAATTGCGCGGCGTTCGCCGGAAGAGCTGGAGGAATTTCGCGCACTGCCGTTCACGGAAGTTTGTTTCCGCGTAGTGAAGCCGTTTGCGACGCCTGACGTTCCGGAAGATGTGCTGTGGCAAATCGTCAGCGAGGCGATGAATTTTCCGGTGCAGCTGGTCTCGCTTTCGCCGGGGCTGCATATTCTGGAGTTGTTTCACGGGCCGACGCTGGCGTTCAAGGATTTTGGCGCGCGCTTTATGGCACGGCTGATGGGCTATTTTGTACGCGCAGAGGATCGCACGCTGACCGTGCTGGTGGCGACTTCGGGCGATACGGGCAGCGCCGTGGCGCACGGATTTCTGAGCGTGCCGGGGATCCGCGTGGTGATTTTGTATCCGTCGAAGCGGATCAGCGAAGCGCAGGAGAAGCAGTTCACCACGCTGGGAGAAAATATCACGGCGCTCGAAGTGAGCGGAACGTTTGACGATTGCCAGAGGCTGGTAAAACAGGCGTTTGCGGACGAGGCGCTGAACAAGCGGGCGTTTCTGACTTCGGCGAACTCGATCAATATCGGGCGGCTGCTGCCGCAGATGTTTTACCACGTGGCGGCGTACCGGCAATTACCCGTGGCTTCGACGCCGCTGGTGGTGGCGGTGCCCAGCGGAAATTTTGGGAATTTGACGGCGGGGCTATTTGCAAAACGAATCGGATTGCCGGTGGCGCGCTTTGTGGCGGCCACCAACGCGAACGACGTGGTGCCGCAATATTTGCTGAGTGGGAAGTACGAGCCGCGAGCGGCGCAGGCGACGTGTTCGAACGCGATGGATGTGGGGAATCCGAATAATTTTCCGCGGCTGCTGGATTTGTGCCGCGGGCGGCTGGAGTACGTGCAGCGGGAGATTTGGGGACACGGTGCGAGCGATGCTGAAACCCTGGCGGAAATGAAGGCCGTTTGGGAGAAGTACCGCTACATAGCCGATCCGCACACGGTGGTCGGAATTTTGGGCTGGGAGGCGTACAAGAAAGAGCACCCTGAACCGGCGCAGGGGTTGGTGCTGGCTACGGCGCATGCCGCGAAGTTTGCGGAAATTGTGGAAAAGGCGATTGGCATTGCGCCGCCGCTGCCCGATCGGCTCGCGGCGTACCTGAAGCGGCCGAAACTATCGGTGCCGATATCGAGCAGCTACGACGACTTCAAAGAGTTCTTGCTGCCTTCTTGAAGCAATTAGCGAGAAACTTCTTAAAGACATCCTTCAAAGTCCTGGCAAATAAGCACCATTCTGCTATCGCCAGATTGGTCTGCAGCCAAAATGAGTTGAAACATAGCACGCACCTGTCCCCGACCGCGACCTCCGCTGCGGAATTTTCCGGTGACTGCAGCCTGCATAAGAATGAAGGAGGTAGCGCCGACAAAACTATCGGCCCAGAAATTATTTATTGGAATGATGGATATCAATTGCCAAAAACGCTGTCAAGAAAAATGCGGAGCGCGTTTAAGATTTGCGGAGGCGATCGAGGAAGTAGTAGAGGAAGACGCCGAGGGTGGAGTTGACCAAGCAAGCGACGAGCATGCGCATGGTGAACCAGGATTGCGGCTGCGCAAGGAGAAGTTTTTGGATGAGGATCACGATGCCTTGGTGCAGGACGAAGAACGCGGCAGTCAGGGCGAAGCGCGCGGCGGGGTGTTCGGTGTCCAAACGGGCGCCAATCGAGGATGCCAGATAACCGATGACGGTTTTTGCGATTCCGAACAGGCCGAGTGGAGTTTTGCTGAGGCTGTCCTGCAAGAGGCCGATGATGGTGCCGAGAAGAAGTCCGCTGGACGGGTTGCGGCGGCTTAACCCGAAATAAATAGTGATGAGGAGCGGCAGATCGAGAATGCCTGCCTTGGAGATATAAACCGGCAGGAAAGATTGCAGGACGACGGCAAACAGCAAACTGACCAAAATTGTTCCGGCGTGAAATTTATGAACTTCGATGTGCGATTCGCCGACGCGGAGATCGTAGGTTTCGTTCATGGGCGTTTGTCCGTGGGTTTGGCGGTGGTCGCGGTGGAAGTTGACTGCGGCTTAGAGTTTCCTGGAGCGGGCGCGGTGGAAGTGTTGCCGGCCTGAGGAGCCGGCTCCTGCTTCAGTACAACGGGATCGGTGGTTAGCAAAACGATGACTTCTTCGAGTTTTTCCAGGCTGGCCGAAGGTTTGACGCGAATTTGCTTGTACTGGCCGCCGGGCTTGACCAGGGTGATGACTCCGACCGGCAAGTCTTTGGGGAAAATACGGTCCATGCCGCTGGTGACTACGCGGGCGCCGACGGCGACTTCGTCGTCGTTGCCGACATACTTCATGTTGAGCAGAGGCTCGCCAGTGCCGCCGACGGGACTTTGGATGCGCGAGTCGGCAATCATGGCGCCTACGCCGGAGTCGCGGTCGGTAACGAGCAGGACTTGAGAAGCATCACGATAGGATTCGATCACCTTGCCGACGACACCTTCCGGAGTGATCACTCCCATGTTTCTGCGGATGCCATCGCGCTGGCCCTGGTCTATGTAAATGACGTTGCTGTTGGGGTCGGCGCTGGAACCGATTACGCGCGCCACGACCATGGGAACCTTGGCCTGCTTCTGTTTGAAATTCAGCAGCGAGGCCAGGCGGTCGGCTTCCGCGGATTTACCCTGCAGTTGCATGATCTCTAATTTGAGCTCGCCGTTTTCGCGCTGCAGCTGTTCGTTCTGCCTTGCGGTATCGCTCAGGGCGAAGTAATGGCGCCAGGCGTCGCGGATCTTGCCGATGCCCCAGGCGCCACTGCGCTCCACGGGCGAAACCGCGGAAACCGTCCAGACACGGATCAAACGGCCCTGCGAATCGCGCTTGATTTGCACGGCAAGCAGCAACACTTGCAGAAGGACCACTCCAATCAGGAGGAAGAGCGAGCGATGACGAGAGGGCAGACCGACCATGGGAAAAAGTTAAAGGTCCGAAGTTAAGAGTTCAAAGTTCACAGTAAAACCGAATACTGGGAGTAACTAGCTGGAGCTGCTGGAGACTCGTGACTAGCGACTCGGGTACAACAACAACCAGACAGAAAGACTACGCTGCTTAATCGATGCAAACCTGGCGCAGCAGTTTGAAATCGCTGAGCATTTTGCCAGTTCCGAGTACCACCGAAGCCAGCGGATCATCGGCGATGGAAACCGGCAAGCCGGTTTCTTCGCGGATGCGCTTGTCGAGATTCTTGAGCAGCGCCCCTCCGCCCGTGAGAACGATGCCCCGGTCGCTAATATCGGCGGAAAGTTCGGGTGGAGTGCGTTCGAGGGCTACGCGCACAGCATTCACAATGGTGGCTACACATTCGGCCAGCGATTCGCGGATTTCGCTGTCGTCAATAGTGACGGTGCGCGGAACACCTTCGATGAGGTTGCGGCCCTTCACTTCCATGGTGAGTGGCTTTTCGAGCGGGTAGGCCGAGCCGATTTCCATCTTGATTTGTTCCGCCGTGCGTTCGCCGACCAGCAGGTTGTACTTACGCTTGAGGTACTGCATGACCGCTTCGTCCATTTCGTTACCGGCGACGCGCACGGAACGCGAGTAGACGATGCCGCTCATAGAGATTACGGCGATGTCGGTAGTGCCGCCGCCGATATCGACGACCATGTTGCCGCTCGGTTCCTCAATAGGCAGGCCGGCGCCAATGGCTGCGGCCATGGCTTGTTCTACGAGATACACTTCGCTGGCGCGGGCACGATAAGCGGAGTCCTGCACGGCACGCTTTTCGACGGGGGTGATTTCGCTGGGAACGCCGATGACGATGCGTGGGTGCACCAATACGCGGCGGTTGTGCGCTTTCTGAATAAAGTACGTCAACATTTTTTCGGTGACTTTGAAGTCGGCAATGACACCGTCCTTCATCGGCTTGATGGCCACTACGTTGCCGGGAGTGCGGCCCAGCATTTCCTTGGCTTCGCGGCCGACGGCTACGACTTCGCCGCTGACCTTGTTGATAGCCACGATCGAGGGCTCGTTGACGACGATGCCTTTGCCATGGGAAAAGACCAGGGTGTTTGCCGTGCCCAGATCAATGGCGAGGTCGGACGAAAATAGGCTGAACACCGACCTCATGTTGTAACCGTTCTTGTTCATTCCCCCAGTCCTTTCACTTCTGCGCCAAAATCATCACGCTACGTGCACGCTCTGCGGAGCGCGTCAAAATTATTCAATCACCGAGCAATCCTTTATTCTCTCCGAAGTAAGCGGCGGACGCAAAACCGCCGCGCTTCGGAAAAATCTATTTGGGCACAACGATGGTCACCTGTTGCTTCGCGGTGCCACCGCGGCGGTTCTGGCCGACGATCACAATGGTGTGCTCACCCGGTTCGAGCGGCTCGGTGAAATACCGGAAACTTCCTTCCGAGCCGATGTTCGGAACGGGCTGGCCGTTCACGATCAGTGCTGCTCCGGGCTCGGTCCTGCCAAAGACTTCCGCCACGCGGCCGTGCAGTTGCGTGCCGCCGATTTCCAAAACCATCTCCTGAGATTTGCCCTGCACTACGATCGTGAATTTGAAAGTTTCGCTGACCTCACTGGTTTGCTTTTTAGCGTCCACGGCGATGATGTTCCAGAAATAATCGCCTGCATCCAGGCCGCTTACGTCCGCGGCAGTGCCCGCCAGTTTCAAATCCTTTACGAGTTTCGTGAACATTGCGGTGGTACTGATGCGCAGATTATAGGTGACCGCGTCCTTAACCGGTTTCCATTCAAAATGAACCGGAGTGGTCTTGGGGACCTGCGTAATGATGGGTGCAAGATTGAGTGGTTGGGCGAGATCGGGAGGGGCGAGAACATCTGAAGTGGAGATCGGGCTGCCGGAACGAACGTTGGCCCGCTGCCACTGGCCCAGTTCCACCTTTTCGCCGCCGCGCTGGACTTCCGCGCTGCCGCTGGCAATTGTAAATTCCGCCTCCTTGCTTTGCGGATCAGATTTCACGGTCGCTCGGCTGTTGGGGCGGATCTGCGCGACGGTGTCCTCCACGCTAACCGCGGTGTGCGAATTGGGCGAGCTGGCCGTGGAAAGGTCCACCGCTCCGGTATTGATGCGAACCGCGGTGGTTGCCTGGTCGCGGGTGACGTCGTTTTCCTCAACTGTGACAAGTGTCTCGGCTTTAATTGTGTAGGACGTGGTATCGGCGAAGGTGATGCGCGCCGCACCATCCGAGCCCGTTTGAATCAAATCGCCTTTATCGAGCGTAGTGCGATAGTCGGCGTCCACCCACTGCACGGAGTTCACTTTTTTGACCTGCACGCGTCCGTCCAGATTGACAAACTTGGCCTGCGTGTTGGCAAGAGGGGCGACCTCGGCATCGCCGCCGGCTACGGCATTACCCACTTTTTTGAGTACCGCCGCATAAAATCCGGGCGTTACAAAATACGCCGCCGCAAAAATGACTGCGGCTAGAATCAGTCCGTAGGCAATCAGCGTCTTATACGTGACGGCGTGCCAATACACTTCCACCCGTTTGACTTTCTCCGGGTTCTGAAGGCGCCGCGGGTCGTTTTGTAATTGGCTGTTCACACGTGGGCGCGTGCAGCGCCAATTTCGCAATGTAGCATACGGTTTCGAGAGCCAACTGGGCGGCGAGTACAGTCGTAGTCAAACTGCAAATAGCGATCCCGTTACAATGCTGCCACGCCGCGAAAAGCCGGTAGTTTCGCGGTCTCTGCGGCGCGCCTGGGGTAATCTGGAAGGGCTAGGGCTAAGGCTAGGGCTAAGGCCAAGGCTGGGATCCAGGAGAACATGGCTTGTTAGCGTCGGCGCGACACCCGCTCAGAAAAGCAGTCTTCGCGATCGCGTTGGCTTGCTCCACCAGGCTTGCTGGGGCGGCGCAGCAGGTCCCGGGATCCACCGTGTCCCCGGCGGCGAATCTGGCAGCGGAGGCGGTAGCGACGCGTGCCGACGCCTGGCTGCGCGCCTATGAAAAGGCAGGGGATTTTGCCGGTGTCGTGCTGGTGGCGCAGGCTGACAGGGTGCTGTTTGAAAAGGCTTGCGGCGATGCCGACCCGCAGGTGCGTTCGCCCAATCGCGCGGAGACACGGTTTCGCGTAGCTTCGCTTAGCAAGACTTTCACGGCCGCGGCGATCGAGCAGCTGGTAGCGCAGGGCAAAATGCGTTTTTCAGATCTGCTGAGCCGCTACATCGCAGGCATTCCTAACGGCGACGCCATCACCATCGAACAGTTGCTGACACGCGAATAGGGCGTCGGCCTTTTGGATTCCGAGGAAACCTAGCGCGATTGTATTTCTCACGATGACCTGGTGCGGCGTTTAGGCGGAGTGAAACCACTCTTTGCGCCCGGCAAGGAATGCGCTTATAGCAACGCGGGATACTTTTTGCTCGCCGGCGTCGTTGAATGAGTTAGCGGCGCGACATACGAAGGATATCTGCGCAAAAACATTTTTGCGCCGCTGCAAATGGAAAATTCCGGTGTCGCCTGCCGCGACCTTCCCGCGGGCCGCGACGCCTTTGGCAGTGCGGCGACCGCCTCCGAAGTTCGCTTGCATCCACTTCCCTTTAACCAAGCCGCGTTGGATGGCGCCGGTTCAATTTATTCCAATGCTGAGGATCTAATGCGCTGGCTGCGCGCCGTGGATGTCAATCCCTCATTTGCGGTCAGCCAACTCAAATATGCCTATGGTTGGGGCAAGCGAAAATACAGCTCCCGCGAGCTCATCGAACAGTCCGGACAGCTTGCAGGATTCATCTCTCATGTTGCCATCTATTCCAAAGAACATATCTACGCTATCGTGCTTGGCAACGTTCAGTCTGGATTTTCGCGGCGCATCGCTCTGGAAGCCGTACTGTTCGGCGGCGAAGTCTCGCAGCCTCCAGCGGTTACTCCGATTACGCCCGGCGAACGGTCCATGCGGCAATACGTTGGCGGCTATCACTCAAAAGAAATCGGCTACGCAAACGCTGGCGACGCGCCAAGGCCACTTGGCCATGCGCTGGGGCCAGGATCCCTTCTGGCGGGACATGGTGATGACAGATGGCGACACTTTCTTCCTGCGTTCCGATTACGCGACAATCCACTTCGAACGCGGGCCGGAAGGCGCCGTCCGCCGCATGATCTGGACCTGGCCCGGCGGCGCTCACCTTTCCTTCGACAAGGATCAAATTTTAGAGAGCAAATGCGCCTGCCGCGCCGGAGAATCCGTAGCACGCCTACATGAGCAAACGCGTCGTCCGCTTTAGGCGGCCAACTCGATCTTCTTCACATGAAGAATGTTGTTCGCTTGATCCAGCGTTCCGGTAACTACCACGTTTTTGCCTTCGAATTTCTTCGCTAGCTTCTGATTGTCCAGCGCAAACGAAGTGCTCTTCGAAGCGTCTTCCAACATGAATTTGCCGCTGTTGCCCTTAGTGATGCGGCCGGCGAATGAATTCTCAGTGGCCTGGCCGTTGTCGCGCTGTTGCGATTGTCCCTGATCCTGCGGCGACTGAGTTGGCTCTTGCACCGCCAGCAGGGAAGGTACGGTAAGAGAAAGTGCTCCGGCCAGCAGGGCAGAAGCCAGTGGATTTGCGGGGAAAGATTTCATCGTCCACCTCAAGCGTAGATTTGCCGGGAATACGGGTGAGGAGAGCAAGTTTCCCGCCACCCCGTGCGCGCGCAAATTGCTCTTTCTGATGGGCTTATTTTTCTATCCGGCAAACACCTGAAGGCGTTTCTTCGATGTCCGGCGCAAAAAATAGACGTCCTGCGCCGGAAAGCAGGCAAAAGTCCGACGGGGTCACACGTCCCGCGATATTTGTTACGTGTTAGGAAGGCCCATTGGTCGAATTTTCAAAAGCGAATATAAGGCCCGAACGCTACGCGCAGGTTGTGGTGCGTTCCGTCGTTGAAGTACATTTCATCGCCCGCATCCAGCCGCAAGCCGACCGGTCCTACGCGCCCTTCCACGCCGCCCCCGGGATAGAACACGGCCATCACATTCTTCGCGCGCAAGTTATCTACGCTGCTGAAAAACGTGTTCAGGTTGGCTGGCCGCGAGTCGAACATAGTGTCCAGAAATCCGCCCTTGGCCGTTACAAACAGATGAAAGTTGGAGTGCCCCAGCGAGAGTTTCGGTCCGAACAGCCCGTGCAGCAGCCGCACGTTCGAACGCTGCACGGTCAGCGTCGTGCCGTTGGCGAAGTCTTCGTTAAACGTCTGGTTGAAGTCGTAGTTCATCTCCCCTTCCAGCACGACGTGGCTGGTCAACCCAAATCCGGCGCGGGCTCCAAGTCCGGCAAAATTGGTCTTGATCTGCGAAAGGCGAAAATAGTCCACATACGCCCCGACTGCAAAGTGGTCCTGTGCAAACGAACGCGGCATGCAAACAGCTCCGCAAAACAACAGCAACAAGGCCATGCGTTTCATTCGGTTCTCCTGATGGGTGTGAACTGCGCAGAGCTTCGGGCTGGAAGGAGACTGGGGCCGATTGCTCTTGGCATCGATAGATGCCTTCCGTTTTGGCCCTGTTGCTCGGATTTTCCGGTACCAATCCAGGGAAATTCGTGTAAAACGCGCGAGAAAATTTGCGGTTGACGCGGCCGCGGACAGGTACTAACGTACTGTTTGCCGGGCGGGTTTTTGGTACCGCTTCGCTATTGTCTGAGCCGCGGACAACTGCGAAGATAGCTGCCGTCGTGGACGCTTGAGTCCGGTCGGCAGCCCTTGGTAAGAACCCGGTGCAATGGCCGGGCGGCTTCGAAAGGCTCTGTCCTCTTTCAAGCAACCGTCCCCGAGATCGAAATCTGGCGGAGCGTGGTTGTACGTATGTCCCTACTTCACTTTCGCTGCAAAGAGCGCCGGCGCACTCAGCGCGTATCCCTCACTATACCTTTGGTTCTCAACGGCCAGAATGAGGACTCGGAGAAGTTTTCCGTCCGCGCCAAGACCAATGCGGTCAGCCAGCATGGCGCCCAGATTGAAACTGAGCATCCCTTGATCGTCGGCCAGACCCTTCTGCTCGTCAACGAAAGCAGCGCGCGCAAGGTCGAAGCTCGCGTCGTCTCTATTCAGCGCAAACGCGACGGCAAAACGCATATCGGCGTGGAATTCCTTTCCACTGATATCAATTTCTGGAATATGACTTTCCCGCTGCCCGGCGCCAAGCCACTGCGCCGCGTTGATTCCAAGGTCGCCGCAAACAAAGTCACCGCCTGATTTTGAAATAGCGCGGGACCTGTATCTTCTTGAGTATATTTTTCAGCGTCGAGCCTTTCGACGTTTCATTCCCTTCGCATTCTTTGTGGGCTTGGTCGTTTTCTTACTCCCGGCGGCGTCAGCGGGTTCGCGCAAACGTTTTGGCAGCTTCGCTAAAACCAACTTGTAGGAATTTCTCAGCAACTCCGCCAACTCATCGCGGGCGATCGCATCGCGGGTTTCGAGCGCGACCCACTTGGCCCGCGCGAGGTACGGCGCCGGAATAATGTTGGGGCGTTCCGTCAGTTCGGCAAACACTTCATCGGAACATTTGAACGACAGGCAAACCGGCGCGGGTTCCAAAGGCGTAACCGCGAACATTTTGCCATGCACCTTGAATAACAGATCGCTGCCCCACTGCACTTGCTCCGTCGTGTGCGGCAGCGATAGGCAGATCTTGCGCACCCATTCGGCGTCCATGTGGCTTCCTCGCAGGGCGCGGTAGCAGCGTGCCGGACCTGGACTACTTGCTTTGCCCGCTCGCGTAGCGCTTGAAAAACGAATCCGCTTTCCATTGTGGCCGCTGTCCGTCGTTCGCGGTTTCGACGAGCAGCTGTCGCACCATCTCCTCGTACAGCGCCGCCGAATGAAAATCTACCGGTTGGTCCGTGTCATCGCTTGGCGCGTGATAGCGCTGCGTCAACCAATCCCTGAATGTCTGTGCCTGCGGCGAATTCGCTTCGTAAAAAACGTCCATGATCACGGAAGGTGTTCCATGCCGGATGAAATTGTACTGATCGCTGCGCACAAATAGATTGCGCAGCGGTTCCGGGTCGGGTATCGCCTTCACGTCGAAAGATTTGGCAATTGCAGCGACGCGATCGCCAAGCGTCGAATCATTAATCCCCTGCACCCGCAGCACCTTCAGCGGCACGATCGGCAAAAACATGTCAATGTTGATGTCCGCCACGATGGCCTTGGCATCCACCGTCGGCCGCGCCACAAAATATTTCGAACCTAGCAGCCCTTTTTCCTCCGCCGTGACCAGCAAGAAGATCACCGACCGCTTCAGCTTTTCCGGATGCTGCTTCAACGAAACCGCAATATCCAGCACCGCCGCCACGCCGCTCCCGTCGTCCATCGCTCCGTTGTAAATCCTGTCGCCGTTCACTGGCTCGCCGATTCCCACATGATCGACGTGTGCGGAGAGCACCAGGTATTCGTTCTTCAACTTCGGATCGTTTCCCGTCAGCTTGGCCACAACGTTTGCCGACTCAATCTGCGCCTTTTCGATCGCTGCCTGTGCTTTCAGCGAAACCGCCAGTGCAAAGTGTGGTAGTTCCTGGCGATCGCGCCCCAGCGCGGCCACTTCCGCGAAGCTGTGCCCGGAGCCGTCGAACAGCGAGTCCGCCGCCGCCGGATTGAATACCATGGCCACTTTCAGCCCGGCGATTTCGTTGAACTCCGGATCCGCCAAATCCATGGACGGATGTGCGCGATTCAGCGACATGCGCGACCACGGAATGTCCATGGAAGCGGGATTTGGAATGACGATGATCCCCACTGCGCCGGCCACGGCGTAAGTTTTCCATCGCTGCGCCAGCCCCCCATAGTGCGCCGCCAGCGAACCCGGTACTGACGCCGGCGATCCGGCCAGATAGACCACCACTTTTCCTTTCAAGTCCAACCCGGCCAGTTCGTCCAAATGATTTTCCGGTACCCGCAGTCCGTTACCCGCGAACACCAGCGCCGCGTTCAACTCCTGATCCGAACCTTCCACTCGCGTCGAGAAATACGCGTCGTCGCCGAGCGCCACCGGATTCGATTGCCCGTTCCGTGTCAGAAACGCATAGGAATTCTTCTCGTCAATCTGCCGCTGCACGAACTGAATGTTCTGATAAAACCCGTCGGTGCCCGCCGGCTCCAGCCCCGCGCGTTTCAGTTGCTCGACCGCGTAAGCTTCCGCCTTCCGCAGCCCCAGACTCCCGGTTTCGCGGCCTTCCATGCTGTCGTCCGCGATCACCTTCACGTGGTCCCACCAGGTCTTGCCGTCAAACAGCAGCTTTCCGGACTTTTGCGGAGCCGCCGCGGCCGCTGCACACAGCAGCAGGCAAGCCGCGACGCGGCGAACGTTCGTCGTTTTTCTCATCGCGTCCACTCTCGACTCGAACCGGCGTATTATTTTGCAGGCTGAACTGCTTGATGTGACGAAAATCCCCGCCTATTTGGTACGGCTGAATTCCACGAAGTCCCTGCCCATGTATAGCCGGTACTTTCCACCATCCGCCGCCCTTACTTGCAAGGGCACCGGCCGCTTCATATCCGCATCGCGTTGCGCCGCCGCTTGAAAAATATCGTTCGCCGCCAGATCCATCACCACAAATTTTCCGCCTTCGAGAAAACCTATTCCGTAAGCGCCCGCTTTCAGCGTTTGCCCGCCAATCCGCAGCGTTACTTCGCTCAGCAGATAAGCCTGATACTTTTCACGAATGCCCGTCGAGTATCCGGAGTTGTCCACCATTCCTGCCAACACGTAGAAGTCATCCGCAAAATGCACTCCGCCGGTGTTGCGCATCTGGACCGGCGCCGATTGCCCGCGAAAGAAAACTGCTTCAGGAAAAAGCTTGGCCTTGATGTCGGCGGCTTGCAGTACGGTGTCTTTATCAGGTTTAGGCAACGCGGATTGGCCAGCTATGCGGACCGCTGTTCCGCACACCAAAGCCGCCATAATGGCGAAAGCTACCGCAAAAACAACGCTCTTCCTCATGCGCGCCTCCAGGGCTTCCAAGCGGCTAGATGGTACCTCATTTGGCGGGGAAAACTGCAGCCAGGCTTCAGACTCAGGGCATCTCACCCTTGTGAACAGGAAAGCCCTTCTCCACCCAATCGGAGTTGAAGCTGGTGGGGAGGACCAACACTCGCAGCCTCGTAAATCCGCTGTCTTTCAGCGCACGGAACGCCGGCCGCAGGTTCGGGCATTTCTCGAGCGGGCAACACCCGCAGTACAACACCACATCTGAATTTTTCGGTAGCGTTGCCGCGAACTTTCTTAGCTCGCCGAGCCCTTGCTCTGTCGAACCCGGCCCGTAGAATACCGCGCCCGGGATGTGCGCGCCCTCATAAAGCGCCTTCACCCCTACATAGATCACCGTGAGGTAGGGGTCTTTTTCCTGCTGCAATTCTGTCGCCAACTGCGCGGCCTCCACGGTCTGCGCCTTGGTCCACGGTTGTTCGGATGCGTTGGCCCGCGGCGGCCGCATCGCAAAGGTCGCGCTGATGCCAAGCACTGCGATCAGCCCCAGCCAGCGCTTCACCGACGGGATGTGGCGTAGGTTCATGAGTCTTTACTTCTTCGTCTCCGACCGCTGCCGCTGCAGTTTGATCGCGGTCGTCCGCAGCGTTTCCGGCACGTTCTTATTCATCGTGAGCCTTTTGAGATCCATCGGATTCAGCATCGGCAACAGGTTCATCGTCACGTCCAGCGGGGCTTTACCGTTATTCAGAAGGTTGCGCACTACCGAATAATTTTTGCGAAAATTCCTGTTCTTCCCGACCAGCCGCAGAATCTCGTCCGTCAGGTTGGTCATCGAAGCGAACGCTTCTACTTCCTGATCCGTCAGCCGGGGCGATTGCAGCACCGCCCGCTGCACCACCTTGTTGGTGTCGCGAATCAGCACCCGCCGCGCATCGGCGCCGCCCTTCATCGCAAACTTTACGCGCTGCGCCACGGTCATCGCCGAAATCTGCTGCAGCAGAGTCTTGCGCCGCTCTTCGTCCATCTCCAGGTCTTCGGCGGCCAGCGCCAGCGCCGCTTGGTCCGGCGTCGTATCGCTCAAAAGCTCATTGAGCTGCGCCTTTTGCTCCAGCGTTACAGAACTCGATTTTTCCAGCGCCGACACCAGGTCGCGCGAATCCACTACGCGCTCTAGCTCATCCATGAGCGCCTGAATATCCAGCGTCGAAAGGTGCGGTACGATCGGAAGCAAATGCTCGGCGCCGCAACTTTTGTTTTTGATCATTGCATTCAGCACGGCGGGCTTGCCGGCCAGATTGGTCGCGGCATATTGAAATAGCGGCTCCAGCGCCTGCTCGCGGTTCAGCGCTTCCACGAAGTGCTGGATAGGCAGCGAAAGGATCGAATCGCGCGCGCGGCTGGCTACCAGTTCGTCCGGGTCCAGCGCCAGCACGGAAAGCACTTCCGCCAAGTCCGGCGCCGCGATCTGCACGCCGCCGGTGCACACTGCCAGCTTGTTTTCGCGGCTGGAGCGGCCTTGCCGCAATTCTTCCAGTACTTCAGCGCTGAGTGTCTCCACCGGTGGTCTGCCTCAAATCCTTTTGCGTCAACATGATTGTACCGGAGGAGCCGGGTGTGCCGAGCGGCGCAACCGTCTGCCCGTTCAATTCCAGCAACACCGTCTCCAGGTCCGTCGTGGTCACTTCCAGCCGATCCGCCGCCGCAAACCTGCGGCTTTCGCCGGAGGCCAGGTCGGGGTCAAAAACAACTTTCCATCCGCAACCACCTGCACATGAGTGGAGGCCGACGCCACCATGGAGAGATCAAGCCGACCCGTCGCGGAATTTGTGGTCAACATTTGCGCTTGTGCTGCCGCTGGTAAACTGACCATCGCCGACGATTTTTTCTGCCCGCGATGCGCCTCATACGCCTTCCAGGCGTAGCGCCCGCCTGCGATCGCACCCGCCAATAACGCGAGCAGCAGCAATCCCACTGCAACCGGCATCCACTTTGGCGGCGAAGGAATCCTCTCCTCCGGTTTCTGTGGCGGAGCATTGGCGCTTTCCCCGCGCGCCAGATCGTATTCCGACAGCAGATTTTCCTCGCTTAAACCAAGGTAGCGCGCGATGCTGCGCACAAATCCGCGCCCAAACACCCCACCCGGCAGTTTGTTCCATTGTTCGTTTTCCAGCGCCTCCAGAAAACGCCGTGCGATTCGCGTGGCCTTGGAAACCTCATCCAGCGAAACTTCGCGCAGCTCTCGCTCGCTCTTTAAACGTTGCCCAAACGTGCCTTTGGCCATTGCGTCGGACCGATCCCTGGTGCTGGCATGCCATCATCATCCCAGGGCTCGTAAGGTCGCGGGTGCTTGCCCTGAAACTCGAATTCTGCACAGGCGCCTCGCGCCGGCAGCGGCTGGTTAGAATCTCCGCATGACTATATTGGCGTGGCGGAGGCGGTGTCAAACTTCCTGCCAAAATCGCGCCTCTTCGAGCGGGATTTGTGCAGATAATCCGGCCCGCCGCTTGTAACGATCTTTTCGCGGCGGTACCAAGCCGGGCGAAATTCATTGGGACGCCGGATTCATCGGCTGCATCATCTTTCTGATCGTTGTGCCGGTGTGGAGCCTGGTCGGCGTGCAATTCCCGGATTACTATTTTGCGGATGCTGCACTCGCTCGCACCGGGCGGTTCGAGCCACTCGTAAACCGCGAACTAAAAAATTTCTGGCCGCGCTCGAGGGATACGGATTTGCTCGATAGCAAGTTCCGGTACGCCGGATGGCGAGATGGCAACGCCTGTACCACGGACTGGTTGCGCAGGATTTTGCGCGGCGCCTATACTGGCGGGGAAGCAGACATAGCCAGCCTGCGAGCGGCGTGGTGTTTTCGCAAGGGCTTGCAAAAGCCGCGTGCGCAGAGGACAGGAAATGCCCATCGTGGAGGAAACCAAACAGTTTCCGGCCGTGGAACGGCGGCGCAGTTCGGGGCTTCCGGAAGTACGGCGGGAAGTCGGCGAAGTCGCGGTGTTCCAGGAACTCGGCAAGGCGCTGACGTCGTCGCTGCAGCTCGACCAGGTGTTGCGCACCATTATGGAAAAGATTGATGAATTCCTGCGCCCTGACAACTGGTCCTTGCTGTTGCTCGATGAAGCGAAGCAGGAACTGTATTTTGAACTTGCCGTGGGCACCGCGTCGCAAGCGCTGAAAGATGTGCGCGTAAAGATGGGGCAAGGCATTGCGGGATGGGTAGCGGCGCACGGCGAGACGGTAGTTGTGCCTGACACATCGAAAGACACGCGGTTTTTCGGCCAGGTGGACGAAAAGACCAAGACCGAGACGCAGTCGATCGTCGCGGTTCCGGTGCGGTTTCGTGATACCTGTCTCGGCGTGATCGAACTGATCAACTGTATCGGACCGGAAGGATTTGATCCGCGCGACCTGAAGTTGCTCGAGGCGCTATCGGACTTTGCGGCCATCGCGCTGGAGAATGCGCGGCACGTGAAGCGAATCCATGAGCTGACGATCACGGACGATTGCACGACGCTGTACAACGCGCGGCACATGAGCTTCATTCTGGAGACGGAGATTTACCGGTCGCAACGCTACAACTATGAATTTTCGCTGATCTTCATTGACCTGGACCATTTCAAGCAGGTAAACGATACCCAGGGCCATCTGGTAGGTTCGCGGCTGCTGGCGGAGATCGGGAATTCGCTGAAAGGACATTGCCGGCTGATTGATTTTGCGTTCCGCTACGGCGGCGATGAGTTTGTGCTGCTGCTGCCGCAGACGTCCAAAGAAAATGCCATGAACGTTGCCAAGCGCCTGCACAAGCTGATCCGGGAAAATACCTGGCTACAGAGCGACGGGCTGAACATCAAGCTGACGGCGAGCATGGGCGTGGCCTCCTACCCGATGGACTCACGCACCAAGGAAGGGTTGCTGCACCTGGCCGACGAGGCGATGTACCTGGTGAAGAACACCAATCGGGATAGCGTTGCGGTTGCCAATGTCGGAATCCTTCCCCACCTTCCGGCAGCTACCGCCGAGACGGCCGGTTAGCAGGGAACTCGGCCTCAGCAGTCTGTCGTCCGTGTGCTTCTTGGCCTCCTCCCACCCTGTTGTCCCCAAAAGGTGTCGCACCCGCCAAAGCTGGTGGCATCCTTCGGAAGTGGTTTTTTTAGGTCGCTGCAGCGATGGAAGAGCAAGAATGGCTGATGCCTGCGCATTCTACACCGCGCACGAGTATGCTGATTAACTGAACGAGGATGCCGCTTGAAGCGCGGCGCTACACGATGAAGAAGAGCGAAGCGGCCAAATATGCGCGCTGGAGTGCGACGGCGGCGCTGGTGTGCGCCATCCTAACAGTGGGTGTGTACCTGAAACGCGGATGGACCCGATATAACGAGCGGAGAAATGCGCCACCCTCACCGGCTGTGGATGTCGAGCGGCAGTCCACAAGATTGACTTTTTCCAAAGGAGAAGGAACGCGAACGGTTTTTACCGTGGAGGCGGTGAAATCCACCGATTTCAGAGGGCTGAACGCGACCGATCTGGAAGGCGTGAAAGTCACGATTTTTGGTAAAGACGGCGCGCGGCACGACACGCTGGAGACGCACGCCTGCCGCTACAGCAAGGATAGCGGCGACATCGATTGCTCGGGCGACGTGGAAATCACGCTGATGAGCAGAGTCGAGTGGGAGGCGGCGGGAGGCAAAGCCGACGGAGCTACCATGAAGGTCAGAACGCGCGGGGTGGTATTCAACCGCTCTAGCGGCGAAGCAAAAACCGAGCAGGATGTGCGATTCGAATTTGCCAGTGGCAGTGGACAAGCGGTGGGGGCGACGTATCACTCCGAGGAGGGAACGCTGACCTTGCTGCACAATGTCAAATTGAAGCTGGATCAGCCGGTCCCAGCGACGGGGAGGGCCGTAAAAAGTGTTTCGGCAATGGTTGGTGCCGCGACGGGAAAGGAGCCAGTGGAAGTGACGGGATCGCGGTTGGACTTTGAGCGGGATGCGGGAAGGATGTATCTGGCGGGACCAGCGGAGGCCAGAACGAAACGGGAACGGCTGAGCGCGCCTGGATTTCAGCTGAATCTGGATGAAAATTTTCACGCGAAACGGCTGATTGCGAAGAGCGATGGGAAGAATGTGTTGCCGGAGTTTACGGCGGAGAAAGGCGTCAGCCATCAGTGGCTTCAGGCGGAAGAGATGGCGGCAGACTTCGCACGCGAAGGGTGGGTGACGCGGGCGGAAGCCAAAGGCCGGGTAAGCGGCGAAGCCGCGAAGGGCGACGAGAGGCAGACGGTAACGGCACGGAGCGCCGAAATGGAAATGGCTGCGGGAGCGAGCGCGCCCAAATTGCTGGTTTTGAAGGGCGGCGTGGATGCGCGAACAAACGGGAACGCGGGCGGAAACGCAGTCGCTAAGGGGGAAGCGCGCAGGCTCACGACCGAGGAGCTGCGGATTGCGTTTGCGGAAAAGCGCGATGCGAAAGGAACGCGGCTAGAGAGCGCGGGAACCGCCGGGCCGGGCCGACTGGAACTGAAAGATGCGGCGAGTCGTAACGCCCAGGCAACGCGCACCGTGCTAGAGGCCAATCAGCTGAGCATGAACTTTGACACGCAGGGAGCGGCTTCGCGGCTGGATGCGAAGGGTAATTTGCAGACCGAGCGAACGATTGCCGGGGGCGCCAAGCAATCCGCCACGGCGAACAACGGTTTTGTGCTGATGAATCCGAACGATGGCTGGTCGCGCATGGAACTTCACGAAAATGTGCAGTTGAGCGAGTTGCAGCGAACGGCCCGAGCGGACCACGCGGTATTCGAGCGAGCGGACGAGAAGGCCAGCTTGACCGGCCACGCGATCGCGCGCGATGCCACGAGCCAGACTTCGGCCGAGACGCTGACGTTCTGGCAGGCGACGGGTGATGTGCGCGGGGAAGGTAACGTGCGTTCGTCGGATCTCTCCGCGCGGAATACCACGGTGCATTTGGCGCCGGCGGCGTCGAATATCCGCGCAGACAGCTTGACGGGAAATTCCAAAACCGGGCGCGCATTGTACAGCGGGCATGCGCGGTTATGGCAGGGCGATTCGGTGATGGAAGCCGAATCCATCGAATTGCTGAAAAATGAACGCATGCTGAACGCGGCGGGAAATGTGCGCGCAGTTTTTCCGCAAGTATCCCGCAATACCAACGCCGCGCCAGGCAAGGTGGCGGCCCCTCCGAAAGCGCCGGTGTTATGGCATGCGCAGTCTGCGGAACTGACGTATTGGGATGCTGAGAATCGAGCGCGCCTTTCGCACAACGTGGTCGTGCAGGCACCAGATCAGAAAATGAGCGGCCAGGACCTGGATTTGTACTTCACGCGCGCGAATGGTGCGGGGCAGGGCGCGCAGCAGATCAGCCGCGCCGTGGGAACCGGCGGCGTGACCGTGGTGCAAGGCGATCGCAGAGCGACGGCGGAGCGCGGCGAGTACACTCTAGCGGACGGAAAATTCGTGATGACCGGCGGAACGCCGACCATTTTTGACGCCAGCGAAGGCAGCACGACGGGCCGTCAATTGACCTTCTTTTTAGCGGATGCTACGATCATCGTGGATTCTGAAAACGGATCGCGCACACTGACGAAACACCGAGTCGAAAAATAACGGGTGCAGACTCCACGCAGAGCATGCGGAATACCAGTGCAGGCTCTACTTGGAGCCAGCAGAATAGAAGTGGCCTCTGGCGGTCACGACGTGACGAGGAATGCTGAAGCTCCAGGCCGTCGAATTGCACAAGTCGTACCGCGGTCGCAAGGTCGTTGACGACGTAGAACTGGAGATCGGACAGGGTGAAGTCGTAGGGCTTTTGGGACCCAACGGCGCGGGCAAGACAACTACCTTTTATATTTTAGTGGGTCTGGCCCGGCCCGATTCCGGCCGCGTTATGCTGAACGGCGAGGAGATCACCGATCTCCCCATGTACCTCCGGGCCCGCAGCGGCATCAGCTACCTTCCGCAGGAACCTTCGGTCTTTCGCCAGCTCACGAGTGAAGAGAATCTTCTGGCGGTTCTGGAAACCCTCCCTCTCACTCCAGAACAACAGCGCGATCGTTTGGAGGAGCTGTTAGTGCAAATGGGACTGGAGACGGTGCGGAGCAGCAAGGCTTACACGCTATCGGGCGGAGAGCGGCGGCGACTGGAGATTGCACGCTCGCTGACACTGGAGCCCTCCTTCATCTTGCTGGACGAGCCTTTTTCGGGGATTGATCCGCTGACTGTCAAGGATTTACAGGAAATTATTCGCGAGCTTGCCAAAAGCGGCATCGGCGTGCTCATCACGGATCATAACGTGCGAGAGACCTTGACGGTGACCGACCGAGCGTACATTCTGAAAAGCGGCAAGATTTTTCGCAAAGGGCGTCCGGAGGAGTTGAGCAATGATCCTGAAGTCCGGCGCGTGTATCTGGGCGATCATTTCCGCCTGAACTAGGAATTTCGCAGAAACAGGGCAGGTAAGCGAGAGGAACGGCTGAAGCGAGACCATGGCCTGGCAGGGACTCAAACTCAATCTGAAAGTGGCGCAGAAGCAGATTCTGACGCCCGGCCTGGTGCAGATGGTCAGCGTGCTGGCGCTGAACCGCCTGGAACTGCGGGAAATGATCAATGCCGAAGTGGTGGCGAATCCTGTTTTGGAAGAACTGAGCGAAGAACCCACCACCAGCGACAACTATAGCGACGAAAATTTCCTGAAAAACGAAACGGAAAAGGTTCCGGAGAAGCCGGAATCGAATCCGTTTGACGAATTCGACGTTGGAACGTTCTTCAACCAGTATCTGGATACAGGCGGCGACGGCGGGCAGTCGCAAGAGCGGGAAATTTCCGAAAGGCCCTCATTTGAGAAGTTTTTGTCTTCGCCGGCCGGATTGACCGAGCATCTGACCTGGCAACTGAGCGTGACGATTTGTTCCGACGCGGTACGGGAAATCGCGGAAAGCATTATCGGCAACCTGGACGAAAACGGTTACCTGACTGCTTCACAGGAAGAGCTGCTGCAAGAAGGGAAGTACACGCAGGACGATCTGGAAGATGCGGTCGCGGTAGTGCAGGATTTCGATCCCATCGGCGTGGGCACGCGGGATTTGCGCGAATGCCTATTGCTGCAGCTGAAGGCGTTTGATCCGCAGAATGCGCTGGCGCAGCAAATTGTCTCCGAACACTTGAAGCAGGTGCAGTCGAACCAGCTGAAAGAGATTGCGCGCGCGGTTAATCGCCCGATTGAAATGGTGAAGCGCACGCTGGACGTGATCAAGAAGCTCGATCCCCGGCCGGGGCTGCGCTACAACAAGACCGAGCCGCGGCTGGTGGAGCCGGACGTATATTTTCGCAAAGCGGAAGGCGCTTGGCAGGTTTTTCTGAACGAAGACGACATGCCACAGCTGCGGCTCAGCCCCACCTATCGCCGCTTGCTGGCTCGCGACGCTGCGGACCGCGACGTGCGCAACTACGTCAAGGAAAGATTTACTGCGGCGATTCAACTACTGAAAAATATCGAGCAAAGAAAACACACCATTTTGCGGGTGTGCCAGTCGATTATTGCTCGGCAAGGCGAGTTTCTGGATCACGGGCCGGACGCGCTGAAGCCGATGATGATCAAGGAAGTAGCGGAAGAGGTGGGCGTGCATCCTTCCACTGTGAGCCGCGCGGTGGCCAGCAAGTACGCGCACACGCCGCAGGGAGTGCTGGAACTGCGGTCGTTTTTCAGCGAGTCAGTAAACGGACCGGAAGGCGGCGGAATGTCGCTGCTGACGCTGAAACGCCTGGTTAAGAAAATGATCGAAGAGGAAGACACGAGCAAGCCGCTGACCGATGAACACATTGCGGCAAAACTGGACGACGCAGGAATCCACGTCACGCGCCGTACGGTGGCCAAATATCGCGAAGACATGCGCATCCCGAGCACGCATCAGCGTCGGGTGAAAGCCTGAGCGCGCGCTCCAACGCGAAGGTTCCCAAGAAAAGAGAAAGCAGTCAGCTTGTCATTCTGACCGGGCTATCCGGCTCGGGCAAAAGCACCGTGTTGCGCGCGTTTGAAGACATGGGCTTTTACTGCGTGGACAATCTGCCGGTCGAGCTGATTCCGATTTTTGTGGAGCTGCACGCGGCGGGCGAAGCGGAATTCAGCCGCGCGGCGCTGTTAGTGGACGCACGCGAGGGGCAGCAGTTGCAGAAGCTGCCGGGATTATTGAAGCATCTACGGGGCGAGTACGGGATTTCGCTCGTGTTTATCGAGGCAAACGACGACGCGCTGCTTAGGCGGTACAGCGAAACGCGGCGGCCGCATCCCCTCGGCAAGGATTATTCGGTGCGCGAGAGTTTGCAGCACGAACGCAAATTGATGGAGCCGATCCGGTCGTTGGCGGACGTGGTGATTGATTCGACGCAATTCAACGTGCACGAACTACGGAACTTCATTACCCGGCGATTCAAGAATCCCGACCGCTATCCCATGCTGATTTCGGTGGTGAGCTTTGGCTACAAATATGGCGTGCCGAACGATGCCGATCTGATGTTCGACGTGCGCTTCCTGCCCAACCCGCATTTTGTGCCGCGGTTGCGGCGTTTTACCGGGAAGGACGCCAACGTCAGAAAATTTATCCGGTCGTTCCCGCAGACCGGGGAGTTTTTGAAGCGCATGGAAGGTTTGCTGGCGTATTTGATGCCCCACTACATCGAAGAAGGGAAAAGTTATCTCACCATCGCTTTTGGTTGCACCGGCGGCAAACATCGTTCGGTGATGCTGGCGGAAGAGATCAAGAAAGGGTTGGAGAAAAAAAAGTACGCAGCGAAAGTGTTCCACCGCGACATCGAAAAATAGGGAACCAGGATCGCAGCGTCCTCCGCCCGTCCGCCAACTTGACACGTCCCTCAGCGGGCGCATAGCGTAACAAAGGATTTTTGCAGGAGAGTTTTTACAGGGGAGCGAAACGGCTTGGCATTGCTTTCACCACAATTGAAGCGGCTGCTGGCGTTTGTCCGGCCTTACAGGCTGGTCATGGCACTGGGCGTAATTTTGCTGGCCGTTTCTGGAATCTGCGAAATGGTGATTGCTTTGATGATCCGACCGATCATTGACCGTGTGCTAACGCCCTCGGCTCCCGATTCCAACGTTCTGCTATTTACATTTCCTCATAACGGTCCGGCTATTTATCTCAACCGGTTCTTTCCGCCGAGCATTCACAACGTCTGGGCCGTCGTTTCCATCTCCATGCTGGTGGTGTTCCTGGTCAAGGCCGTCGCGGAATTCGGCGGCGGCACGATGATTCAGTATGTCGGCCATCGCGGAATCACCGATTTGAGAAACGTCCTGTATCGCAAAATCATTCGCCAGCCAATCGGATTTTTCCAGCAGGAACCGACGGGACGGGTGATGTCCGCCGTGATCAATGATGTGGAACGGGCTCGCCCCGCGCTCTCGGAATATCTGGCGGATGTTTTCCGACAGACTTTTCAGTTCGTCGCCTTCGTCGCGGTTTTGCTCAGTTCGGATTGGCGCATGGCGCTGGGCTGTGCGATTTTCCTGCCGCTGATCGTCTGGCCGGTGGGCAAACTGGGCCGCCGGATCCGGCACTCGGTGCAAAGCAGCCAGACCAAACTGGGTGAACTGAATCAAATTCTTCAGGAGACGGTCGGAGGCAATCGCATCGTCAAGGCGTTCGGCATGGAAGATTTCGAAATCAAGAAGTTTAGCGCCGCCGCAATGCGCCTGCTGCGAGAAACAATGCGTTGGGTTCGCGCTCAAGTGGTTACGTCGCCGCTGATGGATATGCTGCAACCGGTAGTGATCGCCCTGCTTTTACTTTATGCGCGCGACAAAATCCGGTTACACCAGATGACCGTGGGTGTGTTCTTCACTTTCGTGTATGCGCTGTTCAAGTCGTACGAGCCGGTGAAAAGAATGGGCGCGGTCTATCAGCAGTTTCAGCAGGCGCAAGGCGCTACCACGCAAGTGTTTGCCTATCTCGATCTGGCGGAAGAAGAGCGGGACGCCGCCGGAGCCAAGGACTTGCCGGATTTCTTGGGGGACCTTGCCTTTGACAACGTGAGTTTTTCCTACGACTCGGTGCCGGTGCTAAGGGGAATCAACTTTGCAGCGCGAAAAGGTGAGGTGGTTGCCTTTGTCGGCTCCAGCGGTGCAGGCAAGACAACGCTGGTCAATCTGATACCACGATTTTACGAACCCACAGCAGGCGCGATCAAGATTGACGGTACGGATAGCCGCGAAGTGACATTACGTTCTCTTCGCGCGCAAATTGCCATCGTGACGCAAGAAAATATTCTTTTTCACGATACGGTTTGGAACAACATCTGCTACGGCCTGACCGATGTTTCCAAAGAGAAAGTGGTGGCCGCCGCTCAGGCCGCCCTGGCTCACGATTTCATTCAGGAACTGCCTCTGGGTTACGATACCTTAATCGGCGAGCGCGGCGCGCGCCTCAGTGGCGGCCAGCGTCAGCGCATCGCCATTGCCCGAGCCATCCTGAAGGATTCGCCAATTCTGATTCTCGATGAAGCGACCTCGGAGCTCGACGCGGAATCCGAAATGTTCGTACAAAAGGCGCTCGCAAACTTGATGGTCGGACGAACCACATTCGTCATCGCGCACCGCCTGGCCACCATTAGGCGTGCCGACAGAATTCTTGTCCTCGAAGATGGCCAAATCCGCGAAAGCGGCACGCACGCCGAACTGCTGGCACAAGGCGGCACGTACGCTCGCCTGCACGATTTGCAATTTGCCGACGACGAAATGGACGCGCCGGTCGAAACGGCTTTACCCCCACTGCCCTCAGTAAGGAACGCCACATGAGCGAAAAGAGCGCAGTGCAAACGAAAAAAGCGGAATGTCTTTCCATGACCGGCTATGCCCAGGCCAAGGGCTCGGCGATTGGCTGGGACACTCGCGTCAGCGTCAAGAGCGTCAATCACCGATTCCTCGATTTGAAGTTGCGGCTGCCGGACGGATTCGACCTGTACGAATTACGCCTGAGGCAGTTGGTGCGCGAACGCATTCATCGCGGCCACGTCGAAGTTCATGTCAACGTAGAGCCCGGCGTGGCCACGCCGATCCAGGTCAACCGCGATCTGGTCACCAACTACCTGCGCGCCGCCGACGAACTGCGCCTGCAAACCTCGGTGTCGGCTGCCCTCGACGTGGTTGCGCTGCTTCGCTTGCCAGGAGTCATCGGTGGTCTGGCTCCCGCTGTGCCCGAAAGCGAGGAAGAACAGGAAAAACTTGGCAAGGCTTTGGAGGCCTGCCTTCGCGAGGCTCTTGGCAAGCTCGACGAAATGCGGCGGGCCGAAGGTCGGCATCTGGTTGAGGATCTCCGCCGCCGCCTCGCCCATATCGGCGAACAAACCGAAATTGTGCGCGGGCTGGTGCTGCAGCTGCGCCCGGCGTTCGCGCGCAGGCTGGAAACGCGCCTCAAAGATCTGCTGAGCGGAACGACGATTGATCCCGCGCGCATCGCCCAGGAAGCCGCCATGCTCGCCGAGCGCAGCGACATCAGCGAGGAGCTGGACCGTTTGCGCAGCCACTTACAGCAATTCGGAAAGCTGCTCGACGGCGCCGGCGAACTCGGCAAAAAGCTCGACTTCTTGCTGCAGGAAATGCACCGCGAAGCTAACACCATGCTTTCCAAAACACCCGGCGTGGAAAGCGAAGCGCTGACCATCACCGGCATCGGCCTTGAAATTAAGGCGGAGATTGAAAAATTGCGCGAACAGGTGCAAAACATCGAATGACCGAGGAGCAAGCGCTGCCGCCGCTGCTGTTGATCGTGTCCGGGCCGTCGGGCTCGGGAAAGTCCACTCTGGTGCAGGGCTTATTGCGTATGCCCGGCACCATGGCTTCACGTTCGTGCACCACCAGGCCGCGCCGCGCGACTGAGGCCAGCGGGAAATGTTATGATTTCGTCACCGAACAGGAATTCGAAGCGATGGTGTCACGCGGCGAATTCCTCGAATACGCGCGCGTCTTCGGCAAACATTCCTACGGCACGCCGAAAAAGTGGCTGAATGAATCTCGTGCCAGCGGAGTGGATCTGGTCCTGGAAATTGACGTGCAGGGTGCGGCACAGGTAAAAGAGAAGCTGCCGGAGTCGGTAGCCATCTTCATCTTGCCGCCGTCGCGCGAAGAATTGGAACGCCGCCTGCGCGGCCGCGGCCAGGATGCGGACGAGGAAATTAGACGCCGCCTCGCTCGCTCGCGGTCGGAAATTGAAGCGTTCGGCAAGTTCTACGACTATTGCGTGGTGAACGACGACGTGGAGCGAGCCGGCCGCGAAGTCGAGGCGATTTTGACCGCCATCCGTTGTAGCAGCGCCCGGCAACGTGGCCGCGTCGAAAGACTTCTGGCATCATTTGAATCGGGCGGCCGCTAAGCGGCCGACTGGGGGAAAGATCGAGATGACCGTGCAAACCAAAGCTCCAGAGAGCCAGTTTGCTTACGTGGTGCTTGCGGCCCGCCGCGCGCGTCAAATCATGGCGGGAGCGCCTCCGCTTCTCGAGAACCCGCGTACCCTTAAGGCCACGCGCGTGGCCTGCGAAGAAGTCAACCACGGCCTGATCGAATATGAGTTCGAGCCCGGCAAGGCTGTGGACGAAGATAAAGACGGCGTCAAGCGGCGCAAATAACGCGGGCACAATTCCATGCACATCACTCTCGGTGTCACCGGCGGAGTGGCGGCTTACAAGGCGGCCGAACTGGTGCGCCGTCTCCAACAGGAAGGGTTTACCGTAGAAGTCGTTATGACGCGGGCCGCCTGTGAATTTGTGCGTCCGCTGACGTTCGCTGCGCTTTCCGGCAGGAAAGTCATCACCGATCTGTTCGTGGAATCCGGCGGCGAAGCCAACCTCGAAAGTGCTATCGAGCATATTGCCGTGGCGCAGCGAACCGATCTGCTGCTCGTCGCGCCGGCCACCGCCGATATTCTTGCGAAGTTTTCCCGCGGTATCAGCGACGATTTTCTTAGCACGCTGTACCTGGCAACTGCGGCTCCGGTGGTCATCGCCCCGGCAATGAACGTAAACATGTGGAATCACCCGGCCACGCAGGAAAATCTCGAGCGCTTGCGCGGCCGCGGCGTCCATGTTGTCAATCCCGATGAAGGTTATCTCGCTTGCGGAATGGCCGGCGCTGGCCGCCTTGCCGGTCAGGAAGCCATCGTCGCTGCAGTCCGCGAAGTCCTGCGCGTTCGCCGAGATCTCGAAGGACACACCGTTCTACTCACCGCCGGCCCCACGCAGGAGTCCATCGATCCGGTGCGCTATCTCACCAACCGCTCTTCCGGCCGCATGGGCTACGCCGTAGCCGAAGCGGCGGCGCAGCGCGGCGCTAAGGTCATTCTCATCAGCGGTCCAACGTCGCTCGATACGCCCGCGAATGTGAATCGCGTTGACGTACGCACCGCCGCCGAAATGCTTTCGGCCGTCGAACAACACTTCGCCGAAGCGACGATCGCGATCTTCAGCGCGGCTGTAGCGGACTACCGTCCAGCCGTTCCCGCTGGCGGCAAGATTAAACGTTCCGCTGAAACGCTTTCCTTGCTACTGGTTCCGAACGCGGACATCATGGCAACGTTGAGCGGCAAAAAGGGCCATCGCCTCGTTGTTGGTTTTGCCGCTGAAACTGAACGCGTTGCCGATAACGCCCGCAAAAAACTCAAAGACAAAAACGCCGACCTCATTGTCGCCAACGATGTCACGGCGGAAGGCGCCGGGTTTGACGTGGACACCAACGTCGTCACGCTATTTTCCCGTGATGGCCGCGACCTGCCTCTTCCCAAGCTCACCAAGCGCGAAGTCGCACATCGCATTCTCGATGAAGTTGTCCGCTTGAGTGCCAGCGTCAAGCACCAGAGCGCCGATTGATCCATGGCCGAGTCCGCCGACATCGCTCGCAACGAAAAACTGAAGCAGCGCCTGCGATTCTACGAAGACCTGGGCCTGGCTCCGTTTTATCGTGGCCGTGCTCCATCGCGCCCGGCTCAGCCGCAGCGGCCGCCGGGTGCCGCCGTCCGGACATTGCAAACGCCCGAGGAACCTCCATTGCCTAAATCCGCAGCAAAACCTCCATCGGCTCCGCCTGGTTCTCCGGACAAGTCCGTTATTCCGCTCCAACCAGTCGTGCCTTCCTTATTCGAAGTAACAGCTAGAGTTGCGGGGGAAACGCTTCTGCAAATCCGCGACGACCTTGGCGAATGCACCCGTTGCAAGCTGCATCGCACGCGCAGCAAAATTGTCTTCGGCGACGGCAGCCTGCAAGCGCAACTCGTCTTCGTCGGCGAAGGCCCGGGCGCCGATGAAGACGCGCAAGGCCTGCCCTTTGTCGGCCGCGCCGGAAAGCTCCTCACCCAAATGATTGAAGCCATGGGCCTCGAGCGCCGCGACGTTTACATCTGCAACGTGGTCAAGTGCCGCCCGCCCGGCAATCGCCAGCCGGAACCCGACGAAGTCGAAACCTGCTCTCCATTTCTCTTCCGCCAGCTCGACGCTATCAGGCCCAAAGTGATCGTGTGCCTCGGCGCCACCGCCTTTCAGACTCTGTTGCAGACCAATCGCAGCATTTCACATCATCGCGGCCAGTGGCTCGACTTCCGTGGTTACAAGATGCTGCCGACTTATCACCCTGCGTATTTGCTGCGCAATCCCGCCGCCAAAGCTGACGTCTGGAAAGATTTGCAGAAAGTCATGTCCGAGCTCGGCCTCGAAGTCAAGAAGAACAAGGCTAAGTAAATGCCCAACGGAGTCGTCTTCGGCTTGGCGACTGCGATTTCCTGGGGCACCTCCGATTTCATCGCGCGCTTCGCCATCTCTACTACCGGCGTCGTCCGCGCGCTCTTCGGTGTGCAGATGTGGGGAGCGATATTGCTCACCATCCTCTTGTTCTCCGCTCGCGACTGGGGCCATCTCTTCGACGGCTCCTGGCAGCCTTGGGCCTGGGGCATTCTTGCTGGCGCCATCAACACCTGCGCCATGCTTGCGCTTTATCGCGCTTTCGAACTCGGCAAGTTATCCGTCGTCGCTCCGATCTCCGCCAGCTATCCCGCGCTCACCGTCGTTCTTTCCACGCTGTCAGGCGAACGATTTTCGCCCTACCGTGCTTTGGGAATTCTCGCGGCCCTCACGGGCGTCATCCTCGTAGCCGCCGGAGAAAAATTTCAACCGCCATCGTCAACCTTGCCCGTGGCGCCACATTCCGCAAACCCCGTCGCCTCTCAGTCACCGTCTCCTGTGCGGTTCTCAAACGGCATCTTGTGGGCGGTTGCGGCGGCCCTCGGCTTCGGCATTCTTTTCTGGCTGCTCGGCACGCGCATCATCCCGCGCACGGGTGCTCTCGCCACCCTCTGGGTGATTCGTGTTACCGGCACGTTCATCACGCTGGCCATCCTGCTCGTCCAGAAAACTCCTCTTCGCCTCAAAAACAAACGAACTAGCGCCCAGCTGTACTCCATGGGTTTTTTTGACACTTCCGCCTTCGCGCTTAGCAACCTCGGCATGCGCATTGAGCAAGTCGCGATCGTGAGCGTCCTCGGCTCGCTTTACGGTGCCATCACGGTGGTACTTTCCGCTCTTTTCCTCCGTGAACGAATCGCGGTCCTCCAATGGATCGGCATCGTTTCGATTTTCTGTGGAATCATTCTGATGCGCCGTTAAGCCGCTTCAGCCCCCTTCTCTGTGCCTTCTGCGATTTTGCGTGGAAGCCGGCCGATCCGCCGCGCCCAATTAGTCATGCGCTCTTCCCCTGCTAAACTACTCCCTCGCATGTCCGACAAACTTTGCAACGTGGCTGTCGCCGTCCCCTTGCGCACCACGTTCACTTACAAAATCCCCGCCCGCTTCGCCGCCGAAATCCAGACCGGCAGTCGCGTCCTGGTCCCGTTTCGCAAAAAATCCACCGTCGGTGTCGTCGTGGAATTTGTCGAAGCGCCGCCCGCTGGCACCAAGCTTCGTGAAATTCAAAAATCGCTCGACGCCGTTCCCGCTCTCAATCTAAAACTTCTCGAACTCGGCAAATGGATTGCCTCCTACTACGTCGCTCCCATTGGCGAAGTCTGTCGCGCCATGCTGCCCCCGCTGACCGAACTCCAGGCGCAACAGCGCGTCGTCCTCACCGACGCCGGCCGTACTGCCCTGGATGCCACACTCGCCGCGTCCTCGGCGCTGAAAACCGGCTTCTCCTTACAGGCAAATCCATCAGCCATCCCGCTACAGCCAAGAGAGTCGCTAACGCTTTTCCAACAACTCAAACCCGCGAAGACGGGTCTCCTTCTTGCGGCAGTCATCCGCTCAGGTATACCGCTGCCAGATCTCCTCAAACTCCAGCGCCGCGGCCTGCTCGAAATCCGTCAGGACGTCCAAGACCGCAAGCGCCGCATGCAGCGCATCGTCGCTTGGAAAGAGTCGCCAGGCGCTGAAACCTCGAAGCCTCTTCCCGACAAAGAACAGCACCTCAAAAATCTTCTCTCCGTCGAACGCGGCCCGCTTCCTCTTCCGCAACTCCTGAAACTTTCCGCCCTTTCACGCACAGTAGTGGACCGCCTGATTCGCGAAGGCAAGCTCGAATACTGGGAAGAGCCCCTCGATCCTGCCGAGGATCCCTTTGACATTGGCTACACTCCCCCGGCTCACGCCCTAAACCCCGAACAGGAACGCGCTTTCTCCGCCATCCGTGCTCGCTTCGAACTGCGTGAATTCGGCGTTCAGCTTCTCCACGGCGTCACGGGCAGCGGCAAAACCGAGATCTACCTTCGCGCCGTGCAGGACACGCTCGCGCGAGGCAAAACCGCCATCGTCATGGTCCCGGAAATCGCACTAACTCTTTGGATTGGGCGCCAGTGCCGTGCCTGGTTCGGAGCTCATTTCGAAGGCGTTGCCGTCCTCCACTCCGCTCTCAGTGACGTTGAGCGCGCCCGCGAATGGTGGCGCGTTCGCAATGGCGAAGCTCGCGTTGTCGTCGGTACGCGCTCCGCAATCTTCGCGCCCGTCGAAAATCTCGGCCTCATCATCGTGGACGAGGAACAGGAATCCAGCTACAAGCAGGAAGAAACGCCGCGCTACCACGGCCGCGATGTTGCTATCGTCCGCGCTAAACTCGAAAATGCCGTTGCGCTCCTCGGCTCCGCCACTCCTTCGCTAGAAACCTATCACCACGCTCGCAGCGGCAAGTACGAACTCCTGTCGCTCACCCAGCGCGTCGCCGACCGCTCGCTACCTTCCGTCGAAATCGTCGATTTGCGTGAGGACTTCAAGCAAACGCATCGGACCAGCCCCATTTCCTCCGCGCTCCGGAAAGGAATCGAAGACTGCCTCGCTTTTAACACCCAAGCCCTCATACTTATCAATCGCCGCGGCTATTCCTGGTCCGTGATTTGCCGCAGTTGCGGCGCTTCCGTACAGTGTGCCAATTGCAGCATCAGCATGACGCATCACAAGTATCGCAACCGCCTGGAATGCCACTATTGCGGCTACACCCAGTCCATACCAAAAAAATGTCCGAAGTGTGATTCGCAATACGTTTATTTCTTCGGTGAAGGTTCCGAACAGTTCGAGGAACGCCTGCGCAAGGAATTTCCAAAAGCCCGCGTCGCCCGCCTCGATCGCGACACCGCCCGCACCAAGCGTCAATTCCAGGAAACCCTTGGCGCATTTGCCGAAGGTGCCCTCGACATTCTCGTCGGCACGCAGATGGTAGCCAAAGGCCATGACTTTCATCGGGTCACACTGGTTGGCGTTGTCGGTGCCGACGGCTCGCTTAACATGCCCGACTTTCGCGCCGCCGAACGCACTTTCCAGCTTCTCACTCAAGTCGCTGGCCGCGCCGGTCGCGGCGATCTTCCCGGCCGCGTCCTCATTCAAACCTTCTATCCCGACCACTACGCCATTCAGGACGCGGTCAAGCAGGACTACGCTGCCTTCTTCGAACGCGAACTCCACTTCCGCCGCGTCATGGCCTATCCGCCGTTCATTTCACTCGCCAACGTCATCATCCACGATCGCAGCCTCGACAAAGCCATAAAATGGTCCACTCAGCTTTCCCAATTTCTCGCGCCCCACGCCGGCAACGAAATTCGCGTCCTCGGTCCCGCCAGCGCTCCGCTCTCTCGCCTCAAATCCGAATACCGTTTCCAGTTCCTCCTCAAGTCCCGCAAAAAGGCCGCTCTCGCCAAACTTCTCTCCGCCGCCCTCGCCTACGCCGACTCCAAACAAATCCAGCAAACCGCTCTTGTTGTCGACATGGACCCGCTACAACTCCTGTGAGGTGATCAAAACTCCGGGAGTTTTGTCGTTAGAACGCTATTCTCCTGCCTGTGGGGTGCGGGCGGTCCGGAGTCGCAATTCCATTCATTTCGAGCTACGCCTTCGCAAGCCAGTCCTTGACTCTACGCTTCCGTGCCGCGCGCCGGCTGCTATACCCGCTGTTCAGAGCTTGACGGCGAATTGTTCCGCCAGCGCCAGAAGAAATATGCTGGTACTCCCAGCGCCATCAGAACGATGGCCGCCAGCACATGGCGGAACTGGTTCGGATCTTTCTTAGCTAGAAAAATCGCGTTGCCAACAACCGCCGCCGCCGCAATCAAAAATACAATCGGCGTCCACGGATACCCCGGCACGCGATACGGCAGTTCCTTCCCGGCGCCTCGCCTCCGCAAGGGAAAAATCGCCGCTCCGGACAATCCATAAAAAATCCAGCCGATAAAGACGACACCATCGATCAGTTCAGAAAACTTCCCCGCGAACATCAACGCTGTTGACCACACACACAGCGACACAATCGCAGCTGCGGGCGTGTGAAATCTCGGATGTACCGCCGCCAGCGATTTGAAAAACAAATTGTCTTTGGCCATCGCATAGAAAACACGCGGCGCCGTCAGCACCACGCTATTTGTCGCGCTGAAAACGGAAATCAGAATCGTCAGTGCCACAATCTTCCCGGCCCAGGGCCCCAGCACCGCTGTAACCGCCGTCGCGGCGATCGCTTCGCTGCTGCTGGCTTTCTCGGGTCCGAGCGCAACCAGATATCCGACCACTGCGAACACGTACAATCCCATCAGCAGCAGTGAACCCAACAGAAACGCCCGCGGAAAGACTTTCTGCGGCTCCACAACTTCGCCTGCGCTGTAAGTCCCGAATTGCCATCCTTCATACGCCCACAGCACCGCGATCATCGCCAGGCTGAAACTCGAAAACAGTTCGATTCCGCGCAGAGAAGTCCCCGCAGCCTGCGGAAGGTCGCCCGCATGTTTGCCGAGGGCCAGCAGCAACCCGCTCAGCACCACCACCAATCCGCCTTTGATCAGCGTCGTCCAGTTCTGTAAATCCGAACTGTTCCGCGTCCCCCGCACATTCACAACCGCCACTACCGCGATCATCACCACTGCCGCAATAGCCGCTCCGGCAGAGGTGAGCGGCACAATTTCCATCAGATACCGCGTGAACGCGCGCGCCAGCGCCGCAATCGTCGCGCTCGAAATCACCAGAAACAAACACCACCCGTACAAAAACGCCGGTAACCGCCCGAATCCATCGCGGATAAAACAGTACAGCCCGCCCGCTTCCGGATTTGCCGCCGCCAGCTCCGCATAGGTCAGCGCGCCCAGCAGTGACATCACTCCGCCGGCGATCCACACGAGCATTGCCAGCCCAACCGAACCATGTACCTGTTTCAGGATGAGGCCCGGTGTCAGGAAAATCCCCGAGCCAATCACCGAACCAATGAAGAGCAGGAGAATATCGCGCAAACGAAGTGTGCGGATTAGTGTGGCCATTTAGGAAGCGGAACGGCAGCAGCCGAACAACTGCGCCGCAAGCATCATAACCGCGACGAGCCAGCCGTCAATTAGAACCTCGCTGCTCCAACAGCGGCACCGGCATGAAACACAAAATCATCACCAGCAGTGCCACCGCTGCCAGTACCACCCGAGTAGAATCCAGCGGCCGCTCATCGTACACCGGTGGAATTCGAAAAAACCGCAGCGCCAGCAAAATTCCCGCCCACAAAGACCACACCGTCACCGAGCGGTTCAATAATCCCAGCGCGATCAACACCAGCGGTACGGCCAGTCCAATCCACCTGTGCAGCCGAGTGTTCAGCGAACGCAAGATATGTCCGCCATCGAGCTGCCCCGCCGGCAACAAGTTCAGCGAAGTGGCGAACAATCCGACCCACGCGGCTCTCGCGACTGGATGCAGCAAGATTGTGCCCGGATCGGCGCCCGGAAAAGCAATCCGCTCAATGAATCGCAATGCCAGCGGTACGCCAAAGATCCACTCCCCATCCTGAGTCGATAGCCCTGGCAGGATGTGTGCATGAACCACGCCATAGACCAGCAATGGAATCGCCACTAGAAATCCCACCAGTGGCCCCGACGCGCCCACGTCAAACAGCGCCCGCCGGCTGCGAATCGGCGAACGCATCAAGATGAATGCGCCAAAAGTTCCGATCAGTGTCGGCGCCGGAATGAAATAGGGATAGGTCGAGCGAATCCCGTGATGCCGGCACGCGAAATAGTGTCCTAGCTCGTGGGCCAGCAGGATGCTCATCAGTGCGAGTGCAAAAGGAAAGCCGGATCCCAGCGCGGTCGGATCTTTATAGAGCAATTTCAACGAGACCACGAACTCATCGACGGAGGCAGCTTGTCCGTTCGCAAACGAAATGGCAAACTGCCGCCCCGCCGCGAGGCACGTTAAGAACGTAACTGCAAAAAGCAGCAGTGCCAGCCACAATCGCTTCGGTTTTTGTTTGGGCGGCTGCCAGACGGGAACCGCTGGAGGAAGCTCTTCGGCCGCCGCCCTCATTCCTGCGAGCTCTATGGTGTGCGGTGGGAACTGGTTTTCACTGTTCACAAAACTTGGATGCGGGTCTTTCCTCTGCGGTAAGCCACAAAAATCTATTCAGACTATTGCTCGCCCAGTCCTTGCAGCTCTTTGCCGGGCTTGAAGCGAACCGCCTTGCCGGGAGGGATATTCACTTCTTCGCCGGTGCGCGGATTGCGTCCTATGCCCGTCTTTCTGGGTTTCACGGTGAACACCCCAAAACGCCGCAGTTCAATCCGCTGGCCGCGCCCCATGCCGTTTTTCAGCGATTCAAAAACTGTTTCCACCGCTTGCTCGGCCTTCACACGGCTGATGCTCGCGCCTTCCAGTTTGGCCAGCACCGCGTTTACGATGTCCAGTTTAATCAAGCGTTCCTCCGCCAATCGGTGTTGCAGATTCTTCGCGCTGCAGCTGCAAATCTCGCGCTGTTATCGGGACATTCGCGCTGTGCTTTACCTTAGCGAATTCCGCTGGCCGATGCTAGAGGCAGCTTGCCTGGTTGTCAAGACGCTGCGGCTCGTCTACACTGACTGTTCTTCACGCAATATACAACTCGTTTTTGTCGTGCGGTTTGCGAACCCAATCATGAAATTGCATTTCACATTCGCGCCGCAACGCGCAAGGAGAAATGATGTCCGTCAAGCCGGATAAGTGGATTCGCCAGATGTCCCTCGAACACAGAATGATCGAGCCTTTCACCGACCGCCAGGTCCGCGAAGGCGTGATCAGCTACGGCGTCTCTTCGTACGGCTACGACATTCGGGTGGCCGACGAATTCCGCATCTTCACCAACGTCAACAGCACCATTGTCGACCCGAAAAATTTCGACCCGCGCTCGCTGGTTGAATTCAAAGGCGATGTTTGCATCGTGCCGCCGAACTCCTTTGCTCTCGCGCGCTCTGTCGAATATTTCCGCATTCCGCGCAACGTGCTGACGGTTTGCGTCGGCAAGTCTACCTACGCACGCTGCGGCATCATCGTTAACGTGACGCCGTTCGAGCCGGAGTGGGAGGGCTACGTCACGCTCGAAATCAGCAATACAACTCCGCTGCCCGCGAAAATCTACGCCAACGAGGGTCTGTGCCAGGTCATCTTCTTTCTCTCCGACGAAGACTGCGAAATCAGCTACAAGGACAAAAAGGGCAAGTACCAGTCGCAGGGCGGCATTGTCCTCCCGCGTTTGTAGCTTCGAGTTGAGCCTCCTGAAGCGAAGGCAAATTCGCCGTTGCGAGCCAGGGTTCGCCGGCAGTCGGCGCGAACCGCGCGAACGCCCTGCAGCGCTTTGTCCGTGAATAGCTGTAAACAAAGGGTTTCCGCTAGTCTGAAAAATCTCTGCAACCTTTTTCAGCTCCGCTCATCAATTAGACGGTTATCGAAGTATCGGAATCAGAAATTACCGCTAAATGCGGAGGGATCTTATGGGCAAACTTACCAATCAAGTCGCAGTCGTCACCGGGGCCTCCAAGGGCATCGGCGCGGGAATCGCCAAGGCGCTGGCCGCCGAAGGCGCTTCGGTCATAGTCAACTACGCAACCAGCAAAGAAGGCGCGGACCGGGTAGTCAAAGAAATCACTTCGAAGGGCGGCAAAGCCATCGCCGTGCAAGCCGACGTTTCCAAGCCCGCGGATGTCACCAGGCTGTTTGCCGAAACAAAAAAGACCTACGGGAAGCTCAACATTCTGGTGAACAACGCCGGCATCTACCAATTCGCGCCGCTGGAAAACGTCACGGAAGATCTGTTTCATGGCCAATTCAACCTCAACGTTCTGGGCCTGCTGCTGGCGAGCAAGGAAGCGGTGAAGCTGATCGGCCCGGAAGGCGGTAGCATCATCAACGTGGGCTCCGGCGTCAGTACCATCAATCCGCCCAACAGTTCGGTTTACACCGCCACCAAAGCAGCGGTGGATTCCATCACGGCCGTTCTGGCCAAGGAGCTCGGGCCGCGCAAGATTCGCGTCAATTCCATTAACCCCGGGCTGATCGAGACCGAAGGTGTGCAAACTCAGGGCTTCAACGAAGGCGATTTCCGCAAGTGGGTGGAATCTACATCACCGCTCGGCCGCATTGGGCAGACCGACGATATTTCTCCCACCGCGGTTTACCTCGCTTCGGACGACTCGAAGTACCTGACTGGCGAACAGATTCGCGTCACCGGCGGCATGTTTTAATCCCTCTAACCTCTAAAAGTTCAGCACGTTACCAATCGGGCGGCTTTGCAGCCGCCTTTTCTTTTTCTACCGCAATCTTTCCGCCTCGATATCTTGCCCCTGGCGCCCTACCAGCCAGCCCTGGCTGTCCTTCCGGCCTGCCGCGTACCACGTCATACGGCCAAGTTCCTCCCGCGAAACCCTGTCTGCCGCAAGCCTTGCCGGGTCCGGACGTGGGCGTCAGCATAGTAGGTGATCAGCCTGTTTCGGCTGTCACATTCCTCGGAGGGAAGAAATGCGTAAGTTACTGATTGCAGGATGTTTGCTGGCTCTTTCGAGCATGGCGGCGGGGTCCGCTAAGGCCCAGGAAAACCGTGGGTTTGAGGTCTCCGGCACCTATCAATATCTCCGGTTTAGCCCGGGCAATGGTGCTGACGGCATCAACTGTCACGGCGGGTCTGGGTCGGGCGGAGCGTATCTGACCTCGCGGCTCGGTATCATCGGCGAGTTTGGAGCGTGCAAAACGACCGGTTTGCCATCCGGCGTTTCGGCGCATCAGCTGGATTACCTCTTCGGGCCACGGATGTATTTCCCAACCAGCCACGGGCGGGTGTTTCCGTTCGTACAGGCGCTTTTTGGCGGAGCACAGTTCTCGACGTCGATTAGCGGATTCGGCTCGACGTCGGACAGCGCGTTCGCCATGGCGTTTGGTGGCGGGGCGGACATCACCTTATCCAAGCATGTGTCGCTGCGGGCGGCGCAGTTTGACTATCTCTATACCCACTTTGGCGGCGAGGGTCAGAACAGCTTCCGCATCCAGAGCGGGATCGTCTACCGCTTCAGCCGGTAAGTCGCTTCCCGCACTGAGTGTCTCGCGTAAAGCCGCGGCGCTACGCTTGGTCCCCACCCCGGTGAGACACCGTCGTGCTGAAAACACCGGGGTTGGGGAAAAACTAACTTTGGCCCGCTGGAAGCCCTAAGCTAGTCTACCCGGCGGCCCATCCACCGCCCACTCCACCCTGTCTGTAAAGTACTCATGCCAAAGACTCTTCCGTGGTATTGGCTCCACAGGGCTTACGGAGGGCCTACCCCGAGTCTATGGAGCTCCTTCGGCCTCTTGTCGAGTTCCTACCTGAACATGGTGCAGGATTGTGGACGTAACGTCGACTGGACGGAAGGGCTGAACGCGGGACAGTCCTGGGACTGGACTCTGGGGAATGATTTCCGAGCCGCGAGCCTCGCGGGGGTTGTCGGAAAGGCGCGAGAGGAAGAAATGTACAAGCGGTGCGGGAGTTTGCCCGGCTGAGGAGACTGGATGGAAGCGGTGGAAATTCGAGAAGTTGCGGAGAGGTTGTGGATCTGGCGCATGGAACATCCGCATTGGAAGGCGGGGCAGGATTGGGAGCCTCTAGTGACTTCGACGTTTGTGGAGTCGCGCGGCGAGCGGTACGTCTCTTGGATGCGCTGGCGCCGCCGGAGTCTGCGACGGAATTCTGGAAAAAACTGGATGAAAACGCCGACCGCGGCGGTGGTACTGAAGCCGGACCATGTGCGCGACGGGGATTTGTTTGTGCGGAGGTAGGGGGCCCGCGGGTACGGTCCGCTGCTGTTCTTCCGGGAAGATGTGCCGAAGACGGAGCCGCGGTTTATCGAGCCGGGAAGTGATTTGCCGGGAGGGATCGTGGTGCTCTATGACGGGCGTGGGCGACGCCGCTGTGGCTTCCCAAGCAGAAGACGATTGTGTTTGCGGATGCGCTGACGGCTCCGGGAGGGGAATTGCGTGTATGGGCTTCGCCGGCTTATCAGGAGCGGGCGCTGCCGGCGCTGGGGGCGATGCTGGAATTGCCGTTTGAGCGCGTGATTGTGTCGCCTGGGGAGCCCGTGCACGGGCGGGAGGAGTTTGAGAGAGCGCTGAAGCGGGAGCCGCGGCGGGGATAACAGAAAACCGGTACAAAAGTCGCCAAGATTTCGTCAAAACGACCAGATCCGTCATGGTTCCTGCATCGCGAACTTGCTCGGCGGTGCGCTCATCCGCTGGCCTCTGGGCCACCCAGCTTGGCTTGCTCCAATTGGCTCTGCGATTGGCCGCGAGCGGTGATCCGTTGAACAGTTGTTTACGATACTCCGGAACCAGGCCGGAAGGTGGCACGGGAGGCGTTCGAGCCGCCACTCGGCGAGTCGGGATTCCCGAGGGACGCTCAGCGTCACGCGGAGTGGCCTTTTTCCACCCACTTTTTGGCTTCGGCGGATTTGGCCCATTCGCCGGCGATTTGTCTGGTGGCGACGTTGAAGCGGTTCCAGACGTTGGTCATGGCGATGTGGAGGACGAGGGCGGCAAGCTGGGCTTCGTTGAAGTGGCCCTTTGCATGGTTCCACACGTCGTCCGGGACGGGATCTGGGCGGTCGCTCAGACGGGTAACTGCTTCGGCGAGTGCGAGGGCGGCGCGTTCCGCATCGGTGAAATACGGCGTGTCACGCCAAGCGGCGACCGCAAAAAGGCGCTCGGCGGTTTCGCCCGGCGTCTTGTAACGAAAACTCATATCCACGCAGACGCCGCATCCGTTGATCTGGCTGGCGCGCAGGTGCGCGAGAGCCAGCGTCTGCGCAGGGACTCCGGAGTTTTCCGTGGATTTGGCCAGGGCCTGCAGATGCGGCATGGCCTCCGACAAAAGTGCGGTGGCATTCTGGATTCGCGCTTGCATGATAGTCATTCTCCTGGTGATGTCGGTTCTTGCCCTCTCCCGAGGGCCGTCACAAAGACTGGGTTTCGTTCGTCATTACCTTGACGAACGGAATTGAAAGAATGTGACAGGAGATCCGGGCGTTTAATTAGAGCGAGAGGGAACACAACTTGGCTGGCAGTGGTGCGGCGCTGGCGGAAGCCTGTGCCACAAAGCGGGTCCGGATATCATTCCCATCCCAGAATCAATATTCCTCAGCGGCTAAAGCCGCGTGGAAAGCAGGAGGTTAATGTCGCACCTGAAGCTCCGCCCGCCTGCCAGGTTTCTGTAGGGTCGGGTCAAAGGAATTTCGAATGAACGCAAACGAGATGATGGGGGAGCAGTTTGAGGCGAACCGGAGCCATTTAAGAGCCGTGGCTTACCGGATGCTAGGGTCGCTGAGTGAAGCCGATGATGCGGTGCAAGAAGCATGGCTGCGGTTGAGCCGGTCGGAAAGCAGCGACATACAAAATCTGGGCGGATGGCTGACGACCGTGGTGGCGCGAGTGTGCCTGGACATGTTGCGGTCGCGGAAGGCGAAGGCAGAGCAGTCGCTCGAAGAAGAGCAGAGTGAGTCGGTAGCCAAGCGCGGCACCAGGGTGTTTGGCGAGAGCGTCGCCGCGAGTGACCCGGAGCAGGAAGCGATTCTGGCGGAGTCGGTCGGGCTGGCGCTGCTGGTGGTGCTGGACACGCTGGCTCCCGCCGAGCGTCTGGCGTTTGTGCTTCATGACATATTTGCCGTGCCTTTTGAAGAGATTGCACCGATTGTGGGGCGGTCCGAAGATGCGACAAGGCAGCTGGCGAACCGCGCACGACGACGGGTGCAAGGAGTAGAGAGGGTTCGCGACGGCAGGCTTGCGTCTTCAGAACTGGCCGGCCAGAGAGAGGTGGTGGATGCTTTTCTGGCAGCGATGCACGCGCGGGATTTTGAGGGATTGATCGCCGTGCTCGATCCCGATGTGCTGGTGCGGGTGGAGAGTCCCGAAGGTGTGCGGGAAGTTCGAGGTGCGCGGAACTGGGCGAAAGGTGCGCTGGAGTTTCAGGCTCGATTGCGCGATCCGCGCTTTACAAGATTTATGCAGCCGGCGCTGGTGGATGGCGCCGTGGGGATCATTCTTGCTCCCGGTGGCAGGCTGAGCCGCGTGTTGCGGTTCACGATTGCGGACGGGAAAATTCGTGAAGTCGAGATCATTGTGAATCCGGAGCGGTTGCGTAATGTGGATTTGGCAGTGCTGGACTGAAAGAAAAAAACCGAGCCATAGAAAATAGAAAGTTGCAGGTGGACGCGATGGACCAATGCGAATTTTGACTCTTTGGGTCATCAAAAAATTCGAACCGGTCCAGCGTGCTTACCGGTCTGTAGGCGAATAAAAAGCGAATATGGTAGGATGCGCGTATGGCTAGGCGACCGACCAACCTGCGGAATGACGCGATGACGAAGAAGCAGCTTGAGGATCTGGAGCGGAACTTGAGTATGCTGAGTCCGATCATGGTGCAGGAGAAGTACAAGCAGCTGGCGGATCGTTGCCGGTTTTTGGAGTTGCCTACGCCGCGCGTGATGCAGGAGCTGGTGGCGGCGTGGAAGGTATTGTGGAAGTGGCGGCGTTAGAGAGAAGGCGTTAAAGAGTTCGAAAGTTAAAGAGTCAAAGCATCGAACGGCATAGGCCAGGAATTTGGCTGTCAGTAGTGCTTCGTCAGTAAGTTGAAAATTTGACGGATACGTACTTTACCGGAGCGGATGTTTCGCCTATCGTGCCTGCATTAAGTCCTTCCCAGTCAGGATTTGAGACATGTCTACTGCTGTTCTTCCGCTGAAGCGAGCCGTATGGATTCGTCCAAAAGATGTGCTGTTTGCGCTGGTCGGGCTGATGGTGGCTAACGAGCATTTCCTGATTGATGCGAAAGATCCGATCTGGCCGCACGACCGGACGATCTGGTGGTATTTGTTGCCGCACGGCATGATGGGCGCGTGCGCGCTGCTGCTGGGGCCAATGCAATTTTCCGACCGCCTGCGGGCGCGATTCACCAAGCTGCATCGCGTGGTGGGACGCTTCTAGGTGGCGGGCGTGCTGGTGGCCGCGCCGCTGGGGTTTTATATCCAATACTTTGAGGAGCGGACCGGAGCGCCGCGCTCGTTCAGTTTTGCGGCGCTGACGCAGGCCACGGTGTGGATTGCGACTACAGCGATCGCGATGGTTTTTATTTTTAAGGGAAACGTGCAGCTGCACCGGCAATGGATGACGGGAGCTTCGCGATTGCGCTGGTGTTTTTGGAAGTGCGGGTGGTGTCGGGAATATTAGGCATGGACGCCAGCGTGACAGCGGGGGAAACCATCGTCTGGATGTGCAACGTCTTTTCACTTCTGTTCGCCGATTTGATCCTGCAGCTGCAGGAGTTGCTGCGCTCGCGTTCGGCTGCAACTCGCACGCAGCCGGCCACACGCTAGTTTTGAACCGTCGAAAATACAACCTGCTTCGAAAATTCTAGATCGTGGGCCGCGAGCAGTGCGCTCCAAGAATGCAAAAGGAGAGGGCACGATGGGCCGTGCCCGGTGTGGTTGACTAGCGGATGGGGACCAGGATTTGTGTGACCAGCTCGGAAGCCGGCGTAGTTCTTGGATCGTTGAGGTAGTTTTCGATGTGGAAGTCGTCGCGGACCGGTAGTTTTTGGTCGGCAACCATTTGGAAGACGCGACCGGAGGCTTCGGGGAGATTGGAGTAAGGTCCGGTGAGGGTGAAGCGGGCGTATTTGCCGCCGGGGAATTTGGTGTACTGGAGGCCGGCCGGAAGATTTTTGGGTTCAGAAGCGAGGCCCAGGCCGGCGCGGTAGATCTGCGGCCCCACTTTGTAGAGGCTGGTGTAGGTGGTGACTTTGTTATGTTCGCAGATGGCGGGAATGATCTTCTGGAATTCTTCCCAGGCTTGCGGGGCGGTGCTCTGGAAGGGTCCGATTTTTTCGATATAGACATAGTGGGTTTCGGGCCAGGTGACGGTTTCGGGCTTGGACGTGAGCTGGAGAGACGGCTTTGCGGTGGTCATGAGTCGGGTTCCTGTTCTGGCTGGGTCAGGGAAAATTTTGAGATGGTTGGTGGTGGAATGCAAGAGGGCAGAGAACAGCGGCCCCCTCGCCGTGCTTGACAGACGGATGCGCCGGAACGATGCCGGCGCTACGACAACGGTCGGCGGAGATCGGCGCCGCCGATACAAAAGGCGTCTGCTTCAGAGAGCGGCTGCTAGTCTGCGGAAGGGGCGGGCGTTGTTGCGGAGGCGCTGGCGAGTTCGGGTTCGGCGTTTTCCATAGGGTAGCCGAGGTTGCGCCAGGCATCGAGGCCGCCTTGCAGGGGCCGGATGCGGGTAATGCCTTGTTTTCTAAGGAGCAGCGCCACACGGGCGCTGGAGGCTTCGTTTGGTCAAGTGCAGTAGAGGACGATTTCGCGATCGTGGGGCAAACGGTCGCCGTGGTCCTGTAGTTCCTTAGCATCAATGCGGAAGGCGCCCGGAATGGTTTCCGGGTCGGCTTCAAAATCAATGGCGTGTCGCAGGTCGACGATGACGATTTGCTCGCGGGTGTCGAGCTTGGTCTTAAGCTCTTCTGGAGTGATGCGGGCGATGCGCAGGTCGCGGAGAAATTTGCGGCGCATGAACCACTTGCGGATGATCCAGCCGGCAATGGCTCCAATGATCAGCACGGTAAGCCAACTGCCGAGGCGGGCCGCGTGTTCGGCGATGGTTTCAATTTGTTCGCTGAAAATGTAGCCGGTGCCGAGAATGCTGAATCCCCAGATCAGAGAGCCGAGGGCGTCGAAGAGCAGAAATTTGCGCGCGCGCATGTGAAAAATACCGGCGAGCGGAGGAGCGACCGTGCCGAGCCCGGGAACGAATTTGGCGAGAAGCAGCGAGCGCGCACCCTGCTTGGCGAACAGGCCTTCGGTGCGGCGGACGCAAGAGTCGGGCTCGAGAGAGATTTTGCAGAGTAGCTGCAGGATGCGGATGCCTTTGATTTTACCGAGGAGATACCAGACGCAGTCGGCGGTGAGGGCGGCGACGGTGACGAGTGCGAGAGAACCCCAGAAACTGAGGCGGCCAGCTCCGGCGAGGGCTCCGGCAGCGAGCAATACAGGCAGCGACGGGACGGGCACGCCAATTTGTTCAGCGAAGACCCACGCCAGCAAGACGACGTAGCCATGCTTGATGAGAAATTCGAGCGTGCGATGCATCGAGCTGGAGGAAGGCCCTCGTGGAAAAGAAACTAGACACAGATTAGCAGAAGTGCGGGGCAGAGGTCGACCGGTAGCCACAGTCGAGATCTCTCGCCGCCCAGAATACGCTCGGATGACGGGCTATAGGCGGTTAGGCGGCAGCTGATCTTTCATAGGGCTAGGGCCTAGGGCCGAGCGGTGCCGGGCTATTCAGAGATGAATGGAGCCGAGTCGCCCCATCTGCCGGTCATGACGAAGTCGCGGATGGGCTTACGGGAGCGCGGAGCGGTTTCGCGGTCGCGATAGGGTTGCGGCAGGGAAGCAGCGTCGCCGGGATGGCCGATGGCGAAAGCGGCGATAGCTTCGAAGCCGGCGGGGATGGAGAAAACTTCGCGACAGGTCTCGGGGTCGAAGCCGGCCATCTGGTGGACGAAGAGTCCGCGGGCGGTGGCTTCGATCGAGAGCAAGGCCATGGCGGCGCCGGTGTCATATTGCGCATTGCGGTTGGGAGCTTTATTTTTTGCGAAGGCAAGTTCTGAAACTGCAAAGCCGAGCACGGCGGCGTGTCTGGCCCAGCCTACGTTGAACTCGACAAGCGGCTCGAGAGCTTTGCTGAAATTCTCGGGATCGTTTTTTGTGGCGACCAGGAACGACCATGGTTGTTCGTTGCTGCTGGACGGGGCCCAGCGCGCGGCTTCAAAGAGGCTGCGCAGGGTTTCTGGAGCGACGTCCTTTTCAGCGAAGGCGCGAGGGCTCCAGCGATCGCGGATGAGATCATGGATCGGAAATTCAGCGGGTGCGGGATTTTTCATAAGGGATTCTCCAGACTTTTGGCTTACGAGCAAAAGCGGCGCCGCAGCCTAAGACCGGCGAGCAGCGAACCGACGGCCCAAATAGCCGCAGCCGGTGCTGGTTCCATGGTCCGATGGCCCGGCGCCCTCTAAAGCGGGCCGCCCCGGTCGGAAATGCGGCAGCTGGGCCGCCGCGCCGCAAAAATTACTTTGCGACTTTCTTGGTCATTTCCAGGTCGATGGTGATGTTGACGTCATCACCGACAACCACGCCGCCGCCGTCAATGTTGGCATTCCACTTCACGCCGTAATCCTGGCGATTGACCTTGGTGGTGGCGCTGGCAGCTACGCGGGTGTTGCCCCAGGGATCTTTCACGGGATTGGACGGGCCTTCGACGTCCAGGACCACTTCCCTGGTGACGCCGTGGATGGTGAGGTCGCCAGTGACTTTGAGTTTGCCAGCGGAGACGTTTTCAATTTTCTTGGATTTGAAAGTGATGGTGGGATACTTGGCGACGTCGAAGAATTTTTCGCTCTTGAGATCCTTGTCGCGGTTCGGCTCGCTGGTGTCGACGGTGTTGGCGTCGATGGTAACTTCGATCGAAGATTTGCTGACGTCCTGATCATCCCAGGTCACCGCGCCGGCGATGCCCTTGAACTGGCCGCGGACGGTGGAAATCATCAGGTGCTTGACGGCGAAGCCGGCGGCGGTGTGCGCGGGATCGATTTGCCAGGTAGTGGTGGCCGAGGAGGCGGGGAATGCCAACACGCCTGCCAGCGCTGCGCTGAGTACAGGTTTTGCGAACGAAGTCGTGCGGAATGCTTGGCCCATGTATTTCTCCTTTTACGAGCCCAAGGCCCTTGCAGAAGCCTGGGCTGGTTCTTTTCTTTCCCGGGTAACCTAAATTTCGCATGCCGTTTGCCGTTATTCCGGTGCGGCGGGAAATGCCTCCTCGAGCACTTCGGCAAGAGCTTTTAGCTTGGCCGCGGAGATATGACGAAATTGTTTTTGGTGGAGCTCGTCTACGGGAGCGTCGAGTTTTTTCAGGATTTCGAGGCCGGCAGGCGTGATGCGGGTCTTGATGACGCGGCGGTCTTCGCTCTGGCGTTCGCGGGTGATCAACGAGCGCTTTTCCATGCGATCGAGGAGACGGGTCATATCCGGGTCGCGGGAAATCATGCGGTCGCCGATGCGCTGGCAGGGGAGGCCCTCGGGGCCTGCGCCGCGCAGGATGCGAAGAACGTTGTACTGGGTGGCAGTGAGGCCGTAGGACTTGATGAGAAGTTCGGCGTCCTGCGTGAGACGGTCTGCAAGGCGCAGCAGGGCGACGAAGAGTTTGCCTTCGAGGCTGGGCGAGATGGGCTTATGCGCTTTTGCGGACTTCACAAAAACGAATATAGTCGTGACAACGACTATTGTCAAGAGGGAAAAAGCGCCGGCAGTCGTCGGTCCAGGTCCGTGCGGAAAAAGGGCAGCCGGATAAGCTGCCGCTAGACAAAACAGACACGGTCAGGATTTGAGGACCTCAGGGTTTAGAAACAGGCCGGAGGTGGACTTCGCTGAGGAAACTTTGTGGGCCTTGGGTGGCGATCATGGCGACGGCGTGGGCGACGTCGTTTGCGGTGAGCACTTTGGCAGGGTCTTTGCGGCCGCTGCCAGAAAATTCAGTGAAGACGCTGCCGGGGCAGACTGTGCTGACGCGGATTCCGTGGGCACGCAGGTCTTCCGCCATACAGCCACTGAGACCTTGCAGGGCCCACTTGGAGGCGCAATAGATGCCGCCGCCGGCAAAGGTGTTTTTTCCGGCGAGGGAGGAGATATTGATGATGTCGCCGGATTTGCGTTGGATCATGCCGGGGATGACGGCGCGAGAAACCAGGAACACGCTTTTGAGATTGGTGTTTAACAGAGTGTCCCACTCGGCCTCGGATTTTTCCTGGACCGGGCCGAACAGACCCATGCCGGCGTTGTTGACGAGGATGGAGATGGGACCGAGTGCGGCCTCGGTTTGCCGAACGAGGGCGGAGACGTCAGAAGCGCGCGTGACATCGGCTGGTTCGGAATGGACGCCAACGCCGAGGGCGGCGATTTCGCTTGCCGCGCCGTGGAGGCTAGCGGTGTCGCGGCCGCAGATGGCGACCGAAGCGCCGAGGCTGGCAAGGCGGAGAGCGATGGCCTTGCCGATGCCGCGATTTCCGCCGGTAATGAGGGCCACTTTGCCCACGACCGATTTACCGGAAAGCGGATTGGTTTCGTGAATGCTGTTCATGTGAATTCTTCCTTCCCCAGGCCACGTTTTTTGTGCCAAGCTCATCATATTCTGAAGAGCAGCCTCCGCAGAACAGGTTCCGGCAACACACGGATGCCGGACAGGTGCAAAAAACTCACCACACAAATGAAAACTGAGCCGAATACGCACGGTAATTTGCCAAGAGCCACGCTATTCAGGAGAAAGCGCGTTCGTTACGCGAAGAATTCCAGCGGAGTGCAGGCTTTTGCGTATCGGAACAGCTTGCGGTGGGTGCAGGCGTTTACCTATAATCCCAGGGATTTCCTACGGGCGGAGTGTTTGGCCCCGCGTCATTTTCTACGCAGTTCGCGGAAAGCACCGGAACGAAAATTTCAAAGGTCTGAAGTTTGAGCGAGGAGAATGGGAATGAACCGAATGAAACGAGTTGCGGGGCTGGCGATGTCCGTGTCGTTATGTTGGATGCTGGGCAGCGCAGCTATGGGCCAGGCGCCTGCGCCGGGGCAAGATGCCGGCAAACAGCCGTATACCATGCCGGAGTACAACGCGGAGCAGGCTTGCGGCAACGACAAGAATCCCAGCACACAGGTGAAGTGCTTGGACGACTTCGTTTCCAGATATCCCAATTCGAATTTGCTGGTTTACGTTTATCCGATGTACTACCAGGCGTACTTCCAGCTGAAGAATTACGCAAAAGTGATCGAGTACGCGGACAAAATGGTGGCGCTGGGCGATAAGGCAGATGCGAACGCGAAGTACGCGGCGCTGTACGCGCGCGCGCTGGCGTTCGGCAGTATGGCAGGAGCGGATCAGGCCACAAACGCGAAAGCAGCGCTGGAGGCCGCGGAAGCCGGCCTGAAGCTCATTCCGGATCTGAAGAAGCCGGACCAGATCGACGACAACGCATTCAACCAGCAGAAGAAGCAGGCGACCAACTACCTGCACGTGACGGCCGCACAGGCCGCAATGGTGAGCAAGGACTATCCCAACGCGATCAAATATTATAAGGCGGTGCTAGCGGATGGACCGGCGCCGGAAGTGGAAGCTGTTACCGAATACCGCCTAGGACAAGCGTACCTGGGATCCACCCCGCCCCAACAGATTGAAGGATTCTGGCATGTGGGACGAGCAATTACATCGAAGGGCGCGACGCAACAGCAGGTAACGCAACTGAAGACTTATCTGCGAAAGCTGATCGTAAATTACCAGCAGGCGGCATGCGACACCCTTACGGATGCGGAGTTTAACGAATTGCTGCAACTGGCCGGGAGTTCCGCGGACAAGCCGGATACTTACAAAATTCCCAGCGCGGCGGATTTGGACGCGGCGCGTAAGGACATGACCATCGCTTCGGTGATCGCGGATTTGAAAGCCGGTGGCGACAAGGCCAAAGTGACGTGGCTGGCTTCGTGTGGATTGGAATTTCCGGATGTACCGGGGAAGCTGATGGAAGTTACCCCAGGCGCGACGCCCAATGACCCCGTGACCCTGAAACTAGCATTTGTGACCAACCAGGCCGAATTCGACGCGGCCACCACACCGAACATGGAAGTAAAAGTAGCGGGCCAGGCGGAAGCGGCGAAGCTCGACAAGGACACTACTCCCGCGCCGCGCTTTACCGGTACTCTGGTTTCCTACGATCCTGATCCGGCGTTCCTCTTGCATTGGGATAAGGCCAAAGTGAACGCGGAAGATCTCCAGCAGGAGAAGACGCCGGCCAAGAAGCCACCGGTGAGAAGGCCTGCGCCGAAAAAACCGTAAGGCAGAGTGTTAAGATTAGCGGTTGAAAGGGCTCTCCGAAGTTTCGGAGGGCCCTTTCGTTTGTTGTGCCGAACAGGATGGTTCAAGTGTTTGGCAATCCAAGAGAGGTTCCTGGCTTCGTCCGGAACGACCGGGTTGGCAGGAACTTAAGCGGGTCTGCAGGCAGCCCGAGGAGGCCGCCACGAGCGGGTAAGGAAGAATCGCTTAGCGTCTGCGCGCGCCGAGTTGATCGAGCTTGTATTCGCCGATTTTGCGGCTCAGGGTATTGCGGTGGATGCCCAGCATCCTGGCGGCGCGGCACTGGTTGCCGTCGGCACGTTCCAGAGTGCGCTTGATGAAACGCTTTTCGAATTCGCCGATGGCTTCGTCGAAAAGAATTCCCCGGTCCACCATCTGGGTAACAAGCCCTTCCAATTGGTCCTTCACGTTGTACGCTCCGCAGCTGATTTGCTCTTGAGGGCCGGCATGCTAGGTCAGTTCGCGGCCAGTGAGAAGGCGAAAGGCCTCTCGGTACTTGGCACGCGTTGCAGCGACCACGTCGGGGGGCAGTTCGGGACCCGGAGGAGTTTTTGGCCACCGGATCCTTTCCAGATAGTCGCGGACAAACTGTTTGTCAAAAGAAGGCTGAGGGCCGCCGGGCGAGTATTGAGAGGCGGGCCAGAAACGGGAAGAGTCCGGAGTGAGAGCTTCGTCGATCCAGATCAGGTCGTTGTGCAGTTGGCCAAACTCGAATTTCGTATCGGCTAGGATGACGCCGCGAGGAGCGGCGTAAGCGGCGGCGCGATTGTAGATTTCGAGACTGACGGCGCGGAGTTCCTCGGCCAGCGGCTGTCCGACGAGGTATGCGGCGTGGTCGAACGAAATGTTCTCGTCATGGCCGCTGGTTGATTTGGTAGCGGGGGTGAAAATGGGTTCGGGCAGCTTATCGGATTGGCGCAGGCCGGGTGGCAGAGTGATGCCGCAAACTCTTCCGGTCGCAGAGTATTCCTTCCAGCCTGAGCCGCTGAGGTAGCCGCGGACGACGCACTCAATGGGAAGCGGCTGAGTCTTGCGGACCAGCATAGAGCGGCCGGCGAGTTGATCGCGATAGGTGTCGAACGGGGCGGGGAAGTCGTCGGCACGCAAGACGTGGTTTGGGACGACGGCTTTCAGCAAGTCAAACCAAAAAAGAGAAATTTGCGTGAGGACTTTGCCCTTGTCCGGGATGGGCGTGGGCATGACGACATCGAAGGCCGACAGGCGATCGGTGGCGATGATGAGGAGCTGGTCGCCGAGGTCGTAGAGATCGCGAACCTTGCCGCGCGCGTAGGGCGCAAGGCCGGGGAAATTCGTTTCACGAAGAGCAGTCATTGCTGGCGCCGACGACACAGAACGTTCCCCCTGAACGAAGAGCGAGGATTCTAGCGCAGGGGGACGGGAAGTCAAAGAGAACGACGGTGGATTTTTGTTGGAAAAGTTTCGCGCGCGGATCGAATCGCAATGGTCGCGAGAAATCGAAAAGCGATTCCTCGCTTCGCTCGAGTTCCCACGCGGTCGGTGTCGCCGAGCGGATGTCTTTGGCAAAACGCGCAGCGACGCTGCGCGCAAGGAAATGCGAAGGGAGTTACGCGGCAGTGGCGGCCGCGGCAGATTTGCGGTGCGTCGGCGCGGGAGATTCTTCGCCTTCCCAGCGGACGCTGACGATTTTCGACACGCCGGGTTCCTGCATGGTGACGCCATAGAGGACGCTGCCAGTTTCCATAGTTTTGCGATTGTGCGTAACGACGATGAACTGAGTTTGCGCGCTCATTTCGCCGATGAGGCGAGTAAAACGGCCAACGTTGGCTTCATCGAGCGGAGCGTCAACTTCGTCGAGAATACAGAATGGGCTTGGCTGATAGCGAAAGATGGCGATGAGCAATGCGAGAGCTGTCATGGCTTTTTCGCCGCCCGACAGCAGCAAGACATTCTGCAGGCGCTTGCCTGGTGGTGAAGCGACGACGTCGATGCCGGCGTCACCGGAGCTGTCGGCTTCCGTCAGACGCATTTCAGCCATGCCGCCGCCGAAAATGGCGTGGAAAGCCGTGGAGAAGTTGGCGTTGATAGCGTTGAAGGCTTGCTCAAATTTTTCCCGGGAGATCTGGTCAAGTTCGGCGATGGCCTGTTGCGTGTCGGCGATGGATTGCAGCAGGTCATCGCGCTCCCGGGTGAGGAAAGTGAAGCGCTGTTCGCACTCGTTGAACTCCTCGAGGGCCATCATGTTGACGGCACCCATGGACTCGATGCGCAGCTTCATTTCGCGGTAATTGGTTTCCGCCACGGCGAGCTCTTCGCCGGACATGAAGACGGCTTCGCTGGCGATCAGGTCTTCGGGTTGCGCGTTAACTTCGCTCATGCAGGTTTCGCGGAGGTGCTGCCGGTCGCTGTCGTTCTTGGCGCGCTCCACTTCGGCGTGGCTGCGCTGTTCGCGAAGCTGCTGCAACGATTGACGATCGGTGCGGAGGTGGTCTTCCATCTGCGTGAGGCGGGTGCGGCCTTCTTCCCATTCCTGCTCAAGTTCAGCCTGGCGCGTGCTGAGGCGAGATTTTTCGGCGCGAAGTGCTTCGAGTTGGCGGCTCAGTTCTTCGGATTGCACGACGAGCAGGTTGGCTTCTTCTTTGACCGAACTAGCTTGCTGCTGCAGAACAGATTCGCGGCGATAGAGCTCCGCGCGTTCCTGTTCGAGGTGCGCAGCGACCTGCTCGGCAGCCGCGAGACGCTCCTGGCGGGCGGCCATTTCGGCGCGACCCGCAGCAAGTTCGTCTTGTTCCGAATGAACCGAGTTGCGCAGCTCAACGAGGGAACCGCTTAGGCGTGTGCTCTCGGCTTCCGCTTCCGCGCGGCTCAGGCTAGCGTTTTCGTGCTCAGCTTTGGCGCGCTCGGCGCGCTGGCGGACGTCAGTGACGTTGCGGCGCAACTGCTGCAGTTCGTTCTGGCAGACGGTGAGCTCAAGGCCGAGTCTAGCGAGCTCACTTTGTGTCTGTTGATGCTTGTGAGCGGCGCTCATGACTTCGCGTTCCGCTTCGTGCTGGCGGGCCGTAACGTTTTCCAAAGCGGACTCGGTTTGAATGAGCTCGGCAGTGACACGCTCCATTTCGGATTGCATTTCGCTCAAACGAACTTCGAGGGCCGCGACTTCGGCATCGAGAGCGCGGAGTTCGCGCTTCATGCCGAGCGGGCCGGCTTGGTCGGGGCGGCCGCCAGTGACCATGCGGCCTTGATAGCAAGTGCCGTCGGGAGTGACGAAGGCGTATTGCGGATTTTCGCGCGCTAGTTTTTCCGCTGCGGAGGAGCTGTCAGTTAAATATGCTGCGCGGAGACGCGGCAGGAATTGTTTAGCGGCTGGACCGAGCGGATCGCGGAATTCGACCAGCTTGTCCAGTCGGGCGAAGACGCCGTCTTCCATCCGGAAGGGAATGATGGGCTCGTACTCGTCGACACGGAGATTCTTGGTGGAGTCCACGAAGAAAGTAGCGCGGCCGCCTACTTCGTCGCGGAGCAGCGAAACACCGGCGCGGGCGTGGTCGAAGGTTTCGACGACCACGTATTCGAGTTCATCGCGAAGATATTGTTCGATCGCGCCCTCATGCTGTTCGGGGACCTCGGCGTAGTCGGCGAGAACGCCGACGGCGCGGAAATCCTGGCCGCCGCCGCGTTCATTGGCTGCAAAGAGCTTCTGCACTGCGTCGGCGGTGTACGAACGATCGTTGAGAATCTGCGTGAGGGTAGCATGGCGAGCGCGGACACCGGCGAGCGAATCGCGCAGAGTTTCATTGTGCTTGGCGCGTTCTTCGCGTTCGGCGCGAAGAGCATGCAACTTGGATTGAAATTCGACGCCTTGCTGCTTCAGCGCATGGAGCTGGCCATTGGCACTTTCGAGGACGTGCGCGGCATCCTCGGCGTCAGCGCGCAGGCGAATGGAAAGCTCCAGCAATTCGTGTTCGCTGGCTTCGCACTTGCGCAGCGCTTCGCCCTGGTGGACAAGAGCCTCTTCGGCCTGCTTTTGTTCGCCGTGCAGTCGTAAGAGGCTTTCGCCGGCCTGAGAAGCAGCTTTGCGTAGAGCTTCGATTCTAGTTTCGGAATCGGAAATTTCGGCCATACGGGTTTGCGCCTGAAGCTGCAGTTCGATCACGCGGGAAGCCAGGCCGGTGGCTTCTTCGCGAAGCAGAGCGACGGTCTGCTTCTGTGAAGCGTCGCGCGTTTCCCAGTCATTGGTTTGCGCGGAGACGGTGCCGAGATCAGCGCCAATTTGATCGCGGCGGCCTTCGAGTTCCGCGGAACGCTGGGTGTTGAAGGCAATTTTGTTTTCGGCGCGATCGGCTTCGAGAGCGGTGAGGTTCAGCTGGTTCTGATTCTGCCGAATCTCGGTGTCCAGCTCGTAGTTGCGCTGGCTGAGCCGGTCCTGCTCGCCTTCACGCTGCTGGATGGCTTGCGCGTTCCGGGCTTCCGCGGCGGCGAATTCTTCCAGTTGTTTGGCGATGCGCTCGGCTTCGCTTTCGAGCTCGCGTGCTTTGCCTGCCAGCATCTGGCGAACGATGCCGCGCATCTGTTCGCGAATTTCCGAGTAGCGGCGGGCTTTGGCGGCCTGGCGCTTGAGAGAGCCGAGTTGCTTTTCCACTTCGACGACGATGTCATTGACGCGCGCGAGATTCATCTTGGAGGATTCGAGCTTGGCTTCGGCGAGGCGCTTTTTGGTTTTGAATTTGGTGACGCCAGCGGCTTCTTCGATGATGGCGCGGCGCTCCATCGGTTTTGTGGAGAGGATTTGACCGATACGGCCCTGCTCGATGATCGCGTAGGAGTCGGGACCGAGGCCGACGCCCATGAACATGTCCTGAATGTCGCGGAGGCGGGCAACGCGACCGTTGATCAAGTATTCGCTTTGGCCGCTGCGATAGAGACGGCGGCTGACAACGACTTCGCCGGGCCTGGCGACGAGGACGGGCTTTTCGGATCTTTTCTTGCGCGCGTTTTTGAGAGATTCTGGTTTGCCTTCCTCGCCGGCTGCGGCGTTGTCGGCAACGGGAACTTCTGACGAAGGGCCCTGCTCGGAGACTTTTACCTGGGGCTGCGCGGGGACGTCGGCGAGAATGTCATTTTGTTCGGCGCGCTCTGATGCTTCCACGCCGGCGAAGTCAGCGGGTTGAAGTTCCTGTCCCGGTTCAGGGGATTCCATGACAAAGCGCGCGGCTTCGGCCAGTTCGGGGTCTTCCAGCGTGATGGTCACTTCGGCGAGGCCCATCGGGGGACGCTTGACGGTGCCGTTGAAGATGCAGTCGCTCATGCGGCCGGCGCGGAGCGACTTGTGGCTTTGTTCGCCGAGTACCCAGCTGATCGCATCCACCACGTTGGATTTGCCGCAGCCATTAGGTCCGACGATGCAGGTCGTTCCCGTACCGCTGAACGTCACCACGGTGCGTTCGCAGAACGACTTGAATCCCGTGATCTCCACTTTGCGGAGTTTTAACAAGTTGTCCCCTTTGGCCTCTCAAAAAGATCGCGCGATGCAAGACATGCGGCAAGGGCCCAAACACACCTACGCGAAGAGAGACGACTCAGCGTTCCCTGATGGAGGGTTTTTCTTCGCGATGCTCTCGCCGCGGTACGGTGAAAGCTGCCCGCCAAGACTGATAAGTCATTGAGCGGACACACGTTTGGCAGGTTCTCAGTCAGAGGCCCAGCCGCCTGGCGCTGCCACCTTTTCAGGTGACGGATGGCGGTACGGGAGGAAAATGTAGCATGGAGGCCAAGGAGTGTAAAGGGCTACCCAACGCATTGTGGCGGTATTTTCAACGCCACTAGTGAATGCTTAGGCCGGCGACTTCCATGCGGCCAGGCGGAGCCGACGGTAATCGAGTTCCCAGTGACCGGATTTCCAGAGGGTTGGACGGGCAGCCTCTTCGACAGAACGAAGATAATCGCTGCGGTGGTCATGGGGTACCCGCTCAAGGAACGATTGGCAGAACATTTCCAGCCAAACGGCAAAGCCGCGTTCGCCGTCCTCGAGTTGGGTGGGCCGATCGAACAGAATTGCCTGCCGCACTTCAAGACCATGTTTTTCGAGAAGCGCGGAGTATTCGGCGACGCTGGGGTAATACCATGGGTTGGTGTCTTCTGCCGGGATGCCGAGCTCGGCCAATGCTTTTTCGAGGGCCGTGACCACGTTTTGCACGTTGCCTTTGCCGCCGAACTCCGCAACGAACCTACCGCCCGGCTTGAGAGCCCGGCCGACCCCTTCGACGACTGGTTCGGCTTGCGGAATCCAATGTAGCGCCGCGTTGGAAAAGACGGCGTCGAATTCCCCAGTAAACGGCAAGCAACGGGCGTCGCATACTTCGAAGGGCAATGTCGGGAATTTTTTGCTGGCCTCGGCAACCATTTCGACCGAGCGGTCCACGCCGACGACTTTCGCTCCACTCGCCGCGATTTCTGAGGAGAGCTGCCCGGTTCCACAGCCGAGGTCGAGGATCCGCTCGCCTTCGCACGGCGCCAACCATTCCAACAGGTCACGAGCCTTTTCCCAAACGAAGGCGTGTTTGGCGTCGTACAATCCGGCGTCCCATTTTGCAGAAGCCATTTTTTGATTCCCTGAATTATCTCAATGTTGGCCCGTACGGACTTGGTCGATGTGCTGTTTCAGCATCGCGGCCAGGACCTGCGAGCGCCGAACAATCGCGTCCTCAAATGCCGTTTTGCAGATGGTTTGAAAACGCTGAAGGTCCGGCGTCCGGAGCAGCATAATGTATTGGTCCAATTCTTCGTCCGAAGCATTTCGATAGGTCATAAGCTGTTGTACGCGAGTTGCCTGTCGAACCGGCGGCAGCAATTGATCGCGAATGACTCCGAACTGGGCGTCGTCGGTCGCTTGGGAGCTTAGGCCCATAAACAGAGCGAGGACGACCTGTGCGTCGGTATCAGCCAAGAAATCGGCCTGGTGCACCGTTTTTTCGAGGGCTCCGATGAGCGCCTCGCGCGTTTGCGTGGGCGGGTGCTGCTGGAGAGAGGAGGCGTAGCGATTTATTGCGCCTTGCGAGTGGGACCGGTTGAATTCATTTTCGAAACCGCGAATTTTCGTAGCGAGCGGAGTACGCAGTTGCTCCACCGCGCTGGCAAAAACCTTGGGCTCGCAGTGGCTCTTCATGCTTCTTTGTATTTCCTGATCGACGGCGTCAGCGTCAAACGCCTGCTGCATGATTGCCAGCACGCGATCATGCTCGCCCGCCGGCAAGCGCCTACCTTGCGCCCGTATGGTCTGCTGCATCTGAACGAACATCGGTCCGACTTCGGCCGCCATCAGCTTCCCGGCATCTTTCAGGTCGGAAGCGCCCAAGGCGGCTTCCACCAAGCCAGATTCGCAGGTGCTCGCTTTCGGAGCCATATGGACGACTTGAGATTTAATTTGTGGAGCTGCTCCTGCGAGTAAGAGGAACCCTATGACGGAAGCAATTCGCAGGCCTTTCGCGAGGTCGATTGTGAAGGATAGTTTCAAAGAAATCGGCCCTTTTGTTAGCAGACAGCAGAAGCGCGAAGCATAGCACTTAGCGAGCTAGTTTCCGAATCGCCTATGTATGCAGTTGAACGACTTGTCGGCGAGCGCGAGGCTATCGCGTTTTCCTTTTATCCAGTTTTTCGCGGAGTTTTTGAGCCAGGTATTGTGAGCCGTAGGGCTTTTGCAGCACCTTGGCCTTCTCTCGCGTGGTCATCGGCACCAGACTCACTTCTGAGGCGTATCCCGTTGTGAACAAGACCGGCAGGCCCGGCTTGCGGGTGACCATTCGCAGGTAGGCGTCGGTTCCGTTTAGTTTTGGCATGACCACATCCAGGAAGACCAGGTCAATGGCCTCTGGTTGCTGTTCGAAGATGCGTACCGCTTCCTCGCCATCCTTGGCAGCAATAACGCGGTATCCGAGACTTTGCAGAATTTCCTGAGCCGCATCGCGCAAGTCGTCGTTGTCCTCGGCAATGAGAATACACTCCGATCCGCCGCGCATGGTGAAGAAGGCGGGTTTTTCGCTTATTTCGGCGGAGCCGTTTCCCAGCGGCAGATAAACGCGGAATGCCGTGCCTTGTCCCGGCGTGCTGTCCACGTCAACGAAGCCCTTGTGCTGTTTGACGATGCCATAGACGGTGGCCAGGCCAAGACCGGTACCGCGGCCTATCTCTTTGGTAGTGAAAAACGGTTCGAAAATGTGAGTGAGTGTTTCCGTGTCCATGCCCACCCCGGTGTCGAGAACCCGCAGAAGCACATAGTTTCCCGGCAGGGCATAAGGATGCGCGCGCTGGTAATCCTCGCCGACCCAGACATTCTGCGTTTCCACGAGCAACCGGCCGCCATCGGGCATGGCGTCGCGGGCATTCAGACTCAGGTTCATCAGAACCTGCTCGATCTGACCCGGATCAGCCCAAATTACGCTCAAGTCCTGTGCCAGCTGCAACTGAATTTCGATGCGTTCGCCGATTACGTTGCGCAGCAGGCTGAGGGTTTCCTTGGCCAATTCATTCAGGTTGGTGTTGCACGGCTGGAGGGTCTGACGCCGCGCGAACGCCAACAATTGCCGGGTCAAACCGGAGGCGCGGTCGGCCTGGGAGCGAATCTTCAAGAACTTGTCCTGCAGGTCGCCGCCCGGATACGCTGCGTTGGCACCGATTTCCGCCCAGCCCATGATGGCGCCGATCACGTTATTAAAGTCGTGAGCCACCCCTCCAGCCAGTCGGCCAATGGCTTCAAATCGTTGGAGCTGGTGTACCTGTTCCTCCAGCCGTTTGCGCTGTCTGCGTTCGTCGGACTCGCGCAGCTCCCTCTGCACCGCAGGAATCAGTCGGCCAAGGTTCAGTTTCATCAGGTAGTCTTGCGCGCCAACTTTCAACGCCGCTACTGCAGCTTCTTCGCCGATGGTTCCAGAAACGAAGATGAAAGGAATGTCGACTCCCTTTTCGCGGACCACCTTTAGGGCTTCGGTCCCGCTGAAATGCGGCATGGAATAGTCAGAAATAATGATGTGCCAGGGTCTTTCTAGCGCTGTCTTCAATTCGTCGGCGGACTGGACGCGCGTGTAGGCCACGTCATAGCCGGCTTGGCGAAGGAGGCGCACTTGAAGCGCGGCGTCGTCTTCCGAATCTTCGATGAACAAGACGCGAAGGGAGGTAGGCACTAAGGTCTCCGGGGAACTGGCGCCGCTTCGTTGAAGATGAGCCAATAAAGGCCCAACTGGCGAACCGCTTCTATGAATTTGTCGAATTCGACAAGCTTGCGCACAAAGCTGTTCGCTCCCGGACCATACCTGCGAATGCGATCCTGGTCTTCGTTCGAAGTTGTCAGAATTACCACCGGCAGGAGTTTTGTTAATTCGGAGGATCGAATGCGCTCGAGGACTTCGAAGCCATCCATTTTGGACAATTTCAAATCCAGCAAGATCACGTGAGGCATGGCCGAAAGGTCGCGGCCTGCATGGAGGCCGGTCCCGAAGAGGTAATCCAATGCTTCCACGCCATCGCGGGCCACGACCACTTCATTGCGGATATTATTCTTCTTGAGGGCACGGAGCGTGAGAGCCTCATCGTCGGGATTGTCTTCAATCAGCAAGATCACGCGTTGTTCCATTCTGCCTCTCCCAATGGGTGATCGGGTTCCAGCGTGAAATATTCCGTCCGTTACGCTGAAAGTCAGTAAGGGGATGGCGGTGGACGGCGACAGTGTGAAATCACTGGCCAGGCTGGTCAGGTCAACCTTCTCGCGGTACACCTCCGCACGGCTCACACGTGCCAGGTTCACAAGATCGTCGATCAGCATGCCCATGCGCCTGGTTCCGGCACGAATCCTCGCCAGATAATTCCTGCCCGTTACATCCAGGATTGAGGCGTAGTCTTCGTCAAGAGCCTGGCTGAAACCGCCGATACCGCGCAAGGGCGCCCGGAGGTCGTGCGAAACCGAATACGAGAACGATTCCAGTTCCTTGTTCGCCGCTTCCAATTCCGCGCTTCTTTTCACCAATTCCTGTTCCGCGCTTCTCTTCTCGGGGGTGTCGCGCGTAATTTGTACAAAGCCGCGGGCACCACCGGAATGGTCTTGTAGCGGGGTCACAATAACATTGGCCCAAAACCGCGAACCGTCTTTCCGAGTTCGCCACCCATCATCCTCGAACCGCCCTAACCTTATCGCGGTCACCGGCTCTGTGGTTGGTTTTCCAATCGCAATTTCGTCGGGAATGTAGAAAATAGATACGTGTTTGCCTAAAACCTCATCGGCATTTGTGACCCTTGATTCGTTCCGCTGCGCCGTTCCAGCTGGAGATATGACCGTCCAGTGCCAAGCGACGCGTCCAGCAGCTCCAGAACCCGTTGCGGGTGTGCAATCCAACGATGGTCGGAGTCCTCCTCGAGAAACCTTTCATAAGACAGCGCTCCGATGAGCAGCAGGATGCACAGTGCGGTTCCAAAAATCAGCGTGAGTTTGTTGCGAAAGGTCATCGGTCGCGACTCGTTTCAACGGACATTGCCGGAAGGCAGAGTGATGCTTGAGAATTGCCTGCTTACTAATTTTCCGCGCTTTCATTTTTGCCTAGGCAAGGACTGCTGATGACCGCCTGTCAGCTGGCGTCCTGAAGGAGTAACGGGGGCCGCAGGAGCGACCGATCCATTCCGCTCACGGGCGGCTTAATCCGTAGGATTTCTGGGGAACTTGAAATAGGGAAGCCGCACACCGTTGATCGAGATCTGGTCGGCCCGCAAGGCGGTGGGCGCCTCAAAACCCTTGGTGCCGGCGCTGGTCACGAAGTCGTCCTGATCCACGCCGTCGCCGCTGACGCCCAAGCCGCCAACCAGCACGCCATTGCGGTAAAGCCCCGCGCTTCCAGGGAAAAAAACAATGCCGCTCCTTTTGTCGTTTGGTGCGCCGCTCTGAAAACCCTGGGTGCACGGGTTAGCAGTATCCGTGGTGTACAGGTTGAAAAAGGGGCCGGGGCCGCTGGCGTCGATGCCAGCGGGGAAGAGAGGTTCCGCGCCGAAGCTGATGGTCCGGTTGGTGACCGCAGTTCCCACAGGCACTTGATTCAGGTCGGCGGAAAGACGATTGAGACCGTTGAAATAGACCATGTTGCGCGCTTTGCTCGCGGCGACGTCTATGCTGAAGACGGTCGAGTCCGGCATGCGGCGCAGGCCGATGATGGTGCCGTCGAGGTCTGAGACGGCGATAGCCATGCGGGTGCGTGAGCCAAGTGGTAGGCGGATGGCCGCTCGAGTTAGATTTGCTTCGGCTTCAGCGTTGTCTAAGACCTGCTTGACGTCCGCGGCGCTGAGGCCACCGAACGGACCAGCGACCGGAGCGACCAGGTCACCCTCCGGAGGCTGCCCGATGCTGCTCGAAGGTGCTACGAAAAATGAGCTGCTACCCGGCGCTGGACCCGCAGAAAAGCCAGCGGGGAGAGTAGTCTGCTGCACGAACGGCAACGCGATGCCCCCGATGAACACGACTCCCGGCGCCGCTGGAGTCGGCCCGAAAGTGTCGCCCCCGGTTCCACGCTGTGTGGTTGCTGCCGCGAGTGCAGCGTACTCCGCCACATTGAGGTTCGAAGATGAAGTTACGACGCCTACACCGCCCAGCACGACGTTCTGGTAAAAAATCGGCACTCCACCGGGATTTACAACGTTGGGATCGGAATCCACCACATCTTTTTTGCCGGTGATGATGCCCAGCCCGAATCCGCCCCCCAGCGCCAGTGACGGAGGAATCCGGCTTTCAAATGCAGGATCGCTAACCAGCGTGCAGCCCCGGTTTGTGTTTTCGATGCCGTACAAGTCGGCGGGCGGTTGGTTGCTTACGCCCGCCGGAAAATGAATGCCGCTGATGAAACGCACGGTACGAGAGCTGAGCGGCGCCTGATTGTTGCTGAAGAATGCCCCCGTGCGGGCTAAAGCTGCCGCCAGATCGTTTGCGTCAACCGTCGCGCCGAAGTTTCCAACCGCTGTGGTCGGCGCATTTTGCGTGCGATAGACGCCGAGGACAAAGCCCGCGCGGTCGACGACGACGACCACCATGTCCACGTTCGCCGAGTTCACGGCGGCCTGGACAATTTTTTGCACGTCGGCAATTTGTAACGGTTGAACGGAAGGTGCGGGCGGAGTTGCAGTGATGATCGTAGCGCTGCTTCCACCGCAGCCTGCAAAAAGCAAAGCCAGTGCGCCGGCCGCACCCAGAGCTAACATCGCGCCGAATGCCAGGATCCGACGACGCCTTTCCAGCAAGCGTTGCGAGTGCATGGGCCGCCGGAGTTCTCGGACATTTTTCATGGAACGGTGCTTTCGTTGGTAGCACAGGCACGGGCAGCGGCTCAACATCGGCGCTGCCAGGTGGCGCGAATCAGTGAACGCGGTTATTCGAAGCAGTCCTGCCGTTATTGACTGTTCTCATGGTGTCTGGAAAACGGTTGCTCGGGCGCTGAGCATGTTGTTAGCTACTGGTGACTGTTTTTCTCGCGGCGCTTGCACCGACCATCGCATGCACTTTGTCATTTTCCGTGTTTTGTGCCACCCACCAGGCTCGCGCCGGATGGTCCCGCTTTTCTTTTGGTTGCTGTGCTTGTTCGCGTTGCCACTGGAAGACTCCCTGTCAGCCCAAGAGTCAAAGGAATCGCGGCAACCCGGCGCGCCGTTGCGCATTCCGCGCCAGCAAGCCCAGACCAGCGCGGCGCTTGATGGGGTGGTTCGGTCGGCTTCGGCGGTGAGTTCAGGTTCACAGTTGCCGGTTGCGGGAACTTTGCTCACGCTCCGGAACCTGGCATCAAACGCCGCGATGCAGGCTACTGCGAACGCAGAAGGGATTTTCCGGGTCTTTCCAATCGCCCCGGCAGAGTACTCCTTGCAGGTTCATGCCGATGGATTTGAGGAATTTGGCCTGGCGAAGCTGACCCTTCTCGCAAACGAAGTTCTCACATTGGAGATTGTTCTAACTCCGTTGCCCGTCGGAGAGGTTCGTTCGCGTCTTCCGCGTTTACCGGAATTGGGGCCTCCGCCTGCGCGGGAGATCGAAGGGGCGTCCGGTAGTTATCGCGAATTTCGCCATCGCATGGATTCGGATCCCAACTACGTTTCAAATCCAGCGGCACAGGGTCTGCCGCCCGCCGCCGACGTTTTTGCGACAGTGCCGGACCGGTGGGCGCTGCAGCAGCCCGAATATCGGCGCTATTCTGCGCCGGGCGAATACGTCTATAGCAAGTCGCACTGGTACGATCCGTTCAATCGCAATCGCTTCAAAGGCGACGAACCTATCTGGCCCGCGTTCCTTGGCCAGCAGGTCTTTCTGAATATCACCGCTGCCTCAGACACCACGTTTGACGCACGGCGCGTACCTTCGCCAAGCAATGTCAGCGCGGCCAATCCCGGCAGCGACGAATTCTTCGGCCGCGGCGAACAGGAATTCATGGACCAGACACTGCGCTTCAGCTTCGAACTGTTTCACGGAGACACTTCGTTCAAGCCGGTGGATTGGCGCATCCGCATCACGCCGGAAATCAGCATCAACGATCTCAAGGTCCGCGAAGTCGGCATCGTCGGCCCGGATGTGCGCAGCGGAACGAATCGATTTGATACGCACTTGGGATTGCAGGAAGCCTTCGCGGAAGTGAAGTTGCATGATCTCGGTCCGAACTACGATTTCGTCAGCCTGCGCGCTGGCATCCAGCAATTCAACGCCGACTTTCGCGGCTTTCTGTTCGTAGACGAGCAGCCCGCCGTGCGCATCTTTGGCGATCTACACTCGGACAAGATCGAATACAACGCAGCTTATTTTCAGTTCCTTGAGAAAAATACCAACAGCGGGCTGAATACCTTTGAACGGCGGCATCAACAGGTCGTGCTGGGGAATGTCTATTTGCAGGATTTTTTCTTCCCGGGCTACACCGCGGAACTTGTTGCCGCCTGGAATAAGGACGACGCCACTATCCACTATGACGACAACGGGTTCCTCGTGCGGCCGGCGCCCATAGGGGATGTCGTAAACCAGAATCCTGGCGCTGGCCCTATTCCTCACGCGATACGCGTGGGTTACTTCGGCTGGTTGGGCAGCGGTCACATTCACCGCTTTAATGTCGCGCACGCGTTCTACCAGGCCGTCGGGGAAGACACTTTCAATCCTATCGCGGGACGTCCGGTCACCGTGAACGCGCAACTCGCCGCCGCGGAAGTTTCCTACGATCGCGACTGGGTCCGCTATCGCGTCTCTGCGTTTTATACGAGCGGCGACGCCAATGCTCGCGATAGCCGTGCGCGCGGCTTCGATTCCATCCTAGATCTCGATTCGTTCGCCGGTGGCCTTTTCAGCTTTTGGAACCGCGAGGGTTTTCGTTTGACGGGGTCGGGGGTCTTGCTGACCACTCCGGGCAGCTTGATTCCTTCCATGCGCGCTAGCAAGGACGAAGGTCAGGCGAACTTTGTGAACCCGGGAATTTTCCTCGCCAATGCCGGTGCGGATTTTGACATCACGCCGAAACTGAAAGGCTTTGCGAACGTCAACTTCCTGCGCTTCGAACGCACCGAGCCACTCGAGTTTGTTCTGTTTCAAGCACCGATTCGGCACACCATCGGTGTGGACTATGGAGCAGGCGTGACCTATCGTCCTCCGCTGTCGGAAAACATCGTCCTGACCGGCGGTACCGCGATGCTCACGCCGGGTGCTGGCTTTCGCGACATTTACGGTGGCAAGACCTTATTTTCGTTATTTGGTTCGGTGAAGTTGGTTTTCTAGAACGATGAGAACCGAAACAACGAGTACCGCCCGCTACATGGCTGGCCGCAACGGCCTGCTCACCGGCATCTTTCTTTTTGTCTCGATCGCGCTTTTGTTTTCAGGGCTACGCGGATTTTCCGCAACGCCTTCAGGCTCGTCCCAGGCCATGGGCAGGTCGCACGAAGAAGACCGCAAGTCCGAGGGCTGCATCACCTGCCATTCGCCGATGGACGAACCTACAATGCATCCGACGAAGACGGTTCAGCTCCGATGCACCGACTGCCACGGCGGAAACCGCTCCGCGGGCACTACGCCGGGTGCCACGCCGAACTCGCCGGAATATCTCACCGCAAAGCAAAAAGCTCACGTTCCGCCACGGGATCCTGTCTTTCTTAATCGAGGCGCCTTGCCGCAAAGCGTTTTTACCAGGTGGCAGCGGGAATCCGCGGAGTACGTGAAATTTGTAAATCCCGGTGATCTGCGTGTCGCGGCCGAAACCTGCGGGAGCGCGGGCTGTCATGCCAGCGAGACGCGTTCCGTTTCCGCCAGCATGATGACCCACACCGGCATGCTCTGGAACGCGGCGCTCTACAACAACGGTGGCATTCCCACAAAAAATGCCCGCTTTGGCGAGAGTTATGACCGCAACGGCCAGCCGCAATCGCTGAAAACGATTCCGCCGCCAACTGCCGGAGAAACGCGCGCGAAGGGCGTTCTGCCGGAATTGTCGCCGTTGAATCGCTGGGAGACTTCGCAGCCGGGAAACGTTCTGCGTGTCTTCGAGCGTGGCGGTGAAAAGAAACCCGAAATCGGAAACCCGGCGCGCACTGAGCAACCCGGCAAGCCCGACGACAAATTAAGCGACCGCGGCTTTGGCACCGCACTTCGCACCGACCCCGTTTTTCTTGGCCTGCAAAAAACGCGGCTTGTCGATCCAGTGATGTCGTTGCCGGGCACCAACGATCATCCGGGCGACTTTCGCTCGAGCGGATGTTCAGCCTGCCACGTAATTTACGCCAATGATCGCGACCCCGCTCATTCCGGGTCTTACGCAGCGTTCGGACATTCCGGCACCAGCGCCACCGCCGATCCCACGATCGACAAATCACAGGCCGGCCACCCCATAAAACATACGTTCACGCGATCCATTCCCTCCAGCCAATGCATGGTCTGCCACATGCACCCCGGTACGAACATGCTCACCACCTACTTCGGCCTTACTTGGTGGGACAATGAAATTGATGGCGAACACATGTACCCCGCGAAGCAGAAAAATCCCAGCGAAGAACAACGCTACCAAGCATCGCTACGCAATCCGGAAGGCGCCGCCGCTCGCGGTTTGTGGGGCGAAGAAAAATTCCTCGATCAGACGGGCAGCCCCGAATTCAACAAATACCTCAACACCACGAAATTTGCGGACTTTCACGGCCACGGCTGGGTGTATCGCGGCGTTTATGCACACGACCGCAAGGGCAACTGGCTCGACAAAAGCGGAGCCAAGATCGACTTCGACGATCCTGACCGCTTTGGCAAGGCTGTCCACCTGGCCGATATTCATCTTGAAAAAGGCATGCAGTGCAACGATTGCCATTTTGCGCAGGACAATCACGGCAACGGAAAGATTTACGGGGAACCGCGCGCCGCCGTCGAAATCGACTGTACCGATTGCCACGGCACGATCAATGCTCACGCCTCGCTCGTCACTTCCGGACCCGCTGCGCCCCCGAACGGGCGCCAACTGGAAGTCCTGCGCACGCCATGGGGACAACGTCGGTTCGAATGGCGCGGCGAAACGCTGGTTCAACGCTCAATGGGCGAGCAAAACAAGGAATGGGCGATTGTCCAGACGCGGGACACCGTTACGCCCGGGAACGTTCACTTCAGCGCCAAATCCTACCGCGCCAAACTGATGAGCAGGTCCGGCTGGCCGCTCTCCGCGATTCCATCCGACGCCGGGCAGCTCGCCCACGCGAACAGTTCCATGGCCTGTTACTCCTGCCACACGTCTTGGACGCCGACTTGTTTTGGCTGCCACCTGCAAATGACCGCCAATGCCAAGCGTCCCATGCTACACAACGAAGGAACCACGACGCGCAATTACACCAGCTACAACTTCCAGGTGTTGCGCGACGACATCTACATGCTCGGAGTCGACGGCACGGTCAGCGGCCATCGTATCGCGCCAGTGCGCTCTTCGTGCGCCGTACTCGTTAGCTCACAAAACGCCAATCGCGAATGGCTCTACTACCAGCAACAGACCATTTCCGCGCCAGGGTTGTCCGGGCAGGCCTTCAGCACCTTCGTGCCGCATACGGTTCGAGCGAGGGAAACCAAGCAGTGCAGCGACTGCCACGTCTCCGCGGCGAACGACAACAATGCATGGATGGCTCAACTGCTCTTGCAAGGAACTAACTTCATGAACTTTATGGGCCGCTACATTTATGTCGCCACGGGACACCACGGACTTGAAGCGGTGGCCGTCGCTGAACACGACGAGCCCAACGCCATCTACGGCAGCGACCTGCAGCGCATCGCTTATCCGGACGACTACAAAAAATTCGTCGCACGCGGCAGGGAACTGCGTGCCACGCACGAACATCCGGGCACGGTCCTCGACGTCCAGGCGCGCGGCGAATACGCCTACGCAGCGCAAGGCAGAGGAGGCTTTCGCGTCTTCGACATCGCGAACATTGACAATAAAGGCTTCTCAGAGCGTATGACTACCGCTCCGGTTTCACCGCTCGGCCAAAAATTCTTTGTTCCCACAAAAAATGCCCTTGCCGTTGCTTCGCCCACAACGCTCGGCGTCGACCCCGTGCGCGTCCAGCTTCCTGAAAACGAAGAACAGCCAATCCCGCTGCTCTATGGTTTCCTCTACGTGGCCGACAGCGAAGAAGGTCTCATCGTCATTGGGAATCCAAATTTGAAAGCCAAAAGCCCTGGCGTCGGCACCTTACTCGACGGCAATCCCGCCAACAATTTTCTGCAACGCGCACTGGCCTTCAACCCGGACGGAATTCTTACCGGCGCACGCCGGATCGCCATCGCCGGAAACTACGCTTATGTGCTGACCGAAAAAAGTCTCGTGGTTGTAGATCTGGAAAACCCCCTCGCGCCGAAAGTTACGGCCAGCGTGGGGGCGCCTGTGCTTGACGGTCCGCGCGGCATCGCCATTCAATTTCGTTATGCATTTGTCGTGGACCGCTTCGGCCTCAAAATCCTCGATGTGACACAACTCGCGCATCCGCAGCTGGTGCAGAAGGCAAAAATCGCGGTGGACGATGCGCGAAATATTTACGCCGCCCGCACCTACCTGTACATCGCCGCCGGCAAGAACGGCCTGGCCATCGTGGATGTGGAAAACCCCGAAGCACCGCGCTTTGAGCAATTCTTTAACGCGAACAACTCCATGAACGACGTCAACGACATCAAGATCGGGATGGTCGCGGCCAGCGCTTTCGCTTTCGTCGCCGATGGCCGCAACGGCTTGCGAGTCTTGCAAATCGTCTCACCCTGGGACGATCCCGCTCATTTCTCCGGTTTCAGTCCTCGTCCGGTTCCGAAATTAATCGCCACAGCCAAGACCAGAGGTCCGGCTTTGGCGATCTCCAAAGGCATTGATCGCGACCGCGCCGTGGACGAATCGGGCAACCAGATTTCCGTCTTCGGCCGCCGCGGAGCGCGACCCCTGAACCAGGCTGAGGCCCAGCGGCTCTACCTGCGCGACGGCACACTCTATACAGTCGCGGATGACCCGCAGGCATCGGTTGTCAACAGCGGGAACCTTATCGGCCGTGATTTGTGGCGCAGGCTAGCCGCGACCGCATCCGACTGGCTCAGGGCACCACAAACGCGCTGAAACCAGCATTCGCCTTTCATTCGTATGGTCCTTTCGTACAGCTTTCGCTCGGCGCGTAACCGTCCTTCAGCGTTAACTTCACTAACGCGCGTCTCTTCAAACTTTTACCGTTATAATGCATCTAACGAACTGACAACAATCTGTTCACGTTTCTGTGCATAGCACCCATCAAAATAATTCGTGACCCCGTGCCGGGGAACGCGGGTAAGGTGTAGGCAAAGGTGGCAGTCAGCCGCTACTGGGCGGCACAGCTCCAACAATGGAGCGAACCAAGAAAGGGGCGGTAACCTTATGGTGCAGCGGTATCTTCTAGCGAGCGATTTCGACCAAACGCTCAGCTTCAATGATTCGGGAGTCGTGCTCGCCGACCTGATCGGCGTGCATGGCTTCCATGACAAGGTCCGGGGCTTGGCTCAAATTAACCTGGTACAGCAGGGCGCCGAACTCTCTTACTTAATCCTGCACGATCCGGAGTTCCGCCGGGTGCGGAACCACCACCTGCTCGAGGCGGGCAGACAGATTCGTCTGAAGCATGACGTCGCGTTGTTCGCGAAAACTCTCGAAAACCTCACGGATGGCTATAATTTCAATTTTCGCGTCATCTCAGCCGCGCCGCAGGAAATCATCCAGTCGGCGCTCGAAGGAATTGTGCCGCCAGAAAACATTCACGGCACGAAGTTTTACTACGATCCTGGCAACGGCGAAGTCAAAGCAATCGTTCGCGCGTCGGCGGGCTGGGGCAAAGTGACCGTGCTCGAAGAGATTCGCGCGCAGCTCGGCATCAGCCACGACCATATCGTTTATATGGGCGACGGCAGTTCCGACTTGCCCGTGATGATGCACGTCAACCAGTATGATGGGCTCACGATTGCCGTCAGCGAAGCTGAATTCATCGCTCGTATCGCGCGGCGCACCGTGCTCAGCGACAACGCCATGAGCGTGCTCATTCCAGTACTCGAGGAAGTGCTTCGCTGGGATTCTTCGACTATCCGCCGCTACTTTGCTACCCAGGGACTCATGCTCAAGGAGTGGGGCAAGACCCGCACCGACCAGCTGACCATCGAGGAGTCGCCAGAATTGCCTCCCGCGCAGACCGATGGCCTGGCATCCGCGCCGGTCATCACCGTCTAGGCTCTTTTGCCGTACTGTCGGGGCACGGTTTGCTTCCGCCAAATTGGAAGAAAGCCGTGCCCATATTCATTGGCCCATGTTCCTTAGGACGAGCAGCCGCGCTACACTACTGCGCGGCGAAGATGTCCGGAGGCAAAAATGCCTAAAAAGATTCTGGTGTTGGCAGGCGACTACGTCGAGGACTACGAGCTGATGGTGGCGACTGAAGCACTAATGATGGTCGGCCACACCGTGCACACCGTTTGTCCAGGCCGCAAAGCCGGCGAGTTCATTCCCACCTCCATTCACGATTTCGAAGGAGATCAGACGTACACGGAGAAGAAGGGCCACAATTTTGCGCTGACCGCAACATTTGATGAAGTCAAAGCCGAAGACTATGACGCTCTCTACATTCCTGGCGGGCGCGCGCCCGAATACATCCGCATGAACCCGCGCGTACTGGACATGGTGCGCTATTTCGCCTCATCCGGTAAGCCGCTGGCGGCTATCTGCCATGGCCCGCAAGTGCTCGCCGCGGCTGGCGTTCTGAAAGGCAGGAAGTGCAGCGCTTATCCGGCCTGCTCGCCGGATGTCACTTTGGCGGGCGGCACTTACGTGGACGTAGCTATGAACGAATCCGTGATGGACGGTAATTTCATCTCCGGCCCGGCTTGGCCCGCTCTGCATTCTTTCCTTGCGAACCTTTTAAAAGCCCTCGGCACGAAAGTCACCAACTGAACGTTGCATGCATTCGCGACCTAGCAGGCACCAGCCTCGGCTTGGTGCTACATCTTGGCGAGACTTCGTAGCTTTTTGGCGAGGTGCTCGATTTCGCCCGTTTGCTTATAGACCTTCAGGGAAAAAACTTCCGCAGTACGTGTGGTTTCCATGTCCTGCTTTAGTTCGCTGACACGCTCGTAAAGGTTGGCGAGCGACTCGCGGAACTCCTTCTCGTTCAATTTTAATTGGGCTCGCTGCGCCGACTGTAGGTCGCCCGGCTGTCCAGTCCTGCCGCTCTGCTCAGCCGGTGTCGGCGGCTCGGGGAATTTACGCCTCGCCTGCCTTGCGAAAACGCTGGCGCCTATCGCAAACGAACTTGCCAAGCCAAGGTATTTGAGAAAATCACGCCTCAGGGGAACGTAAAATCGAGTCATGACCGCCTCCGTCAGGAACCGTCTACCCGGATACGCCGTTGTCCTACAACTTTTCGACGCTGTCAACGGCTCAGCTGCTTCCACGCAAACACCTGTTCGCGCAGGGTATTCAAGCTGTTCGTCATGCGGTCGGCTTCGACATTGGTTAGGGCATAGCGCTCCAATTGCGGGTCGCCGGAACTTGCCAGTTTCAAATGGCTCTCCCGCAAATCGGGAAAATCTCGCTCCGCCACCTTCTGCCCGCGAATTTTCGCCGCCAGCAATTTGAGCGTGGTGTCTACGCCTTCGGCAAACTTGCGAAACTCCGGCCGCGGCGGCGTCTGGGCCTGCGACTTCGCGGGAATTCCTGCTTCCAGCGCCATCATCGCATGCGCGAACCGATGCGAAGAAGCCAGCATCGCGTTTACCTGGCCGAGCTGCTCCGGCGTAATGCCCGGCTCGGCTGCCAAGCGCTCCAGAGACGTCTCCAGGTTGGATCGTGCCGTTCGCGCAGTTTGCCGCGTTCTTTCCCGCTGGCCGGCAGATTTCGCGGTCGCCTCCAGCAGCGCCGCGCAAATTGCTCGAAACGAGGTGCGGTAAGCCTCCAGCAACGCGGCAAACAATTCCGGCAAGCGGTTGCGTTCCCATGACGGCCACGCCGCATACGCCGCCAGTGCAAACATTCCTCCCAGGACGGTATTGACCGCCCGTGCCTGGATCACCCCTTTCGGTGCGATGCCGGTAATTGAAATCAGCAGCACCACCAGCGCACTGATGGTCACGCCGAAGATTCCGTAGTTCGCCGGTCCGATCCAGCGCATAAGGAACGTGAATAAGCCGATCAACGCGATTTCCGTTGCCGTGTGAATCGGCAAAAAATGCAACAGCACCGTCGCCAGCAGCAAGCCGATCAGCGTGCCCGCGATGCGCAGCACTCCCCGGCTAAACGTCACCGCAAATTCCGGCTTTAGGACCAGCACGATGGTCATCGGAATCCAGTACGCACGATAAGGGTGCAGCACGCGGCCAATTGCATCGCCGGCGGCAACGCATAACGTCAATCGCGCCGCATGCCGGAAAACGACCGATTGCAAACTCAAGTTTGCACGTAGCGTCGCCAGCCGCCCCGTAAACCGCAGCCACAGCGGCTGGCCCGCTTCTCGTTTTTCGAACGTCTCTTGCCCCTGCGCTGTCGCATTCCGTGCCAGTTCGAGCACGGCGCGCAGCTGTCCGCCCAGCGCGTCGGCTTGAAATTTCATGTCCCGCAACACCGCATTGGAGAAAGTCTGTGCCGTCGCCGAATCTTCCAGTGCCAGTTTTTGCGCCAGCGCTATGCCCAAAACCAACCGGTCCGCTTCCAGCCAAGGTTCTTTCCCGCTGAGCAAACTTTGCGCAACCGCCTTCAGCAAGTGCGCGGCATTTTGCCGATACTGATCTAGCGCCGCGATCGCTGGATGAAACGCATTTTCTCGCGTCAACCGGTGCCGCAGCCGCGCAAGGGTCGTCAGGCTCAGCCGGATCCGCTCCGCCTGCGACAACAGCGAGCGATAGCGCAGCGCCGGCAATGAGGTATCGGTCGCCAGATTCGACAACGCATCATGCGCCTGCGCAATCTCTCGCGTTGCCAACGGCGCCGACGTCGACTCCGACGGGTGTGTCGCAATTCGTCCCAGTTCCGCATACAAAGCCGCCAACGATCGCCGTTCCGGTTCGTAGCGCCGCACCGGCCATAGCGCGATCGACAGCAAAATTTGCAGCAGCCCCCCGCACAGCGCCAGCGCTGCTGCCTCCGAAGCCTGTCGCGGTGTCAGCGGTTGCGCCGCGTAAACCACCAGCACCACCGTGCTGATCACTCCCACGTCCGCCGCGGTCGTCCCCAGTGCCACCAGCATTCCAGCAATGAACGCCCACGCAGTCGCCGTGGCGACGGACAGCACATTGCTGTGCGCCGTTAATCCGCCCAGCAGCACTGCAATCGAACACCACGCCGTCGACGCCAGCATTCGCTTGGCGCGCTTTTGGTAGGGATCGCTTCCGTCTGAATAGGAAACGTTCAGCGCGCCGCTGGCCATCGCCAAGCCGCCACGCGGCATTCCCAGTATTTGCCCGAGAAACAGAGGCGCCACCACGCCCAGCGTGTTCCGCAGCGCCTGGGCCAAGTTGATCTTGCTGTGATCCACATGGGTCAGGATCTGCCACAACGCTTGCAGCGGCCGCCGGCGCGCGACTTCGCCCCCATTTGTCGCGTTCTGATAGCCGCCCGCTTTGGTGGACGGAACTGTAGAGGCATTATTCACAGCGAGAAGATCAATTTATCTCACTTCGAATGGCCAATTCGAAATCTGCCCGCGCCCTGTAGCCGACTCACCACGCCGCGCATCTCAACAGTGAATCCATCTTCCTGGAGCACCACATGCAAACCAGAAAACTTGGCGAAAACGGACCAGCAGTCTCCACTCTCGGCCTCGGCTGCATGGGCATGTCGTTCGCCTACGGTCCGGCCGACGAAGCCGAATCGCTCCGCGTCCTTCATCGATACCTCGAACTCGGCGGCAACTTCCTGGACACCGCTGAAATTTACGGGCCCTTCAAAAACGAGGAGCTCGTTGGAAAATTCCTGCGCGAAATTCCGCGCGATGGCGTCGTCGTCGCCACAAAATTTGGTTTTCGTATCGAGGCCGACGGTACCCGCGGCGGTCCGGATAGCTCTCCCGCCAATGTGCGCCGTGCCGTCGAAGGCAGCCTCAAGCGCCTCGGGATCGACGTCATAGACCTTTACTACCAGCACCGTGTCGACGCGAGCGTTCCCATCGAAGACACCGTTGGCGCGATGGCAGAACTCGTCAGGGCCGGCAAGGTTCGCACGCTCGGCCTCTCCGAAGCCGGCCCCGAAACTCTTCGCCGCGCCGCCAAAGTTCATTCCATCGCCGCCCTGCAAAGTGAATATTCGCTCTGGACCCGCGATGTCGAATCCAACGGTGTGCTCGCCACATGCCGCGAACTCGGCATCACGTTCGTGCCATACAGCCCGCTAGGCCGCGGCTTCCTCACTGGCGCAATCCAAAAATTAGACGACCTCGACCCTTCCGACTGGCGCCGAACCAACTATCCGCGCTTTCAACAAGAAGCTCTGCAAACCAACTTGAAGCTCGCCGCTGCTGTAAAGGAACTTGCCTCCGAAAGGGGCATTACTCCGGCTCAGCTCGCACTTGCCTGGGTTCTCGCACAGGGCGACGATATGGTCCCCATTCCCGGCACCAAGCGCGTCCGCTATCTCGAAGACAACATGGGCGCGCTGAACGTCAAACTGGCCGACGCCGACCTTCACAAAATTTCCGCCAAGTTAACCGAATTCCAAATCGCCGGCGAGCGCTACACTCCCGAAATGATGGCCCTGGTCCAGCGCGCCTGATTCTTCTCGGTCATTTTCTATCCTCCTGGCAGGCAGGTTCCGTGGCGCGGAGTTTGCTTGTCTTACATGCCGGGGGGCTTTCTTTTGTGGTTTGTCCGCCCGCTAGTTGCCGCCGGTCTTTAACTTCGGCAACGTAAACGTTGGTTTCACTTCTTTTCGCTTCGACCAATCGTGGTACGTGTGGCACTCCGAACACTGCGAACTCACATAGCCAGGTCCAGGCGCATGACACGTCTGGCAAACGGCAATCCCTGGAATCAAAATGTCCGACGATTCTGTGCTCTTCAGCGCATTCTGATGGCATCCCGTGCAAGCAAATCCGGTGTGAGCGTCATGATCGAACCGCGCATGCGGAAGCCACTGCGATGTCAACCTCGCGGGAGCTATCTTGGCCAACGAACTCTCTGTCGCGCTGGCTTCTAAGCCCGCCAGTGACACCGCAGGCTTTGTACCGTACTGTGCGGGCGTCTCATCCCAACGGGCGATTCTCACGTCTTGCAATGAAGTTCCTGAAACACTGTGGCATTGCGCACAAGTCTTGTGCCAAAGCAATTCTTCGGCGACTGCCACCTGCTCCGCCACCCACCGGGTTCCCGTCAAGACGCGCGTTGAGGAGGGTTGGCCGCGTCCAAACAAACTTCGCTCGGGATTCTGGACCTGGTGCAGCTCGGATGGATGCGCCGCGATGTATTTCGCAAATCGTTTCACCAGATATTCGTGAATCACCGGCGGCGTGTCGTGCGGGACTCCCTCGTCCATTCGTCTGTCGAACGTCAGCAGGTGGCATCCTGCGCAGGCATTCTCGAATTTGGGCGCCGTCATCAGTTCGCGTCCTGACCTCGGCCGCAGCGGCATCAGCCCGCGCGTTTTTTGCTCCGGGAATTCGTCCTTGAGATCATAAGCACGTTGCGAAGGCAAAGGAGGGCGCGGGAGCATCGGAGCATAAGCCGCGTCCCTAAATCGCCAGCTGCTGGAGCTGGCGTCGCCCGTCTTGTGGCAATCGCTGCACTCCAGTTGCACCATCGGCCCGGTCGGCCCGCGCCGTATGCTTCGCATGTGCAACGCATGATTCAGCTTGATCGTTCCCGGATCGCGTGCCGCGCCGCCCGCGGTCCGCAACGTCGCAAACTCGGGATGCCCGTCGGCCAAACTCCGGATGTTGTTCGCAAAATGTGAACCCGCTCCCGCTCTGGCCAGATCTAGATGGCACTCCGAGCAATTCTTCGTGCTCGCAGCCGCGAGATGCGCGCTCCGTCGGTGCTCCGCATGACACTCCGCGCAGGCTTGCTGCCGAGCATTGCTCGCCGTCATCTCCGGATGATGCGCCGGCCCGTCGTGGCAAGCCAAACAAGCCGCATCCGCCGCTTTCGCCGAAAATCCGCCCGCTGCCCGCACATGGCAAGCCGCGCACTGCTTCTCGAGCACCGCGTGCGCTTCGCTCAGCCGCCCGCTCGAATAAACACGCTGGTCCCCGCCAATAAACTGCCCCCCGATCCACACCAGCGCCACCGCCGGTGCCAAAATCGCCAGCCACAGCTTCGCGCGCTTGAACGGTGTCGCCCTTTTGAAATAGTTCAGGTCGATCCGCTGTGCAACCGCCTTGGTTGTCCTATCTCTGGCCATGCAATCCCGCTACGGTTCTTCTGGAGTGCGGCGGCTCGACGCCGCTTTGCTTCTCCGCGCCTGCCTTGCTCTTCCTCTACCGACTCTCAACTGTCGACGGTGCACTCTCCGCTTCACCACCGCAACGCCATCACCGCATGCACCGCCCCCAGCAAAATCAGCGCCAGAGAAAGCGGAATATGCAGCAGCAGCCAGCCATGCAGCCAACGATGCATCCGCTCCTGCCGCAGCAACTGCCGCGCCTCCCCGCAAATATCTCCCAGGTCGTCCAACGTCCCGCCCGCTGCCGCCGGCAATATCGTCCGTAGGTTTGCAAACACGCTCTCCGCCCGCGCCGCGTCCGCCAGCCGCTGTCCGCGCGTTTTTGGGTTTTCCAGAAATACCCGCATCTCGCTCAAATAAAATGTTCGCAGCGGCGCGCTCTCCACCTCGCTCAACAAAATGATTTCTGCGGCAGGCGCGACCGCCGCGCTTGCCCCCGCGCTCACCGCCGCCGAAGTCCGCAGCGGAGCCGAGCTAGCCGCAATCGGCCGCAGCGCCGTAAATCCCCCCGCCCGCTGCAGGCTTCCATCAGCGCTCTTGCGAAATCCCAAATTCCCGCACAAGGCTTCGACTGCGCGGTCCGCCTCTTCCCGTAGCGATCCGCGCACATGGCCAATCTCGTCGTAGATCGTTTCCAGTGGCACTTCCGCCGTCATCTTCTTGGGGATCGAATTCTGCAGCAGCGCGCCGTACAGTCCGCTCGCGACCGTAATGATCAGCAGCCACATCGACACCCGCGTCAGCGTCCCGCCAAAATGAAATCCGCCATGCAGCAGAATCAGCGGCAGCGCCAGCAGCCCCAGCCACAAATGTCCGCGCATCCATGATTTGGCTCGTCCAACCCGCCACGTCGGCACACGCTTCCGCGCACCCAGCGCCGCCGCATACAACATGAAGGCAAATCCCAACGTCCCAAAGATCAGTCCAACCGTACTCCCGCCTCGTGGCCCTTCCGGCACCATCAGCGCATATGGCACATAAATCGCCACCGCGGACGCCAGTAATCCCAGCGACCCGATCGCCCACCTGCGTTGTCCCCGGTCCAGCAGCAAAAGTCTTCCCTCGTTAACTTCCACTCTCACAGCGGTTCGTCATTCCGAACGAAGCGAGGAATCTCTCTTCCTCACCCCACTCGCCCTTGTTCCACAATCTCCGCAAAAAACCGCTTCGGATCCACCCGGTGTGCCGCATCATGCGGACACGCATACACGCAGCTCGGCTCCTTCAAGTGCGTACATAAATCGCACGAAGTTGCCTTCTGCTTTACCACTGCTTTTTTCCGCCCGGCATGCTCCGGATCCTCCGCCAGCACCTCAAACGGATGCAGGTTGATGTTCCCATAAGGACAATTCCGCGCGCATAGCCCGCAGCCGATGCACCAATCTTCGATAATCACTTCCAGCGAGTTCCGTCTTCGAATCGATCCTACCGGGCAGCCCACCATGCACAACGGATCGCGGCACTGCCGGCAACTCGTCGCCACCAGGTACTGATTGAACCGCAATCCATCCCGCACCAGCCTGGTTACGCCATCATGCGCATCCGCGCACGCATTCACGCACGCATCGCAGCGCGTGCATTTCTCCAAATCCAGCACCAGCAGGCTCTGCGCCTCCATCAATCCTTGCGACAAAAACTGATCGATCGGAACGCTGTGCGTCGTTTGCATGCGTTGTGCATTTGCCGCTCGGCGTTCCTCCGCTACTACTTCGAGCCCGCGCCGCACGGTCGGAAACCGCTCGACCATCTGCCGGAAATCGTCACCGGAAACCCGGACCACTTCCACGTGGTCGAGCGCCGTGCAAGTCGCCGTGCGCGCTCCGCCGCCCAGCAATCCGATTTCGCCGAAATAATCTCCGCGCGACAAATACGCCAGCACCAGCTCTCCGCCCGGATAATTTTCAGAAATTTTCACGAATCCGATGCGTACCAGATAAAAACTGTCGGCCGCATCGCCCTGCTTGGCGATAATTTGTCCCGGCGCAAAGCGCAGCAGCTCCACGCTCTGTTTCAGGTGCTCGATGAAATCCGCCGACAAATCCGCGAACATTGGCACGCCCCGCAAATGATTCTCCAGCGCCCGCTTGCGGTAGTTCTGGTCCACTCGCGCGCGAAACGTTTTGTTTTTCAGCATGATGTCCAGCACGTTGCGCAGCATCTCGTACGCCACCACGCCGGACTCCGCCCGAACCGTCGCTGACCGCGGATAGAAATTCATGCACGTCATTTCGCCGAAGAGATCGCCTGGTCCCAGCTCCGCCACCGGATTCTCGTAGTTCAAGTCCACCGAAGCATCAATCGGTATCGTACGATCGCGCGCTTCCTCATCTCTCTTATCCGATTCCCGCGGCGCCAGCGTGCTGGTCAGCCTTTTGAAAAATCCCCGCGCACCGCCCTGCGTCTTCACGTGCGCCATCGGCGAAGAAAGCGAAACTTGCGCTTGGCCTTCCAGAATATAAAATGCCGTAGAACCGAAATCGCCTTCCTTGCAAATCAGTTCGCCCCGGCGAAATCTCCGTTTAACAATCGCTCCGCGGTTCAGCTCCAGAAAAGTCCCGGATACTCCTTGAAACACCGGAATCTTTAACAAATCCTCCGCTTCGAATCCTTCCGCGCCAGCTCCGCTCAAAATGGCTGTACCGACGACGCTCTTGTTCGTCAGCGCGCCCGTCGGACACGAAACCATGCACTCCCCGCACGAAATGCATGTCGAATCTCCCATTGGCGAATTCAAGTCAAACGCAATATCTGCCGCATAGCCCTTCCCCATCCGCCCCAGCACAAAGTTGTTGCGCACCTCGTCGCACCCGCGGATGCACCGGTCGCACAAAATGCAGGCATCGTGGTCCACGGAGATGGACAGGCAAGAGTCGTCCTGCCCGCGCGAAACGCTGCGCTGCGCAAATCGCGGCTTCTTCACTCCCGCTGCGGATGCCAGCGTTTCCAGTTCGCAGTCGCCCGAGTTCTTTTGCCGCGCGCAAGGCGAAGGATGATCTGCCATCAGCAATTCCAATAATGTCTTGCGCGCCGCCAGCACCTTCTCGGAATTCGTTACCACCTTCAGGCCCGGCTCAACCGGCCGCACGCAGGATGCCGCCAGCACTCGCGCTCCCGTATCCACCACGCACAGCCGGCAAACTCCGACCGGCGTCTCATTCTGCAAGTGACACAGCGTCGGAATGGCAATCCCCTCCATCCGCGCCGCATCAAACACGGTCGTGCCCTCCGGCACCCGCACCGCTTTCCCATCAACCGTGATTTCCACCAGGCTCATCGTGTTCCTGTCACTTTTTCAATTCCCGTCCTACGGTCTTCCTCATTCCGAACCCGCCCGCTGGCGGGCAAGGCGCTGGAATATCTCTCCTCCGTCCGCTTCCGGCGGCCCCCATCAGTTTCGACGCTCTTCCTATCTTTCTTCTCCTACCGACCACGGAAAAAAGGGACCATGGGCGAATACTCGAGCGACGCCACAAACGCCAAATTGTCTTGTCCTCCGGCTAGCCGATTAGAACTTACAGCGCAAACTCGCCCGCCGTCCTCACGGCCGTATCCCCACCCGATTCAACTCCCCGGCCCGCGCTGCCGCAGTAAAACAGATTCCGCTCACACACTTCCCCTGCAACACATGCGCGTCCACTTCCGCCCGAAAATGTTTTAACACGGACTGAATCGGCGCCGGCACAATCTGCCCCAGCCCGCAAATCGAAGTCTGGCTCATCGCCAGCGACAACTCGTCCAGCAGCGCCAAATCCGCGCGGTATTGCACCTCAGGCACTCCGCCCTGCGTCCACCGCACCAGCAAATCCACCATCTTTTGCGAACCTAAGCGGCATGGCACGCACTTCCCGCAGGACTCGTTCCGATAAAACCGCACCGCGTTCAACGCCATGTCCAGCATGCACGTGGTGTCGTCGCACACGACAATCGCGCCCGACCCCAGCATCGAACCTGCTTCTGCCAGGGCCTTGAAATCCAGGCGCAGGTCCGCCATCGTCGCCGGTAAATATCCCGACGACGGCCCCGAAGGTGCAAACGCCTTCAAGGTGCGCCCCTCGCGCACACCGCTCGCGTAGTCGAACAGCACTTCGCGCAGCGTGATTCCCAACGGTACTTCGTAAATCCCCGGCTTCGCGCAATGTCCGCTCACCCCCACAAATTTCAGCCCGCGCGAGCCTCCGCGTCCCGCCGCTTTGTACCAGTCCACTCCGCGCGTCAGAATCTGCGGCACGTTAATGAATGTCTCGACGTTGTTGATCACCGTAGGCTTCTGCCACAAACCAACCACGCCCGGAAAGGGCGGCTTGTTGCGAGGCTCCGCGCGGTGTCCCTCGATCGCTTCAATCAGCGCACTCTCTTCGCCGCAAATGTACCCCCCGGGACTCACAAACACCCGCAGCTCAAATTCCAGACCGCTCCCCAGAATATTTTTGCCCAGCAGTCCAGCGCGGTACAGGCGTCGTATCTCTTCGCCCAGAATCTCTTCCTGCAAATGGTATTCATGCCGGATGTAAATAATCCCTTGCTTTGCTCCGGTCACCAGCCCGGCCAGAATCATTCCTTCCACCAGCAGGTGCGGCAGGTGGGTCATGATGAAGCGATCCTTGATCGTTCCCGGCTCGCTCTCATCCGCGTTGCAGACGATGTATTTTTCCAGCACCGCCTGCTTTCGAACCAGGTCCCACTTCATCGAAGTCGGAAATCCCGCGCCGCCCATCCCCCGCAGCTCCGCTTCCTTCAGCCGCGCCAGCACGCCATCCCAATCCTTTGTCGCGGCCACCGCGCGCAACGCGCCATATTTCTCCGCTTGCGGATATGGATCTGAAGCGCACGCCGCGCGTCCGTGCTGAGGTTGATCGCCGTGCACTTCTTCGCCGCGCAGTGCCGCTCGCAGCAACTCCTCTCCGCGCTGCGCCGTAACCCCAGTGAAAATGTGGTCGTTCACGGCGATTGCAGGCGCATTGTCGCAGCGCCCCAGGCACGACACATCACGAATCTCCACTTCGCCGCGCCGCGCATTCACGAGCCGCCGCTCCAGCTCCGCACGCAATTCGCACGCTCCGTTTAGGTGGCAGCTCATGTCGGCGCAGACGCGCACCTCCGCCCGCGCCGGCGGTGCCAGATGAAAATGCGGATAAAAACTGGCTACGCTATGAATCTGATAGAGGGGAGTTTGTCTGCGCGACGACAGCGCTTCCAGCTCCGCTTTGGGCAGAAAGCCGTGGCGCAGCTGTATGGCCCGCAGGTCGTCAAAAATCACGTTGTCGTGTTCTCAAGAGAGTCGGTCGGAAAGTTCTCCTGCATACTAATCAGCGTTTCCCGCACTGTAAAGAGTTGCGTTTGCCGGATGCGTTCATTTGTACACATCGTGTTTCGCAGGCGTTGACTTCGTCCTTCTTCCGACGATATAAGCGAAGCACGCCGTAACGCGTGCATGCGAAGAAATTACCGTTTCTCCACGATGCAACTTACTCTCAAGCGCATTCTTTCGTCCGCGCTCGCGCTTTTTGGCGCGTGCTCTGTGCTTGCCCTCAGCCTCAGCGCACAGATTGCAAAATCCTCTCCCGGCGCCATGAAATATATCGGGCCGGGCTCGTGCGCGGCCACGGCGTGCCACGGCAGCGTCAAACCCGTCGCGGAAAGCCGCATCTTTCAGAACGAATACAGCACGTGGATTTTGAAAGACAAGCACGCCCGCGCATACCAGGCGCTCACCGGCGATGTCGGCCAGCGCATGGCCCGCATCCTCAAGCTCGGCGCAAAAGCCGAAGAGTCGGGGAAGTGTCTGGCGTGCCACGCCCTCTACACTACGCCGGAACAGCGCGGCCGCCCTTTTGAAATTACGGAAGGTGTGAGCTGCGAAAATTGCCACGGCCCCGCGCAAGCCTGGCTTGGCCAGCACACCGAACGCGACTCACCGGAAAAGCACGCACATTCTCTCGCGCTCGGCATGGCCGACACGCGCGATGTGATTCATCGCACCGAAAAATGCCTGGCCTGCCATCTTGGTATATTTCCTGACGCGGCTGCGAAGCGGTCGACTCAAAAATTTGTGGATCACGAAATGATCGCCGCTGGCCATCCCGATCTCTTCTTCGAGCTAGATTCGTTTTCCGCGGTGATGCCGCGCCACTGGAAGCAGCCGCGCGAATCTGCTCCCGGCAAGCCCGCCCCTGGACCCGACGGCGACGCCAACTGGACCTCCGTGCGCGACTGGGGCGTTGGCCAGGCCGTGCAATTGCGTGCCGCCATGGAACGCCTGACCTGGCGCGTGAAAAGCGAGCGCCCGGACAAAACAGAGATCTGGCCGGAATATTCCGAGCTTTCCTGCTTCGCCTGCCACCACGCCCTTGGACCGGCGAAAGGTTCCTGGCGGCAGGAGCATGGCTATTCCGGCCGGCGGCCGGGCGATCCTGCGTGGAACGCTTCGCGCTACGTGGTGTTCCGTATCCTCGCGCGGCAAGTGGATCCCGCGGCTGCGCAGGAACTCGACCAACGCCTCAGCGCTGTCGCGGAGGAGATGAGCAAGCTCAATCCGGATCGTGCCGCCGTCGAATTGGCTGCGACTTCCGCGGCACCGCTGGCGCAGCGGTTTGCGGAACGCCTGTCGGCCATGTCCTACGATCCGGCGATTGCGTTGCGCGCGATGAAGGGCATCGCACAAGACGCGGACGCGATCGCTCTCGCCGACGAGCGCGCCGCGGAGCAGGCCACCATGGCGGTGGATTCGCTATACATCGCGTACAGCAAACAGAGCAACCCTTCTAACGCGGCCGAAGTCCGCAACGCCATCAACGGCCTCTTCCAACAGCTGGAAAATCCCTCGGCCTACCATGCCGACCGGTTTGCCACTGCCCTCAAGCGTATCGGCGACCTGTTTTGATAAACGACTTGCTGCGCTGAATCGGTAATTTAGTGTATCCAAATTTTTCAGCTTCCTTTTTCGGACCGGGCGGGTCTAAAGTGTGAACAACCTCGCCGGGCGGGCTTCCTTTTATGAATCGCTTTGAAAACTGGTTTTGCGCATCCTCCCTTTGGCGTTTTGTCACCGAACGCAAGCTGCTGCCGTGGATCGTGGCGGGCTACCCGCTGGGAAACCACGTTTTGGAAGTGGGCGCGGGTCCCGGTGCGACGACGGAAGCATTGCTGCGACGGGCAGGGCGCGTGACCAGCCTCGAGTATGATCCGGGCTTCGTGTCGCGGCTGGCGGAAAGGCACAAGGACAAAGGCTCGCGCGTGACCGTCGTGCGCGGCGATGCCGCGGCTTTACCGTTTCCGGATCATTCATTTTCGTCCGTGGTGGCCGTGCTGGTGCTGCATCACCTGCGTTCGCGCGAACAGCAGGATTTAGCCTTTCAGGAATTTCATCGCGTGCTGCGGCCGGGCGGAATGTTTTTTGCGTTTGAGATTCGCGACGGGTGGCTGCACCGCGTGGGCCATTACAGGAGCACATTTGTGCCGGTTGCGCCGGGTTCGGCGTTTGGAAGATTGACGCTGGCAGGATTTTCGCGGATTGCCGTGGATATTCAGCGGTCAGCGTTTCGCGTCTGCGCATTGCGCGCCCGCGAGGCGTGAGGCGGGCCGCTTTCTGATTCTTTCCAGGGAAGCGGATCTAAAGACCCTTCACTACGCCAGCGACGACGACCGCCACAACGACAGCTCGTCACGTTGGCCTGGTTGACCGCACCCGCACTGTTCTCTAGCATTTCTGCATGAGCAGTTCTTCTGTAGTGACGGGGCGGCGGGGCTCCGAAAAGTTTCCCCCCGGGCCGCCGCCCAACTTGCTGCGCGCGCTGTTCGGCGCGATGCAGCAGAATCCGCTGGACTACTTTACCGAACTGGCGCAAAAGTACGGCGACGTTTCCGGCATGCGCATCGGAAATTTCCGCACACTGTTCATCAATCATCCCGACCTGATCGAGGACGTGCTGGTGAACAAAGCGCGGCTCTATCACAAGGGCCGCATCTTGCAATCGAACAAATATCTTTTCGGCGAAGGGCTGCTGACCAGCGAAGGCGATTTCTGGCTGCGGCAGAGGAGACTTTCGCAGCCCGCGTTTCACCGCGAACGCATTGCCGCGTACGCCGCGACGATGGCGGAGTACACGGAACAGATGCTGGCGACGTGGCGCGGCGGCGAAGAGCGCGACGTCCACGAAGAGATGCTGAACCTGGCGCTGCGCATCGTGGGTAAAACGCTGTTTGATGCGGACGTGACGCGCGACGCGAAAGAAGTGGGCGAGACTCTGGACGTTCTGCTGGAAATCGCCGCGAATTTCGGGCGCACCGTGCTGGTACCGCTGTGGGTGCCGACGCTGCGGAATTTTCGCGCGAAGCAGGGTGTGCGCCGGCTGGAAAAGGTGATTTACCGGATTATTGCGGAGCGGCGCGCTGGCGGGGCGGGGCTCGACAGGGGAGATTTGCTCTCCACGCTGCTGCAAGTGCAGGACGAAGACGGCACGCGGATGAGCGACGGGCAACTGCGCGACGAAACGATCACGCTGTTTCTGGCCGGGCACGAGACGACGGCGAATACGCTTTCGTGGACGTGGTGGCTGCTGGCTCAGAATCCGGCCGCGGAAAAGAATTTTCATGAAGAGCTGGACGGAGTGCTGGGCGGGCGAGCGCCGACGGTGGAGGATTTGCCGAAGCTGCCATATCTGGGACATGTGCTGACGGAATCGCTGCGGCTGTACCCCACAGCATGGGGCATGGCGCGGCTGGCGGCGGAGGAACATGAAATCGCCGGTTATCCGGTACACGCGGGGTACGGCGTAGCGTTTGCGCAGTGGGTGGTGCACCGCGACGCGCGGTGGTTCGATGCGCCGCTGCAGTTTCGCCCGGAGCGCTGGGACAGCGGTCTGGCGAAGCAGTTGCCTCGGTTTGCCTATTTTCCTTTTGGCGGGGGGCCGAGGCAGTGCATCGGGAACACCTTCGCGCTGATGGAAGCGAGCGTTGTGCTGGCGACGGTGGCGCAGAAGTTCCGGTTTACGCTGGTGCCGGGTCACCAGGTGACGCCCTTGGCGTCGATCACGATGCGGCCGAGGAATGGGATTCGGGTGAAATTGGAGAGGCGATGAAATGGGAGAAAGGGCGAAGTCATGCCGACCACTGGTGCGAGATTGAGCTCGCTCGACTCGGTGAACGGTCTGACGCGGGAAACTGCAAGACCAATGCAGAGTTCCGGCTAAATCTGCGGAATTTCTAAGAACCGCAGTGCCAGCGTTGGGCCGGGAAAGAGATTGACCGCCGGGTGCAACCAGTCGCCGATCTAGCCTGACCTTCCCGGCTGCTTCGCCGAAACGAAACCTAAACGCGAATTTTGCCGGTGTCGGAGTACACTCTCCAGTTCAGAAAGGGGATTCCATGGCGGAAACCTGTAAAGACAAGCCTTCGATTGCGCCTATGCTTTCGGTGAGGAATGGGGTGAAGGCGCTGGAGTTTTACCGGCAGGCATTTGGGACTGAGGAGTTGTTCAAGATTGAGAATGGCGGGTCGGTGGTGGCGAGGCTGGCAGTGGAAGGAGCCGAGTTCTGGGTGGCGGACGAGTCGCCAGAACATTTGAATTTCAGTCCGGAGTCGCTCGGTGGCGGAACGGTGCGGATGGTGATGATTGTGAGCGATCCGGATGCGGTGTTTGACCGGGCGGTGGCGGCGGGAGCGAAGGTGGTGGTGCCGATGAAGGATGATTATGGGTGGCGGCTGGGGCGGGTAGTGGATCCTTACGGGCATCATTGGGAGATTGGGCGGCCGGACTGAAAACGGTGGACAAGGTATCCGGGTGCAAAGTACAAGTTGCGGTTTGCGAGAGTTTGAAGTTGAGTCTCGATCTGAGAAAACCCGGCACCCTCGAACCTAGGCTGCGGCGCCTGCTGGGCTTCTTTTGTGGCGCTTCCGAAGGCGAGCAAAAAAGGCACATCCCCTGCCGCGCTCAGGATGACTGCTTTAGGCGCTCCGGCGGCGCCGACAGCAAATAACCGAGAGCTGGGAAAAGCGAAAATAAGAACGCCGGCAGGATGCCGGTGGAATGACCTGCGTCAGGCGGGACACGTCGTGTTTTCTACGCCACGCTTTCCGCACTCTTAACTCCTGTAAGTCCAATTATTTCAATGTGATGAAGCTGGTTACGCCGGTGCATGAGTGGTCTGTGTATGACAGGAGGCAGACATGGATGCGATGGCACAGATGGCGATTCTGACGGCGGCGACGATTTTGGCGGCTGGGGCGGCGTTTGGGATGGCCTGGGCGTTTCTGCACGGGGCGTTTCGGTTGATGCAGCCGGCTGCGGCACGGCCGGTGCGGCCGCGATTGGAGCTGGTGCAGGGGACTCGGGCGGCGGCGCGGGCGTTTGGCCGGAGCTAGAAGCCGACAATTGACGATCGAAGGGAAAGCACCGACCACAGAGGAGCACACAGAGCTCGGAAGGGTACCTGGCGGAAGAATCGAAGTTCGCGGATCAAGTTTTCGTGCGGCGGAGAGGAGCGCGGCGATGGTGGCACTGAAGTGGCTGCTGGTGATTCTGGGGCTGGGGTTGTTTGGGAGTGCGGGCGCGTTGCTGGCCTATGACGTATATGTGGCTTCGCAACTGAGGCGGCTGCTGAAGCGAAAGAGCGAGGAAGGCGTGGTGGGCACGACAACTTTTTTGCCGGCGCGCCCTTTCGGGCCGGTGCGGTGGCAGCGTGCAGTGCAATTGGCGGTGATCGCGCTGGTGCCGGTGCTGATCGCGAAAAGTATCGCGGTAGTGCCGGACGGAAGCGCGGGGGTGCGCGTCAGCCAAGTCTGGGGAGTGCGGCCAGGTACGTTGTATCCCGGCGTGCACCTGGTTACGCCGCTCATCGACAGGGTAGCGCTCTATGACACGCGGGAACAGGTGTATCTGACGGCGACGACCGAAGGCACAAAGGGCGCGAAAGAGCTGCTGACGGTGACGGCGCGCGAGGGACTGAACATCGGAATCGCGGTGGTTGTGCGCTACCGGATTGATCCGCGGCGGCTGGATTTTATCCACACAAATTTGCCGGAAGACATTGGCGGAGAAGTCGTGCCGCCGGTAGTGGCTTCGACATACCGGTCGCTGGCGCCGAACTACATTACGCGGGAAATCTTTGCCCTGAAACGCGAAGAGTTGCGTTCGAAGGCGGCGGAAGCGATCAAGGCGCGGTTGCAGAGTGACGGAATCGTGGTGCGCGAGGTGGTGCTGCAGGACATCAAGCTGCCGGAAGAGTACGCCAAGGGGCTGGAGGGATTGCTGCTGAAGGAGCAGGAAAATGAACGGCTAGGTACGGAGCAGGAGATCAAGGCGAAACAGGTGAAGATCGCGGAGCTGGAAGCAGAAGCGCAGAAGGCGCGCGAGGTGAAACAGGCCGAAGCGCAGGCGCAGGTGACGGTGCTGCAGGCCAAGGCGCAGTCGGATTCGATGCAGTACACGCTGCCACTGAAACAGAAGCAGATTGAGCAATCGAAGCTGGAAGCGGAAGCGCGCAAGGAGGCGACGTTGCAGAATGCCGAGGCGGCGGCGCAGGCAAAAATTATCGACAGCAAAGCGGAAATCGAGCGGCAGAGGAATCTCGCGGATGCCGAGGCGAACCGAATTCGCGTGACAGCGGATGCGGAAGCGAATCGCATACGGGTGACGGCGGCGGCCGATTCAGAGCGGATGAAGTATGAAGCGGCGGTGCTGAAGCAGAATCCGATGCTGATACAAAAAATTATTGCGGAGCGGCTAAGCGACAAGCTGCAAATCATGATGGTGCCGGTAGACGGGAAGAATTTCTTCGCAAATGACGTGTTCCGGTCGGCGTTTAACGGAGTGCCGGTGGGGGCAGGGGCGGGCGAGGGAGAGGAGGATGAGGGCCCGACCCAGGCGAATTTGTCGGCGCAGAAGAGGAATGGGCGCAAGCCGTGAGGCGAAGAGATTCGTTCGGGCGAAAGCTCGCGCTAGTAAACCAGCCAAAACCCCTGTAGGTGGCGCGTAGCGCGGAGCTGGATGGATGGAGACAGCCACGAGTGAAAGCACCGCCGCGCTTCACCGGATCGGCCAGGTCACGTCAGATCCAGTTTCGCGCTACGCGCCGCCCGGCTGGCGTAATTCGCAAGTTCAAAAGTGCCAGAGTACAAGCTGGGTGGAATTGGGAGGCTGTAATGAAATCCATAGGTGACGAAAGAGGGGTCGAGAGCATGTGCAAGAGGGTGCTCGCGGCGGCGGTCGCGGGACTCTCTGTCGGAGCGATGATGATGGCTCCCGCGATTGTAGCCGCAAAGTCCGGAGATGAGACGCGGGTGGTGAGTTACCGCGCGGTGGATCGGGCGGAGATTGAGAATTTACAGCGTTGGGTGGCGGCCGGGCATGAAGATTGGTGCAAGGATGCGCGGCTGGTGGCGGCGGAAGAGTTCAGGCGGCTCGCACCGGATTTTGCTGCGCATGCGGCCGAGCTGAAGGCCGTGGAGAGCGGCGAGAGCGCGCACAGCGCGAAGAAGGTTGCGTTCGATTGGACGCCGTTGGATGGGCGAGCGACGTATCGGGTGGCGCTAGAACGATTCGAATGGCTGTTGCCGATCGCCCGGGATGCGGATGCGGTGGTGTGGGTGCCGACAGCAACGGAGATTCAGGTTCATGAATGAGATTTTGCGCGAACAGTTCCCGCGCAGTGAGTTCTAGAGCAAGGGGTTCGCTGCGCGGAAATGGGGCGGGGCGGCCGTGGCGAGTTCAGGGCTGAAGCACGGAGCGCCCCGCGTCCTTGCTGGGGGACGTGCTAAGATGTCGCCTCACTCCCGTGAACAAGAAACCGGTTCGACGTCTTCCGCTGTTCGCAGTTTCCTGCGCAGCATTTTTTTTCCTTTTAGATCTGATGGCAACGCCGCCGGTTGCGGCGCGGCCCGACGCGCTGGAAGCGGGTATGGAACGTCTGGCGAAAAAAGCGGCAGCGTTGCCGCACGAGCGGCGCATGTCACTGGTGTGGACGAATCATTCGGCGCTATCGGAAAAACGTGTCGGGCGGTTGCGAGCGGCGTTTGTTGCGCAGATGGAAACGGCACAGGTGCGCTTGGTGCAGGGCGAAACGGCGCCGGCGCTGCGCGTAGCGATTGAGCAGACACCGACGCAGATTGTGTTTACGGCGACCGTCCCGGGTGAGGGCAGCACGAGCTTCGCGATCGAAGAAGTAGCGCGTGCGGCGGCGGAAATCGATGCCAGTCCGGGAAGCAGCGTGCGGCTGGAAAAAGAATTGTTGTGGCAGCAGGAGGCGAAAATTCTGAGTGCGCTGCTGCTTCCGACGAGTGCAGATGGCCGGAAACAGCTGGTGGTCCTGACGGAAGAGGATTTGTTGATTTATAGCGGCGGGCCAGGGAACTGGACGTTGGAAAATACGAAACTGTTGCCGGGGCCGCGGCAGGCGCAGCGTGCGGCGCGCGGACAATTGATTATTGCGGCCGAGTCTAGCGGCCGGTTGGGAGTTTTGCTGCCGGGACGGCGTTGCGAGGCAGATGTGGCGGACCAATCGGCGGTAGCCTGTGCCAATGCGGCGGCGGAGTGGCCGAGCGGAAGGTTGATGGCGCTGCCGAGTTGCGGGACGCAGACGTGGTGGCTGAAGAGCGACGACGTTGATTGGACCGAACCGGACCGCCTGTTGTTGCGCAGCGCCGGAACAGGAAGGGATGTGGCGGCGGTTGGCGAGTTGGGCGTGGCGGGGCCGGTAATTTCGATCAGCGCGGGCGAAAGTGCCGGCAATGCGACAGTGGTAGTGCGAAATCTGAGCAGCGGGACCTATGAGGTGTATCGCGTTGCGTTGGCTTGCGGCGAGTAAAAGTTTATGGAGTGCCATCGCGTTGTGCTGCGCAATGGCTCCGGCGGGAGCGGCGGAGCGGCCGCAGTATGGCGGGGTACTGCGTGTGGAGTTGCGGGCGGCGTCGGCGAATTTGCAACCGACCCGATGGAAAGCAGGCTCGGGCGACTTTGCCACGAACCAACGGCTGGCGGAATTGGTATTTGACCGGCTGGTGGTGCTCGATAACTACGGGCGCTTCCAACCACAAATAGCGACAGAATGGAGTCACGACGCGGCCGCGAAGAGTTGGCAGTTCACGTTGCGGCAGGGCGTGAAATTCTCCGATGGGACGCTGTTGACGCCGGGCGACGTTGTGGCGGCCTTACGTCCGTTGCTGCCTCAAGAAATGCAAGTGACCGTCGCGAGCGGCGGAATCCTGATCCAGTGCGGCAGGCCTACCGCGGACTTGCTGGAACTGCTGGCTTCGGGTCCGTACTTTATTTATAAGGACAGCGGCAGCGGGCTGCGGGGGACGGGGTCTTTCGTGCTGGAAAGCCCTTCCGCGAGCGGGCGGGAAGCGGACAAGGCAGGAGCGGACGGGACGCCCGGGCAGACGCAGCGGTTGCGGTTTCGGTTCAACGACAATTGCTGGAGCGGAAGGCCGTACCTCGATGCGATTGAGGTGACGCTGGGCGTGCCGCCGTTGAAAGCTCTGCTGGACCTGCAACTGGGGAAAACCGATCTGGGGGAGCTGTCGTTAGAAACGGCCCGGCGGGCGCGGCAGACCAACCTGAAATGCTGGACATCAGCGCCGCTCACGCTATACGCGCTAAAGTTTTCCGGTAGCGGAAAAGGAGAGAACGAGCAGCGGCTGAGAGAGGCGATTCGTCTGTCAGTGGACCGCGGGGCCATGGCACGGGTGTTGCTGCAGAAGGAAGCGGAACCAGCAGGCTCCTTCTTGCCACAGTGGCTCTCGGGATATGCTTTTCTCTTCGACACGGAGAGTAACCTGGAGCGCGGGAAAGAGTTGCGGAAGATGATGACTGGCAGCACCGCTGGTACGGTGCAGCCGCTGCGTGTCACCGTGGATGCAAACAGCGAGTTGTCAAAATTGATTGCCGAACGAGTGGTGGTGGATTCGCGGGCCGCGGGGTTGACGCTACAAACCGTAAAGGGAAGTGCGCGCGCAGCCGGTGACGCTGGGGGACTCAAGAACGAAGGTGACGCGCAGTTGATGGTGTGGCGCTACACTTCATTGTCGCCGCGGAACGTGCTGGAGAGTTTAGCGAATGCCGCGCGGTGGCAACCCGCAGAAGGCGTGATGTCTCTAGAAGCGGATGCGCGTTATGCTTGGGAAAAGCGAATGATGGAAGAAAAAAACCTGTTACCGCTCGTCGCCGTGCCGGATTTTGCGGCTGTGGACGGCCGAGTTCGCAATTGGTCGCCAGCACCATGGGGTGAATGGCGATTAGCGGATGTGTGGCTCGAACCCGGCGAAGCCCCAAACGGGTTGCGGAATGCAGTGACGAAAGCTTCGCTGGGAGCGAGACCATGAGCTTCCGCACCAAGCTTTTTCTGCTGTTTCTGGCAACGGTGCTGGCATCGGTGTCGGCGGTTACCTATAGCGTGACGCACTACACGCGAGCGGCGTACGAGGAGATGGACGCGCAGCGGACCACCGCGTTGGTGGCGCAATTCCAGAAGGAGCTGGCGCAGCAACGCGAAATTGTGGCGCGCCAGGTGGAGAACGTCACGAACGCCGACGTGACGCTGAAAATGGCGATCGATCAGACCAAGCCGGATCCGGATCAGTCCCTTTATGTTCGTGATGCCTCGGGCGCGGCGCAGGAACATGGGCTCGACTTCATGGAATTTGTGATCGCCGATGGGACGCTGATTTCTTCGGCGGAGTATCCCGCGCGTGTCGGATACAAGGAAACGTGGGTTACTAGCTTGAAGGACTGGAACAGCTCGGAAGCGTTTCTGCGCCGGGTGGAGTTGCCGAACGAAGTGGCGGTCTCACTGACGGCTGTGCGCACGCAGCCGAACGTAGCAAAACCCTTTTATACCATTGGCGGCCGGCGGCTGGACGAGAATTTTCTCGCTTCGCTGGTGCCCCCGGCGGGTCTGCGGGCGCTGCTTTATCTGAATCTGGACTCTGGCTTCGTGCCAGCAGAGGTAACGTCGTCCTCGGGAAAAGTGGAGCAAGCGGAAAAGTTCGCGCCGATGATTGCGGAGCTGCAAAAGCAGCCTGGGCCGTTAGTACAGACCATTCAGTGGACGAATGACGCGGATTCCGCGGAAACCTTTCACGCGCTTCCGCTGATGGGGCGCAACGGAGAGTTACTGGGTGCGCTGTTAGTAGGTAGTTCGCGCGCGGACCTGGTGCAACTGACGCGGCACATCATGAAGCTGGCTGCTGCTGTGGCGGCCGCGGCGATGCTGATTGGGTTGCTGCTGACGTGGTGGGTTTCGGCACGCATCACGAAACCGATTGAGGAGCTGGCCGAAGGCGCCCGCGAAGTTGCCGCGGGGCACTGGCACACGCGAATTGATCTGCGCGGCCAGGATGAAACAGGGCAGCTGGCAGCGGCGTTCAATCACATGACGCAGACTTTGTCCGCGCAGCGAGAACGTCTGGTTCAGACAGAACGCGTGGCCGCATGGCGTGAACTGGCGAGACGGCTGGCGCATGAGCTGCGCAATCCGCTGTTTCCGCTGCAGATTACCGTAGAAAACATGCAGCGGGCGCGCCAATTGAGTCACGAACAGTTTGTGGAGGTGTTTAACGAATCCACGGCGACGCTGAAAGCCGAACTGGCCAACCTGAATTCGATCGTGAACCGTTTCAGCGATTTCTCAAAAATGCCGCCGCCCGAATTTTCGCGATTGGAGATCAACCTGGTGATTCGCGGGGCAGTACGACTGTTCGAACCACAGTTCCATGAAGTGGGAAAGCCCACCATTACGACGGAATATTTTCTGAAGGAAGGGCTGCCGGAGATTGACGGCGATCCGGAGTTGCTGCACAAGGCGTTTCAGAATCTGGTGCTGAATGCGCTCGATGCGATGCCTGCGGGCGGAACGCTGACGTTTCGAACCGCAGAAACACAGGCTGGAATACGCGTGGAAGTTTCCGACACGGGCAAGGGACTGACGCCGGAAGAGTGTTCGCGTCTTTTCACACCCTATTACACGACGAAACAGTTGGGCACGGGGCTGGGGCTGGCGATTGTGCAATCGGTGATAAGCGACCATCGCGGAACCATTTCCGTGACCAGCGAAGAAGGACACGGAACCACGTTCCGCATCGAATTGCCCAGGCGGCAGCCCGGAGTGGCGCCGAGGAAAGCCCAGCCCGCGGTTCCCGAGGAACCTCCAGCGCAAACGACCACCGAGACCGCCGCTGCCAACGACTAGTACCGCCCTGATGGACGAATGACGACCGTGACAAAAAAAGCCCAACTCTTGCTCGTGGATGACGACGCCAACACTCTGGCGTCGTTGTCACGCGCGTTTCGCCTGGCCGGGCATGAAGCCACCGTTTGCGACAACGCGAACCGCGCAGTAGAGTTGCTGCGCAGCGAAAAGTTTGACCTGATTTTTTCAGACGTGGTGATGCCGGGAAAGAGCGGGCTGGAATTTCTCGAAGAAATCAAGAACGCGGGAGTGCAGGCGCCGGTGATCCTGATTTCCGGACAAGCGAACATCGAGATGGCGGTCCGAGCGACGAAACTGGGCGCACTGGATTTTCTGGAAAAGCCGCTTTCAACCGACAAGCTGCTGGTCACGGTGGAGAACGCGCTACGGCTGACACGGCTGCAAGACGAGAATCGCGAGCTGAAAAGGCGACTGGGGAAGCATCAACTGGTCGGGTCGGGAGCGGCAATGAAGAAGCTGGCCGGGCAGATCGATCGCGTGGCCGCAAGCGAAACGCGAGCCTGCATCCTGGGCGAAACCGGCACCGGCAAGGAACTAGTGGCCCGTGCGATTCATGAGAAGTCACAGCGGCATGATGGACCATTTGTCACACTGAATTGCGCGGCCGTGCCGGCGGAGCTGATCGAATCGGAATTGTTCGGCCATGAAAAGGGCGCGTTCACCGGAGCGGCGGGACGCCACATCGGAAAATTCGAGCAAGCCGAAGGCGGGTCGTTATTTCTGGACGAGATTGGTGATATGCCGGTGACCATGCAGGCGAAGTTGCTGCGGGTTTTGGAAGAAGGCGAAGTTGAGCGCGTCGGGGGAGACAAACCGGTCAAGGTGAACGTGCGGGTGGTGGTGGCGACGCATCGCAACCTCGAAGAGTTAGTCGCACAAAATGCGTTCCGGCGCGATTTGTTTCACCGAATTTACGTTTTTCCGCTGCTGCTACCGCCGCTGCGCGAGCGTCCCGAGGATTTTGCGGATTTGACAGCGCATTTTGCCCGGCAGGTGGCGGCGCAGAATGGATGGCGGGAGAAAGAATTTTCCGCGGAGGCGATTGCGTCACTGCAAAGATATGGCTGGCCGGGAAACGTCCGCGAACTGCGCAACATAGTGGAGCGGCTGGTGCTGTTGGCGGAAGGCGAGACGGTAAGCGCAGAGGATGTACGACTGGCGCTGCCCGTAAACCGCGGGGCGACGGGAGCTGCGGCGGACCCGGCGGCCGTGGGCAGCAATGGAACGTTGGCCGTACGCACGGAGGCGTTCGAAAAAGAGGTGCTGTTAGCCGAACTTCGCCATCACAACTTCCATATGACCAATGTCGCACGCGCACTGGGACTGGAGCGCAGCCATCTGTACAAAAAATGCCAGCAGCTCGGAATTGACTTGCACAGTCTGCGCAGGCCGGAATAAAGCTACACCATGGATCCGTGGCTGATTGGAGTTCCCGCCGCAGTCGCACTGACTGCCGCGACTACTGCGTTTGGCGCGGCGTATCCGCGTTCGCAGATGTTCGGCGCGACAATTTGCCATACGGCGTCAGCGCGGCACCTGGCGATTACCTTTGACGATGGGCCAAATCCCGCGATCACTCCGAAACTACTGGACTTGCTCGATCGCCATGAGGCCAAGGCAACTTTTTTTGTGATTGGACGGTTTGTGCGGGAGTGCGGCAGTCTGGCGAAGGAAATGGCCGACCGCGGTCACCTGCTGGCGAATCATACGGAAACGCATCCAAATCTTTTTTGGCTGGGTCGGGGCGCTGTTCGGGAAGAGTTGCAACGCTGTCAGGATGCACTACGAAATGCGACGGGAGGTGAAGCGCTATTCTTTCGGCCGCCGTATGGTTTCCGAAATCCGTGGGTAGTGAGCACGGCGCGCGATCTGGGTATGCGGACGGTGCTATGGACGTTGATTCCAGGGGATTGGCGGGCGCATTCTGTCGAGTGGCTCGCAAAGCGGATGCAGCCGGTTGCGCGACACGCTGAAGGCGCAGCGGGCCGCCGCACCGGCGACGTGGTTTGCCTGCATGACGGAGCGCATCGCGCATTGGGCGGCGATCGCAGCCACACGCTGAATGCGCTCGAATATTGGTTGCCGCGTTGGCGTGATCTGGGACTGAAGTTTGTTACAATCAGCGAGGCGGTGACGCTTCCCGCCCGCTGACTATGGACACACGCGCGTTTTACAACGAACGGGAAGAAAACAAGGCGCAAAAAATCCTTTGCCCGAGCTGCAGGAACGAGTTTACGGCATCGGTGCGCTGGAAGGTCTGCACCAAGAAGAGAGAATTGCCGCGCGGAGCAGGCTCCGAGGACCGGGCGAGATTTGCCAAGGCCAGTTCGTACATGGTGCGGCTGGACGATCTGGTGGCGTGTCACAAGTGCCGCAAGCGCATTGAGTTAACCGGTCAGTCGACTGTGCTGATCAACGACAGTCTGGGCGATCGCAACGCCGATCCGGAGAATTTTGGAAATCGATGAGTCGGCCCAGCCGGGGCTGCTAGATTTCAGGATACATTTCAAAAAACGCTTCAATCGACTGGTGAAACGTAGCTTCGATCTCCTCCTTGCTGCCCTCGATCAGGTGCATGGTGACGCGTGCCGACTTGCCATTCTTAAGGACCACGGTGGCTTCTTTAACTTCACCAAGATCATCTAGCGGCAACAATCGCATTCCGTAAATTAAAGCCAGCTTGGCCATCGCAAAGCTCTCCTAGGTGATTGGATACCTCCAGACTGAAGCGTACGTCCGACGGTGTCAAACCAAGCACAGCGCGCCCCGCTGTCCGGGGTTTCTCTCATCGGTCCAGAAGAAACCTGCCCCTTTTCCGAATCCACACTCGCGGTGGTTATACTGCGGGCATCCGACCGAGTACTCTCCCGCATCGGAAGAACCATAACGGAGGAAGCCCATGCAACTCCCAGCGACGATTCTTCAAAAGGCGCTGCTCTACGCGGCGGTCAGCGCAGCCATAGGGATGATTGTTGGCGGTCCGGTGCATGCCGCTCAACAGCCGGAGGGCCCCCAGATGGATGCTCCAGCGCCGGTGGCTGTGAGTCCGGCGGCTGCTCACGCGCCAGGAAAAAAACTGGTTGTTCCGCCGGGAACGCGATTGGCAGTGGTGCTGGAAAACGGAATTTCCACGCGCGCCGCCAAGGCTGGCGATTCGCTATATTTTCACACCGCGTTTCCTCTGACGCAGAACAATCAGGTAGTGATTCCGGTGGGTTCGTATTTGCGCGGCTCGCTGTTGGAAAGCAAGCGCCCGGGACGGATTAAGGGGCACGGCGAATTCCGAATGCGGCTCGAATCCCTGATTCTGCCGAATGGCTACACGGTGGATTTGCTGGCGGCTCCGCGCAGCGCCGATACTGGCGGTAAGGAAACCACCGACTCCGAAGGGAAAGTTACCGGTGAGGGCGGGAAGGGAAAGGATGTGGGAACGGTCGCCACGACCACAGCAACGGGAGCGGGCATCGGAGCCATTGCGGGCGGGGGCAAAGGCGCGGGCATTGGCGCCGGAATCGGCGGACTGGTCGGATTGGGCGCGATCCTGTTGACGCGCGGACCCGAGGCTCAACTGCCCCGCGGAACCACGCTGGACATTGTATTGGAGCGGGAACTCACGCTTGATTCCAGCTACGTACAATTCACGAACACGGGACACGCTCAACCCATCACACCTCCGCCTGCGCGAGAACAGTAACGCTTCCACATGAGCGGTTGTGCTGAAGCCACGCATAGCGCGTGGTACACCTGTCGAGCATGACGGATTCTTACCATCCAAATGATGGATAAACCTGCCGCTACGCCGGAAGGCCGTGGTTGGCGCGGGAAACTTCGGCGAAGAAAGCGCGCAGTTTAGAAGGGTCCTTTTTGCCGGGGCGCGATTCAACGCCGCTGGCAACGTCTACGGCGTACGGCCGGACCGCGACGATAGCTTCACCGACATTTTCTGCGTTGAGGCCACCGGCAAGAAGAACTGGGAATTTTTTCGCGGCTCCAGCGGCGACTTTCCAGTTGGCAAGCTGGCCGGTGCCGCCGTAAATGGAAGAACCTTCCGTGGGCGATGCGGCGTCGATAAGAAATGAGGAAGCTGCGGTATAACGGCGCAATTCGGCGAGCGAGAATTTGGGGGTGGTGCGAAACGCCTTGATGACGGGAAAGAATTTGGCGCAACGGGCGGCAATGACTTCAGATTCTTCGCCATGCAGCTGAACCGCGCTGAGGCGCAGCGATTTGGCCAGTGCGATGATGGAGGAATCGTCCCAGTTGACAAAGACGCCGACTGTGGAGACGAGCGCCGGAAGTTTGCGGAGAATGGCCCAAGCGTCGGACGGAGAAAGGCAGCGGGGACTTTTTTCGTAGAAGTTGAAACCGAGAGCGTCGGCGCCGAGGGAGACGGCGAGGCGGGCGTCTTCGAGGCGGGTGATCCCGCAAATTTTTACGCGGACCATAAACGGCTAGCCCTGTTCTGGCTGGTTTAAGATCTGGGCCAAGGCGGCTCCGGGATCGGCGGCGAGCATCAACTGCTCGCCGATGAGGAACGCGTCGAAGCCGGCGGCGCGCAGTTTTTGCAAATCATGGTGCGAGCGAAGGCCCGATTCGCTGACCGCGATGCAACTTTCCGGAATGTGCTCAATCAAATCAAACGAGGTTTGCACATGGACCTCCAGAGTCTTGAGATCGCGGTTGTTGACTCCGATGATTTTTGCGTCCACGGAAACTACGCGCTCGAGTTCTTCGCGAGTGTGAACTTCAATCAGCGGCTCCATGCCGAGCTCCCGGCCGAGCGCAAGCAATTCGGAGAGTTGATTATCGTTCAGCGCGGCGACGATGAGCAGGAAGCTGTCGGAGTCGTTGGCGCGCGCTTCCCAAACCTGCCAGGGATCAAAAATAAAATCCTTGCGAAGGGCAGGCAGCGCCGAGGCTTTGCGAGCGTCGCGCAGATTTTTAAGGGAACCGCGAAAGAACTCGCTTTCTGTGAGCACCGAAAGGGCGGCCGCGCCGGCCGATTCAAGAGTCTGCGCCAACTCGGCCGGGTCAAAAGGATCGCGGATGACCCCTCGCGAAGGCGAAGCAGGTTTGAGTTCGGCGATGACGTTAAGGCCAGGCTTGGCCAGCGCGGCCGAAAAATCGCGCAAAGGCGTGGCGGCTTTGACACCGTATTTGAGCGCAGTGAGCGGCAGGACTTTTTTGCGGTGCTCAACCTCGGCACGCCGCGCATCCAGGATGCGGTCGAGGGCTGTCCCAGTGGGAGAAGGAGTGTGCATGGGAGCGAAATAGTATGCTAGGAGGTGCAGCGAGGAGAGTCAAACGCGGGGAAAGAAACAGCACGGAAAGGACGGAGCAAGCTCTGTGATGGGATATCAGGCAAGGTATGGGAAGTTGCTGCAGGAAATCGCCGACGAGGCGGATGAGATCGCGTTGAAGTATTTTCGCGGCCTGGATTTACAGGTGGAACGAAAGAAGGACGGAACAGCAGTTACACAAGCAGACCGCGAAGTGGAGGAAATGGCCAGAGCCAAAGTGAAGGCCAGCGGATTGGAACTGGATGTTCTGGGCGAAGAGATGGGTGGCGGCTCGGCTGCAGCGGCTGGCGCTAAACCGCGGCTCATCATTGACCCCATTGACGGGACAGAAGAGTTTTCCCGGGGAATACCAACATTCGGAACATTGTTAGGAGTGGAGAACGGCGGAGAGATTGTGGCGGCAATGGCCAGTGCACCGGGGCTGCAATCGCGCTGGGAGGCATATCGCGGCGAAGGCGCCTATCGTGGCAAAAGGAGGTTGCACGTTTCCAGTGTGGAGAAGCTCGGTGATTCGATGGTGTTTTCGACGGGTACGGGGCCGAGCAAGGATTCATCCGACCAAACGCGCATTCGGCGCTACCTGGATGCCGCGCGCAATAGCCGATCGATCGGCGGATTTTGGCAACACATGCTGGTGGCCGAGGGTGCCATAGAAGCCGCGCTAGATTGGACTTCGAAGCCCTGGGACCTGGCTCCGTTAATCCTCATTGTGACCGAGGCGGGCGGTAAGAGCACGTCATTAGACGGCAACGCGACGATTTACGAGAAAAGCCTGCTGAGCACCAACGGAAAAATTCACCAGGAGACGCTTGCGGTTTTGCGGTAGCTAGCATGGACAAGACATCACAGGCGCAAAAAGCGGCACTGCTCAAGAAACTGCATCACGAGCCGAGGATTTTGGTTTTGGCAAACGCATGGGATGCGATCAGCGCGCGGATTGTGGAGGAAATTGGCTTTCCGGCGGTGGCGACAACGAGCGCGGGAGTGGCTGCGACGCTCGGCTATCCCGATGGGCAACGGGTTTCCCGCGACGAAATGCTGGAAGTTGTGGCTCGCGTCGCTCGCGCGGTGCAGGTACCGGTGACGGCGGATATGGAAGCCGGCTACGGGACTACGCCGGCGGAGATGGCTGAGACGGCCCGCGCGCTGATCGCGGCAGGAGCCGTAGGTCTGAATCTGGAAGACGTAACGGGCGACGACGAGAATTCGCAAGTCGATCTGGCGCTACAGATGGAAAAAATTCGTTCGATTCGAGAGGCTTCGGCCGCGGCGGGCGTGCCTCTGGTGATCAATGCGCGTACCGATGTGTACCTGATGCCAATCGGGCCGGCGGAAACGCGATTCGAACGAACAGTCGAGAGGCTGCGGTCATACGCAAAAGCGGGGGCTGACTGCGTTTTCGCTCCAGCGGTCAAGGACGCGGAGACCATCAGCAAGTTGGCCAAGGCTGTAGACGCTCCCCTGAATATCCTGCTGATGCCAGATGCGCCAAGTCTGAATGAATTGGAGAGACTTGGTGTGGCTCGCGCCAGCATTGGTTCCGGGCTGATGCGGGCTGCGTTAGGAACTGCGCGGCACATCGCCAAAGCTATGTTCGAACGACGCGACGACTGGACCATGTTTGCCGAAGCGGTGTCGTATGCGGAAGTGAATCACTTGCTAGGCCGCGGCTAACTGAAATTGCTGGAGAACGCCATAAGTGATCTGCATTGCGCGAATTTACAAACCGGCAGGAAAACGCGACGGCTGGCGCGTGCTGGTGGATAGGCTGTGGCCGCGGGGACTGAGAAAAGACGAAGCCCGAGTGGATGAATGGATGAAGGAGATTGCGCCCAGCAACGCGCTGCGTAACTGGTTCGGCCATAAGCCCGAGCGCTGGGTCGAATTTGAGCGGCGTTACTGCAGGGAGTTGTCGGAAAAGAGAGAATTGATCCGCGCGCTCCGTGCGTCAGAGAAAGAACACGGCACCGTTACTCTGTTATTCGGGGCGAAAGACGAGGAACGCAATCAGGCCGTGGTCCTGCGCGACGTTCTGAGGGCAAAAGCGTGAACAACGAGACCGCACTCCGAGTCCTCACCGAAGAAATAGTCGCCTGCCGGAAATGTCCACGTCTGGTGGCCCATCGCGAGAAGATGGGGCGTGAGAAACGGCGCGCCTATCGGGATTGGACATATTGGGCAAGGGGCGTGCCCGGCTTTGGCGACGCCCATGCGGAATTATTCTTGCTCGGGCTGGCGCCCGGCGCGCACGGTTCGAATCGCACTGGCCGTATGTTTACCGGAGACCGCTCCGGCGATTTTTTATACGCGGCGCTGCACCAAGCAGGATTCGCAAACCAGCCGAACTGTTCGCATCGTGACGACGGGCTGGAGCTAAAGAATGCTTATATTTCCGCAGCTGCGCGCTGCGCTCCTCCGGACAACAAGCCGTTGCGCAGTGAACTTACGAATTGCAGGGAGTATCTCGAGCGTGAACTGGAGGTCGTATGGCCGAAGGTCATACTCGCGCTCGGCAAAATCGCCTGGGACTCCTATCTGAGCATCCTGAAGGATCAGGGAGTTATTGCGTCGCGCGCGGGATATGTGTTTGCCCATGGTGCGGAAGCGAAACTGCCGGGGGGCCGGCCGCTCCTGATGGGCGTTTATCACCCCAGCCAGCAGAACACGCAGACTGGCAAACTTACGGCGGCCATGTATGCAAAAGTGTTGCATCGTATCCGGAATATTTTGAGACACGATTCGAGGGGAAATGCCCATTACCAGGTATAGCCGACGCGTCGCTCGAGGTCTTTATAACGAGCGTCGGACCGTAAGAAGTCAAACAGCGGCGGATGCGCAGGGAAACCATTTCATCCGATTTTTCCCGGTACGCCTTCTCCAGCCATTCAAAGGCATGTTCCTTCTCGCCTATGAATGCGAACTCTTCCGCCACGAGGCCCCGGTCGAAGTAGGAGCGCTCTCTTCGCCGCTTGTAAAGTTCGATCATGCGATTTACCGCCGCTTGGTAACCCGATTGTTTGTAGACGGGTTGGACTTCGGCTAGCAACGCCAGATCCTCCTGGCTGTCGTTCAGGGTGGCATTGTTTTTCAAGGCATCGAGCCAGAGATCATATTTGCCCTGGTAGCGATACAAGTTAGCCAAATCGCCGTAAGTGCCGGCGAAGTTCGGATCCCTATCGATGGTTTTATTTAACTGGACAAGGCTTCCATCGTCACGATGCCCGTTTAAGAGACCCTGACCAAGGTTGTCATTGAATTTCAGGTTTAAGGGGTCGAGTTCGACGGCGCGACGAAGATGCGTGATGGCCCATGGGAGCGGCCGATCCAGGAAAGTTCCAGCTTTTAAGGAGGCTCCGGCTCGGTACGTGCTTTGTTGGCGCACATCATACAGGTGCGCGAGGAAACGTGCGAAGGTGACAGAAAGGGCTGGCACGGTGCCAGAATGCAGCGACACTCACTTGCGACTGGTGGCATGGGCTGCGGAGTCTCGGTACCGCAACTGCTTGAGATGGCACAACTTTGCCGCTTGCGGCGGGTTAAAGGATGGGTCTTTTGGTTGCACTCACCAGCACGCGGGCCTGGAGGCGGTCATGACTTGGAAGCTTTCCCAGTGGCGATGGGCAACGATTTCGGCGGCAGCAATCGGATTGGCGGGAATGGTGCTGCAAGCAGCTGACGCACAACAATCTCGCGAGGAGAGCCGGCCGCCGGTCACTTCGGTCGATCGCATCCCGCAAGAAGCGCGAGAAAATGCGCAGCCCAACACGCGCGCCACTTATCCCGCCGATGGGCGCCAACAGGCGGGATTGCCGCTAGAAGCGTATGCCGTAGTCCCCGGCACGCGCGTGCTGGTGCGACTAGAAAATGAATTGGATACGGGCGTCAGCAAACAGGGGTTGCAATTCAAAGTACGAACGTTGGAACCTTTGGAAGCAGGCAGTGGGATCTATCTACCTGCGGGCGCGCAAATCACCGGCCACGTGAGCCGCGTCGATCCGGCCGGAGTGGCTGGCCGCGCGAAAATCTGGCTGGTGTTCGACGAGATTCGCACCAGATTCGGTCCGCTCCCGATTGTGGCCGATGTGGTGGGAGTTCCGGGCGATCACAGTGTGAAAATGACGCCGGAGAAGGAAGGCATGCTGGAAAGCAAAACCAGCACACAGCAAGCCTCCGGGCAAGCCGCGGCTGAAGGCGCCGGTCAGGGTGCAATCCGCGGAATCAAGGACAAGAACGCGAAAGAAGCGGCGGAATACGCGGCCGTGGCTGCGCTGGAAGCGTACTTGATGGAAGCCGGCCGTGGACACGAAATGAATTTGCCCAAGGGTTCGAAGCTCGAGCTGGAGCTCGAGCGGGCGTTATATCTGGTCAGAGAATAAGCGTTGGCCAAGACGCGCATTTCAAGCGCGTCTCTCGTTTCGGATTTCGCGGAATTTCGCCTCAATTGCCTCACTCCCTCATCGAAGCTTTCTATTGCTTCCCGCGTTGATGTCCGTACGGGTTCGCAGCTCATCCGGGTTCTCTCCTTTGCAGCCCGTCGAAGGTATTGATAGATTGAGATTGTCCAGCCGGAAGCGAAATCTGCGAAAATAGGAACGGGCTCGGGAGCGAGGTACGCCGAATGGTGGACGACAAGAAGGCGGCAGTGCGCGCGGTCGAAACCGGCGAGCGCAAAGACCGTGTGCTCATTGTGGAAGACGAGGAGAACGCCCGCAAGGGTTACGAGCAGCTGCTGCAGCGCTGGGGTTGTGACGTGCTGGGCGTCGGTTCGGCCGAAGACGCGCTGGCGAGATTCGGCAGCTTTCAACCGGACACCCTCATTGCGGATGTTGAACTCCCCGGTATGAATGGTCTCGACTTGTTGGGACAGTTGGGCACCGAGCTGACCGACGTGCCGGCGATCATCATCACCGGCAAGGGAAGCGAAGAACGGGCGGTGGCGGCTATTGAAGCAGGAGCCTTCTGGTACATCGAAAAGCCGCTGAAGGGGCCGGTGCTGCGAGCATTGTTGGATCGCGCCTTGGGCAAAGCGCGCGACGCGCGCCAATTAGTGGTCCTGCAGCGGCAGTTACGCGAAGCCGGGCGGCTCGGCGATTTGGTGGGAGCCTCCAGGCCCATGCAGGAAGTGATGCGCATCGTGGAGATGTCGGCGCCGAGTTCGGCGTCGGTACTGATTACCGGCGAGACCGGTTCGGGCAAAGAGATCGTAGCCCGCACGATTCACAAACTGTCGCCGCGCGCCGGTGGTCCCTTTGTGGCCATTAATTGTTCGGCGATTCCGGAATCTCTCATGGAGAGCGAAATTTTTGGCCACGAGCGTGGTGCATTCACGGGGGCGGCTGAACGCCGCATCGGCTGCTTCGAACTTGCCGATGGCGGCACGCTGCTGTTGGATGAAATCGGCGAAATGCCCGCGCCCACCCAGGCAAAGCTCCTGCGCGTGCTCGAGGACCGCAAAGTCCGCCGACTCGGCAGCAAGACCGAAACGCCGGTTGACGTTCGCGTCGTCGCGGCAACCAATAAGGATCCCGAACAAGCCGTTTCCGGCGGGCATATGCGCCAGGATCTATACTTCCGGTTGAACGTCTTCCACATCAATCTTCCGCCGCTGCGCGAACACAAGGAAGATATTCCTCTTCTGGTGGAATACATTTTGCGCGACATCAACGTAAAGCACAGCAAGAGCGTCAAAGGAGTGGGCGCGGAGGTGATGGATATCTTCATGAGCCACACCTGGCCCGGCAACATTCGCGAGTTGCGCAATGTTCTGGAACGTTCGGCGATCATGTGCGAACGCGATTTGATTACCCGCGCTTGCCTGCCTGACGAATTCGGCAAGACCCAAGCGAAGAGTCCCAGTGATTTGGGGGCGATCAAGTTTCCCGTCGGCACTACCGTAGATGCGATGGAGCGCGAGCTGATCCTGCAAACCTTGGCGGCCACCGGCAACAACAAGACGCGCGCTGCGGAATTGCTCGGCATCAGCTTGAAGACCCTGCACAATAAGTTGAAAGAGTACGGCGGCGAACGAGCCGAAGGGGAGTAAACCGCGAATGCAGCTGCGGCTTCGCACCAAGCTGACGCTGGTGATGACTGGGCTCGTGTTTCTGGTCGTCGTTGTGCTCTCTGCCGTTTTCATGGCCAGGCTCACCAGCCAGGTCATCCATGAAACCAATACCCGCGCCAACGAATTGGCGCAGCAGACTTTTGAGCAGGCCAAGCACTCGCTCGAAGACGCCAAGGAAGCCGGCCTGCGTCCCGCTTCCAACAGCGGCGAGGATCGCCACGAATACGTCAAGCAGGCGTTTGAAACGAACGAAGGATTGCTGGCGGCCCTGCAGTCGCCACTCGGTTCAAACGCCTGGATTTATGAGGTTTCGATCGTCGATCGCGCCGGTTTGATCTTGGCTTCCAGTGATCCCAAACTCACTGGAACCATCGCTCCCTCGCGCCCGCCCTTCGCGCAGCTCGATCGCAGCAATTTTCTTCGCCAGATAAAAGTGCTCTACGGTCCACAGCGCGTCTTCGAATCCTCCTTCGCGTTCAAGATGGGCGGCGAACCGTTCGGCGACGTGCGCGTCGGTATCTCCGTTCCCCTGTTGCGCGACGCGATCGCTCCTGGCCTGAGAACCTCCGCCACCATCGCGCTGGTGGCTCTGCTCGTCGCTACTGGTTTGGCCATGGTTGTTACCGGCGCCACGCTTGCGCCGCTCCGAGACATCTCTGCGCAACTAGATCGCATTTCCGCTGGCCAGTTTGACATGCCGCCCGCCGAGCCAAAAAGTTTCACTGTTTTTTCCGGCTTCGGCGGCTTTGCCGGCAGCGGCGATGAACTCGGCCTGGTCAGCAGAAAAATTACTCAGGTCGGCCAACAGTTACGCGGCGTTCACGAAATTTTCAGCACCATGCGCGAAAATCTGAACTCGGTGATGGCCGGTTTGGAAGATGGCTTGCTCCTTTTCACGCGGGACGCACGCGCGGTCATGGTTAGCCCGGCCGCCGAGAAATTTCTTGGTGCGCCGGCCGGCCAATTCTTGGGACGCCGCGTCGCAGAAATTTTCCCTGCTGGTCACCCGTTGCGCCAGGCACTGCATCTTGAGGGCGACGAGCTTCGCGAAACCGCTTCGGAAACCGAATTGCAAACAGTCGACGGCCGCCGACGCGTGGGCGTAAGCGTGCAGGCAATTCAGGAAAATGGCGAGCAAATGGGCTCCTTGGTTACCTTGCGCGACCTGGACTCCCTGGAGAGCATCAATACTCAGTTGCAGGTCAGCGAGCGTCTCGCAGCCCTCGGCAAAATTACCGCTGGCGTTGCGCACGAGGTAAAGAATCCCCTAAACTCCATGCGCCTCTGGCTGGAAAACTTGAAAGAGTCTCTGCCGCCCGATCAGGATCCGGCGGCCCAGCAGGCTGTCCAGGTGTTGGACAAGGAGATTGACCGCCTCGATGCCGTGGTCAAGCGTTTTCTCGATTTCACCCGCCCGATCGAAGTGAAGCTCGAAGCCACCAGCCTCAACGAATTGTTGAGCGAAGTGTTGAGTGTAGCTCAGCCGCAGCTGCAACGGGCCGGCGTGACCGTGCAAGAATCGCTTGGCGCCGGCGTTCCCGAAGTCTGGGCTGATCGCGACCTCTTGAAACAGGCGGTGTTAAATCTGGTGTTGAACGCGGTGGAAGCCATGCCCAACGGAGGAGAGCTTCGGCTCGTTTTGCAGCGGCGCGGCGAACTGGCCGAGATCAGTGTTTCGGACACCGGCAAGGGCATCCCGCTCGAAAATCGCCAGAAAATTTTTCAGCTCTTTTTTACCACCCGTCCCGGCGGAAGCGGAATCGGCCTGGCAACCACGTTTCGTATCGTTCAGCTCCACAACGGTTCTATCGACTTTCAATCGGAGGCTGGCCGCGGCACGACTTTTCGCATCGAACTGCCGCTCGCAGCATGAGACCTACAAACCATTTGCGGCTTCCGCATCTTGCCGCGTCGCTTCGAGGCTCGCGGATTCTCTTGGTTCTCCCCGCTCTTCTGGCTCTGCAGGGATGCGCCGAAAAGCAGGTCCGGGTTCGCCCCTGGGCATCGGCAATTGCCGTGCGTCCTCACCTTACTGGTCCGCTAGCGGCCAACCCTCCGGATTTGACCGAAATCGAAGCTCCAGAGCTTTCGCTGGCGTTTCCTCCTCTTCCATCGCCGCTCGCCGTAGTCCGGCAGCCTGCTCGACCGCGGGTTCCGGCACAACCCGCTCCGGAAACAGCGGAATCCCGCAAACCGCCCGCACCCTTGCTGGAACCCCAGCTCACGCCGCAGGAAGTTGCGTCGGCCCAGCAGCAGCTCAATGAAAGCGTTGCCATCGTGCAGAGAAATCTCGACGTCACCAGGGGCCGCTCCCTCAATGCTACCCAGGCTGATCTGACCTCCAAAGTGACGTCCTTCCTGCAGGAGTCCAAGCAAGCCGTGCACGATGGTGATTGGACTCGTGCGAGAAACCTCGCCAAAAAAGCGCAAGTTCTCTCCGAAGAATTGGCTGCTTCTTTCTGAAGCGCCGGCCCGTTGCGCTAGAATACAAAAATGAAAACGTTTGACGCCGCCATTGCCGGCGGCGGACTGATCGGCTGCGCAATCGCTCTCGAGTTGTCGCGCAGCGGCATGCGCGTCGCGCTCTTCGACTCGCGCGAGCCCGGCCGCGAAGCTTCCTGGGCCAGCGCCGGCATTCTTTCGCCCGCCCCGGAAAATTCCGCAATGATTGCGATGGTTCCGCTGGGCCGAGCCAGCCTGGCCCTCTATCCCGATTTCATCGCGCTTGTCGAAGAGTTGAGCGGCCTGCCCGCCGGTTATCGCGCAAAAGGAACTCTCGAAGCGTTGTTCTCCCGCCACGCGAAAGAGGAACTGAACACCATCATTGCCTTGCATCACGGCCTCGGTCTACAGGCCGAAGCCATCTCCGCGCGCGAAGCCCGCGAACTGGAACCGGCCATCAGCGACGAAGTCGAGGCCGCGGTTTTGCGTCCCGACGAAGCCTCCGTCGACAATCGCCTCCTTGTCTCAGCCCTGCTCGAAGCCGCAAAACGCGGTGGCGCGCAAATTTTTGCTGGCTCGCCCGTTCATTCCCTCTGGCTCGACGGTTCCCATTGCCGCGGCCTGACTCTGGCCAGTGGCGAACAAATCGCAGCGCGCCATTCGATCGTCGCCGCCGGATCTTTTTCTTCGCAAATTGCCGGAGCCGAAGGCTTGGCTCCCGTCCGCCCCGCCAAGGGCCAGATGGTTTCCCTCCGCTGCGAAGCCGCCAGAATCGAGCGCGTCCTGTGGTCCGAGCGCATCTATCTTGTCCCTCGCAATGACGGCAGAATCCTTGCCGGCGCCACGGTCGAACACGTCGGCTTCGACAAGACCGTCACCGCCTCCGGCATTCACTCGAACCTCGACGCTGCCATCGAACTCGCTCCCGCGCTCGCCGCCGCCCGCGTCGAAGAAACCTGGGCCGGCCTCCGTCCCGACACTCCCGACCACCTTCCGATCATCGGTCCTACCGACGTCGAAGGCCTGCTGATCGCCACAGGACATTTCCGTAGCGGTGTCCTGCTCACTCCCATCACCGCCAAACTGATCGCTGACTACGTTGCCGGCGTGGCTCCAACGCTTGATTGCGACCGCTTCAGCCCGCAGCGCTTCCGCGCCGCCGCCCACCACGCAAAGGCATCCAGCCCCCGTCTTTAGCTCTCCGCCGTCGCTGTGCGACAATATCCTTCAGGATTTCGGGGTTCAGGGTTTGTTTACAAACCCTGAGAGCAAGAAGTTGTAGTTGCAAACCCTGAGGTGAAAGAGTCCATGGCTTCTCAACTCACCATCCCCGCCCCCGCACCCGGACGCTTCGGGCCCTACGGCGGCCGTTACGTCCCGGAAACCCTCATGGTCCCGCTCCTGGAACTCGAGCGTGCTTACGAACAAGCCAAGTCCGACGCGGCATTCCAGGCGAAGTTTCAGGATCTGCTCAAAAATTTTGCAGGGCGCCCCACGCCTCTGCAGTACGCCGAACGCCTCACCAATCATTTAGGGGGCCCAAGAATCTACCTGAAGCGGGAAGACCTCCTGCACACCGGCGCCCACAAGATCAACAACGCCATCGGTCAGGGCCTCCTGGCCGTACAAATGAAGAAGCCTCGCGTCGTCGCGGAAACCGGTGCCGGCCAGCATGGAGTCGCCACCGCTACCGTCGCCGCGCATCTTGGCCTTGAATGCACCGTCTATATGGGTACGGAAGACATGGCCCGCCAGGCCCTCAACGTTTCCCGCATGCGCATGTTGGGCGCCGAAGTCATCGGGGTCAGCTCCGGCAGTTGCACGCTCAAAGACGCCATCAACGCAGCCATGCGCGACTGGGTCACCAACGTCCGCACTACCCACTATCTTCTCGGCTCGGTCCTCGGCGCGCATCCGTATCCCACCATGGTCCGCGATTTCCACTCCTGCATCGGCCGGGAAGCCCGCGCGCAAATCCTAGCGACGGAAAAGCGTCTGCCTACGCATCTCTTCGCTTGCGTAGGCGGCGGCTCCAACGCCATCGGCCTGTTCCGCGAATTTCTCAAGGATGAATCGGTAAAAATGGTCGGCATCGAAGCCGGCGGCCGCGGCAACACGCTTGGCGAACACGCAGCTCGTTTAGCCGCGCATCAAGGTTTCAGCGGAGCGCGCCCCGGCGTCCTTCAGGGCACTTACACCTACGTCCTGCAAACCGAAGACGGCCAGATCTCCACCACCCACTCCATCTCTGCCGGTCTCGACTATCCCGCCATCGGCCCCGAACACGCCTGGCTGGCCGACCAGCGCCGCGCCGAATACGCCGCCGTCTGCGATGCCGCTGCCCTCGATGCGGCCCGACTGCTCGCCCGCACCGAAGGCATCATCCCCGCCCTTGAATCCGCCCACGCCGTCGCCGGCCTAGTCGGACGCGTCTCTTCTTCGGGAACCGCGGGCGCCTCAGGTTCGCTTCCGCAACCCGGTTCCTCCTCTTCTCCCGCCGGCGCGTCCCCTCTCACCTCCAACGACCTGGTGATCCTCAACCTCTCCGGCCGCGGCGACAAAGACATGGCCACCTACGGCAAATCCTGGGACGAATAGAGAGTTATAGCTCCTGCTGGCAGTCTTTCCGTCGTGCGGGTTTCTAAATAAGAAAGGTACAAAGGCCGCGAACCAAAGAAACGCCTGAGGGCGTTGGTTCAACGGTTTTGCTTTTCTTCTTCTTTTGCCGATCTTGAAAGGACAGTCTCATACCACCAGAGCCACGCGTTACCTTGTGACGCCGCCGCAAGTATGGTCGTGGCGGAGGCAGGATTGTTTTATTTTCCAGCGAAAGGCCGAAAAAGGTCGCCAGGAAGCGGCAGAAATCCCAGAGCGTGGTCTCTCTGCCGGCGCTTGCTCTTCTCTTTGCCCGCTGTCCCCAGAACCAACCGCAGCCCCGCACGGATGCGGCATCAGAGAGTCAGCCTTACGGATCCTTCAACGCCAAGCTCACCCGCCTCAACCCCTCCACCACCTCATCACTGCAGTTCCCAATTCCAATCCGCAGCCGCTCCGCCATTCCAAAAAACCGCCCCGGTACCGCCGAAGTCTCATGCTTTTCACGCAATATCGTGCAAAAAATGTCCCCATCTCCGCCGGGCACTCGCGGAAATATAATCGTTCCGCCCAACGGCCGCGCCACATCCAGCTCCGGATGTTCGGCCAGAAACGCATCCAGCAATTTCCAATTCGCTTCCAGCAGGCTCTTCGACCGCGCCCGAATCGTCCCCAGATGATCCAGCGCTACCACGCTCAGCAGCTGCGTAATATGCGCCGGAATATTGCCGAACAGATCGTCGTGGCGCCACATTCGTTCGGCCAGATCCGGTGCTGCCAAAATCCACCCGCACCGCAAGCCGGAAAGCCCGTACGCTTTGGTGAGGCTGCTGGTCACTATGAAATGTTCGCCGAGGTGAAACGCGGAGCGGAACGGCCTGTCGAATAACAACTCCAGATAGACTTCATCCACCAACACATGCGCGCCCACGCGGAGCGCTAGCTCGCCGATGTCGCGCAGCGCCTCTTGTTCGAGCAGCACGCCGCTGGGATTGTGCAGATTGGTCAGGACAATCAGCCGCGTTTTGCTCGAGATGATTTTCTTTAGCTCATTTACATCGACTTGGAAGTTGTTCTCCGGCCGGCGAGGAATTCGCGTCACCACGGTGCCCAGATAGTGCCCAACTTCCACCATCGGGTCGTATGCCGGATCCTCGACGACGACCTCATCGCCCGGCTCGAGTACCGCCGACATCGCGAGGTAATTCGCCATCGACGTTCCGATTGCCGTAACAACATTCCCGGGCCGAACTCCGTAGCGAGCGGCCAAACGTTCCAGCAATGGCCGATATCCGTAGTCCCCGGGCGCCGAAAGTTCGATCTCCTCCCACTGCACCGGCAATTCATCGAGCCGCAGGCCCTGTACGCCGCTCGCTGCTAGATTGTATTTGGCTCTGGCGTGCCGCTTGGCCCACTCGATGTACGCCGTCCGCGCTTCCGTCCTCCGATAACTCATCCGTTGCCCTCAGAACTGCTGTTCGGCCCTTTCGAACCGCTCCAATAAAAATACAACGGCACCCCCGCCAGCAGTATCCCCAGCACCAGCGCCGCATTCGCCCGGTACTTGTAAAACGAATTCGCCACCACCACCCAATACGCGGCCACGAAAATAATCGTACTCCACGGATGTCCTGGCGCCCGAAACGCCGCTTCCATCCCTTCCGCCTTGGCCCGCCTCCGAAACACGAACAGCGCCAGCGCGCTCAAGCCCAGGAACAGCCCATCCATAGACTCCACATACACCAGAATCGCATCATAGTTTCCTACCACCACCACCGCCATCGTCAGCAAGCTCGCCAGCAAAATCGCCACCACCGGCACCTGTGTCCGCGCATGCACCCGCGCCACTCCCGCGGGGAAGACTCCATCCGCCGCCATCGCAAAGAAAACTCGCGGATACGTCAGCACCGACTGGCTCAAAAAGCCCAGCGTCGAAATGGCGATCCCCACTGCCATCAATGCCGCGCCTTTGCTGCCCAGCACGCGCCGCATCACGTCCGAAGCCGGAGTCGAAGTTTCCGCCAGTCCCGCTGGACCCAGCACTGCCAGGCACGCGAACGTCACTCCTACGTACAACGCCACCACTCCCAATACTCCCATCACCAGTGCCCGCGGTAGATTCTTCCGCGGCTCGCGGATCTCCGCCGCCAGGAAATTTGCGGTTTGCCATCCACCGTACGCGAAAAACACCGGAATCATCGCCGACCCAAACGCGGCCGCCAGTCCGCCCGACACCGGCCGGTCCAGCACTGGCCGCCACAGCAAAGCGGTCGCCGCCGAATTCATCCAGTACCAGCCAATTCCACCGGCGATCAAAACCAGAATTCCCGTCGCCCGCAAAATCATCAGCGCCGACTGCACATTGCTGCCGAACCGCACGCCCAGGCAATTGATAATGGCCAGCATCAGAATCGTACCCGCCGCCAGCGCCCGCTCGGAAATTGGCACTGGCAGCAGCACGGAGAAATATTTCGCGAAGACCAGCGATACCGCCGCCGTTCCACCCGCATTGATCACCAGCAGCGAAAACCATCCATACAAGAAACCCAAAATCGGATGAAACCCGTCATGCAGATACGCGTACGACCCGCCCGCCTTCGGCAGCAACGCGCCCAGTTCCGCATAAATCATGGCGCCCATCAGCGCCAAGGCGCCGCCAAGCAGCCAAGCGCCCAAAATCAGCACCGGCGAGGCTACATGCCGCGCCACCACCGCCGGATTCACAAAGATCCCCGACCCGATCACCCCGCCCATCACGATCATGGTCGCGTCAAACAACCCCAGCTTCGCCGCCAGGTGCGGTGTTTCGCCGGCCTCGGCTTTCGACTGGAGTCTCTGACGATTCAAGTTTCGGATCCTGGATTGGAGCCGGCATTCTAACAGCCCCAACTCCCTTTGCCACCTGTGGCCGCCCTTTTTCCTCCCCACCGACGCCGCTCACTCTGTGTTGGAACCAACCAACCGTTTGCGGGGCTACACCGTTGACACCCCATGCAATCGCCGCGGTTGACGATTTTCCTTGACCCGCAGGTACTCTTATGTCATTTTTACTTTGTGGTTAGATCTCCTCTTTTACGTTCTTCACGCCTGGGCCCGTAAGCCGTGCATTTGCCGCCATTACAAGAACTGGTTGGAGGCGGGCCGCCACCCTCCGACACAATTCCCATTTTTGCAAGCCGCCTCCGCGCTTCCATCTCGGCTTTTACTTCGCCCTTGGTACCTTGTGCTTTGCGACGGTGATAATCTATTCCATTGCAAAATGAACCCGACTTCCGCCATCGCCTCCCGTATTTCCCGCCGCTTCCAAGAACTCCGCGCTTCCGGCGAAATGGGCGTGGTCGCCTTCATCACCGCCGGCGATCCCTCCCTTGAAGCCACGGAAAAGTTCGTCCTGGCCCTCGCCGAATCGGGCGCCGACGTTATCGAACTGGGCGTCCCTTTCAGCGACCCGCTCGCCGATGGACCCACCATCCAGCGCGCCTCCGAACGCGCCCTCAAATCTGGCACTACTCTGCAAGGTGTTCTCGAGCTGGTCCGCAGAATCCGCCGATCGTCTCAAGTCCCTCTCGTCCTTTTCAGCTATTACAATCCCGTATTTCAGATGGGACTCGAAAAATTCGCCGCTTCCGCCTGTTCAGCAGGTGCCGACGGTGTCCTGATCACCGATCTCACGCCGGAAGAGTCTTCGGATTACCGCCGCATCCTCTCCGCGCATCATCTCGACACGATTTTTCTCGCCGCTCCCACTTCCGATGACGACCGCCTGCAAAAAATATCCGCTGTCTCTTCCGGCTTTCTCTATCTAATTTCACGCACGGGCGTTACTGGAGCCAAAGACTCTCTCCCCGACGATCTCCCCGCACTGCTTCGCCGAGCACGCAATTTCACCAACCTGCCTATGGCCGTAGGCTTTGGCATTTCGCTTCCCGGCCACGTGTCCGTCCTCGGCGGACTCGCCGATGCCGCGGTAGTCGGCTCCGCCCTGGTTTCCGAGATCGAATCCGCCACCGCAAAGGATTTCTCACCAGCCGCGGTTGACGCCGCCGCGGCCGCGCTCTCCGTCCGCATGCGCAGCCTCAAAGAAGCTGCCCGCACCGGCATCTCCCGCCGCGACTCATCGGCAAAACTCGAGGTTGCCCCATGACTCGCCCCACGACCCCCCGCCGCTTCTTTCGATGGCGACGTCACCCGCAATCGTCAGTCGGGGTGGAGTCTACGGAACGAGGAATCTCTCGTCTTACCTGGCCGGGGCTCCGCCCATGACCCTCGTCGACCTCCGCCGCCGCATCGACGAACTCGACCGCAAACTGGTCGAGCTCCTCAACGAACGTTCCAAGTGCGCGCTGGAAATCGGCAAGCTCAAACAGGAGCAGCATCTCCCGCTCTATCAGCCGGACCGCGAAAGGGAAGTCTTGCAGAATGCCGAACACAACAACCAAGGGCCATTGACGAATGCCGCCATCCGACGTCTCTTTGAACGCATTATTGACGAAGCGCGTTCCGCCGAGCGCCTGGCCATGCACCCGGACGGCGACGCGGAGAAGGATTCTTAACAAGGAAAGGTAACCACCATTTACTCATGGTAATTGTCATGCAAGAGGGCGCGACAGACGCCCAGATTCAGAATGTGATCGACAAACTGATCGCGCACGGTTTTGACGTTCACCGCTCCACGGGAGCTTCGCACACCGTGCTTGGTGCAGTCGGCGTGCATCGCGATTTCGATCATCGCGATTTTGAGCTGCTCGAAGGCGTGCGCGAAGTCATGCGCATCACTCAGCCGTTCAAACTCGCCAGCCGGCAATTCAAGCCGGAAGGCACCATCATAGATTTAGGCCGCGGCGTAAAAATCGGTGGCCCCGATGTAGTCGTTGCTGCCGGTCCGTGTTCCGTTGAATCGCGCGATCAGATGTTGGCGATTTCCGAAGCCGTTTCCAAAGCGGGCGCAAAGATTCTGCGCGCCGGCGCCTTCAAGCCGCGCACTTCGCCCTACGCGTTTCAAGGCATGGGCGAACCGGGCTTGAAGCTGATGCGCGAAGCCGCCGACAAATTTGGCCTGTTCACCGTCAGCGAAGTCATGGATCCGTCGCAAGTCGAAATGATGGGCAATTACGTGGACATATACCAGGTGGGCGCGCGCAATATGCAGAACTATCATCTGCTCCGTGCGCTGGGTGAAGTCCGTAAGCCTGTGCTTCTTAAGCGTGGAATGTCCGCCACCATGGAGGAGCTTCTTCTCAGCGCGGAATACATTTTGTCCGGTGGCAACTACAACGTGATTCTCTGCGAACGCGGCATCCGCACCTTTGAAACCTATACCCGTAACACTTTCGACCTCGCCGCCATCCCGGTCATCCAGAAACTTTCTCACCTTCCGATGTGGGCCGACCCATCCCACGGCACCGGGCGCCGCGACAAAGTTCCGCCGATGGCCCGAGCCGCTGTCGCCGCAGGCGCTGACGGCTTGCTCATCGAAGTCCACAACGATCCCGAGCACGCGCTTTCAGATGGCGCGCAATCTCTCGAACCCGCAAACTTCACCCAACTCATGGCCGAGCTGCGCATCATCGCTCCCGCCATCGGCCGCAGGATGGCTTAACAAACCTCTCCATGTCCCCGCATCTCATTCAACGCGTGACGATACTAGGCACCGGCCTCATTGGCGGTTCCTTCGCCCTGGCTTTGAAAAAACACACCACCGACATTTTTATTCGTGGCTGGGATCGCATCTCTGTCGTCAACGAAGCGCATGGTCGCCGCATCATTGATCAAGCTTCGTCCAGTTCGCTCAAGGAAGCTTTGCACGGTGCCGATCTGATTTACATCGCACTGCCCATCGGCACCACGCTGGACTTACTTCCAGAAATTGCGCGTTTCGCTTCGCCGCGCGCGTTGGTCACGGACGCATGCAGCACCAAGTTGCGTATCGCACAAGATGCGTCTGCGCTTTTTCCCAGCGGCGATGGCACATTGTTTTTAGGCGGACATCCCATGGCCGGCAAGGAACTTTCGGGCATTGCCGCTGCAGACGAAGGCCTGTTTCGCGGCCACCCGTACGCGCTGATCACCGAGCCATCCTCCGACGCTGCGTTGATTGCCGCCGCCGCGGAAGCTGCCGTGGTGGCCGACACGGTTTCGGCTGAGTCTTCCCTTGCAGTGCCACCCGGAATTCCCGCGGAACCACTCATGGTGCAAAGCAAGCAGGGCCCGGAATCCGACCCGCGCGTCGCTGCGTTCGTGAAGATTCTGGAGAAAATCGGCGCGCGCCCAATGTGGATTGGCGCGCAACAACATGACTATGCCGTCGGCCTGGCATCCCACCTGCCGCAACTGGCTGCAGTCGCTCTGGCGTCGTTTCTCTACGACCGCCTCGACGAAAACGGCCTGCCCATCACACTTGCAGGTCCCGGTCTGCGCGATTCACTGCGCCTTGCGGGAAGCTCGTACACTGTTTGGCGCGACATTGTCTTGACCAACCGCGAAATTCTTTCCGCGGCGCTCGATCTCTTGGCCCGCCGCCTCGATGAAATCCGCGAACGCCTCGGGTCCCGCGACCTCGAAGCTGACTTCGACGCCGCCAACGAACTCTACAAACTTCTCAAAGGAATTTGAAGTCGCCAGTTGGCCGAATATTGTTTGCCGAGCCCAGAAAGGCGAAATCACTTGGCGGGTTTCTGGTTTTCTTTCGCTGCTTTGTACTCTCCTAGCGTTTTCCGGATGAACTCGTCGTTGGGCGCGAGTTGCTCCGCGAGTTGTTCGTTCTCCAACGCCAGATCGAGTTTGCCTAACTCGAAATAAGCGTGGGCCAGCGTGTCCAACGATGCCCCTTCTTGCTTGTTGCTGAGCTCCACCGCCTTGGTGGCCAGCTCGAGAGCCTTCTTGGCGTTGTGCAGCTTGGGATCTTTTGTGGTGACGTAGAGCCACGCCAGATTGTTGTACGCGACATGATATTTCGCATCCCTGGCGATGGACTGAAGAAAGTAGGCCTGAGCTTTCCTTTCGTCTTTCGTGGTTCCGTTGCCATACTGATAGAGCGAGCCGAGTTCCACCATGGCCTGCGGAAATCCGGCATCGGCGGATTTCTGAAGAAATTCAATGGCTTTGGCTTGGTCCTTAGGAACACCGCGGCCCGTGAGATAGGACATCGCCGCAAAATATTGGTAATAGCCGGAATTCGCCGATCTGGCTTGTGAGGGAGTTTTGCGGCCCAGTTTTATTTGCGCATCTTCCGAACCGAAGTCGGCGGCTTTGTTGAGCCAGATGGTGGCGGCGGCAGGATCCTTTGGCCCGCCCAGACCTCGCTCGGCGAGCTGGGCAAGACGGTAGGCGGCGTCCGATTGTTTCTGATCCGCGGCTTTGCCATACCACCGGCGAGCGGTTTCATGACTCTGCGCCACGCCGATACCCAAATCATACCTGGTCGCAAGATTGTACTGGGCCTCCGGCAGCTTGTTCTGCGCGGCCTCGAGAAAAAGTTCGAACGCTTTGGTGTCCTTCTGCGGGATGAGCGCGAAAAGAGCGTAGGAAACGCCTAAATCATTCTGGGCGCGCGCGTCGCCTTGGCGGGCTGCGCGAGCAAACCATTTGGTGGCCTGAAAAAGGTCCTTGGGTACCGCGTTCCCGTCGCGGAAAATGTCTCCCAGGGTGATTTGCGCTTCGACGTTGTTTTTTTCCGCGGCGAGATTCAGGAATTGCAGACTCTCGACGGGATTCTTCCACCCCGGGCAGGAATGAACCTGGGCTTTGCCGAATTGTGTCTGGGCGCCGGCGTCGCCGTCGAGCGCAGCGTCTTCGATTTTTCTTTTTGTGTCAACGGCGGGACATTCGAATGAAGAGGCGCTCCAAACTAGGGTGGGCGGCCAGGATGACCGCGCGGATTGGGCAACCGTGCCAGAGGAAATTATTAGCAGGGCAGAAATCAACGTGAACCATCTGCGCACAACCCCTCCCAACCGCGAATCTGCCGTGTAAGCGCTGGAAAACCGGCATTATACAGAACTTACCTGCTTAGCAGAGAATCACCGAGCAGCGGTTTAGAAATGCGAGATAATCCCCAAGATGGCCACCTCGCGTTCTGTTTCACGGCGAAAGTTTCTGCGAGATGCATCGTTGTCCGCTGCGGCCGCGGCCAGCCCACGGCTGGTGCTCGCGACGTTTGGCGAAGCCGCTGCAACTCCATTGCGCGAGTTCGCCTATGGTGATGTCACGATTACCAGCGACCTGCACGAACGGCAGTTGCGCGAATCGCAGACCGTGCTGATGGAACTGAGTGAAGACAGCGTCCTAAAACCCTTGCGGCAAATGGCGGGGCAGGCTGCACCTGGAGCGGAGCTCGGCGGTTGGTATCTCTACAATCCGGACTACGATTTTCGCAAGGACGATGCGGGATTTGCACCGGCGGCTACGTTTGGGCAGTGGGTTTCGGCGCTGGCGCGAGGCTATGCGATCAGCGGCTCGCCCGCGGTGCGCGAAAAAGTACTGCGGCTGAACCGCCTTTACGCGCAAACTATTTCCGGAGACTTTTACGACAAGAATCGTTTCCCGACATATTGCTACGACAAAATTGTTTGCGGGCTGATGGATTCGCATCAATATGTGAAAGACCCGGATGCCTTCGCGATTTTGCAGCGGACCACGGATGTTGCGCTGCCGCACTTGCCGGGAAAGGCGATCGAGCACGATGTGGTGTGGCGGCCGGGCAAAGATGAATCGTGGACGTGGGACGAGTCTTATACGATCTCAGAAAATCTGTTTTTGGCATATCAACTCGGAGCGGGCGAACGCTACAAAACGCTGGGGGCGCAATATCTCGATGACGTTTATTACGATCCGCTGGCGGAAGGCCGCAGCAATCTGGAAGGGCGCCACGCTTATAGCCACGTGAACTCGCTGTGTTCGGCGATGCAGGCGTACCTGACTCTGGGGACCGCTAAGCATTTTCGCGCGGCAAAAAACGGATTTGATTTTGTAGCGGCGCAGAGTTTTGCGACCGGAGGCTGGGGGCCGGACGAAATGCTTCGCGCGCCAGGAAGCGAAGCAGTGGCGGAGAGTTTGAGCAAGACGCACAACAGTTTTGAGACGCCTTGCGGCGCGTATGCACATTTCAAATTGACCAGGTATTTGTTGCGGGTGACGCGCGATGCCCGCTATGGCGACAGCATGGAACGCGTGATGTACAACACCATCCTGGGCGCAAAACCTCTGATGGCGGATGGCCGGTCATTTTATTACTCGGATTATAATTTCGCTGGCCGCAAAGTGTACTCGAACCACGGCTGGCCGTGCTGTTCGGGCACGTTTCCACAAATCGCCGCCGACTATCGCATCAGCGCCTATTTCCGCGAGCCGCGCGGTGTGTATGTGAATTTATACCTGCCTTCATCGGCGCGCTGGATGCAGGATTCTACACCGGTTGCCCTGCGGCAAACGGGGAGCTATCCGGAAGATCCGCATGTGCAAATTGAATTCACGCTTTCGCGGCCGAAAGAGTTTGCGGTGAATCTGCGGATTCCGGCATGGGCTGAAGCTGCTTCCGTTTCGGTGAACGGGAAGCGAGTATCCGCTGACGTGGTACCCGGAGCATTTGCCGCAGTGCAGCGGGAATGGAAAACCGGCGATCGCGTTGAATTGGAGCTTCCGTTGCGAATCCGCTTGGAACCACTGGACCCGAAACATCCTGACTTGGTTGCGACGTTCAGCGGACCCCTGGTGCTGTTCGCCACTGGCGATGTAGAGCGAAATCCGACCAGACAGCAGGTGTTGGCCGCGAAGAAAATCGGTACGTCGCGCTGGCAGGCGGATGGGTCCTCTGGGCCAGTGTCGTTTCGGCCATTCACCGCGATTGACGAAGAGCGTTATTCGACATACTTGCGTATGGGCTAGGATCGCAACCAGGGGCGTAGTCCGCACTGCTAGACCGAACCGGAGTCCGCGGCACGCCAGCCATAAATATGTACCATATGACCGGTGCACGGTCGATATTCTTATACCAACTATGAAAGCGTCACTATCTTGCAGCGGGCAAAGGGATTAGTCGAACTTTCAGCAAGAAATTAGCCTACAGTTTTTTTTAGTCTTCCTTACCCGGAGGTGCGGGCGCGCGGAGTAACTGTTCGAGCCAGATGTGCAGCCGGCCGGCGGCCGTCTTCGGCTTAGGCCCTTCCTGCGGTACACTTCCGACATTCTCGAGATGTGAGCTGGAGTCATCGGGACTAGGACTCAGGACCTGCCATGGATAAACGCGTCGCATCCGCCGATCGGGCCATTGAAAATCTGCGTGACGGGATGACCATTCTGATGGGCGGGTTTGGGCTGTGCGGGATTCCGGAAAACCTGATCGCCGCGGTGCAGCGTAAGGGGGCGCGAGACTTGACGGTGGTTTCCAACAACGCGGGAGTGGATGGATTCGGGATTGGCGTGTTGCTCGAAAAGCGGCAAGTGCGGAAGATGGTTTCGACGTACGTGGGCGAGAACAAATTGTTCGAGCAACTGGTGACCAGCGGGGAACTGGAGTTGGAGTTGAATCCGCAAGGGACATTCGCGGAGCGGATTCGCGCCGGCGGAGCGGGGATTCCGGCGTTCTATACGCCGACGGGATACGGAACGCTGGTCGCGGAGGGGAAAGAGACGCGCGAATTTGACGGACGGCAATACGTGATGGAGCGTGGGATTCGCGGGGACTTTGCGTTTATCAAGGCGTGGAAAGGCGATCGCTGGGGGAATCTGATTTACCGGAAGACGGCGCGGAACTTTAATCCCATGATGGCGACCGCGGCGGATTATGTGGTTGCGGAAGTGGAAGAACTGGTCGAGCTGGGGTCGCTTGATCCGGACAATGTGCATACGCCGGGACTGTATGTGAACGCGATTTTCGAGGGACCGCGCTATGAAAAGAGGGTCGAGCGGAGAACAGTTCGAAAAACTTGAAGGAAATGAATTCCATATTGAACAAACAAACGGCCAGGCCGCATAGAATCGCTGGAATCGGCGGCCACGTGCTTTCGCCTATAAGCCTGCTCGTTTGCCTGATGTTTTGGATTGACTTCTTTTATGCAAACGCCGCAGAAGAGCCGTTGCTAAAGTTCACGGGGTTGGAGTGGTTTAAGGCAGTGTGCGCCGCCGTTGCACTTGCTGGTATGGCCACAGCACTGCGGTCCAGACGTTGGCGCGTCGCTCTTCCGATTTCGTTAACTATGTTCTTGTTCACGATGCATGTGATGGGATCTTAATATCAGCTGTCACGGGTGAGCTGTTTGTGCCTTTAACTGATGAACAAAAACGGGAGCGGATTGTGAAGCGGGTCGCGCGGGAGCTGCGCGATGGCTTCTACGTGAATCTTGGCATCGGGATACCGACGCTGGTGGCGAATTATGTGCCAGCGGGGATGGAAGTGATTCTGCAGTCGGAGAACGGGATGCTCGGAGTGGGGCCGTATCCTCTGGAGTCGGAAGTCGATCCGGACTTGATCAATGCGGGAAAAGAGACCATCAGCGAGCTCAGAGGCTGCTGCTATTTTTCTTCGGCGGATTCGTTTGCGATGATTCGGGGCGGGCATATTGATTTGACGGTGTTGGGCGCTCTGCAAGTGGATGAAAAGGGGACGCTGGCCAACTGGGCGGTGCCCGGGAAAATGTTGAAAGGCATGGGCGGCGCCATGGACCTGGTGGCCGGCGCGAAACGCGTATTTGTGGCGATGGAGCACGCGACGAAAGATGGGAAGCCAAAAATCTTGAAAAAGTGTTCGCTACCGCTGACTGGTGTGGAAGTAGTGGACCACATTGTAACGGAGCTGGCGGTAATCGAAGTGACGGCAGAAGGCCTGGTGCTGCGGGAGCTGGCCCCGGACACGACACTGAAGCAGGTGCAGGCATTAACGGAGCCCGAGTTGATTTTGCCGGCCGGCGGCGCCGGCATGATGAAGGGTGCGGTGAAGTGAACTGCTTTTTTTAAGCGCTGAGCGTACAAGTGGGCAGAGAGAACGGCGCCTGGAAGTCTCAGGAGCTGAGGCGGCGGGCGATGGAGATGGAGTAGTGGAAGCCGGAGATGGTGGTAAGAATCGCGACGAGGTAAATCAACACGCCATTTAGCCACGCCAGGGGATCGTTGGGGTACGCGGCGTGCAGCACTACGGCGAACACCAAAACAATCTGGAAAAATGTAGTGGCTTTGCCAAGCTGGCTGGGGGGAAACGGCCGGTAGCCGGAAATCAAGATGATGACGGCCGCGACGGTGAGCATCATGATGTCGCGGCTCAAGACCATGATGGTGAGCCACCAGGCGATCTGTTTTTCCATGGCAAGAATCACGAAGGAAGAAGAGAGCAGGAGCTTGTCGGCGATGGGATCGAGATAGGCGCCTACGGCGGATTTTTGATTGAGCTTACGCGCGAGCAGTCCGTCGATGCCATCGGAACAGCCGGCGAGGACGAGCATCAGCAGAGCATAGCGGTAGTGCTCATAGACGATGAGGATCAGGAAAAACGGCAGGATGCCTAGCCGGAGCAGAGTGATTTGGTTGGGAACCGTCCAGAAGCGACCCGTCATTGTTTGCTCAGGGCTTGCAAGTACAAACCCTGAAACCTATAAAAAAATGATAGCGCAGTTCGCTGCGGTTGTCTCAGCGCTGCGAGCGTCCCGGTTCTAGGTTAGTGGTTGGGCGAGGTTGCGAAGACGCACGAGCTTAGAATCGACGATGCCTTACTCGCCTGCCACGATGACATCGCGCCCAATCCACGTGCTGCGGCGCGATGAGCATGTGGAGTCTCCGTAAGTCACCGTGGGAGGCAGCCGTGGCGCACCGCAGCAGCCTTGCCTCGGCCGGCTCGCCGGTGTGGACGACGGCGTTCTCCAATGGAAGATTGCGTGTTCCCGATCGCTTTCCTGAAAATCTGCATGGACCCAGTGACCAGATCCTCCGGAAGTCCGCTGGGGTTTGTCATTGCAACCAAGGCGATTAGGCGAATTGGGCCAGGTATTCGGCGAGAGGGCGGCCAACCTTGCGGGCGAATAGCTCGGAGAGCGACGGGATGGAGCCGGAAGGTTCGTCGAGGGCGATGCGCTCGACGCGAGTCATGGGCAAGAAGAGCGTGGGGAGGCCGGTGCGTTCGCTTTCGGCGCTGTTGATCTGATTGACGAAATGATCGAAGGAATTGAGATCGATGCCACGCAGCGTGATTCCGGCGGTGTTGATGGCGAGCAGTTCGCCCCAGAGTTTTTCCTTGGGGGAGTGCAGGCTAACGACGACAATGGAGTGCGGTTCCATGGATTCAAGTTCAGGTTAGCGCAATTTCAGCCAGAGTTTTGCAAGAATGCGGAACAACATGCGCGAAGAGGGACTGGACGCATGGGCGGCTATTGGCCCGGGATGGGATCGCGGTAATGCAACAGCATGAGGACAAAGCTGGCAATCACGACGAGTCCCGCGAGCCAACCCATAGCGTAGGCACGGCGGTGTTCGCGGACGTTCATCGGCTGGCGGTCGGCGTACATCTTTCCGAGGGCAAATCCGGCGACCAGTCCCGCAAAATGCGCCGTGTTGTCCAGGCCCATTCCTGCAAAGCCCAGCATGAACAGGATGACGACGGAACTGATTAACCGAGCGCGCAGGGCGTGCATGAACGTCCCGCCACGCTTGGTGGTTACGGCCAGCATGGCTCCGACCAGGCCGAGCAGGGCGCCGCTGGCTCCTAGCGAGTAGTGCCCCCAAAAAGCGCTAGCGAAGAAGCCGAAGGCACCGGTCACGACATACAAGAAGAAATAACGAGAGGAGCCATAGAGCTCTTCGAGAGCCGGTCCCAATTGCATGAGCGACATCATGTTGAAGCCGATGTGAATCAGCCCGCCATGAAGGAACATGGCCGTGATGAGCCGATACCACTGATGCCGGTAGAAGATCGGATAAGGACCGCTGATGCCAAGCCGGTAGCTCGCTTCGCCGCCCATGCCCCACAAAATTCGCAGGCCACCGGCTTCACCGTGGCTGGCCAGAGCCAAGAAAGTGACGCCGAACATGAAGATGTTGGCAATCAGTAGGGCCGAGGTGACCGGAGCTTCCTGATCGCCAAAAAGCCCGGAGAGTTTCTTGCTCACCGCGGCGAGAGAGAAAGTGAGGTTGGCGCCGCACTCGTGGCAACGAGTGGCGTGAATGCCGACGAGAGTTCCGCAGGAGGGGCAGAGCTTGGGGCGCGGCTGATTGTTTTCGCCGCCGCCAAAAATGCCGCGAGCGGCGTTTTTCATCCGGTCGATGCGACGCTGCCATTGATAGGAAACTGCCAATGCGCCTCCTTGCGGGCCGTTTTGCGCGTTCCTATAATACCGGAATTGCACCGGGTAGCCCCGAAACGCATGAGAAAGCGGGAAAACGTGGACAAATTCGAAGAAGTAGGACGCAAGCTGGATGAAGAGCTCGGCAGATTGCGGCGATTTGTGGAAGAAGATCTTGCGCCGAAAACGGAAGAGCGGACGGCGCAGTTTCTGCGCGAGGTTTCGGAAAAATTGACGGAAGCGGCGGGATGGCTGGATGCGCGGCGCGCGGCGCGGGAAACCGAGAAGAGCAGAGAGACTTAGGAGTAGACCGAGCCGAATGTGAACCTAGCGCGCGCGAGTGCAAAACAGCGATTGCGGATGGTGATTTTCTGCTGCGGTGCGTCCATTGCAGCGAGCGGTTGCGCGGGCCGGCACCCTGTCGCGGCCAGCGCGCCGATAGCGACGCCCGCTGCGAATGACACAGCGCGGCCAACCGAAACGGCAGCACGAAAAAGCGCGGGGAGTTTGCCGCGGCGCGACCTGCCCGAACGGAACGACCGTGGCTACACGGAAGAAGGCAATGCGTCGTGGTATGGTCCGCCGTTCCACGGGCGGCGCTCTTCGAATGGCGAAGTCTACGACATGAACAAACTCACCGCGGCGCACCGCACGATGGCGTTCAATACCATAGTTCGGGTGACAAACCTGACGAACGGGAAAAGCGTAGTGGTGCGGATCACGGACCGGGGACCGTTTGTGGAGAACCGGATCATTGATTTGTCACGAGCGGCGGCGCAGGAAGTTGACTCCATAGGGCCGGGCGTAGTGCCGGTGCGGCTGGAAGTGGTGTCGGGCAATGATCCGTTGGGCGGCTATTTCACCGTGCAGGTGGGCGCGTTCAAGGAACGCGGAAATGCGGAACGGCTGCGTGACCGGCTGGATGTGCTGTATCCGCCGGCGACGATCCAGCAGGCCACTGTGGATGACGGAATGTTCTATCGGGTACGGGTGGGGCGAATTTCGGGAGAGCAGGCGGCGCAAAGATTCGCCGACGATTTGAAAACGAAAGAAGGATTTCATTCGATGGTGATCCGGCTGGACGACGAAGCTGGAGGAGCGAATTGATGAGCGGCGATTGTTTGTTCTGCAAAATCGCGGGAAAGCAGCTTCCCGCGAAGCTGGTGCACGAGGATGAAGACGTATTCGCGTTTGAAGATATCAATCCGCAGGCGCCCACGCACGTGCTGGTGTGTCCGAAGAGGCATTTCGCATCGTTGGAGCACGCGACGCCTGAAGAGGAAGCGGCCTTGGGAAAAGTAGCGCTGGTGGCGGCGAAAATCGCCAAGGACCGTAAACTGGGCAGCTATCGCGCGGTGATCAACACGGGTAGCGGCGCGGGGCAGACGGTGTTTCACCTGCACTTGCACCTTCTGGGTGGAAGGGCATTTAGCTGGCCGCCGGGATAATCGCTCAGCGGGCCGCCGCAACTGCACCACGAAAAAGCGGAGCTGTATCGGCTCGGCTTGATTATGCAGGATGCTCCGATCCAATCTATTGTGGCGTCAGGATGATTTCATCGAACGCCAAGGTGTAGCCGGTACTACCGGCAGGTTTCCCGAGGACCGCGAATTTGAACGCATAATTGCCAGCCGCTGCGAAATTGAAATTGCCGAGATCAATTCGCAACAACATAGATGATCTTGCCGAAAGTGTTTTGGTTGACGTTCGCCGGCGTCAGGATGGTTTCCGTTGTGTAGGCGCCGGTGCGCACGTTGTTGTTGTGCTGTAAGAACAGGCGTCTGGGCAACGGTAGAGCTTGGAATGATCAAGCCCAGCAGGCCCAGCAGAAAAATAGCCAAAACTGAATTTCTAAGAAAAAGATACAACTGCATATTCCAACCGACCGAATAGCCAGTACTCATTCCGCAGCGTCGCCTAGATATCTAGCGAATCTTCACACAGAAGATCCGCGCCGATCGGGGTTCCCGGGTTCTCAGATCAAATCGTTGCGACGGCTGCTCTCTCGAGGCGGAGCTGGGCAATCGAGAGAGAATCTTGAGGTTGCTGGCTATGGCAAATCCGAGGGAAACAAAAGCAGAGAAAGCATAGCGGCGAAACGCCATCGCTGCAACCACAAAATATAACAAAGCTATTAGATTCAATAAGATAGTGCGATTCGTTCGAATGTACTGCACCAGAATGACTAGTGCAGTTTAAGTTCTTAATGATCTGGCATTCGCGATAGAATGTGGCGCCATTTGGAGGCCAACGGATGATCCGCAAGGTGGCTTGGAAGCGGGAAATATCCTTCGGAGCGGCATGCCTGGCTCTGTTTGCCGCGAGGAGCCTGAAAGCGCAAGGCCCGACTGAGCAGCTGACGATAAAACGGATCTATTCGCAGCCCAGTCTCAGCGGGAAACCATACCGGGCCGTTCAGTGGTCGCCGGATGGCAAACTGGTCTCTTTTTTTGAGACCAGGGGACAGGGGAAAGAAGCCAAGACCGAACTGTGGGTAATGGATGTCGCTACAGCCGAGCGGCGCTTGCTTGTCGCCTCCGAGAAACTGGAACTGGTCTTGCCGCCCGACAAGACACAACCGACACAAGCGACAGGCCTTGGGCGGCGAGCCGCTTCGCAATATTCCTGGGCCCCGGATGGGAATTCCATTCTATTCGTTGGCGCAAAATCGCTGAGTTTGCTGGATTTGAAAACGCAGGAAGCCCGGGTGCTGCTGGCTGGCAAGGAGTCCGTCGCCGACGTTAAATTTTCTCCGGATGGCAAGCAGATCAGTTATGTGAGCCAACACAATCTTCATGTCATCCGCCTCGAGGACGACAAAGAGCGCGCCCTGACGACTGGCGGAACCGAGGGAGTTCGCAAGGGCGAACTCGACTGGGTCTATCCCGAGGAGTTGGATTTGAAGACCGCGTATTGGTGGTCTCCCGACTCCAGCAAAATTGCTTTTCTCGAGATGGATGAGCGGAAGGTATCGAAATACCCTTTGGTGGATTTTGCGTCCTATGAAGGAGATTCAGACGATGAACGCTATCCGGTGGCTGGCGGCGCAAACCCAATCGTGCGCGTCTTCACCGTTGGAATTGCAGACGGCAAAACCAAGCTGATGGATACGGGTGCGGAAACGAACCAATACATACCGCGTGTGGATTGGCTGGCGGACTCCAAACGGGTAGCCATCCAGCGGTTGAACCGTGCGCAAACGCAGTTGGACTTGCTGGTTGCGGATGCATCGAGCGGAAAATCGACCGCCTTGCTGACCGAGAAGGACGACTACTGGATCAACGTGTCGGAGGACTTGCGCTTTCTGAAGGACGGCAAGCGATTTCTGTGGTCCAGCGAACGGAGCGGCTACCGGCATTTGTATCTGTATGGCCTCGACGGGAAAGAGATAGCACCGCTAACCAAGGGCGAATGGGAGGTGTCTGCGGTGCAGGCCGTGGACGAAACAAAGGGAGTCGTCTATTTCACGGCCACAGAGAAGTCGCCTATGGAGAGACATCTCTATCGGGTGGGTTTCGACGCGAGAGGATTCACCAGGATCACACAGAAGGACGGCACGCACGCGACACAGTTTTCGCCCGATACTAGCGCTTTCGTGGACACCTACTCAAACACTCTTACTCCGCAGCAGCAGTGGGTCAGTCGCGCGGATGGAACTTCTGCGGCCGCTTTGAACGAAAACAAAGTGGCGGAGCTTGAGAAATATCATCTGACCGCCCCGGAATTCCTCAGAGTCCGGTCCCACGACGGGATCGAACTCAACGCCTGGATCATCAAGCCGGCGAATTTTGATCCCAGCAAGAAATATCCGGCATTGGTATACACCTACGGCGGCCCGCACGCGCAAGTGGTGACGAATGCGTGGAGCGGACCAACCTTCCTCTGGCACCAGATGATGGCTCAGCAGGGGTTCATCATTTTCGCGCTGGACAACCGCGGGTCCGCCGGCCGCGGGCACTTGTTCGAAGAGCCGATTCATTTGCGGTTTGGCGCGCAGGAAATGTCTGACCAGCGCGACGGCGTGACGTGGCTAAAGGCCCAGCCTTGGATTGACGGCTCGAGAATCGGCATTTGGGGCTGGAGTTACGGCGGGCACATGACGCTGCATGCCATGTTTGAGGATCCAGAGGACTTCAAGGCAGGCTTTGCGGGCGGCCCGGTAACCGATTGGCACTACTACGATTCCATTTACACCGAGCGATACATCGGTTTACTGCCGGAAAACGAAGAGAATTATCAGTCGTCGTCTCCTATTGAAAAAGCCGAGCAGTTGCGCGGCAAACTCTTGATCGCGCATGGAACGGGCGACGACAATGTACACTTCGCAAACACCCTCTCGCTGATAGACAAGCTCATTGAAAAGGGGAAATACGTCGACGTGTTGCCCTTTCCGGGCCGCGGTCATGGAGTGGCGGACCCACCAGCGCGAATCTTCCTGATGAATCGAGTTACCCAGTTTTTCCTGGAGAATCTTGGCGAAGTACACTAGAGAACCGCGGCCAGAGGGCGGGAGGAACATTCCGGCGCTCTGCCTCGTTCAAGATTCAGGATAACCAGGCACGGGCCCTGTCTGGATCTTCGTGGAGGAAAGACCATGTCTCTCAGGAATATTCTGCGCTTCGGCGTTCTGCTGTTGCTCGTTGTTTCGGCAACCAACCAGGCCACGCGGGCGCAGTCGCCGGCACGAAAGCTCCCAACCATCCCGTTCGAAAAGTACAAGTTGAAAAACGGCCTGGAAGTAATTCTCTCGGAGAATCACACGCTGCCGTTAGTCTCCGTGAACCTCTGGTATCACGTTGGGCCGGCGAACGAAAAAGCAGGCAGAACCGGATTCGCCCATTTGTTCGAGCACATGATGTTTGAAGGTTCGCAGCACGTCGGCGGCAAAGCGCATTTCTCGTATCTGGAAGCGGCTGGGGCCACGGACATCAACGGTACGACGAACTTCGACCGCACCAACTACTACGAGACGGTTCCTTCTAACCAGCTGGAATTGGCCTTGTGGCTCGAAAGCGATCGTATGGGCTATCTGCTCGGCACGCTGGATATCGAGAAGCTGGCCAATCAGCGCGATGTCGTGCGGAATGAGCGGCGCCAATCGGTGGAGAACGCTCCATATGGTCTGGCCGAGGAGGCTCTCGTCCACTTGTCGCTCCCGAAGAGCCACCCCTATTATGCGGAAGTGATCGGCTCACACGCCGATGTGGAAGCCGCGAAACTTGAAGATGTACGCGAATTTTTTCAGCAATACTACACGCCCAACAACGCGACCATGGCCATCGTAGGTGACTTTGACAAGACGGCGATTAAAACGCTCGTCGAAAAATATTTTGGCAGCATTCCGGCGGGTCCCGCGGTACCCAGAATCGATGTCACGACTCCGCCCATCACCTCCGAGCGGCGCGCAACCGTAACCGACCAGGTCGAACTTCCGCGCGTTTACATGGGCTGGATCACTCCACCGGTATTCAGCGCGGGCGACGCCGAATGCAATTTCTATTCGCAGATCCTTGGCGGTGGCAAGAGCAGCCGACTCTACAAGAGCCTGGTTTACGAAAAGCAGATTGCGCAGGACGTTTCTACGAGCATGGAAGAGACCAAACTCGGATCCCTGTTTGAGTTGATCACCACGGCCAAGCCCGGAGTGAAACCCGAGGACCTGGAAAAGGCGATCGACGAAGTCATAACGAAACTGGCGGCTGACGGACCAACCGGCGCCGAAGTCGAGCGAGCGCGCAACCTCACCGAAACGGCACTAGTCCGCGGCCTGCAGCGCACCAATGGAGTGGCCAACCGGTTGAATTACTACAACCAATTTTTGGGAACGGCTGATTATTTTGCCAAAGATATTGCGCGATTTGATGCCGTCAAGCCGGCGGACGTTCAGCGCGTGGCGCAAACCGTCTTCAAGAAAGACGCGCGAAGCGTGATCTACGCGGTGCCTGGAAAGAAAGTGATTGAAGACGTTGCAAAGACGTCCGAAGAGGATAACAAGAAACAAGCAGCGGAGGCTGGAGCGAGCAAAGTGACTATGCCCGACGAGGCTTGGCGGGCGAAGACGCCGAAAGTCGGGCCGGCGCCGAAATTCAGCCTGCCCGTGCCTGAACAAGCGAAATTGTCGAACGGCTTGACCATCCTTCTGGTCGAACGCCACAACCTGCCGTTCGTTTCGGCGACGCTCTACACCGCGAGTGGCAGCGAACTGAATCCACTCGACAAGCCCGGTCTTTCCAGCTTTGTTGCGGACATGCTCACTGAAGGCACCGCGAACCGTTCGGCGGTGAAGTTTGCCGAAGACGCTGACCAGATTGGCGCGAGCATTAACGCCGAAGCAGGCTACAGCAGCGGCACAGTCAGTTTGTCGGCCCTGAGTTGGAACTCCGGCGCGGCGATGGACTTGGCGTCTGATGCCCTGCTGCATCCGGCGTTCGCCGAAAAAGAAGTGGAACGCGTCCGCAATCAAAGGCTGACCGCTGTCTTGCAGGAAAATGACGAACCTTTTGCGCTGGCGCAACGCACGGCTTCGCATTTGGTCTTTCCCAACAGCCCTTATGGATTTTCGGCAATCGGCACCGAAGCATCGAACAAAGCGATCACGCGGACCGACCTGACCGGCTTTTGGCAGAAGGCTTATGTGCCTGCCAATGCTGCGCTGGCGATTTCTGGCGACCTGACCATGGCTCAGGCCAAGGAAATGGCCGGCAAGTACTTGGGAGCGTGGAGCGGTTCCGCTGCCGCCGCCGTATCGCTGTCCACGCCGCCCGCGCCGGCGCGCTCCATCGCGATCGTAGACAAGCCGGGAGCTCCGCAGACATTCCTGCTGGCCGCGAGCCTCGGCGCACAGCGCAGCAGTCCGGACTACGTTCCCCTCGAAGTGATGAACACCGCTCTCGGTGGACTTTTCTCCAGCCGCATCAACATGAACCTCCGCGAAGAACACGGCTACACCTATGGCGCGCAGTCCTTCTTCAATTATCGTCGTGCTGTCGGACCGTTCCTGGCCGGCGGCGCGATGCGCACCGACGTGACCGCTCCGGCCACGCAAGAACTATTCAAAGAACTGACCCGGATCCGCGAAGCGGAATTGACCGCGGACGAATTACAAAAGGCCAAGGACTCATTCTCCAAGTCGCTGGTCGGCCTGTTCGAAACAGCCGGCGATACCTCCTCGACCATCGGCGGCCAGTTCGTTTTTGGATTGCCGTTGGACTATTACCGAGAATTGCCAGCGCAGATTGACAAGGTCACCGCGGCCGACGCGTTACGCGTCGCCAAGCAATACATCAATCCGAACGCGACGGTGGTGGTCGCGGTCGGCGATCGTGCAAAAATCGAGCCCGAGCTCAAGAAACTGGATCTCGGACCCGTGACGGTGGTTCAGTAAGAGGGAAGCGTCGCCGCGCCTCAGGGAGCGATGATGTCTTTGCGAGAAGACTTGACCTGAATTGCGGCCAGGCTGGAAGCGTCCCATCCGCCGCCCAGCGCTTTCACAAGCAACACGCTGGTTACTAGTTTTTGCCCCTGCAAAATCGCCAGCTCTTGCTCGTTGGTCAGCAGGTTTTGCTGCGCGCTAACCACGTCCAGATAGCTCACCAATCCGCCTGTGTAGCGGCTGGTGGCAATGTCCAGCGTGCGCCGCGAAGCGTTCACGGCCAATTGCTGCGACTGATACGCTTGCTCCAGCACGGTCAAGCCTGTAAGGCTGTCCTGCACTTCCTGAAACGCCAATAAAACCGTCTGCCGGTATCCGGCCACCGTGGCGTCATAGTCGGCTTGCGCGAACTGCACCTGCGCGCGCCGCGCGCCCCCGGTGAAAATACTTTCCGCCACGTTTGCGCCGACCGCCCAGAACGTGCTCTGCACATTGGCCAGCTTGGCAATGTCCGCTGTCTGCCAGCCGCCCGATCCAAACAAATTCAGCGAAGGATAATAGGCCGCCTTGGCCACACCGATTTGCGCGTTCGCAATCGCCATCTGTCGCTCCGCCGTGGAAATATCAGGGCGCCGCTCCAATAAGTCCGACGGCAGTCCCGCGTTGAGCGACGGTGGCTCGGCGTTCAATTCGCGCACTGCCAGGTGAAAATCCGGCGCAGGCGTTCCCAGCAACACCGCAATCGCATCCTCGAATTGCTTGCGCTGTTGCTGCAGCAGAGTAAGCTGCGTCCGGGTGGTGTTCAGCAGCGTCTCTTCCTGTGCGACGTCCAGTCCCGAAGCCACGCCACCTCTGTAACGGGAATGGACCAGGTCCAGGCCTCTGTTCAGTGCCTCGACCGTGCGCGACAGCAGTCCAATCTGCTTATCCAGCTGCCGCAGCGAAAAATAATCTCCCGCTAATTCCGCCGTCGTGATTAAGCGAACGTTTTCCAGGTCCGCCGCGCTGGCCTGGTAGTTCGCCTGCGCCGCTTCGATACTGCGCCGCCGCCGCCCAAACAAATCCACCTCATAGCTCACCGTAAACGGCAGCGAGTAGCTGTTCTGCGTAACTGGCCCGGTTGGCGTGATACTGCTATTCGCTGGCCGATTACCCGACAAACGCTGCCGCTCAATCGCCGGCGCCACTGCGAGTTGGGGAAATTGCGTGGACACTTGAACCGCTGCCAGCGCGCGAGCCTGCTCCAGCCGCGCCATCGAGATCTTCAGCGTCTGGTTGGACCCCAATGCCTCCTTCTGCAGCGCATTCAGTTCGTCATCTTGGAAAACCGCCCACCACTCACCTTTACCGAGAGCATCTTTGGGTGCGCTCTCCCGCCACGGCTCCGCCACATCCCAGCGAGCCGCTTCCGGCGCACTTGCTCGTCGGTAATTCGGTCCGACCGTACATCCGGACAAAGCGGCCGCCGCGGCCAGCGTCAGAATGAAAAGCGTTTTGGAAGTCTTCACTTACCCGATCCCTTGGGAGCGCTGGGCGGGGCAGTTTGCCCCGGCGGATTGCCCGGTGCGCCTTGACTTCCTGGCGGCGGCGTCGGAGCCAACGGCACTTTTATGTTGGCCTCTTTCACGTTTACTTGCTGGTTGTCTTCCAGCGAATCCGCGGGATTCAGCACGATCCAATCATTCGGTCCAACTCCTTGCAATACTTCGAGACTGGTGCCGAAATCGCGCCCGATCGTCAGTGACTGCAAGCGCGTTTTGTGATTGGCGTCAATCACCACCGCGCGCAGCCCTTCGGCGCGGAACAGCAGCGCATTCACTGGAACCTGCACGCGCGTGCCGCCGATCTGCACGTTCAGGTGCACCTGCGCGTAGCCTCCGGGAAGCAGTTCGCCAGTTTTATTCGGAACGTCCACTTCTGTCAGCAGCGTTCGGGTTCCGGGATCAATGGCCTCAGCCGTGCGCACAACCTTGCCCTGGAACTTTCGTCCAGGGAATTGCGCGAGCTCCAGATACGCCGCCAAGCCGGGGCGAATCGAAGGGGCTGCGCTCTCCGGAACATTGATGTACACGCGAATCGGATCCGTCTGCGCCAGGAAGAAAAGCTGTTGCGTCGCCCCACCGTTGCCTGCGTTAATCAGCGTGCCGATGTCCACGTTGCGCCGCGTGATCACGCCGCTGAAAGGCGCGTAAATATGTTTGAACGATTCCAGCTCTTCCAGTCGCCGCACGTTCGCCGCCGAAGAAGCTTGTGCCGCTTGTTTGGCCGCGTAATCTCCTGCCGCATTGTCCACTTCCTGCTTGGAGACACCGTCGGTCTTAATCAAATCCTCATAGCGAGTCGCCGTGATGCGCGAAAGATTGGAATTCGCCCTGGCCGTTTCCAGATCGGCTCTTGCCTGTACCAGTTGCTGGTCTACCTCCGGGGCGTCAATCTCCGCCAGCAATTCGCCCGCCCGCACTCGCGAACCAATATCGCGATACCACTTTTTTAAATATCCATTCGTTCGTGCGTAAATCGGCGATTCCACATAAGCCTGCAACGTGCCCGGCAACACCAATCCTTCTTCGGCCGGTTCAGTCGCGGGATGGATCACCGCCACGGTCGGGATCGCCAGCGTCTCCGTCTCTTTCGCAAGGGCGGCATATTGCGACTTGCGCTGCAAGAGCGTGAATGCGCCGATCACCACCAGCACGACGGCTGCAAAAATCAGCGACGCAAACAGTCTGCTTTTCCGCGCTTGGGGCTGACTCTCTGGTTCCGATGCCATGGGCAATTTGCCTTTCGCTAGCGATAAACTCTGTCGCCGGGGGCCGTCCGACTGCTTAGGCCAGTGCTCGCTGCCGCCGCCGCTCCAGCCGGCCATGAATAATCGAAAAAACGCACGGCACAAAAAACAGCGTGGCGAAGGTCGCAAAAATCAGTCCACCGATTACGGCGCGCCCCAAGGGCGCGTTCTGTTCGCCGCCTTCGCCCAGGCCAATCGCCATCGGCACCATGCCAATGATCATGGCCAGCGCCGTCATAATCACGGGCCGGATTCGCACGAACCCGGCTTCCACTGCGGCTTCTCTGGCGTTCTTGCCCTCGGCCATCTGCTCGCGCGCAAACGACACCATCAAAATGCTGTTGGCCGTAGCCACGCCCATGCACATGATAGCGCCGGTGAGAGACGGAACGCTCAACGTTGTGTGAGTGATCAGCAGGATCCAGCAGATGCCCGCCAGCGCGCCCGGCAGCGCGGTAATGATGATGAAAGGATCGAGCCATGACTGGAAATTCACCACGATCAGCAGGTACGCCAGCAAAATCGCTCCCGCCAGTCCGATGAACAATCCGAAAAATGAATTGCGCATCGTCTGCACCTGCCCGCGCACCACAATGTGGCTGCCGCGCGGCAAATCCTTCTCCACGCCGTGCACCAGTTTAAGAACTTCATCGGACACCGAACCCAAATCGCGCCCGTCCACGGCCGCATAAACGTTGATCATCGGCTGCGCGTTGTAGTGCGAAACCACCGCCGGCCGTGACGTGGCACTCGTGGTCACCAGATTCGCCAAAATTTGTGGAGCCACGTTCGGCGAAGGCGCCGTTACCGGCGTATTCTGCAATGCCTGGTAGCTGTCCACCCGGTACTGTGGCGTCTGTACGGCTATGTTGTAGTTGATTCCGTTGCGTGGATCGAGCCAGAATGCCGGCGCGGTCTGAAAACTGGAGCTCAAAGATACCAGCACGTTTTGCGCAACGTCGCGCGCCTGCAGCCCCACCGATTGCGCTCGCGTCCGGTCAATATTCATGAACAATGTCGGAGCGTCATATGCCTGCTGCACGTGTACGTCGACCGCGCCGGGGATATGCTTCATCTGAGCGGCCAGTTTTTGCGCCACCGCAAAATTCCCCTGCTGGTTGGCGCCGGTTAGGGCAACATCAATCGGAGCCGGCGTCCCGAAGTTTAGAATTTGCGTGACGATGTCCGCCGGCTGGAAGAAAAACTGCACTCCGGGAAATTTGCGCGGCAACTGCTCTCGTAAGTCGGAAACGTAGGCGCTCGTCGGCTTGCCGCGCTCCGGCTTCAGCTGTACCAGAATTTCCGCGTCTGATGTTCCAAATGTTCCGGAGTTGCTGTAACTCAGGTTAATGCCGCTGTACGGCACTCCGATGTTGTCCAGCACCGTAACCAGGTCTTTCTGCGGAATCGTTTGCGCGATCGTCTGGTTGATCTGGTCCGCCAGTCGCGCCGTCTCTTCAATGCGCAAACCGGTCCGTGCGCGCATGTGTAACCGGATTTGCCCCGCGTCAACGGAAGGGAAGAAATCTCGGCCGAGAACAAGCGCCAGCATTGCAGAAAGCACGCAAAAACCCAGAAAACATGCGGAAAACAGTTTCGGCGAATCCAATGCCGAGTTCAGCGCATTGCGATAGTGTTCCCGCAAGCTCTCAAAACCATGTTCGAATTTCTGCTGGTAGCGCCGGAATAATCCCTGTTTTTCCCCGGCGTGTTCGTCGGCACGATACTCGTCTTCCGCGCTCAGCAAATACATCGCCATCGTCGGCACGATGGTTCGCGACCACATGTACGAAGCCAGCATGGCAAAAATCACCGCTTCCGCCAGTGGCACGAAAAGGAATTTGGCTACGCCTGACAAGAAGAACATCGGAATGAACACGATGCAGATGCACAGAGTTGATACGAACGCGGGAACTGCAATCTGCTGCGCGCCGTCCAGGATCGCCTGCACCGTTTCTTTCCCCATCGCCAGGTTGCGGTTGATGTTCTCGATTTCTACTGTCGCGTCATCCACCAGGATGCCTACCGCCAGCGCTAGTCCGCCCAGGGTCATGATGTTGATGGTCTCACCGAGCGCGCTCAGCAGCAGGATGCTGACCAAAATCGAAAGTGGAATCGAAATCGCGATAATCAACGTGCTCTTCCAGTTTCCGAGAAACAGCAGAATCATCACCGCGGTCAAAATTGCCGCAATCAGCGCCTCACGCAGCACGCCCTCAATCGCCGCCCGGACGAACAGAGACTGGTCGAAAAACTGACTGATTTTTAGTCCCTCGGGATAAGAGGCCTCGTTGTACTTGAGCAGCGCCTTGAGGTTGTCCACGATCTTTAGTGTGGACGCATTCCCGGTCTTGTAGATGCTCATCAGCACGCCGCGCTGCCCGTTTGCCAGTACCGCGTTGGTTTGCGGCGAAAATCCGTCCCGGATGTGCGCCACATCCTTCATGTAAATCGTCGCGCCATTCACCGTCTTCACCGGCAGGTCGTTCAGTTCATTCACGGTCTTGGGGCTGCCATTCATCTCCACCGTATATTCGAGCGAACCCAGCTTGGCCGTGCCAGTTGGCAAAATCAGGTTCTGCGCGGCCACCGCGTTGACGATGTCCACCGCGGATAGTCCCTTGGATTGCAATGCAGTCGGGTCCGTATCCACCGAAACCAGCCGCTGTTTGCCTCCGTACGGGAATGGCGTGGCGGCGCCGGGAATGGTCGCCAGCTGCGTGCGAATGAAGTTGTTGCCGGTATCAAACAGGCTTTGCTCGCTCAGCGTGTCGCTGGTAAGGCCCAGCTGAATCACCGGCACCGTCGAAGCCGAATAGATAATGACCAGGGGAGGCGTAGTCCCGGGCGGCAAAAATCGCAAAAATGTTTGAGAAATCGCGGCGGTTTGTGCCAGTGCCGTTTGGATGTTCGCGTTCGGCTGGAAGTAAACCTTGATCACCGCAATCCCGTTCAGCGATTGCGACTCGGTGTGCTCCACATCGCTCACCAGCGTGGCGATGCCGCGCTCCACGTTGCCGGTAATGCGCTGCTCCATCTCCTGCGGCTGCAGTCCGGTAAAGGTCCATACCAGGCTGATCACCGGAATGTTGATTTCGGGGAAAATGTCCGTCGGCGTGCGCAGTAGCACCAGCGGCGTCAACAGAACAATGACCAGCGCCATCACGATAAACGTATAGGGACGCTGCAGCGCTAGACGGACAATCCACATACTGGTTTTCGTTTTCCTTCAGTCGGGAAAATACGCGGTCCCGGACCTGCAGATGGCGGCACGACGGTATCTCCTACTTAGACCGCGTAGCTCTACTTTTGGTTACGCCTGGTTATTTGGGACCGCGCCGGCGTCTGTCTTCGTACGATACATTACCGCGTTTTACCGCTTCGTTAGCCCAAAAAATCAGCAGCCAAGCAGAGGCCCGGCTCTCTATACGGAGTTCGCTCGGAATCACGGAGTTGGATGCGCCGCTCCGCGCCTGGGTCACGGCGATTTCGCGCAGCCAATTTGGACTAAGAGACTCAAGCGGTAGCGATAACTGCAGGCAGGCTTTGCGCTCACTTATGCGTCATTGTGAATACGCCATCCCAATTGGCCGGCGGCTCATCGAACAAGTATTCCTGACAGCGCTTCCAGTACGCTCGCGCCGGGCCATCTTCCGGCCAGCGGTCGATGATGGATTGAAACGCCGACTGCGCCTCCGACCAGCGCCGCCGTTCATATAGTTTGCGCGCATTCTCGAAGCAATCGAGTCGCATCTCGACCTCGGGCGTCAGGCTCGCCACGTCGCAAACCAGCTCGTGGATCACCACCGGCTGATTCTTCCCCTTCACCCGAATCAAATCCAGTTCGCGAAATATGAAACCGGCATCTTTCGCCGACGCCCAAGTCGTTTCGTTCACCAGAATGTGTGTTCCGTAATCCTTGTTCAGCCCTTCCAGCCGCGAGGACAGGTTCACCGAATCGCCCAGTGCCGTGTAGCTGTGGTGCAGCGAGGATCCCATGTTACCGACGCTGGCCACCCCGGTATTCAAACCAATCCCGATATCCAGGGCCGTTTTGCCCGCCGCCTTCCATTGCTTTTGTAACTGGTGCATACGCGACATCATTCTCAGCGCCGTGCGGCACGCCATGATCGCGTGCTCTTGGTCCTCAATCGGCGCGCCCCAGAGCGCCATCACCGCATCGCCAATGTACTTATCGAGGGTGCCGCGCTGCTCGAATACGATCTTCGTCATATCGGAAAAATATTGATTCAGAAAAATCGCCAGTTCTTGCGCATCCAATTTTTCAGAAATGGTAGTGAAGCCGCGAATGTCGCTGAACATCACTGTGATTTCGGTTTTGCGCGGTTCCACCAGCTGCGGATTCACCAGCAGCCGCCGCACGACTTCGGGACTCAAGTATTGCCCGAATGCCGCTCTTACTCGCCGCTTTTCTTTTTCTTCCACGAGCGCGCGGTACAACGAAATCAGAATGACGTTCAAGGTCAGCGTCAGCGCAGGAATCGTGAAGTTCAGCCACCATCCCCTCAAAAACGCAAAGCGGTCAATCCCGATCAGCAAAGCCAGCATTACGAAGCCGAACCACATCCAGCGCGGCGATACCAGCGCCAGCCAAATCCCGAACGGTATGCCAAAAAACAAAATCAACAGAAAATCCCACAACGACTGCTTGGCTCCCCGCTTCAGAAAACTGTGGTTCAAAATGTCATCAATCACGTTCGCGTGAATCTCCACGCCCGGATAATCATGGCTGCCGAACGGAGTCGTGCGCAGATCGCCGATTCCCGTCGCCGTAGCTCCGATCAGCACAATCTTTCCGCCAAACGTCTCTGGCCTCACTTTCCGCTCGATCACATCCGCCATGGAATAGTGCGGATACGTATAACTCGGCCCGTGATAGTTCACATATACGCGGCCCAGCTCGTCGGTATGCACTTTGGCTGCATCGCCAAACACGATTCGCGACGCTCCGATCGGCCCGAATTCCAGCACCACTTGTTCATTCGGCAAACCCAAAAAGGATCGGATCGCCTGCACTTCCAGCGAGGCATAAATGTCCCACTCGGTGAGATCCTTCGATCGCCCGTATGGAATGATCAGATTCGACCTCCGGATCACCCCGTCATCGTCAGAATAAATGTTGAAGAAACCCGTCGACGAGGTTTCCTCGCTGAGCGCGCTCGTCAGCACCGCGAGGTTCGCCTCCGTGCCTTCCGGCAGCAGCCGGTCCGGGCGAAACTTTTCGATGAGTGCAATCCGGTCCGCTTTCCCCGTGGTGGGATTCAGCGGCCGCACGCTCGGAAAGGAATAAAACGCAATCTGGTTCGCGTAATCGTCCAGCGTTTTTTCGTCCATCCCTCGCATGTCCGCTTCCGTGTGCAGGAAAAAATTCCCCAGCACTACCGCGCCAAATCTCTGAATGGACTGCGCGAACTGTCTGTCCGCGTCGTACTCGCCAATCCTCCGCTGCAGCTCTTTCATCAATTTTGGATCGGCCGGCGCTCCCTGCTTCTGTTGCGCTTCCATGTCCGCCCACAGCGACCGTAACGGCGCCGCTGTCTGGTCCGGTTTGCTGAAGGTGATGTCGAATGCCGCAACCTTGGCATTCCCCTCGTGCAGCGCATCCAGCAGGTGCGCAAAATGCACCCGTGAAAACGGCCATTTACCTAAAACTTCCTGTGTGTGCTGATCGATGTCCACGATCACAATGCGTGGATCAATCGGCGTCGCGCTTGGCGGGCGGTACAAAAAGCGCATATCCAGGGACGAATTTTCCAACCGTTGCAGAAAGCCGAGAATCGGTGTCGGGCTTTCTCCGAAGAACGAGAAGAAGTACACCACCAGAGCAGCAAGCGTAATTCCGAGACTGATCAGAAACGATACTCGGTGACTCCACCAGGAGAGTAACAGCTCATAAATGGCAAAACCGGTACGGCCCACGGACCATTTCGGCGTCGCTTCGGCCATCAGGATTTGACACTTTGCTTCAGAGTATTCTTCTGGAAAACCGGAAGTCCCACGTAAGTTTCCTCTTGGCTGTTCCGGTACTGTTTATTGTTCCGTACTGTATCGACCGTAGCCCTGCTGGTGTATGTCCCGCTTTTGGCACTCTTAAAACGTTCCGCCGGCTAAGCTCTTTGCTTTGTTGCCCTTCACTTGCCGAGAGCGTAGTTTTCTTAGCCTTAGGGACACGGCCCGGGAGCGGGCGATTCTATTCGCGCACAATAAAGTTCAACCGGATCCCCGCGACCTCGATCAAATCGCCGTCGTTCAATTTCGTCGGCCCGGGAATGGTCACGCCATTCACTGCCGGAATCTTGGCCCCCGACCCCACGTAGTATCCGTCGTCGCGCTGATTGATCTGCGCCGCCATTGCCGGCTTGAACCAGCCCTTCAGCTTGATCGTCGCCATGGCCGACTTGCCGATGGTCGTCAGCCGGTTGGTCAAAATGTATTCCTGGTGATCGGTCTTGCCCGAGAGCACCACAATGGTCGGCACCCTGATTCGGTCGGATGCAAACTGAGTGCGCTCGCCCATCGCGGCCGCCTGCTGCAGCATATCCCGCCGAACCTTGGTATCCAGCACCATCGTTTCATTGATCATCGGCGCGTTGGCCTTGCGCGCCGTCTGATACTGTAGTGGGGCATCGCCAATCGAATCCACCTTGATGTGGTGCTTGCCGATCCAGATCGAATCGCCGTCGTGCAGCGTCGCTCGCTCCACGCGCAGGTCATTCACGAACGTTCCGTTCAGGCTGCCACGGTCTTCCACCACCAGACGGCCTGACTCGAAATATACCCTAGCGTGATCGTTCGACACCGCCAGGTTATCCACTACTAAATCGTTGTCCGGCGAGCGCCCAATACGCACCGGCTTCGAGCCGATCGGCACCTCTTTCACCAGCTTTTCCTCAAACATCAACGACAATTTGGCCATCTCAGTGCCCTCCGGCGGAGCCATTTCCGCCCGCGGATTTTTGCGCCCCTCGGCGCAGCCAGGAAAACCAGCCCTTCGGTTCGGTCTTTATCGAAACCACGATCGCGGTGACGTTATCCACGCCGCCGCCTTCATTTGCAAGCCGGACCAGCTTTTCCGCCGCCTTCTGCGGATCCGGCTCGGATTGCAGCGCGCCGGCAATTTCTGGTTCCGTCACCATGCGCGTCAGCCCGTCCGAGCACAGCAGCAGCACGTCGTTCGGAAAAAGGGCCACCTGCTCGATGTCCACTTCCACTTGCGGCTGCGTGCCCAGCGCGCGCAGCAGAACGTTCTGCATGGTGCTGGCTTCGGCTTCGCTGGCCGTCAAAATCCCTCGCCGCACCTGCTCTGCCACCAGCGAATGGTCGCTTGTCAGCTGTTGCAGCACTCCGCTGCGCAACAGGTACACGCGGCTGTCCCCCACGTGCCCTATACTCAAATTCACGTCGTCTATCCAGGCCGCCGTCAACGTCGCGCCCATCCCGCGCTGCTCCGCATGGGCCGCTGCCGATGCAAACACTTTCTGATTCGCCAGGTGTACTGCGCTCGCCAGCCGCCGGCTTTTGTCGGAAAGGCCTGGTTTGGCCTCTCCCGCCAGCGGCGCCGACGGATTCTCCTGGCCCTCCAAGCAGTGCTTCACCACTGTCTCGACCGCCAGCGAACTTGCAACCTCGCCGTGCGCTTCGCCACCCATGCCGTCGGCCAGCACAAACAGCTGCAGCGCCGGCACCATCTGGTAGCTGTCTTCGTTGTTGGTGCGCACCATCCCCAAATCGGTGGCGCCACCGCTGGCAATCTGCAAGGACTCTCCCCGGGAGGCGAGCGCAGACAACTCCGCTCGCACCCTTACGGGCTTTCAATATTCCAAGCTAACAGTTCCGTCACCCCCGCGAAAGCTGCTGCGTCCTACTGATTACTCACTATTTGACCACAGTCGGCTGCGTCGTCTAGCTGCAGGAGTTCCCGGCCGCAAGGTCATTCTCTCTAACTCACCAGCTGCCGCGGACACACAAGAGCAGGCATGAAAGCGCATTCCGAGGCGCTGACTCTGGCTCCAGCCCCTGGCTCTCGCCTGCCATCTCTCCTACAATGCCCGTACAATAATCTTTGCTATGGCATCGCTCTGCTTCCACCCGGTCCGCGCCGCAGCGCTGCTCGTTGCAGCGCTCGCGATGCCATGCATTGTAGGTGCGCAACAGGCGCCATCCGCCAAGAATGCGCGCATTCTGCTCTTGCCGCGCAAAATGGTTTCCGGAGATCGTACCACCCTCGCCGTGCTCGACTTTGGCGGCCGCCTCACGCCCGGCGCAACCGTGGCATTCTCCAATGGCGACCACGTCACCACCAACTCCACCGGGCGCGCTATGTTTGTGGCCCCGCTCACGCAAGGGATTCTCTACGCCAGCATCCAGGGCCGCCCAGGCCGCGTGCAGACGCAAGTCATCGCCGCGTCCGCCAGTAAAAGCCCAACGCAGATTGATCGCGCGCCGCATTTCGCCTCTTTGGTTGATCGGTTTGAATTGCAGGGCCACGGTTTCTGCGGCGACGCGGACAAAAATATTGTTCAGGTCAACGGCCATACCGCTCTCGTTCTGGCGTCGTCTTCCGAGTCTCTTGCGATTTTGCCGCCAGCAGATCTCGATCCGGGTCCCGCCGAGGTCAGCGTCTCCTGCAACAAAGCCAAGGCTGGCTGGGCACGCGTCGTCATGCTGGCGCTTTCCCTCGAAGCCGACAGTTCTCCGCTGCAGGCTGGCCAGAAGCGTACGCTCTCTGTCCGCATCGAAGGCAGCGCGGAACGAGTCACGCTGGAAGCGCGCAACCTCGCGCCCGACGTGGCCGTGCTTGACGGGGGCAATCCGGCTCGCGCCATTTCGTCAGGCGGCTCGCAAAACACCGCCGCGTTTCCGCTCACCGGAAAACAGCATGGCAACATTCTGGTTTCGATCCGTTTGTTACCTGGAGTTGTCCGCGCTCAGCCGTAGCATTCGCTGCGGCTCATCCTCTTTTTCGTCCGCGCTTGAACCTGTAGCTGTCGTAGTTCCATTGGCGCTGGAGCTGTTCAACGGCAGCTCCGCCTGCGCCCCCGCCGACACATCACCGCTGGTGAGCATGCCCTCGAGCGCGAGTTCGGTGCGATCCAGCCGCTTGCCCGCTTCCTGATAACTGTTCTGCGCGTTCTTCAAATGCGTTCCGACTTTGTCGAACGCATCCACAAAGTTTCCCAACTGCTTTTGCAGTCCGGACAGCCCATTCGAGAGGCGGCGCGCATTCTCCTCAATCTGCATGCCACGCAATCCCATCGCGATCACGCACAAGTGCGCGTACAGCGTGTTCGGCGAAACTGCTACAATGCGTTTTTCACGGCAGTATTCATCGAGCGGCTGGCCTTTGCCGTCTGAGGTCTGCAACAGTTCGTAGTACACGCTCTCCGATGGCACGAACATCAGCGCCAGGTCCAAAGTATTTTCGTCGGGCCGGATATATTTTTTTGCGATCGAATCGGCGTGGCCTTTCACCGCGGTCGAAAACGCGCGGCGCGCTTCATCGCCGTCCGTCTGGATGCGGCGAAAGGCTTCTAACGGAAACTTGGAATCGACAGCCAACAGCTTCTTGTCGCGCAAAAAAATCACCGCGTCCACCGCTTCGCCGCTGGCAAAACGATACTGTTTTTCGTATTGCGAAGAGGGAAGCGAATCCTCCAGCAAACGATCCAGCGTTACTTCACCCAAAATTCCGCGCGTCTTCACTCCGCCGAGCACGGATTCGAGCGACTGCTGTGCATTGCTCAGGCCCCGGCTGACCTCTTGGAATTCCCCCAGTTGCTTGTGAATCCTCTCCATCATGCTTTGCGTGCTCTTCAGCTCTTCGCGCATCGCCGTCTGGCCCTGCGCGGAGATGTCCGCCGATTTCGCCACTCCGTCGGTCAGCGAACGGCTTACCGAGTCGAGACGCGTGGTCACGCTCGAGGTCAGAGTGGAAATTTGCCCCGCCGCTTGCGCCTGGGCCGTCGCCACGGTGTGCAGGTCGCGCCGCAATTCGCTCATCTGCGATTCAATGTTTTCGCTTTTTTTCTGCGTCGAAAGACTCTGCAGCGCCAGCCAGAGCACCAACACCACCACCAACAATATCGCTGCAATCAGGATCCCAGACATGTCTTCTCCCCGGTAATCACGGGAACGGTAACTCTACTGTAGCGGGTTGCGCCGCTCAGGCAAACCCGCAAAAACAAAACGGCCCTGCATTTTATTGCAGGGCCGCTGGTTCCTGATCGGTTTTCAAAGCCGGCTTACCAGTGCAGTTTCAGTGCAAACTGGAACTGCCGCGCATCGTACGCCGCAGTCGGCTGGCCCGCCGAGCATATCGCTCCGACTGCCGGATCGCACAGCTGGTTCACTGCCGCGATGTTGGTACGGTTTAGCATATTGAAGCCGTCCGCTATCAGGTCCACGCTCAGCCGTTCGCCCAGCGGGATCCGCTTGGACAACCGCATATCAATCTGAAAGAAGCCCGGCCCGGTATACGCATTGCGTCCGAGATTGCCAATGCAACCTGCCGGGGGGGCGAAGAACGGCACGGTGAAAGGTGTCCCTGAATTCGTCAAGCAGACATCCGCGACGCCGAATTGCGCTCCGGGGATAAACGGGGAAGTGGTGCCGCTTGAAACGACGGACGGCCGCGCCTCCGATGCGCCGAGGTCCAGCCGTGTGTCAGTTCCGGTAATCACGTTGAAAGGCCGGCCGGAAGAAACCTCGACCAGCGGCGCGAACGTGAATCCTCCCAGGAAATGCCGCCAAGCGCTGTCGCCGCTCTTTGGCGCTCCGGACATGAACACGGCGCTGGTGACCCAGCGGTGCCGCTGGTCGTTTACCGAGTTCGCTCTTTCCAGGTTGGCGAAGCGGCTGTCCTGTGGCTCCAGAGTGGATTGCAGGTCGGTGCCGTTGTCGATTGAATGCGACCACGTGTAACTCGACAACAACTCGAAGCCGTGCGAGAAGCGTTTTTGCATGTTTAGCGTTAGGGCGTGATACCACGAGCTGGCATCCGAAAGCTGCGCGTCCACGCTGTTGAACGGCACAGCCACGCCAAATCCGGTCGGGTAGCCCGCCAAATGCGCCAGCGCTACCTCGGTGTTATACCCCCCCGGCACCGCGGCTGCGAATGATGGATTTGGTCCCGAAGGCCGGAAGAAATTGAAAAATGCTGGTGTGCCCACAAATCCGACGGCCGCGGCCAGGGGGCAATTCGGTGCCGCAAAGCCCTGCCCCAGGGCACCCGGAGCGATCAGCGCGATACTTCCCGCGCCTTGATTCACGCAAGAACCAGGTGCTCCTGACGGCACCACGACCGTGACTGGATTGCTGACGTCGAGGCCGGAAAGCGCTGCCTTGAGCGCGTTCTCGGATAGCAATTGCGGATCGGTCGAATTCACGTTCACGGGCCGATTCAGGTGAATGCCACGGGTGTATTGATAGCCGACGCTGACCTTCCAAGAGTTGGACAGCGCGCGCTCGATGGTCAGGTTGCCCTGCTGTGCGTAGCCATATTTGAAGTTGGCTGCAACGGGCAGCGTGAACGGCAAAATCGGCAGGGGAAATCCTGCAAGCAAATAATTTTGATTCGCGAAAAGGGAATTGGCGGCTAATGGATCGAATCGCTGCTGGTCTGGCAAATAGGCGAGCGACAAGGGCGAAAACACCGCATCGGCCGAGGCTGCGTTGAGCACACCCTGAAAAATCGACGAACCGTTCAGATTCGCCGGCGTATCCAGAGCGCCGCAAACGGAAGGAGCAGGCGCTCCGAGCAGCCCGCAAGCGGAAGCCGTTCCGCCCGCAGAAAGAAGTTGTACGGATCGTCCGCCATCCGCGGTTACCGAGTTGAACGCAATCGCCAACAGTGGATGGTCGTAGAACAGACCATATCCGAGCCGGATGGAGGTCTTGCCGCTGCCTGTCGGGTCCCAGGCCAGGCCAAGCCGCGGCGCAAAATTGTTGTAATCGCGCGGAATGCCTTCCACTACGCCCAGAGCTTTTTCCGCGGCCGCGTTCACCGCTGTCGCTGGAGCAAAAAGGGGCGAAATCTCCACATCGTAACGGACGCCATAGTTCAAGGTGAGCTTGCGGTTGACCCTCCAGGAATCCTGCGCGAAGAAACCGATGGGAAGGTTGTCGAATGGCTGGTTGGAATTGCCGATACCCTGAATGTAGGTGGTCGGTATTCCCAACCCGTAAGCCTGCAAACCGGTGGCTCCCGGCAGTCCGACAAAGGCGCTGCTGAAATTGGAGGCAGCAATTCCGCCGAAGTTCACGTCGCCGCCGAAGTCCAGCTCAAAAATCTGGGCTTTCGCGGAGCGCAGCTGAATCAGGTTGAAATCGACGCCGAACTTGAACGTGTGCCGGCCAAACGTTTTGGCGATGGTGTCCGTGAATTCATAGCGCCGCTCGATGCGGTCCACCGTCGAGTATGGCTCGCGGCCAAAATATGCGAATCCCGGGATGTTGACGCCGATATCGCTTCCGCCGGGCAGTTGCGAAAATCCAAAGTGCAGACCGCGCCGCGCGAATTGAAACCGGAACTGGTTTACCGCTGAGTCGCTGGTGATGGTGTCGTGCTGAAAGGTAATGTTCAGGTCGCGCGACTGGTTGTAGCCCGCACGCGATCCGGAGTTCTGCCCGAACACCTGGTTTTGCGAAGTTGAAGGCAGGCCGGTGACCAGCGACGGCGAAACTCCGGCGCGGACAAAGGAATGATTGTTGGCGTTCCAGTTCTGGTCCAGCTTCAGCGACCACAAACTGGTCTTCTCTTGCACGGGATAGTTTCCGCGAATCGAATTCAATCCAACATACGAACCCGGCAAGGGCACGGCGCCGGCCGCGACCACCGAGCCACCCGGCCCCACAGCTGCACCGCCGTTGCAATTGACAGAATTCACGGTTGCGCCTGAAGGACAGGAAACCGGGAAAGGGAACTCCTGGAAAAACACGCCGGCGGGTGTGACCACCTGATTCACAGGAGTAATTGACCCGCCCGAGAGGGCCGTAACAATGGCTCCGGGGTCCAGGCGGTTCAGGGCGACGCTTGACGCGGATCCCATGAGCACGGCGTACTGCTGCGCTACGGCAGGGTTGGTACCGAGCAGTTGCAGCGTTGCTGCCGACTGGTCCGGCGTCAGCATCAACCCATCCAGCCCGCACCCGCCGCAGTTGAACGGCGCCATTCCGAAATTGTTGATTCCGATGCTGGAAAATCCCGTCTCTTCGCGCTGCGTATATTCGTAAGATCCGAAAAAGAATGTCTTGTCCTTTTTGATCGGGCCACCCAGCGTCAATCCGGTCTGAATGCGCGTGTAGGGCTGTTTCACCGGGACCAGCTCTCCGCTAGCCGGATCGATTTGACCCGAAAACGGATTGCGCGCCTGAAAGGACTTGTTGCGGCCAAAGACAAAGGCATCACCGTGGAGCTCGTTGCCGCCGCTCTTGGTGACAATGTTGATGACGCCGCCCGTCGCGCGGCCATACTCGGCGTTGTAATTGCTCAGCACCATCTGGAATTCCTGCACAGCTTCCTGCGAAACGGTTGCGCGGATTCCGTTCACGGAGTTGTCCACCGCATCGGCGCCGTCCACGCTGACCATGTTGGAACGCGCGCGCGCCCCGCCGATGTTGAGGCCGCTGTTGGGCGCCGGGCCGATTGTTGGAGAGACGTCGCGCGTGGTGCGCGAGTCCGTCAGCGTGAAATTTTTGTAGTCGCGGCCGTTGATGGGCAGATTGTCGATACGCCGCTGGTCGACGGTGTTGGATACTTCCGTTTTGTTCTCTTCGATCAGCGTCGTCTCAGCGGTCACGGTGGTGGTCGTTGCTACGCCACGCACGCTGACGATGGGATCGAACTCCGCCTCTTGTCCCACGGTCACGGTCAGCCCGTCCTGCTCAAACACGCTGAAGCCCGCGCCGGCATCTACCGCGATCTTGTAGGTGCCCGGCGCCAGCGATACGAAGCCGTATCGCCCTTCGTCATTCGATAGCGAAGTCCGCTCCGCTCCCGTGCTCTTGCTGGTCAACGTGACTTTCGCGGCCCGGATGGCGCCGCCTTGCTGGTCCTTCACCGCGCCGGATAACGTCGCCGTGTTCTGCGCCCAGGTCCGATCGCCGCCGCTCAGCATCAGCACCAGCACGGTCAAAAACGCGGGCAAGATTTGGTTGCGTTTCATTACTTCCTCCGGACACCTGTATCGTTACCGGCACGGCGCGCAGCGTAGCCATGGCGGCATGTTGCGCGCCACGAAAAAACGAGTTTTGACTTCCCAATGCCCGCTACCCCTAGCGGCCGTGGACTGTCACCCACGAACAAGCTACCGTACCTACAAACTACCGTAAATGATTGGCTACACGGCTTTTACTCGATAGCAAACGTCATTGCAACTCTAAAGTTTCCGGCCGCCCCCATCCTGAGTCCTTTCAGTCACTCTAGTCGCGCTTTCGCTGGAGTGGGGAGTTACTCACGCTCGGGACGCGAGCAGGCGCCGAGTGCGATGAGCTTCGGGCGGCTTAGCGGAAGCAGGAATTTATGTGAGGTTGACTTACCTAACGCTGGGTGCTTGGTGATCTGGTGGCATCTAATCTCTGGGTTTCTAGGCCTTCAGGCCGCGTTGTACCAGCTTGCGCAGCTTGTCGCGATCGTCGCCCTGCATGTGCACGATTTCGACGCCATTGCCATCGGGACCGGAGTTTCGCACTACGGCGGTGAAGTGGATCTTGCGCAAGCCGGAGCGCACTTCGAGGCGGATAGTGTCGCCCACGTTCAACTTTTTCACCGATTCCAGATAGGCGCCGCCGAGGCTGATGGTTTTGACGCGCGCCATGGCCGGCTGACCGCCTTCGATTTGCGCGCGCAGTGGTGATTCGAGCGGCACGCGCGAATATCTTCGCGGCACGTTGAAGTTGCCGCCGGCTTGCGGGGCGTACTCATATGCCGCGCGCACTTGTGCCGCCGCCGGCCGATTCTCCATCAGAGCGAGCGCATCGCTTGCAACGGTTCGCAAACCGGAAGGCTCGGCGTACACTAGCCCGTCGCGCTTCTGGCTCAGCTGGAGGAGCAGGTCAACGGCTTCCGAGACGCGCATCCGTGCCAGCGCTTCGATGGCTTTGATGCGCACAAACTGGTCTTTCCATTGTTCGTGCGCGCCGCTAGCGATTTGCATTAGCTCCGGGATCGCTGAAGTTTCCTGCGCCAGGCCGATGTGATCAATCATCATCGGAACGACGAGCGCGTTCGCTTCTGTGAGCAGCGTGGAAAAGACAAGCGCGGCGCTGCGTGCGGAGGTTGCGTTGGCGGGGCGGGAAAGTTCGCTCACCGCGAGGTCCTGCAAATTCCACTCCCAGCTAGCCAGTGCGCGAGGCAATCCGCGCAGCAGGCGCTCGGGATCAGCCGCGGCCAGGAGTTTGATTGCGGCACTGACTCGCTGCTTGCGCGCTTCGTACAAGCGCGTTTCCAGCAGGTTCAGGACCGGCACCCCGATGGTGCGCAACAAACGCGCCATTGCGGGGAGCAGTTCGGCGGCGCGCGGTTCGCTCAGCAAAGTAGTCAGGCGATCCAGCAGCCGTTCCGGATCACGGACCAGCAAGCGTGGCAGCGTCGGATCGAGGGCGCGATTTGCCAGTGCGGCCTCCACCAGCAGATGCCAGCGATCTTGCGCGATCAAACGCTGCGCCAGCGCGTGCATGTGCTCGTACCTTGGTTCGCGTGGCACTCTCTCGAGACCGGTAAGAATATTCTCGAGTCCGGCAAAGTCTCCGCGGGTAACCGCAACACGGCCGAACATTTCGAGGAATGCGGACAGCATGGCTGCGGTGTCCGGCGCGGTTTCCTGTTCCAGAGTTTTCAGCGCACAGCGGCTTAGTTCTTCAGGAAGCTGATTGGGCCAGAGCGATTCCACCACCGCGGAAAGTTCGCTGAGACCGACGGCCACACTGCGGCGCACTTGCGCATCGGGCATTTCGAGCCGTCGCGTATAGTTTAGCAGAATGTTGCGCGCTTCGCGGCGTGGGGCATCGGCGCCGGCGTCGGCAAGTTGCGACAACGCGGCGCGAATCGCCGGAACGGGTACGCACCAGACATCCGGGCCGCGCAGGGTTTGCGATTTTTCGCGGGGAGGCAGCGCCATCCAGAAGCGATCCAGCAATTTTTCGCGGTGCTTTTCGTCGGCCCAGACCTGAGCAAGGGAAGAAAGGTGCTGCGAGGAATGTGGCCCAGTGTAGCCGCCCGAGGAAACCAGCACTTCGCCGAAAGAGCGCAGCTGTTTGCGGATATCCTGAGGGCCTAGAGTGCCGCCGGAAAATTCGGAGTTGAGAAATTCAAAAATTGCTTCTTCGGAGAGGCGCACCAGATAGGGCTGCGGAGCTTCCGCTTCTTTCGGAGCGTGCTGCGAAATGGCGCTGAGGAGCAAATGAACGGTTTCGCGATTCGCTTCCGCGAGCGCGGCGTGAATGGAGCGGGCTGCTTCCTCAGGAGAAAGGCCGCGCGCGCTTTCTAGGGGCGGCGTCAGCCGCGCGATCAGGCGCAGCACCGCGGAGAGACTGTCCGAAGTGGGAGCCAGGATGGGCGCGTCCGCATTTTCATTGGGAGTGCTGCCGCCAAACGCCACCAGTGCCGCGATCAAACTGGCGAGCACGGTATCCACTCTCCGATCGGTCTGGGCGTTCACCTGAATGCCTTCCACTCCGAATTCGAGCAGCTTCGCGGTCCACCAGGCGCCGCGCTGGTTTTTCGACGACTCATCCGATTTTAGCAACGAAGCGCGCAAGAGTTCCGCCAGCGTGTCCAGTTCGCCGACATGAAATTGCCGCAGGATCACCAGCGTCTGAATACCCGCCAGCTGAAAATCGATCGCGAGATGACGCAGTTCGCCCTTGGGATCGGGGACTGGGGCTTCGCTCAGCTTGGGCACGACGATGGCATCACGCTCGACGCGAATCTCGAGGCCGTTCATGTTCTGCGCCAACTGCTGCAGGTGGTTGTAGGCGTGATCGAGACTTTCCTGGTTTTTCGGGTGGGTATGGTGATAAAGCCGCTTGTGGTGCAGCAGGATCGCCAGTTCACGCAGCGCGCTGTGCACTTCGTGAATTCCGGTGCCCGAAGCAAAGGCGGTCCGAAGAGGAATTTCGGTTATCCCGTGAAGCGGCGGGCCAAGAGAACCAGCTCCGGAGGCTGATGCGGACTTTCGCGTCGCGTCGTCTGGCTTTGTTTGGCGAAAAAAATTCATCGAGAGTTTGCTCATTTGAAAACTGGGCCCGGATGCTACCTAACGACGGCATGCAGACCTGCCAAAGCAGGGAGAGGCATATACTAAAGGGCAATTGCGAAGCCGAAAGGTCCAGCCTGTAACTCTAAGAAACAAATTGGTTTAGATTGCTAGTACTAAAACCAATCTGCGGTCAGACGTAACGTTTTGTTACGTTTTTCGCCGGAGACTACCCTGCACGGACGGCGGTCTGCGTTTCCGGTCGCCTCGACCGCCATAACCGGAGACGGCGTCGGGTCGCGTACCGATCGCCGGTGGTTATCGTGCGGAAGCCGCGCGATCGCTACCAACGCGGTTTCCTTCCTCAGCAAGTGTTACGCGGGGTGCCCGCAGGAAACCTATTTTTTTGTGAGAATTTTGGAGACCGTAACCGTGCCGCCTTCGGTGGCTTGCATGGCTTGGCGTGCGGGCTGGAAGCCGTCGAGTTTGAGAATGATGCTGTGGATGCCGGAAGGGACTTCGACGCGGGCCGGGGTGTGTTGGCCGGTGGACTCGCCGTCTAACCAGATTTCGGCGCCGTCGGGGAAAGACGTGATTTGTGCCCAGGCGACGTGGCCGTTTTTCTGGTGAAGCTCGGCGCTGACTTTGGATTGGCCGTCGGGGCGGACTTCGATCTGGCTGACATACGCGTCATAGCCTGATACGCGAAGGACGAGATTGTACTTGCCTGGAGCAAGAGGAAGGGTCAGCGGGGTTTGTCCGGATTGTTTGTCACCATTGATAAAAACGTCGGCGCCGACGGGCTGTGAAGAGATGAAGAGTCCTTGCGAGATCGGCTCCAACTGAATTTTTTGGTCGAGCGAATCGCCGGCGCGGAGTTGCAGAGCAGTTTGCAGCGGCTGAAATCCAGACTTCCTGACCTGCAAATTATAGTCGCCGGGCTCGAGGCCGGAGAAACTGCAGGGCGTTTCGCATTGGCGTGCGGCCGCTGAGCCGGCGCCGAGAGTGGCGGTCGCTCCGGCAATATTAGTGAGCACGTGAATGGACGCGTAAGCTGGAATGCTGACCGGAAGCACGGATTTATTGCTGGCAGCAGCGCCGTTAACGCTGTTGTCGGTCTGAATGTGGTCCACAATCTGAACGCCGGAAGGAGCATTGCGAAGAAATTTGAGGAGGTCGCTTTGTTCCGAAGGCCGAAGTTTTCCGGAAAGGGTCAGGGTGGAACCGGAACCTTTGATGGAAACGGCAAGATGCTTCTCGGCGGCGACTTGTTCGATGCGCTTTTTGTATTCCACGGCGGCCGGCGACGGCGAGCTGTTTGGTATGGAAGCCGCCCTTGCCACTTGGGGCACTGTGCTCTTTACCGGAGCCGACCCAATTTCTGGCGGAGCTGCGCTGGGCCCGGAAGAGGCCGGCGGTAGCGCGTTGTCGACCGCTGACCTCTCGGCGACTATGGAATCAGCAGCGGGGGCGACTTGCGGCGGTGGTTGGACAGGTTCAGGGCCTGCGGACTCCGCATGGCGGGTCTGGCGAGCGGCTTCAAAGACCGGACGAATTTTTTGTGCGCCCAAGACGATGACGCCAAGCAGAAACATACCAGCAAGAACAGTGGTGAGGGTATTGTTCCGTTTCGGTTCTGGCGCAGCCTGAAGACTACCGGTGCGGCGAACGGTGGGAGTTTGCAAAGGACTGCCGGCGCGGGCATTCAGCGAGCGGGAAGCCGCAGCGAGCTGAGGGTCGAAATATTGCGTGGGTCCCGAAGATTGCCGTGAACCACCGATGCCCAATGGCAGCGTGGCGGGGTTTTCGACGGCCACCAGCGAGCGATAGTTGCGCAGATCTTCGATCAAGTCGCGGCAGTGCTGATAGCGCTGCGAAGGCTCTTTCGCGAGCGATTTGAGGATAATCGCGTTAAGGCCAGGGTGAATCGAAGGATCGAGCTGACGGGGGGCAACTGGTTCTTCGTTGACGATTTTATAGATGACGGTGGTGATGTTTTGCCCGGGGAAAGGTTTTTCACCGGTGACCATCTCGTAGAGTAGAACGCCAAGAGAGAAAATATCACTACGGCCGTCGACGACCTTGCCTTTCACTTGTTCGGGCGACATGTAACTGGGCGTGCCCATAACATGGGCGGTCTGGTTGACGGTGCCGAATTGCAGAATTTTTGCAGTGCCGAAGTCGGTGACTTTAACGGTGTCGTCCGGCGTGAGCATCAGATTGGCGGGCTTGATGTCGCGATGAACGATGTTGCGGTCGTGGGCGAACTGCAGAGCGGAGCAGGCTTGCTCCATGATGCGAAGAACGCGGGGAAGCGGGAACAGCTGGCCGGAATCGAGAAGCGCCTGAAGGCTCTTGCCTTCGACGAGTTCCATGGTGATGAAGAAGAGTCCTTCTTCCTCGCCAGCGTCATAGACGACAACAATGTTGGGATGGGTCAAAAGGCCCGCGGCGCGCGCTTCGGTCTGGAACCGGTTGAGGAGTTCTTCTCGGGTTAGGCCGCTGCCCTGTTCAGAGAGTTGCAACGTCTTTATGGCGACGGTACGGCCGATGAACGGATCATTGGCGCGATAGACCACGCCCATGGCGCCGCGGCCGACTTCGCCGGTGATTTCGTAGCGGCCCGCTTTGGTTAAGGTTGCCGTCATGCCAAGTGGTTGCGGCGAGAACAGAACCGCGACGCGCGTTTCGAATGCAAAGATGACACGTGCTAGGGTGTTTCCGGGCAGATCGCCCGCCGACACCCTTTAAATTTCAGGGTTTGCTAGTGCAACTTCTCTATCTGCAGGGCTTTTAGAACAAGCCCTGAAACCCTGACACCCATGCGCCCAGATTGAACTTAGCGAGGGAAAATTTGGCGGGTCAACGGGACTGGGGTACTAGTGTAGCGGAGTCGCCACGGGCGATGTGCCGCTACCGACCGTTCCGGACTATTAGAAGTTCCTCAGGGTAAACGCCCTCGCTCTGGAGTGGGCAGGTTCGTCTCGCGGATCGTGCGGTCCATCTCGCCGGGTTGCGTAGGCGCCTCCAGGCCGTCGGTGAGAAGGAAGCCCTGCAAGGCCAGTCCGGTGGACCAGACGGTTTGCAGGGACGCGATGTACTCACTGTGCAGTTCGAAGAGCTTGCGTTTGGTTTCCAGAACGCGCGGGTAGGAAGCCAGCATTTCGCCATAGCGGTCGAACATCAGACCATAGCATTTCTTGGCCAGGGGAAGAATATTGTCGCGGTATTCCTCGGCAGTAAGACGCGCATTAGCGTATTCGTCAAAAACGGAGGAAGCGCGTTCGCGCAACGTAAGTGCGACACGTTGTTTTTCGGATTCGGCGCGGTCGATTTCGGCGCGCGCCGCGGCGACGTTGCCCTGATTGCGATTGAAAAGAGGAAGTTCGACGGCCAGCTGCGCGTTCCACTGCCAGCCGGTGCTCAGCAAAGGATTGTCGAGTGGCTCGCGATTGTAATCAAGGCCGGCGCGGGCAAGGACGTCGGGAGTTTTTTCGCGTTGCGCGCGAGCGAGTTCGGCCCGGGCGCGGTCGGTGGCGGTGGAAGCGATGCGGTTGGCGGGGCTCTGTGCGGCGACGGTCTCGACCTGGCGCTCATCGAGGTCGGGCCAGCCGTGCTCGAGATCGCCGGAAATGGTTTGCAGCGGAAGGTCGGGCTGGCCCAGGACGGACGCTAGAGCGCGCCACTCTTCGCGCAAAGTATTTTCCATGGCGCGGGCAGAAAGTTTCATGCGGCGGGCTTCGAGTTCGGCATCGAGAACTTCCGTTTCGTCGGCCTGCCCGGTGTTTTGCAATTTTTGTTGGGTTTCCAGTATTTCGCCCGCGATTCGCGCGAGATCGGCGCGGGCGTCGGCCAATTCCTGAGCAGTCAGGGCCCGGTAAAAAGCAATCCTGACCGCTGATTCCACGCGAACTTTTTGTTCTTCTGCCTCGATCTCAGCGAGCTGTGCTTCTTTTGTGAACACATTGCGCGCGCGCACGAGTTTGCCGCCGGTAACGATGCTTTGTTCGAGGAAAAAACCCTGCTTGCCGGAATGCGACTCGCCGCCGCGGATTTCGTCGCCGGCATAGCCGACGGTGGGGTTGGGATAGAGTGCCGCTTGCTGAGCGCGGGCACGAGCGGCGCGGATACCGGCTTCGGCCTGACGGAGCGTGGGATTGTTTTGCCGCGCCGTAGCGAGGGCCTGGTCGAGCGTGAAGAAGGGTTCTTTGGCGTTGGACTGGGCACGGCCGAGCCCAGGAAATTCCAATGTGCGAGATTGCGGCGTCGCTTGGGAGTGTTCGTGTGGCATTTGCATGCCGGGCATAGACGGTTGCTGCTGGGCGCAGAGAGGCGGACCCGAGAGAAGAAAGAAGGCGAAGAAAACGGAGAAGAGAAAGAATCTGCCCTGCCAAACCGAGGGTGGAACACCCGCGGGAAGATCGCCGGTTCTCAAAGTCTTCACGGGCAGAATTCGACTAAGACTCATGATGGCGCTCCTCGCCGGTGGCCGGCGTCGTTCCAGATTTTTTCATGGCCGCGATGTCATCGAATTCCTTATCGGGCAGAACGCGAACCATCGTCATCATGCCCATCATTCCAGCGCTCCAGTTTCTAGGCAGACCTTGGACTTCCGGTCTTTGCACGACTTCGTCCATGCCCATTTCCATGAACGCATCCTGCGGGAAACCCGGAACTTTCTCGGCGTCAGCCGCGACGGGCGAAGGATGCTGATGCTGGAATTTTGTGCGGGCTGCGAGCGTCCGCATCTGCTCCATCGCGGCCGGTTCCGTTTGGTCAGAGGTCATCATCTGGCGGTCGCGCAGCAGGTCCATCATGGAGTTCATCATGTGGTGCGGGAGGTGACAGTGGATCATCCACGCGCCCGGATATTTAGCGTCGAATTCAACAACGCGGGCTTGCGCGACGCCGACAAGCACGGTGTTTGAGGGGTACCAGGTGGACTCTGGCGCGCGGCCTCCTTCCGTGCCGGTGATGACGAACTGATTGCCATGCAAGTGAATGGGGTGATGGTCCATGCCGAGATTCACGAAGCGAAGGCGCACGCGGCTGCCAAGCCGCGCCAGCAGTGGCGTCGTGAGTGGGGCGGCCACTCCGTTGAATGTGAGCCAGTTGAACTCCATGCCGGCGGTGTTGGGCACGGAGTTGTTGGGCAGAACGGCCCATTCCTGCAGGATGATGCCGTAATCGTGATGGACGTATGGCGAATGTGCCTCGCGAGGGTGCGCGATGAACATGCCGATCAGTCCGATCATTTCCTGCATGGCGGAATGCGCGTGGTAGAAAAAAGTTCCTTCCTGGTGAACTGTGAATTCGTAGGGAAAGGTTTCGCCCGGAGCGATAGGCCGTTGGCTCACCCACGGAACGCCGTCCTGTTCGATGGGGACTTCGATGCCGTGCCAGTGCATGGAAGTGCTTTCGGGAAGGCGATTTTCGACGTAGATGCGAACTCGATCACCCTGTGCGACCTGAATCGTGGGACCAGGGCAACTGCCGTTGTATCCCCACACATCGAGTGTTTTCCATGGAATGACCTTGCGTTTTACCGGCTCAGCGATCAGGCGGAAGACTTTGGTGTCGCCATCGAGCGTGAAGGGCAGATCGGAGATGTCGGGGGACTGCATGGGCAGGGCCGCGTGGAATTTGCCGCGTGAGGACTTGCCGCTTGCATGCATGGGGAGCGGGGAGTCCTTTGCTGGCGGTGATTTTTGCGCGCCAAAGGACTCGGCCCAACTCACCACCCCGGCGCCGAGCATCGTGGCGTTGCGAAAAAAAGATCTACGTGATTCGCTCATGGAAACTCCGATCGCTAGTGAAGCAAGAGTACAAAAGGGATAGAAAAATACCCGCTCTTTCGGGCGCACAGTGGGGTTAGCAACCAGGGACAAGCAATTTAAAACGAGGAAGGATTCAGATACGCAGTACGAGAGAGGACGAGGCGAATGCGCTTAGGCTTGGCGATTCAGCCAACGAGGAAAAGCGGAGAGAGAACTGCCTCGCTGGAGCGAGTTCGATCGCGGGAACGCCAAGGGACAAAACGTGGTGCTCGGAGTGAGCAAGTAACTGAAATTCCCCCGCGGCCGAGCGAAAACTCGCGGGAAGTGCGATGGGCAGTTCCTGCAGAGTGCAGCCTCGTATCGAGCCGATGTGGCGCGCAAGAGGATCGGCCGCGGCGCCGAGAGATTCGTGGCAGGCCGACTTTTCCGCACCTGCCAGCGGGGGATCGCACATTCGACCCTGGCAAAGCACACCGCAAACGGGCGTTAGGAGCAGCAGAACCGCAACCACAAGCAAGGAAGCGCTCCGCACCGATGATGTGAGGGTCTTCGGCTTCGGCGCAAAACTCATAAAAAACAGGCTACGCCAGGCAAAAGAGCGCGTCAACGTGAGCCTCACCGTTTAGAGTCAAATCAGTTGGTGTGGTGGGGACGGCGGGAGTCCAACCCGCGACCTAGGCGTTAGGAGTGCCTCGCTCTATGCATCTGAGCTACGTCCCCGTGTCGGTCTACGTTCATTATAGCGGCAAAAGCAATGCGGCGACCGGACGACGACCCAGCGAACCCTGTAGCCATTTCTTGCCACACGGTGATGCGCTCTTATTTAATGACCCTGTGATATTATCGCCGTCGCCGCCCCATTTTCGACCCTTTTCCAATGCAAGGGATTGCGACCTTATGGCAACCCTTGACAGGGATCCGGGTCCCGCCCAAGCGGAGGTCATCATGAATCGCACCCTGCGCAATGTCCTGATTGCCGTTGGTGTCCTTGTGGTTTTGCTGATCATCGTGCCATTTCTGATTCCGGTGAATCGCTTCCGTCCCATGATCGAACAAAGAGCGTCGGCGGCACTGGGGCGCAAGGTACAGGTGGGCGATCTGAGTTTGTCACTGCTGCGGGGCGCGCTCATGGCTAAGGACCTTTCCATCGGCGACGATCCGAAGTTCAGCCCTTCGCCGTTTTTGACCGCGAAATCGCTGAACGTGGGCGTCGAAATGATGCCGCTGATTTTTTCAAAGGAATTAAACGTCACGGACATCACCATCGACGAACCGCATGCGATTTTGTTGAAAAATCCCGCAGGTGACTGGAACTTCTCCTCGATTGGAAATTCCCCCGGCGGGAGCGCTGGAACAAAACCACCGGCGGGCGCCTCCAAGGAAGAAGCGAAAGAAAATCCTTCCAAGCCGTCGAGCGCTTCTTCTACTCCAGAAATTTCGGTGAAAAAATTGGAGCTTAAGGATGGCAAGGTTACTTTGGGAAGCACCAATTCGCAGCAGCGTACTACCTACGATCACCTGCACGTGACTGCGTCAAACTTCTCGTTGAACTCCAACTTTCCTGTGACGGTCGCCGCCGACCTGCCCGGTGGCGGCACTTTGAAGCTCGAAGGAAACGTCGGGCCGGTGGACAAGTCCGACGCAACCTTAACCCCTGTGGATGCCAAACTGCATATTTCTTCTCTGAACATGGCAACTACTGGAATTCTGGATCCTTCGCAGGGGTTGGGCGGATTGGTGGATCTGGATACGACGCTCGCGAACCAGGGCGGCTTTGCGCAAACCAAGGGCAAGGTGAAACTGTCCAAGGCGCTGCTGGTACAGGGAGGAACTCCCGCGAGCGTGCCAATGAATCTGGACTACAGCACCAAATATGATCTGCGGAAGAATTCCGGGGTGCTGAATCCTTCCACGGTGAAAATCGGATCGGCCACCGCAAGGCTGAACGGAACATATGCTGAACAAGGCGATGCGACCGTGGTGGATCTCAAATTGACCGGCGATGGAATGTCCGCAAAGGACTTGGAGGCGTTTCTGCCCGCCATCGGCGTCAATTTGCCTAAGGGCGCCTCGCTAACCGCCGGTACGTTGAACACGAACCTCAATATCAAAGGGCCGACGAACAAATTGGTGACCGACGGAAACATCGGGTTGTTCAACGCCAAATTGGCAGGTTTTGATCTGGGCTCCAAGATGTCGGCGGTTTCCGCGCTGACGGGGTTGAAGACCGGCAAGGACCTGGATATCGAGAAGATGACCACCAATGTGCATATGGCGCCGAACGGATTGCGCGCGGACAACTTCCTCGCGGTCCTGCCGAGTTTGGGAAATCTGGCCGGCGGCGGGACACTGGACTCGAAAAATAATCTCGATTTCAAAATGGCCGCGACGCTGACTAGCGGCGCTATCGCAGCGATTGGCGGCGCGGGAGGTGACGTCGGTAGCGCACTCGGCGCGCTAGGCGGAAACAAAGCTGGCAGCTGCAAAGGTAGTACTACGATACCCTTCCAGATCCAGGGTACGGCGTCCGATCCGAAATTTATCCCCGACGTCGGCGGCGTCGCCGCCAACATGGTGAAATCGCAACTTGGTTGCGCGGGTGGATCTCTGGGCAACCTTGCCAAGCCCGGAGCACAAAATCCAGCCGACGCCATCAACTCGCTCGGTGGCCTGTTAGGCAAAAAGAAAAAGCCGTAGAGAGTTTCTTGGTTCAATTGAGTTCACGCATTCTCGTTGCGCAAGACAGGCTTCGGCCAATTGGCCAATGGGCTTGACTCGTCTGAAACTTCCCAGTAGCCTCATGCGTCCAAACGGACGACGCGGGGTTTCAAGGTTGTTTTACAAACCATGAGTTAACAGTTTTCAGGGCTCTGCTTTACAGACCCTGAGTTTAAAGTGGTCGGTGGGTCTTCGCTTTTTCCATAAGGAGTTTGGTATGTGTTCTACTCTGGATCGCATCGGTTTGTGTGCGCTCATCGGCGTAACGGCGGCAATTCTCCTTTCGGTCGCAAGCTCGCCCGTGCGTGCGCAAGGCGGCGAGCCGCAATACTTCGCCATTCGCGGCGCGAAGGTGGTGCCTGTCTCGGGTCCGCCGATGGACGAGGCGACCGTAGTCGTAGCGCGTGGCGTGATTCTCGCCGTCGGAAAGGATGTTTCCATTCCAGCGGACGCGTGGGTGATCGAGGGGAAAGGCCTCACGGTTTATCCCGGACTGGTGGATGCGCTTACCGATGTGGGCCTGGCGGCCGCCGCGCCAGCGCCGCCGGCAGAAGGTGCAGCGGGAACGGGGCCGCCACGGCGTGCCGAGGAGCCCGCACGCGGTCCAGAGGATCGTCCCAACAGCACGCCCTGGCGCAGCGCGGCAGATGAAGTCAACCTGACAGATAAGCGCATCGAGACCTGGCGTAATGCCGGATTTACAACCGTGGTCTCCTCTCCCAAAACAGGATTTTTCCCGGGGCAAGCGGCGTTGCTCGACCTCAGCGGTGAACGTCCCGGTGACTTGATTGTGAAGATGCCGGTTGCGATCCCGGTTACCACAAAACCGGCGGGTAGTTTCGGCAGGGGCTTTCCCGATTCGATCATGGGCGTGCTCGCTTACGAACATCAGGTGTTTCTGGACACCGACTGGCAGACCAGAGCGGAAGCCGCGTATGAAAAGAATCCCAAGGGTGCAGCACGCCCGCGCTATGACCGCACTTCGGCGGCGCTAGCGGAAGCACTGGAAGAGCATGCGCTCGTTCTTATCCCGGCAAATTCCGCTTTGGAAATGCGGCGCGCTTTGGAACTTGCCGATCGCTGGAAAGTGAACGCTGCTATCTATGGCGGTCAAGCCGGTTACGAAATGGCCGAGGAGATTGCTGCAAAGAAAATTCCCGTACTCGTCAATCTCAAGTGGCCCGAGGCGGAAAAGGATGCCGACCCCGATCAGACGCCCACGCTGCGCACATTGCGCCTCAGAGATCGCGCACCTTCCACACCAGCTGCCTTTAGCAAAGCAGGCGTGAAGTTCGCCTTCTATTCGGGTGAGACGGCCAATGCGAAGGACCTTCTGAAGGCGGTGAAGAAATCCATCGACGCCGGGCTGGCTCCAGACGCCGCATTGCGTGGATTAACTCTTTCGCCCGCCGAACTTTATGGCGTCAGCGATCGGCTCGGTTCCATTGAAAAAGGAAAGATCGCCAACCTGATTGTGGCGGAGGGCGATCTCTTTAACGAGAAGACAAAAATCAAATACGTTTTTGTGGACGGTCGGCGATTTGAAATTCGCGAACCGGAAAAACCGAAAGATCCGCCCAAGGGCGACATCACGGGAAAGTGGAAACTTTCTTACACCACTCCGGAAGGGGCGGAGGAATCCACCGCCGACCTCACCATGGCGTCGGACGGCACGATTACCGGCACGCTTTTCAGCAAGCACGGAAACGCCACTATTTTGAGCGGCTACCTGAGCGGAGATCACTTCATGTTCGTTCTTAACATCAACATCGGACAGAACTTTGCCGACGTCACCTTTTCCGGCACCTATGACGGGACTTCGCTTAAGGGCAACATCAGCGTCGAAGGCTACTCGATTGATTTCACCGGCGCCAAACCGAGCGGAGCCGCCTCGCTTGCTGTAGTAGCAGACTTTGTCCAAGGAGACGGGCGATGAACCGACGCGGTCGCTTCATCACCGTTGCAACGTTCATTTTATTGGGCGCGCCTCCCGCGACACTGGCCGCGCCGCCGGACACCAGCCCCGTGATCGTCATTCAAAACGCCACCATTCTCACCGTCACCAAAGGCACCATCGAACGGGGTTCCATCCTTATTAAGGATGGCAAAATCGCCGAAGTCGGCCCTTCCATTAAAGCTCCCAAAGACGCCACTGTGATCGACGCCGAAGGGAAATTCGTTACCCCCGGCATCATCGATTGCCATTCGCATATCGCGATTGATGGCGGCGTGAATGAGGGCAGCATCTCCGTTTCTTCTATCGCCAACACCGCCGAGGTCCTCAATTCCGACGACGTGGACATCTACCGCGATCTCGCCGGTGGTGTCACTACGGCAAACATTCTTCACGGGAGCGCCAACTCCATTGGCGGCCAGACCGTCGTCATCAAGCTGCGCTGGGGCCAGCCCGCATCAAAGCTGCCCTTCGAAGGTGCGCTACCGGGAATTAAATTTGCTCTCGGCGAAAATCCCAAGCGCTCCAACTTCAGCATTCCCGGCCAGCCCAAGCGTTATCCGGCAACCCGCATGGGTGTCGAAGAAACGATTCGCGGCGCATTTACAGAGGCGCGTGACTACAAGAACGCCTGGTCCGCCTACAACAAGAAAGTGGCCGCCGGCGACAAGTCCGCACTTCCTCCCCGCCGCGATTTGCGCCTCGACCCGCTTGTCGAGGTGCTGGAAGGGAAACGTTACGTCCACTCGCACTGCTATCGCGAAGACGAAATCCTGATGCTGATGCGTGTGGCCAAGGAATTTGGGTTCAAGGTGCGCACATTCCAACACGTCTTAGAAGGCTACAAAGTTGCCGACGAACTCGCCGCCGCCGGGGTCGGCGCTTCCACGTTCTCCGATTGGTGGTCGTACAAAGTTGAAGCCTACGACGCCATTCCCTACAACGCTGCGTTGATGACCAAGCGTGGCGTGCTAGTTTCCATCAACTCCGATGACGCCGAAGAGGCCACGCACCTCAACCAGGAAGCGGCCAAGTCCATGAAATTTGGCGGCCTGACGCACGACGAAGCTCTCAAGCTCGTTACCATCAATCCGGCAATGCAGCTCGGCATTGATAAGCGTGTCGGCTCGATTGAAGTTGGCAAAGACGCCGATCTGGTCATTTATAACCACGATCCGCTCAGCGCTTATGCGGTGGTGCAAAAAACGCTGGTAGATGGGCGCGTGATCTTCGATCGCGACAAAGACATAGCCGACCGCGCGGTGCTCGAAAAAGAGAAGAAAGAACTGATCGCCAAAGAAAAAGCCGCCGCGAAAAAGTCTGAAGAAAAGAAAGGCGAGCCAGCCAAAAAACCGGAAGAAAAAAAGCCGGAGGAAAAGCCCAAACCTCCGTCAGGTGATCCGACTGCCGTTTCGGCGAACGGCGGTGCCCGGTGAGGACCTCTTTCCTGTATCGTGCAACCCTGGCTGTCGCAACACTCACGCTGCTTCTCGGATTGCCGGCGAACCCTCAGACGCCACAGGCCGCAACCACGTACGCCATCACGCACGCCAAAATCTTCACGCTGGCCGGCTCCGCCATTGATGACGGCACGTTGGTCATCAAGGACGGAAAAATCGCGGCAGTAGGCGCCAGTGTCGAGGTGCCTGCCGGGGCGCAGGTCATCGACGGCAAGGGTTTGCAGGTCTATCCCGGTCTATTCGATTCCGTCACTCAAATGGGTCTAAGTGAGATCGGCGCTGTCAGTGCAACAGTCGATTCTTCGGAAACCGGGAACTTCAATCCGGATGTCGTTGCTGCCACGGCGGTTTCGCCTTCGAGCGAACACATTCCCGTCACCCGCGCCTCTGGCATTACGGAAGTTCTCGCCGTGCCCGCCAGCGGCGGTTTTGATTCTTCCGGGAGTCGCGGCGTTCTCGGCGGCCAAGCCTCCGCGTTCAGCCTCGTCGGATGGACCATGGACGACATGCAAATCAAGCGTAGCGTGGCCATGGTCGTCAACTTTCCGACCATTCAGACACGCACGTTCGATTTCGCCACTTTTTCCCGCAAAGAGCGCCCTTACGCCGAAGCCAAGCAAGAATATGAAAAGAACCTCAACGAGCTGACTGATTGGATCGATCGCGCGCGCCACTACGCGCAGGCCATCGGCCACGGCGGTCCGTCCGACTTCGAACGGGACGTCAAGCTCGAAGCCCTCGCTCCCGTGGTACGCGGTCAGTTGCCGGTCCTCGTTTTCGCCGACCGCGCACGGGACATCCGCAACGCCATCGAATTTTGCGACAAGCAGAAATTGAAAATGATCCTGGCCGGTGGCCAGGAATCCTACAAAGTGAAAGAGTTGCTCCGCTCAAAAAATATTCCGGTGATTCTGCGGCCTGTTCTTTCCCTCCCATTGGAAGAAGACGATGCCTACGATCGCCTTCTCAGCCAACCCGCCGAGCTCTCCCAGGCCGGCGTCAAGTTCGCCATCGGCAGCTTCGACAATTCTTTTGCGCGCCGCCTCGGCCAGAACGCCGCCAATGCCTCGGCCCACGGCCTTTCCTATGACGATGCGCTGAAAGCCGTCACGCTATACCCGGCGCAGATTTTCGGCCTCGCCGATCAGATCGGCACGCTTGAAGCCGGCAAGATTGCCAATGTCATCGTGACCAATGGCGACCCGCTTGAGCTCACCACAGACCTGAAATATCTGTTCATCAAGGGCCAGCTCACTTCCACCGACAACCGACACCAGCGCTTGTATGAAAAGTATTCGAAGCGCCCGAAGCCCTAAGCCCTAAGCGTTCCGTGCTTGCCGGCTTCTGTGTACACCGTACCCGACCCGGAGATCGCCGATCATTGGCTGCGCAGACCTGCCAAGTCAGTGCGGCGCGGCAGTTCCGCCGAAACTTTTCGCCGCTGGCTGCGTTTCTATCTTATGCGCCACACTTTCCTCTGGCGATTGATCCTGGCAGTTTTCTGCACTTCCGCAGGCGCGGAGCCCTGCCTCGCCCAGGATCCCGGAAGAATCATCGCCCAGCACGTAAAAGCCACCGGAGGCGGCGGAAAGCTTTCCAAGGTCCACACACTCAGCCTGGAAGGCACGCTCACCCGCGCTTCAGACGGTAAGACCGGGACCTTCACCCTCGATACCAAATCTCCCAATCGCTATTACCTCGAACTGCTTGTTGGCGAACAACCGGAAATCCTCGCTTACAACGGCAAGTCCGCCTGGCAGGTTGCTGCCGGCGGCGAGGCCGCCACGCTGCTCGCGCAAGATGCGCTGCAAATGGAAGCCTCCGCTTTGCTTGCCAACAGCCATCTGCTTGATCTGCGCAAAAGCAAAATCGGCGTGGCCTACGCCGGTGCCATCAAGCTCGGCGTCTCCGATGCGGAACAAGTCGAATTGACCATGCCTACTGGAGTCAAACGTGAATTGTCTTTCGACGGCGCGTCGCATCTGCTCAAAAAAGAATCCGGTACCCTGAATGGCGCCACTTTTGAAATCTCCTACGCCGATTATCGTCCCGAAAGTGGAATTCAGGTCCCGCACCGACTGCAACTTCGCCGCGACCCCGAGAGCTACGACATCGTCATCCATCGCGTTACCGTCAATGGCGTCATAGGCGAACGCGTTTTTGATTTTCCCCGTAAGTCTCAGATCCAGCTTCCCGACCTCAAACAACTGTTTGCCGAAATTGACGCCAATCAAAAAGCCATCGACAAACTCAAGGAAAACTACACCGGTCGCCGCGCCGTGGAAGAGACCCAATACGATTCGTCCGGCAAAGTCAGCAAGCTCGAGCGCCGCGAGGAAACTTTCTTCTATCTCGACGGCGAAGAAATCTCCACACTCGTTGCCAAGGACGCCCGGCCTCTCAGCGACGACGACCAGCGCAAGGAAAACGACCGGGTGCAAAAGCGCATCGCCAAACATCAGGAAGAAAAAGCTCACAAAGAGAAGAAGGAAGAAAAAGCCAAGGAAGATGGCGAGGGAAACAAGGATTCCGACGACCCGGGCATCGAAGTTTTCCTCCGTGCCTGTCAGTTCGTCAATCCCCGTCGCGAACGCTTCCGCGGACAGGACGTCCTGGTCTTCGATTTCGAAGGGAATCCCGAATACAAACCCAAAAAGCTTGCCGAGCGCGTCGTACAGCAATTAGCCGGCGTAGTGTGGGTCGATGAAAAGGCCCGCGACGTGGCGCGCCTCGAAGCCTACTTTGTGAAGGACGTTCGCTTCGGCGGCGGTCTCTTGGCCAATCTGCAGAAGGGAACCAGCTTCGTCTTCGAACAAGCTTTCCTCAACAATGAAGTCTGGCTTCCCACTTATGAGGAGGCGCACATCGGCGCGCGCGTTCTACTCCTAAAGGGTTTCAAGGTCAACGAAGTGACCCGCTACTCCGATTACCACCGCTTCAACATAGAAACTCTTTCCACGATCGGCAAGCCGAAGGCCGCAGAAAATCCTCCGCCCGACAAACCCTAGTTCCCGGGTCCGCCGTAACTTGGTAGTTCTGTTCTGACTTACGGCAACTGCTTCCCGGCGGGCACCGTCGCGTCCAACACTTCCCGCACCTTGTTGGCCAGCGACACCGGCGTGAACGGTTTCTGCAAAAATGCCAGCCCCGGCTCCAGGACGCCTCCACTGGTAATCACGTTGTCCGTGTAGCCCGACATGTACAGCACGCGCAGGTGCGGGTGCTTGTCCGTCAAGCGCTGCACCAGTTCCCGGCCGCTCATCGTCGGCATCACCACGTCCGTCAGCACCAGCGCAATGTCCAGCCCCGGGGTATCCGACAATCTCTGAGCGTGCTTCGGCTCGTCCGCCACCAGCACATGGTATCCGTACGTCTTCAGCACCATCTCCGTCAGTTCGCGCACCGCTTCATCATCTTCCACCAGCAGAATGGTCTCGCTGCCCATGGGGGCGGCCCTTTTTACCTTTACCGCCGCCGTTGCCTCCGCTTCTTCTTCAAACCGCGGCAAATACACTTTGAAAGTTGTGCCCTGTCCTGGCTCGCTGTACACCCAGATGTATCCGCCGCTCTGCTTCACGATTCCATAAGTAGTCGCCAGTCCCAGCCCCGTTCCGCGCGATGCGCCCTTGGTTGTAAAGAACGGCTCAAAAATGTGTGCCACCGTCTCCGCGCTCATGCCCACGCCGGTATCCGAAACGGCCAGCATCACGTACGGACCCGCCTTCACGGTCACATGCTCGCTCGCGTATTTCTGGTCCAGCTCCGCGTTGCACGTCTCGATGATCAGTCTGCCGCCACTCGGCATCGCGTCGCGCGCGTTCACCACCAGGTTCATCACCACTTGTTCTACCTGCGAAGGATCAGCCTTGATGGTTCCCAGTCGCGCTCCCAGATTGGTCTGCAGTTGAACATGTTCTCCGAGCAGCCGGCGCAGCAGCTGTTCCAACCCGCCAATCACGTTGTTCAAGTCCAGGTTCTTTGGCTGCAATACCTGCTTCCGGCTGAACGCCAGCAGTTGCCGCACCAGCGCTGCCGCCCGTTCGCTGGCATCCTCGATCCGGTCAATATCCGTCTTCAGCTCCGGCGTCTCCGCTCGCCCCCGCGCCAGGTCCGTGTAGCCTTTGATGATCGTCAGCAAATTGTTGAAGTCGTGCGCGATTCCGCCCGCCAGCCGTCCGACCGCTTCCATCCGCCGCGCCTGCTGCGATTGCATCTCCATCAGCTTGCGCTCGCTGATGTCCACTAGAATGCCTTCCATCACCGGATGATTTTCGCTGCCCTGGATGATCACGGCTGTGTCGCTGATCCACACCATGCGCCCATCCTTGCGCCGCATCCGGTATTCCGCCTGAAACGACTTCTGTTTAATGCCGATCTCCTCCGCCTCGTGAACGGCCGCGTGATCTTCCGGATGAATGAATTCGAGCCACCGTTCCGAAGTTTCCACCCACTCCTCCGGCGTATAACCCAAAATACTCTCGATCTGCGGGCTCACGTAATACCACTTGCCGGTCACGCCGGGTTCCGCGATGTAGCTGATCGCCGCCACCCGCTCCACGATCATCCGGTATTTGATCTCTGCTTCCGCTCGCGCTTGTTCTGCCTGCCGCCGCTCCGTCAGGTCGCGGCTGACTACCACCACTCCGCCGTCCGGCAACAATGTCACCGCAACTTCCACCGGAACGTACGTCCCCTGTCCGCGCGGCACTTCTACGATTCCATACCACTTGCCTTCTTTTTGCAGCGCGCTCCATATTTCCGCATCGTAGCTCTTGCCGCTGCCGGATTTGGCAATATCCGCCTGCCAGGCTTTGCCCAGGATCGCTTCGCGCGTCGCATTCCCCATCAGCCTTGCGTAGCCGTCATTCACATAAGAATATTTTCCTTCCTTGTCCACGATGGCCATTCCGTCCACCGCCGAGTCC
>DATMZI010000106.1:0-53025 GCA_035607085.1 Candidatus Eiseniibacteriota bacterium | reverse complement strand
AACACCAAACGCGCCCCTGACCACCATCACCTCACAGGGAGGCAACGATGGTTGCAACAGAACTTATCCATTTCCCATTGTGGGCGCAACTCAGCCCGCGTCAGTCGTTACCGGCTCGAACCCCATTTGAGCCTGCCGGTCTAATTTCTGCCGACCTTCGCGAAGCTAACCCTGCCGGCTGGAAATACGGCGGCTTCAAGCAGCTCCGGATCCTCGTCAGGAGCGAACGAGACAGGGGCGTGTGATGCGCCGAAATATCGCTCGTGCCTACGATTGCCTTCAGGACGAACACGATCGTGTCCGCGCAGCTTGCGTCAAAATCCTTGCCCAGAAGGACAGACATCTAGAGCGGGAGTTGCTCCGTGCAGACCTCGATAGTCCAAGGCATCATGAGGAAATGCTTCTTTACGAGGAACGCTTGTCTGGTCCCGAGAAGCGTCGCGTTCTCGATCTGAATCGCTACGGAAGAAAGATCGAACGCATCATGGATGCGCTCCTGCGTCTTCAGCGGTGAAAAACTTACCAGTCAATCTGGTCTGGGAAAAATTCCGCTATGAGATCTTGATAGAAAGGCAGAATCGCCTCCAGGTTCGGGCGCTCTCGTCCTTTTGAGTACAGATCGTAGGGATTGAATTTTCGCACCCACTCAAACATGCGCTCGTCATGAGCGTCCATCAGATATCGGTACGCGCCGTGTTTGTGCGCCGGATAAAACGAGTGATAGCGCAGCATGTATTGGGCCTCTTCCGGCAAATAGCGCCGCGTCACATGATAAATGTATTCGTCGTGGCCAAACGAAAGGTGGACGTTGCCGAGGCCACAGTTCGGTTCGTACACGCCATACTTGCTCTGATACTTCGGCATCCTGCTATCCGGATTGGCCGCAAAAAATTCCGGAAAAACAATGTCGTTGGAATAAGAGCAGCCCACCGGAAACGTATCGCCGACCACCGCCCATTGCGGCTCGCCGTAAAGGCACAAAACTTTGCCGAGATCGTGCACGAAGCCGGCCAGAATAAACCAGCGCGGATGGCCGTCTTTGCGTATGGCTTCGGCGGTTTGCAGCAGATGTTCGATTTGCGTCAGGTCGGTGTCAGGATCGCTCTCGTCCACCAGCGTGTTCAAATACTCAGCCATTTCCCAGACGCTCTTCTTTCCCCGCGTCAGGCCGCAATACTCGCCTTTTTTCTGCAAGACAAAATCGAATGTTTGATTCGCGTGGTTCTGCCGGTAGAACTGCGTTACACCGGGATTGGCGTCGGCTTCGTAATTCCGGAACTCTTCTTCCGACTTGCCCTGCCGATACCGCGTGGCGACAAAATCGTCCCACTCCTCGAGCTGCTGCATTGGTCCGTTTTCGCTTACGTGGCCCATGGCGATTCCCCGTCCTGATGCCGGTAACGCCGACATCTGTCGCAACGACCCGATTATGGCTTCGCGTTTTGCGACGCGCAACGATGAACTCTTTTTAGCCGCGGAGCAGCCGAATGGCGGAGGCGTCGCCATCGTCGCGGCCATTTTTATCGGCGTCGGAGTCATCGATCTTGGAGCCCTCGCCTTCGCCGGGCGCGAGGAACAGATTGCTCTCTACACCGTGCTGCCGCGTGTACAGGTCGTAGTAGCGGCCGCCGAGGTCATACAAAGACTGATGAGTGCCGCGCTCGATGATGTGGCCAGCTTCGACCACCAGAATCTGTTCGGCTCGCCGAATTGTTGAAAGACGATGCGCAATAACAAAAGTAGTACGACCACGCATCAAGTAACGCAAACCTTCCTGAATCAGTGCTTCCGATTCGGAATCGAGACTCGAGGTCGCTTCATCGAGAATCAGAATGCGCGGATCGGCAAGGATGGCCCGCGCGATTGACACGCGCTGTTTTTGCCCGCCCGACAATTTGACGCCGCGCTCACCGACCACCGTCTCGTACTTGTCCAGGAAGTTTTCCGCGAATTCGTCCACGCGCGCGATCCGGCAGGCATTCAGAATTTCTTCCTCGCTGGCACCGGGACGCGCGAAAGCCACATTTTCGCGGATCGAACCGTCAAAGAGAAACGTGTCCTGTAAGACCACGCCCAGTTGCGTTCGGTAGCTGCGCAGTTTCACCGTGGCGAGATCGATGCTATCAACCAAAACCCGGCCGCCCGCCGGTTTGTAAAATGCCGCGATCAAACCAATGATGGTGGACTTCCCTGCTCCCGACGGCCCCACCAGCGCGGTCACCGTTCCCGGCTGCGACTCAAACGAGATGTCAAACAGCACCTGCTTGCCGGTGTCGTAGGAAAAATCCACGTGCTCGAAAATCACTCCCCCATTGATGCGCTCGATGGTGACACTGCGGCCGGCGTCTTCATCTTCCGCTCTTTCGTTGAGTATTTCGCGTGTGCGTTCGAGGCCCGTGATGGCTTCCGTCAGCTGTGTGCCGATCGCCACGATCTGAAACACCGGGGCCACCAGCATCGCCAGAAACGCCGAGTACATGAAGAACATGCCCAGCGTCATGGTGCCCTCAATGATCCGATGTGCGCTGATGTACATAATGATCGCGCTGACCAGGCCGATCAGTGTGGTACCGGAAAGGCTCATCAGCGAAGTGGCGGTTAGAGTCTTCAGGACATTGTCCAGCAGACGCTGTACTCCGCCTGCAAAAACCTTCTCTTCGCGCTCCTCGGCGTGGTAACCCTTGACCACGCGCACGCCGCCAAGCGATTCGGTAAGCCGGCCGGTAACTTCTGCATTGATTTTTGGCCGCGCGCGAAAAATCGGCCGGATGGTCGCAAATGCCTTGTTGATCAGCAGGCCGAAGACCAGCAGGATAAAGAACGCAATGACCGTCATCAGCGCGCTGATCTTGAGAAGAATAACCAGCGCCAGAACCGCCGTCATCAAGCCGCCGAGGAATTCAACCAAGCCGGTTCCGATCAAATTACGAATGCCTTCCACATCGCTCATGATGCGCGAAACCAGTTCGCCGGTCTTGTGGGAGTCGTAATAGGTCACCGGCAGGCGCCCGATGTGCGCCTGAATGCGTTTGCGCATCTCCGTAATCATGCGTTGCGCGGACTTGGAGAGCAGTTGCGTCAGCGTAAACGACGACAGCCCTTGCAGCAACGTCGCGGCAACCACCGCGAGAATCAGCCACAGCAGGAACTGTGTCTGGCGCTTGCCGATGATGTTGTCTACCAGAAACTTCGTGGACGCGGGTAGCACCAACCCGCAAACCCGGTTCACGGCCATAAGCCCGAACCCAAGCAGGAGTACTCCCTTGCGGGGCTGCAGCAGCGCCCAGACTTCGGGCAAGGCCTTCCACGTTTCCGCCGCAGATTTTTTGGGTTTGCTCGAAGGTGCTATCGAGCCGCCGCCCGCTGAGCGCGGGGCGGCTCTTTCCGAATGACCGATTCGATTGGGGCTTCCAGGCAGCGTGGGCACGATATTCTTTCGATGCGTACGGGCGAGCTATGACTATACGCCAGCGCAACTGGTAGCGCGACAAGGCGCTGCTGGCCTATAAAGGATGGCGTGTGCGGCTGGAAGTCTTTGAGATATTGGGGTCATGCAATGATCGAAAATCGTTCTGCGCCACCGGGCCCGGTGGTTCCGGTGTTGGCTTACCACGATGTGAACAAGGCGATAGAGTGGCTGACCGCGGCTTTCGGGTTCACGGAACGCCTGCGCATCGTCGAGCCAGATGGAAGCATTCATCGCCTCCAATTGGCCGCGGGTCAAGGCGGCGTGGTGCTGGTGCCGCCGCGCAAACCCGACCAGGCCGGCAAAGCCCGCGTTTTCGTACGCGTGCAAGATGCGCGCGCGCACTACGAGCGCGCGATACGGGCAGGCGCAAAAGTGAACCATCCCCCGCAAGATCACGAGTACGGCGAGCGGCAATACGCCGCGGAAGATTGCGAAGGCAACGAGTGGACATTTTCGCAGGCGATTGCGGACGTGGACCCCAAAGAGTGGGGAGGAACACCCGGGAAAATCGAGCCCATGGTCGCGCGGCTGGAGCGGCCCCGCTTTTGCTATGTGGAAATTCCTGCAAAGGACGCGGAGCGGTCGGCGGCATTTTACGAAAAGGTGTTTGGCTGGAATATTCGCAACCGGGACAGCGCGCGGCCGAGTTTCGATGACGCTTGCGGAGTGATCAGCGGGGCGTTTGTGGCGGGAGGTGAGCCGGCGCGCGAAGGTGGATTGCTGCCTTACATCTGGGTAGATGATTTGCGTGCAAGCGTAAAGAAGGTCGGTGACTTCGGGGGAACTGTCGTGGACATACCCCACCCGGATCATCCGGGAGGAACGAGTTGGATTGCCACCTTTCGCGATCCTGGGGGGAACCTGATGGGGCTCTATCAGGAGGGTGTTTCGGGTTGATGGCGCTTGGTCCACGACCAGCCTAACGTAGGCGAAACACCCGCTCTCTTCGACTATTTCGACGGAGGCGGAGTCCAACCCTTGTGAATTTCGGCCAGGAATTTCGCCTTGTCTTTTTTGATGAGGCGGACCAGCGCTTGATTGCCGGTGTCTTCGTGGGCAGCGGCCCAGAGAACCATCTCGGTGAGGATGGGAGCGAGGTCCATGCCCTTGGCGGTCAAACGATAAAAGAGTTTGCGGCCGTCGGAAGGATCGCGCTCGGTCGTGATGATGGAGTAGTTTTCAAGGCGGCGGAGGCGGTTGGCGAGGATGTTGGTGGCGATGTGTTCGTCGGAGGAAAGAAATTCCTTGAAGGTGCGATAGCCGCGCACCATCATGTCGCGGATGATGAGCAAGGACCAGCGATCTCCCAGCATTTCAACGGAAGCGTTGAGCGGACACCCGGAGCGGCGATCAGGGGCGGGCTTTTTCCCTGCCATTCCGGGATGCTAGCAAGTTTCGCTTGCTTTTTGCAAGCGAGATGAGCAGACTGTCGCGAGCTAACTAAGCAGACGGAAAAGCGTCTATTTCCGTCTAGAATTTGGGCAGGAGCCGGCGAGAAGGCCGGCCACTACAAGCAGGAGAGAGAGCATGAGCGGAGTGCGTGTGCTGGTGGGAACAAAAAAAGGCGCGTTTATCTTGGCCTCGGACGGAAAGCGGGAGAAGTGGGAAGTGAGCGGACCGCATTTTGCGGGCTGGGAAATGTACCACCTGAAAGGATCGCCGGTGGATGCGAACCGGATTTATGCTTCGCAAACGAGCGGATGGTTCGGGCAAGTGATTCAGCGCTCGGATGATGGCGGCAAGACATGGTTTCAACCGGGAACGCCGCCGGGCGAAACGAAGGCGCCCGACGGCACACCCAAAGGCGAGAGCAACAAATTCGTGTACGACACTTCGCAAGAGACGGGCGCGCCGCTAACCACGCACCAGTGGTACGACGGCACGCAGCACCCGTGGGAATTCAAACGCGTTTGGCATCTGGAACCGTCGCTGGATGATCCGGATACGGTATACGCGGGCGTAGAGGATGCGGCTCTATTCCGGTCGACCAACGGCGGAAAAACGTGGGAAGAATTTTCCGGACTGCGCGGTCACGGGACTGGGCCGCAGTGGCAGCCTGGCGCGGGCGGAATGTGTCTGCATACGGTCGTGCTGGATCCGGTGAACAAGAATCGCATTTTTGTAGCGATCTCCGCGGCGGGAGCGTTCCGCAGCGACGATGCGGGAAAAACCTGGAAGCCGATCAACAAGGGCTTGAAATCGCAATACATTCCGAATCCGGAAGCGGAAGTGGGACATTGCGTGCATCGCATCGCGCAGGCAAGTTCGCGCCCGCAGCTGCTGTACATGCAGAAGCATTGGGACGTGCTGCGTTCTTTTGATGCCGGGGATTCGTGGACCGAAGTGAGCGGCAACTTGCCGACGGATTTCGGATTCGTGATTGATGTGCACGCGCACGAGCCGGAAACGATCTACGTTGTGCCGATCAAAAGCGACGGGGAGCATTATCCGCTGGACGGAAAGCTGCGTGTGTACCGGAGCAAGAGCGGCGGAAACGAATGGCAAGAGTTAACGAAAGGATTGCCTCAGAGCAATTGTTTCGTGAACGTGCTGCGCGACGCGATGGCGGTGGATTCGCTGGACAAGTGCGGCGTGTATTTTGGCACCACCGGCGGGCAGGTGTACTGTTCGCCGGACGCCGGCGATACCTGGGCGCCGATTGTGCGCGACTTGCCGGCGGTGTATTCGGTGGAAGTGCAGACGCTGGTATGAGGTTCAGGCAATGATTCGAGTACTGCTGCCACCGCATTTGCGGGCGCTGGCGCGGGTGAAGGGTGAAGTGACGGTCGAGGTGACGGGCACACCGTCGGTGCTGTCGGTGCTCGATGCCCTGGAAGCGCAGTATCCGATGCTGGAAGGCACGATTCGCGATCACGCAACGCGGCAGCGGCGGCCATTTTTGCGATTTTTCGCGTGCGCAGAGGATTTGTCGCACGATCCGCCGGAGACGCCGCTGCCCGAAGAAGTGGTGAACGGCAAGGAGCCGCTGCTGGTGGTGGGGGCGATTGCGGGCGGCTAGAACGCGGAATGCTGTTCCGACCGCCAGGCCTACCTCATAGAACGGAGCGAACTCGCATGAAAGTGTTGGTCATCATCGCAAGGATCTTGTTGGGGCTGATGTTCTTTGTTTTCGGGCTAAACGCCTTCTTAAAATTCCTGCCAGCGCCCGAGTTAACGGGGCTATGGGGACAATTCCTCGGCGCGCTGTTCGTTTCACACTACGTTTGGCTCGTGGGCGCGGCGCAGGTGATCAGTGGGGCGCTATTCCTGATCAACCGCTATGTGCCGCTGGCCATTGCGCTGAGTGGGCCGGTGATCGTAAACATCATCGCGTATCACCTGACAATGCACCTCGGCCAAGCACAGCCCGCGGTGCTGGCGACGATCTGCTGGTTCATACTCTTCTGGCGCTACCGCGCCTCGTTCGCGCCGCTGTGGGTGCAAAAGGCATAGTCGCCTTCCGACGCCGCTACCACTTTGCTGTTTGAACGCAGCACGTAACACTAAATCCGCTGAACTCCGCTTCCAACGTTAAACTGTCAACGGTCGACGCGAGCTTGCATGACGCAGGTTGACCGCACAGGAACTCATGGCGACTGACAAGAAGCGTTTGCGCGTAGGGGTACTTTTCGGAGGGCGGAGCGGCGAGCATGAAGTGTCGCTGGCTTCGGCGGCTTCGGTGATTCGCGGACTTGATGCCGACAAGTATGAAGCGGTGCCAATCGGAATCTCCAAGGAAGGCCACTGGCTGATCGGAGGAGCGGCGCAGAAGATGCTGCCGGAAGTGCTGAAAGCCGGGCAGCGCGTGGTCATGGCTGCGGACCCGACCGATGCGGCGCTGATTCCGCTGGACCGCAGCGGCGGCGCGGGCGGGCAGCGGCTGGACGTGGTTTTTCCGGTGATGCACGGAACGTATGGCGAAGACGGCACGATCCAGGGACTGCTGGATCTTGCCGGTTTGCCTTTCGTGGGGGCGGGCGTGCTGGGCTCGGCGATCGGCATGGACAAGGACGTGGCGAAGAAGTTATTGCAGCACGCGAAGATTCCGGTGGTGCCGTGGGTGACGGTGCATCGCGCGGACTGGGAACGCGATCCGGGTCCGGTGCAAAAACAGATTGAGAAGGAATTCCGTTATCCGGTATTTGTGAAGCCAGCGACGCTGGGCTCGTCGGTCGGAATGACCAAGGTGCATTCGCGGTCGGAGCTGGGGCCGGCGCTGAACCTGGCTTCGGAATTTGCGATGAAGATTCTGGTGGAGCGCGCGGTGAGCGCGCGCGAAATCGAAGTGTCGGTACTGGGCAATCACAAGCCGAAAGCGTCGGTGCCAGGCGAAATCGTGCCGCACCGCGAATTCTATGATTACACCGCCAAGTACCTGGAAGAAGGAACGGCGCTGATTATTCCGGCAAAGCTGAAACCGGCGCAGGTAAAAAAGATTCAAGAGCTTGCCGTTTCGGCTTTTCGGACGCTGGAGCTTTCAGGCATGGCCCGAGTGGATTTCTTTCTGGAGAAAAAAGGCGGCAAACTTTTCCTGAACGAAGTGAACACCATCCCCGGCTTCACTTCCATCAGCATGTATCCCAAGCTGTGGGAAGCGAGCGGGATTCCGTTCCGCGAATTGATCGACCAGCTCATTGGGCTGGCGCTGGAAGTGCAGCGCGAGAAAGCGCGCACCAAGTATGAAATCGAACTGCCCGAGGGAGCCGGCGGGGCACTGGAAGCATAGCGGTGGTGTCTAAAGAGCGAGCGCAACCTTTGTGGGAGACGCTGCCAATTTGTTAGGATGTAGGCGCGCTCGCGGAAAACAATGTCATCTTCACTTCTCTCGCCTCCTCCCGAACCCTCGAACAAATATAAAGCGCTGACGTATACAGGCATCGCGCTGGCGATCGCGCTGGGCGTGGTGTTGTATTTTGCGTTTCGCTACTATCCCGAGAAAAGGGCCGCCGAGCATTTTCTGGATGCGCTGGTGGCCAACAACACCAAGCAGGCGTATACCCTGTGGAAGCCGTCTGAGAGCTATAGATACGGCGATTTTCTGGCGGACTGGGGCCCGGATGGCGGGTATTACGGCCCGGTGAAGAGCTATACAATCGTGAAGGCTTCGGCGCGCCGCGGCGCCAATGGCGTTGTGCTGTTGGTAGAAGTGAGTCCGTTTACGCCAATGCCAGACAGGAATGATGTGGAAAAGAGCCGGCGCACGAAGCAAGTCAACCTGTGGGTGAACTCGGCCGATAAGTCGTTCAGCTTCCCCCCGTCGTTTTAGAACTCTTGCCATTTCGGAATTTTGGAAATTATCCCCGCTGCTCCCCCCGTGTTCGCAAGCTTTTTAAAGACAAAGGGACTGCAACCTACCGAAATGTGAAGGAGTTTGAAAATAAAGAGGCTAGCGGGACGAAAACTGTAAGAACAGCAAGAGTCAAGCGGAAAAAAAGGCCCGGCAGGCAATTTCAGCCAGCGCGGTGGAGGTCGTTGAGGGCGGCGGCGAGCTCGGGGACGGTGACACTGGCGGTGCCGAGTTTGCCGACCACAACACCGGCGGCGGTATTGGCGAGGACAGCGGCGTCGGGAAGCGAGGCTCCGGCGGCAACGGCTAGGGAGAGGACACTGAGGACGGTGTCGCCTGCTCCGGTGACGTCAAAGACCTGGCGGCCGGTGGCGCCACGCTCGACGCCGGGCTGGCCGACGCGGGCATAGGTGACTTCAAAACTGGTGGCGGGGATGGAGATGTGGCGAGGCGAGGACTCCTCAAAAATGGTCATGCCCTTTTCACCGCGTGTGATGACCACGGCGCTGCAACCAAAATGTGCCAGCAGACTGCGGCCAGCTTCTTCCAGGGATTTTTCTTCGTGCAGCGAGCGGGTGACAAAAAACTCCGCTTCTTTGGTGTTGCACGCTATCAGACGAGCTCCTCGGTAGGCGTAAAGCCGCGTGGTCTTAGGCTTAACGAATACCGGGACCTTCGCTTTATGAGACGCGCTGAGCACGCGATCCGCGAACGAGTCCGACATAAACACGCCTTTGTCGTAATCGGAAAGAATCAGGCCGTCGAGATCGGCGAGAGACTTCAGCAGTTGGCGAAAGAGCTTCTCCTCAAGCTGAGTAGAGATCCCATCTCTGCGCTCAAAATCGATGCGTACAATTTGATGTTTTCTCGCGATGACGCGGGTCTTTATGGTGGTGACCCGCGACCTGTCCGCGAGCGTTGCCCGGTCATCAATACCAACTTTGCGCAGGCAGGCGCGCAATGCGCGGCCGGGTTCGTCTTCGCCGATAACACCGAAGACATCCACCCTGGCTCCGAGGGCAACGAGATTCGCAGCGACATTGCCCGCACCACCGAGGCATTCGTTCTGCTCTTTGAAATCCACGACCGGAACTGGAACTTCCGGGGAAAGTTTCGACGCGTCGCCCCAAAGATAGCGGTCGAGCATGAGATCGCCGAGGACGCCGATGCGGCGGCGCTTAAGTTTTGGGAGCAGGCGTTTCAGGCGAGGCAGCGATTCTTGGACAGGATCGGACATGCGGCGGCGATTCCTTTTGCGCGGAATTTTATTCGCTGGCGATGGAAGCTTCTTCCGGCAGCATCACCGGAATATCGTCGCGCACCGGATAGATACGGCGGCACACCGGGCATTTGAGTCCGCTGTGGTCGGCGAGCGCCTGAACATGTTCCTTACAGATGGGACAGACCAGCATCTCGAGCAAGTCTTGCGATAAGGCCATACGAATCACCTTTTTGCGGTTCTTTTGGGACTGTAGCAGAGCGCAAGCGTGAGGGGCAACCGCGGGATAAGGGCACGATAACGGCGGCGCGAATTTCGCGCTTGCATCGCTTGCCCTGATGGCCAAGGATCGTGGCACCGCGCACACTGAGCCGAGGGAATGGTATGAGCAGCTCCGCGAAACTTCTGGGACTGGCCGTCGTGCTGTGTGTGATTTTTGCTGCGTGTGATAGGGAGAAGAAGCCGGCGCAGGCGGCTGCACCGGCCGGGCCGGTGACTTTGACGGGAACCGAATGGAGTCTCGAGGATCTGGCCGGAAAAGGAGTAATCGCGAATGCACGGGCGACGCTGACTTTTCCGGAGGCCGGGAAAGTTGCCGGGAACGGCTCGTGTAACCGGTTTACCGGAACGGCGGAAATTAACGGGAGCGCGATAAAACTAGGACCGCTGGCGTCGACCCGGATGGCGTGCGTAGGAGAGGCTTCGACTCAGGAGACCGAGTACTTGACGGCGCTGGAAGGCGCGCAACGATTTGAAGTGAAAGATGGGAAGCTTCACCTGCATGTGAGCGGACTGGATAAGCCGCTGGTGTTTCACTCGGCGGAGTGAGAAACGAACTTGAGTGGAGTTACAGAAGCGCGTGCGGTGACCGCCCCGGAAACGCCACAAGCGCAAAGACGCAAGCGCCCGCCTCAGAAGGCCGCTCGCTATTCTCAAGCATGGGTTAAAGCCCTTTGGAAGCGCGGAATTCGCGCACGACGGCGGCGACGTCGCGCTGGTCGGCGTCGACGGCGCGGTTGAGGTGACGCATTTCGTCAACGGAGATTTTGCCGGCAAGATCGGTGAGCGCTGCGCGCAATTGCGGAAATCTTTCCAGCGATGCTTTGCGGACAATTGGAACGGCATCGTAGGGCGGAAAGTAGCGGCGGTCGTCCTGCAGGGGAACCAGGCCGAGGGCGTCGATCAACCCGTCGGTTGAATTGCCGGCTACGATGTCCACTTTTCTTTCGGCCAGCGCGCGATAGAGCAAGCCGAGGTCAAGGACGCTGGGCGGCTTGCCAAAATGCAACCCGTAGCGGGTAGTCCAACCTTGATAGCCGTCGGGACGTTCGAGGAATTCGTACCCGACCCCCGCGCGCCAGCGCGAAGCGAGCGGAGCGATATCAGAAATTTTGCCAAGATGATGATCGCGAGCGTCGGCGCCGCGTATGACCATGGCGAAGGTATTCTCGAAGCCGAGGGGTTCCGTGACCTCGAGAGCGAACTGCCGGGCATATGCATCGCGAACTCGCTGGTAGACCGCGTTCGAATCGCCTTCCGGCTTTTCGCCCAGGACCGCGGTCAGCGCCGTGCCGGTGTATTCGACATAGAGATCGACGTCACCCGAAAGCATGGCTTTGTGGACGAGCAGCGTGCCCCCCAGATTCGCTTTGCGAACGACGGGAATGCCGGTGCGCGCTTCGATGTGCTGGGCAAGAAGTTCGGCGAGGATGACCTGCTCGGTAAAGAATTTCGAGCTGACGACGAGATGCGGCTTTTGCGGGAAGCGGCAGGCGACCGAGAAAAGCGTAAGAACGAGCAGCGATGAAAAAAGGGCGCGTGCCATTTTTCAGGTAACCCGCAAGCGGCGTTCGAGAAGTCCGAGAAGAAAATCGGCGAGCAACGCGAGAATGGCGGCAGGGATGGCGCCGGCAAGAATCACGGCATCGCTCACCATGGCCACGCCGCGAAAGATAAAGGTACCGAGACCGCCTGCGCCGATGGCAGCAGCGATTGTGGCGACTCCAATGGTAATGACCGCGGCCGTGCGAATTCCGGCCATGATGACGCTGCTGGCAAGAGGCAAGCGCACGCGAAAAAGAATTTGCTGTTCGGTCATGCCCATGCCCTCAGCGGCTTCAAGGATAGCGGGGTCGACCGAGGTAAGCCCGACATACGTGTTGCGAAGAATCGGCAGCAGCGCGTAGAGAACCAGAGCGACAATCGCGGTGTGCGCGCCGATTCCACCGACAAATGGGAGCGGGATCAGAAAGCCAAACAACGCCAGGCTGGGAATCGTCTGAAAGACGCTGGCGATGGCGAGCGCCGCGGCACGAAGACGCGGACGGCCAACGATGGTCATCCCGAGCGGGACGCCGATGGTGGCGGCGATGGCCATGGAAATCAGCACAAGAATCAGGTGTTCGCGCGTGGCGGCCAGAACTTCGACGCGATGGCTGGTAATGAATTGCCACGCATTCATACCTGGGCCCCCGTTGCGAGTTCCGCGGCGGCGAGAAATTCGCGCGCGATAGGGTGCGCAAGGCGGACGAATTCATGCGGCGTGGCCTCGGCTATGACGCGGCCCGCGTCCAGAAGGACGATGCGAGTGCCAAGCAGCAGCGCCTCGCGGACGTCGTGCGTGACAAAAACAACGGTCTTCGACATCTTGCGGTTCAACGCCAGGAACTCGCGCTGGATTTCGGCGCGGGTAACGGGATCGAGCGCGCCGAACGGTTCGTCCATCAGAAGAATCTCCGGGTTGGCGCCAAGGGCTCGGGCTACACCGACGCGCTGGCGCTGCCCGCCAGAGAGCTCGCGCGGGTAGCGATGCGAATAGACGGAGGGCGACAAGCCGACGGACTGGAGGACTTCAACGTAGCGTGAGGAGATGCGATCAGGCGGCCAATTCTCGAGTTGAGGCACCAGGCAAACGTTTTCACGCACGGTTAAGTGGGGAAACAGGCCGACTTCCTGAATGACATAGCCGATACCACGGCGAAGCTGGATGACGTTCCAATCGCGGACATCGCGTTGCTGAACCAGCACCGCTCCCGAAGATACCCGGCGAAGGCCGTTGATGAGCTTCAACAGGGTGGTCTTGCCGCTGCCGCTGCGGCCCAAGAGGGCAATTGTTTCGCCCCGATGAACCTGGAGAGAAACGCCGGAGAGAATTGGGGTCGATGAAATAGTGGAAATTTGGTATTCCACCTGGCGAAACTCAATGATAGGGTTGCTCATGTAGAGAATTTTGCGGTTGTTTCGGCGGTTGTTTCAATTGACGCGCTCGCGCCGCAGCGTCAACATCCTAACTTAGCCAGCCTCTCCCGCGCCGGAAATTCGGTGCATCCTTCTCCGGGAAGCCGCATCAAAGGAAGGGACTTTTATGGGAGCACTCGCCGCAGTTCGTACGCGCCACGAATACCAGGTGCGGTTGGCGCACGCGCGAAGTACAACCGACCAACTGTTTCAGGTGCTGAGAGAAGAGGCGCTTTACGAGCGGCCGATCGCCGAACGGCACCGCGTTGTTTTTTACCTCGGGCATGTAGAGGCCTTCGACTGGAATTTGCTGGGGCAGCGTGCGTTTGGCCTGAAACGTTTCCATCCCACATTTGATCAGTTGTTCGCGTTTGGGATTGACCCGGTGGGCGGGGGTTTGCCTACCGACAAACCGGGGGATTGGCCGGCGCGCAGCGACGTGGACGCCTACAACCGGCGCTTGCGCGAGGAGCTGGATCGGGCCATCGAGAGAACGCTGGAACAGGCAAGCCAGGGACATCCGCACATCCTGACCATGCTGAATACCGCGATCGAGCACCGGTTGATGCACGCGGAAACGCTGGCGTATATGTTCCACCGCCTGCCGGCGGACAAAAAGAAAGCTCCGCGAGCGGAGCAGCGATGGATGGCGCCGCAGATCCGGCACCGGCTGGTGGAGATCGAAGCAGGCCCGGCAACGCTGGGGCTGGCGCGCGATTCCGAGCAATTCGGTTGGGACAACGAGCGCGGAATGGTGACGGTGAACGTGCCGGAATTCGCGATCGAAAATCACAACGTAACGAACCGACAGTTCTTGTTGTTCGTTCAGAATGGCGGATACCAGAATCGCTCCTTGTGGAGCGCCGCGGACTGGGCTTGGCGTGAAGAGAACGGCGTCGAGCATCCGGCGTTCTGGTATCGCGACGGGAATATCTGGATGCAACGCGGGATGTTCGGAGATACCCGCCTAGCTCTGGATCATCCGGTGTATGCGAGCCAAGCGGAAGCTACGGCGTACGCGAAATGGCTGGGACGCAGGCTGCCGACGGAAGAACAGTTTCATCGCGCGGCTTACGGAACAAGGGGATCTGAAGCACAGCGCCAGTATCCGTGGGGTGATGAAGCACCCGACCCGCATTTTGGAAATTTTGACTTCTCGCACTGGGAGTCGGCGCCTAGCGGAGCGCACCCAGCCGGAATGAGCGCGTTCGGAATACACGATCTGGTCGGCAACGGATGGGAATGGACACGAACGATTTTTGCGCCGCATCCGGGTTTTGCGCCGATGCCGTTCTATCCTGGTTATTCGGCGAATTTTTTTGATGGGAAGCACTATGTGATGAAGGGCGGATCGCAGCGCACAGCGGCGTGCATGCTGAGGCGCTCTTTCCGGAACTGGTTTCAGCCGCATTATCCGTATGTCTATGCAGCATTTCGTTGCGTGGAAGACTAGCAGGAAAAACTGACAGGTCACCCTGGCCCTTGGGAGTCGAGATGATCGTTCAAGCACCTTCAGAGAAGGCAATCTCGGAGTTTGCCGAGGATGTTCGCGCAGGGCTCAGCAAGAGCGGGCAGCGCGAATTGCCGAGCAAGTATCTGTACGACGAAGTGGGATCGGAACTTTTCGAAGCGATCTGTCTGTTGCCGGAGTACGGGCTGACTCGGGCTGATACGAGACTGCTGCAGAAACATGCCGAAGAGATGATGTCGCGAATGCCGACTCCTACACACGTGGCGGAGCTTGGAAGCGGCAGCGGAAAGAAAACGCGGATGATCCTGGAGGCGCTGTCGAAGCGGCAGCGGACTTTTTATTATCCGATAGAGATTTCGCCGGCGGCGCTGGCGGCTTGCGAAAAAGAACTGGGCCAACTGGATTTCGTAAGCCTAGTGGGCTACGAGAAGCCGTACCTGGAAGGTTTGCGCGCGGTGGCAGCCCGGCGGGAGGCCGGCGAACACGTCTGCGTGCTCTTTCTGGGAAGCACCATCGGAAATTTCGACCGGCCGGCGGCCGACGACTTTTTGCGGCAGGTGCGAACCGCGCTTCAGCCGGGGGATTCTCTGCTGCTGGGGACCGATTTGGAAAAGGACGTGGCCATGCAGCTTCTCGCCTACGACGATCCGGTTGGGGTGACCGCGGCGTTCAACTTGAATTCGCTGGCGCGTGTCAATCGCGAACTGGGAGGGAATTTCAAGCTGCGCGATTTCCGGCATTTGGCTATCTGGAACGAGGACGAACGCCGCATCGAAATGCATCTCCAAGCCACACGGCAACAACACGTCGAAATCCCGGGTGCCTCGCTGTACTTTCGCATGGAAGAGGGCGAAACGATTTGGACCGAGAGTTCCCACAAATACTTACCCGATGAGCCCGCGCAAATGGCGCAACGCGCCGGCTTCCGGCAAACCGCCCAGTGGACCGATCACCAGTGGCCTTTTGCGCAAAATCTGTGGATCGTCGAGTAGACAGTTCCCGTCAATAGTTGCCGTTGCCAGAAGCAAACGCGCAAGGATATGATGCGCGCTGGATCCTCCCACTTCAGGTGACGGAATGAAAAAAGCAATTTTCATGTTCGCTTTAGCGTTGTGTTTTGTCGGCCAGGCGTCCGCGGCAAAAAGCTATTCGTATTTTCGCGTTGGCAATGCTTCGGACGTCGCGACAGCTACGACCGCGGGAACGGTGCTCATGGGCGGCGGCACCGACGTGGACGCGGCCTTTCAGTGGATGTGCCAGCGCAGCGGCAATGGCGACTTTCTGGTGATTCGCGCGACCGGCACCGACGCCTACAATCCATACATTCAACAGCTTTGTCCCAACGAAAATTCGGTGGCCACGCTGATTATCCCGAACCGCACCGCGGCGAGCGATCCGTTTGTGATCCGCACGATCCAGAACGCAGAAGCGTTGTGGATTGCGGGCGGGGATCAATCAAACTACATCAATTTTTGGAAGGGCACGCCGGTCGAAACGGCTTTGCAAGGATTGATTGCCCGAAGTGTACCGATTGGTGGGACCAGCGCGGGCATGAACGTGTTGTCGCAGTTTGTGTACTCGGCTCTGGCTAGCCAGGGCGTGACTTCGAGCCAGGCGCTGGCCGATCCGTTTACGCGATACATCACGCTGGATCGCGACTTTGTAAGTATCGCGACCGTGGCGGGACTCATCGGCGATCCGCACTTTGTGACGCGCGACCGCATGGGGCGCGACCTGGCGTTCTTCTGCCGGATCAACTTGAATGGATGGTCCGCTACGCCACGCGGCATTTCGATTGACGAACAAACGGCGCTGCTGATTGATGGCAGCGGTAGCGGAACGGTTGTGGGCATCAGCACGGTTTATTTCTTACAAGCGCCGGGTGCTCCGCAGGTTTGTCAGTCCAAGACGCCGCTGACCTATCAGAATATCGGCGTGTATCGCATCATAGCCGGCGGAACGTTTAATTTGTCGAACTGGACCGGGCAAGGCGGCATTAGCTACAGCGTGTCGGCGAATGCTGGAGTGCTGAGTTCGACGCAGTCGGGCGGATCGATTTACTGATATTCGCGCGAATTACGATTCAGATCGTTTCGAGGCGCCAGACCACGCGCGCGGATAGAACCTTTTGCGTGCTGAGCCGCCAGCGCGCCAGTATCTGAGAGCCCTGATAGACGCGCTCAAAGCCGTCCTCGGATTCGGAAACAGTTTCAATGGGCGCAATCCAGAAATTCTCCGATCCGGGCGCGTGCAGTGTGACGCGTATCTTCTGCCACCCGTCCTGCATGTGCAGCACCGGCCCGGGCAACGCACCGCTGTAACGCAGGCTTTGCGGACCGGAAGGCGTTTCAAAGAAGCGGTCGGCCTCGTTTGGCGCGAGCAGGTTGACGATCGTCTCGATCGCCAGTATCACCGCACGATCGAGCGGCTCTTTCAACTTCAAGCCCACCTCACAGGAAACTTCGCATCCGCCGGGCGCTGGCGAGAAGGAAAAACGCTTGGTCACAGAAACCGGCGTGGCCACGCTCGCCGGATGGCTGGCTCGAATTGTCGTCTCGCGGGTCAGATCCGCCAGGAACGGGCCCGACGATTGCACGGCGAATTCGCCGGACGCGAAACTCGGGTCTTCCATCAACTGCAGTGATTCGTAGTCCGCATGGGTGCGTTTGGGATCGAAGACCAGAATCCGAAAAGCGTGGCGAGGCCAGCGATCATATTGCAGGAAGCGCTCCAGGTTAGGTTCCTTGACGCGCGTTTGTTCGTGCAGCGGGATGCCCCCTACGGTCTTGGCCAGGGAGGCTTCGCGCAAACGCGCGTGATAGGCTTCCGGTCTGCGCTGCAAAGAATTAACCAGCGTTGCGCAGACCGGACGAAAATCGAGCGCGGCCAGAGTGCCACCGTCGGATGGTTTGACGAGCGCCTGATATTCCGGACCAGTGAAGAGCAATTCGTTTTTCCCATCGGCGTCATAGTCGAGCAGCTCCACGCGCCCGATCTGGCCGCCCGGGGTCAGACGGTCGGCGGCGGCTTCGGCGCGAACGAGATTGCGCCAGAGTTCGGTACGCAGGTGAGGCGCATAGAGCCCGCCAAAGACGCCGTGCCAATACGCGTCGTTGCACTGCGCGCGCAATAGCAAATCGCGCGCGTTTCCGATTTCCTGGGAACTGCGCGTCTCGGTGCGGCGCTGCGGAACGGCGGCCAGTCGCGTGCTGGCCCGCAGCATTTTCTTGTGCAGCAAATTGGACTCCGGATATTTTCGGAAGAATCCGCGCCACGAGCCGCCGCGCAGAAATGCTGAGACCTCCGGGCGGGTGCTGAACTCCTGTTGCACCAGGTGGAAGCGCTGCCGAACAGCCGTCGGCAAAGCCCATTCCATCATTTCAGGGTACGAGGCAGCCGGCAGGTCGGCGCGGCCAAGCGGAGCGTGAGTTTCCGCGTACTCGCCGGGAGGCGTCAGGCTGAGCCAATCGGCGTTGGCTTCGAGCGCAATGAAAAAATCTTCCAGCCAATGGCCCGTATAGCAATACTCGAAAGTGCCCGGCCACACGCCGAATTTCTCCATGTCATCGCCGAAGACGGCGACGCCGTCGGGATGGGTCGCGGCGGTCTCTTTCAGGTAAGCCACGGCGTCAGAAACCTTTTCCCATGGAACCAGATAGCGCAGCGCTTTTTGTCCGGCAAACAAACGCACGCTTTTGCCGCGATCTTCGGCCTGGTAGGCGCCGAAAAGTTCCGGTGGCTCGAAGCCGGCACAAAGGAAATGAAAATCGTCCACCAGGGTGTAGCCGATTTGCGCGGACGCCAGCACGGAAGGCAATTGCGGTTCCCAAACGCGTTCGGCCAACCACGCGCCGGAGGGTTTTTCCCCAAAATGCTCTTCGATATAGGCGGAGAGGCGCTCGAGTTGTTCGCGCTGGTCTTCGGGCGGAATGACCACAAGAAGCGGCTCGTAGAAGCCGCCGCCAACCATTTCGACCTGCTGGCGCTTTACCAGCGACCGCAGCAAATCGAAATATTCGGGATGGTGTGCTTTCATCCAAAGCAGCAAAGGGCCGGAATAATGCAGCGCCACGCGGATGGCCGGATGTTTTTCGAGCAGTTGCGCAAAGGGCAAATAACCTTGCTGGTAGCAGCGCTCCATGACGTCTTCAAAATTTCCAACGGGTTGATGCGCGTGAATCAGCAGGGAGAGGTGGAATTTGGGCGGCACAGGGACGTTATCGGGCTCCGTCCCTATCATACCTTGCGCTTTTCATTTGCAAGAGGGCACGACGAGAGTTTGCCGCAATTTCGCAACACGTCATAGCAATAGTGCCGCGCTATTGGGCGGTATGTTTGGCCAGCCAGCCGCTGATCGCGTTCAGGACTTCCGGCGCGATGGTTTCCTCGATCGCGCCGTACAGAGCAGGCGAACCGGATTGCGCCTTTTGAAAAAGGTGATTGACGCCTTGGATTTCCATTACCGTGAAGTCCTTGTTGCCGCTTTTTTCGTAGGCCTGGCGAAGCACCGGCACGGTCTCGTCGGCGTCCACCTGCAAATCACGGTCGCCATTCAGAGCGAGCACCGGACATTTGATCTGTTCCAACAACGGGACCGGATTGAAATCCAGGTACTGACGGAACCATGGCGTCGTCATCAGCCGGATTTGCGCTTTTAACGCGGCCGGCGGCATCGCGGCGCTGAGACCGCTTTTGTCGATCAGATGCTTCAAGCGCGCCTCCAAGGCAGCTGGAGTCCTTTCTTCGCGCACCGCTGCGTAGGCCAAGCGATCGAATTGCTGGCTGCGTGCGATCTGCTCTTCCGGCAAGCCGCCGGTGCGAGCGATTAGTTCGGACTGGCGGAGCAGAGTGCGTTCTCCGGTAGCGGCGGGACCAGCGAGAAGCACCAGCCAGCCCAAATCGCGGTTGTGCACGGCGAGTTGAGCGGCCAATATTCCGCCTTCGCCGTGGCCCAACACGCCGCTGCGCTTCGGATCGACTTCTTTGCGCGCCTTCAAATAATTCAGAGCGGCCTGCGTGTCGTTCGCAAAATCGTCCATCGTGGCGTGGTCATAGTTGCCGGTAGATTGCGCGATGCCGCGTTTGTCGTACCGAAGCACCGCAATTCCCTTTCGTGCGAGCAGATCCGCCAGCACCAGGAACGGCTTATGTCCAGCCGTCGTTTCGTCGCGATCGGTTGGCTCCGATCCGCCGACAAACACGGCGGCGGGAAACGGTCCGGTTCCCTGAGGTATGGTCAACGTAGCGGCCAGCGTCGCTTTGCCGTCAGCCGCCGAAAATGAAACCTCTTCGACCGTGTAGGGATATGGCTCGGCTGGAGTTTGCGGCCGCCGCAATTCCAGCGGCTGCTCGGAGCGGTGAAAGTCCAGTTTTTCGATGGTGTCGTTCTGCGCCCACTCCCCGGCAATTTCATTCTTTGCAGTGCTTAACCTGCCGTGATAATCGGCTTGAAACGCCGGAATCTCGAAACTCACCTCGCCATTTTTCTCCGCAACCTCTGACGCGGGAATTCCTTGAATGCCCTGATCCAAACTGTCCACCGAAGCTACCAATTTCCCCTTGTCGTCATGCGATAGGTGCATCTGCAATCGCATCCGCATGTTGGTCACTTCAATCGCTCCCTGCCAAGTGCCCTCCGCTTTGGAGACTGCGTTGGCTGCAGCACCACGCGAAGCCGCACCGGTGGCGCGCCTTTCAAACCTCAACGGCAAGCCCGCTCCACCCTGCTCCCAAAGCCCGCGGATGCTGTGGTGGTCCGGTCGAATTTTCCCTTGAAACTTTGCGCCGACCGACGCAATTTCAAAACGCAGCGTGTCTTCTTCGCGCGTCACTCTCGACGCATCCATTCCATACACAGCCTGATTCAAACTGTCCAGCTTGGCATGCCATTCGCCTTGCGTGTCTTTGGAAAGATGCAGAACAAGTTGCAATTCCGTTTCGCCGACCTGAAGCACGCCGCTCCAGTCGCCTTCAAGGGATACCGGCTTCGCCGGTACCGCCGTCCTGTTCGCTGCTGCTGGAGGTAGCTGCGCGTGAACAGGGCCGCTCATAAGAGCAAGACTCCCGGTCCAGGCGAAAAGCGCTGGGACAATCTTCAATTCGATCTACCTCGCTGTTTCTTAGCGAAAGGCCCTACTCATAGATGTAGCGGAAAGGCCCAGGGTTGGCGCGGCGAAACACAGACGGCTGCTAAAAACACAAAACGGCACGCAAGGCGCGTGCCATTTTGCAAATCCGCACAGTCGGGTGCGCTTACTTCTTGGCGTACCAATCGGTGTTGGTCGCCGAAAAGGCCTGCCACTTTTCCGGCAGATCTTCCAGCGCGAAAATCGCAGTCACTGGGCAAACCGGCACACAAGCTCCGCAATCAATGCATTCCGTCGGATTGATGTAGAGCTGCGTTACGCCTTCATGTTCCGGCTCGTCCTTGCGAGGGTGGATGCAATCCACCGGACACACGTCCACGCAGGCAGTGTCCTTGGTGCCGATGCACGGTTCGGCAATCACATAAGCCATTCAGCTTCTCCTTTGTTTCGCGCGCTGGCCGTCGCCTCAATCGGCTGACCGGCACAAAATCTTCTGTTCGGGACGGCCCGAAAACTTCCACCAGATTAGTCTACCCGGCGACACAGCGTTTCTCAACTCAACTCGCCTCTCCACTCTCCATCCAGTACAGCCTGGCGAAGAGCCAGCGCAGAGCTGCATACGGTGCCACTCGGACAACGCTTATGGCCGCGAACAACCACGCCTCAGCGACGCGTGAGATACAGCGGCGTATCTAAAACGATGTTGTTGATCACCGCGCCGAGCGACGCGTCCTGCTTGGAAAGATTTTGCGCCGAGCTTTCCACGGTTATCGTTTACGTGGTCTGTCCGACCTGCAATTCAAAATCCTGGCGCCCTTTTTGTGCTGTCTCTAGGGTCAGCTCGATGGCCGCCGAATTAAAGCCGCTCAGCTCCACAGTGATCGAATACTGCCCGATCGGCATACTCAGGAAGGAATAGGATCCGGAACGGTCGCTGATCACTTCCTGATTCCAGTTGGTGGATTGGTTCTTTGCGGTCACCTTCGCGTTGCCGACCGCCGCATGGCTCGGATCGGTGACTACCCCAGTGAGACTTGCATGCGTTCCTTGACCTTGGCTCGCCGAACACATCAATAAAGCAAACACGGATAGTGCAATAATCTTCACAACGCGGATCACATTGGCCCCCAGTGGGGTGAAATATTCTAAAAAAGCAGCGACGACTGTTGCTCACCTGGCGCGCCGCAGCTTTTCGTAAGTTTGCCGTGGCCCGTCGGCCGCCTTCGTAAAACCGACATCAATCTATGACAATCGTGTTGCAGCCTCTTGGTGGCTTCGCTAGGGCCACCTTGCGACATTGCACTTGTTCGTCGCGCAGTTTTCCGTTTAGCCTTGCATCGCAGCCCCATTAATCCGGAAAGGTCTTTGCTCATGCTCGATCTCAAGGGAAATCGCATCACCTATTTCGGCCACAGTGCTTTTCGACTGACCACCCCTTCTGGACAAGTAGCGCTCATTGATCCGTGGATCATGACCAATCCACGCTGCCCTGAGTCGCTAAAGAAACTTTCTCGAGTAGACGCGATTTTTCTGACGCACGCACACTCCGACCATCTGGGCGAGACCCTAACCATCGCTAAGCAATTTAGTCCCAAGCTGGTTGCTATCTTTGAGACATGCTTGTGGCTTGCTGACAAAGGATTTGGGAAAGAGATTCTGCCGATGAGCAAAGGCGGCACGCAGCAGGTCGGCGACTTCAGCGTCACCATGACTCAGGCCATGCACTCAAACTCCATTGAATTTGAGGAGCAAAGAATTTACGGCGGAGAACCCGCGGGCTTGGTGGTGCGGATGCCCGGAGGTGCAACTGTTTATCACGCGGGCGACACCGCGCTTTTCGGCGATATGAAACTTATCGGTGAACTCTACCAACCGCAACTCGCCATGCTACCCATCGGCGATCTCTTCACCATGGGCCCGCGTGAAGCTGCCCACGCCATCCGCTTTCTCAACGTCAAGCACGTGATCCCCATGCACTACGCCACCTTCCCCGTTCTGACCGGCACACCGGAAAAGTTGCGTGAAGAGGCGCGAGACATCACCGGGCTCACCATCCACGCTTTGAAACCGGGCGAGTCTCTTTAAGTGCTAGCGGAAGAAGTTGCGCACGAAGAACGCCAGGTTAGCGGGACGCTCCGCCAGGCGGCGCATGAAATACGGAAACCAGTCGCGTCCATAAGGGATGTAAATGCGCAGGCGGTAGCCGTCGCGCACCAACTGCCGCTGCAAATCCTTACGCACTCCATACAGCATCTGAAACTCGAAGTCGTCTTTGGACACTCTCATTTCAGCTGCGCACCGAATCGTCGCGCCGATCATACGCGGATCATGAGTGGCAATCCCATGATAAAAGCCGCTGGGCAAAAGCAGCCGCGCCAGTTTCACGTAGTTCGCATCCACATCTTCTTTTTTCGGAAAGGCAACTTGCGGTGGCTCTTTATATGCGCCTTTGCACAGCCGAATGCGGCAGCCGATCGCCAGCAAGTCTTGAATGTCCTGCTCGCTTCTATAGAGGTAAGCTTGGATCACGGTTCCGATCGCCGGGCTGCGCAACCGGACCTTCTTCACCACGTCAATCGTCCGCTCGGTGTAAGCCGAACCTTCCATGTCCACGCGCAGGAAGTTGTCGCAGGAAGCGGCTCTTTCCACGATTGAATGGACTTGTCCTTCGCAGAATTCCGGGCTCAAATCCAATCCAAGCTGGGTCAGTTTGCAGGAAACATTGGCATTCAGTTGTCTTGCGGCGATGCGATCGAACACTTGGAGGTAAGCGTCGCGCGCCCGCTGCGCGTCCGTTGCGGTCGCAACGTTTTCTCCGAGATAGTCCAGGCTGACCAGCATCCCCTGGTCGTTGCAAACGCGCGCCGCGGAAATCGCTTCGTCCAATTCTTCGCCGGCAACGAAACGGTGCGACATCCTGCGGGTGGCCCGGTTGGAAGTGACCCAGCGCGCGAAACTTTGGCTTTCCGACAACTTCAGGAGCGTCGAACGGAGCATGCGCTTTTATTATGCCCGTGACATTCCGGTCTTACGAGTGCGCTTTACGCACCTTTGTGTTCTTCAAGGAACTTTTCCGCATCAATCGCAGCCATGCAACCCGAGCCCGCCGCGGTAACCGCCTGCCGGTAACGATGATCCTGCACGTCGCCCGCGATGAACACTCCCGGCACGTTGGTAAGGCTGCCGTGCTTGGCGAGCAGGTAGCCATTTTCATCCATGTCCAGCTTGCCCTTGAAGGCCGTGCTGTTCGGGTCGTGCCCGATAGCGATGAAAACGCCATCCAGCTCGAGGTCCCTGCCCTGGCTGGTCTCGATGTTGCGCAGCTTCACGCCGTTAACCAGCCCCTGCGGCGACAAAATCTCCTCCACCACGTAGGGTGTGACGAGTTCAACTTTTTGGTTGGCTTTCACGCGATCGATCATGATCTTCGACGCGCGGAATTCATTGCGGCGATGAATTAGATAGACTTTGCTGGCATAGCGCGACAGAAAATTTGCTTCCTCCATCGCCGAGTCACCGCCGCCAACCACTGCGATGGGCTTCCCGCGAAAAAAATAACCGTCGCAGGTCGCGCAAGTGGAAACGCCGCGGCCAATCAATTCTTTCTCACCCTTCAATCCGAGCAAACGCGCCGAGGCTCCGGCCGCCACAATCAATGTTTTGCTCAGGTGTTCCTCGCCATTGACCGTAATCCGGAACGGCCTTTTCGTTACATCCACTTCAGTAACCGCGCCGGCCTTGAACTCGGTACCGAAACGCGCGGCTTGCCGCTTCATGTTTTCAATCAGCTCCGGACCCATGATTCCGTCGGGGAAACCTGGAAAATTCTCGACGTGCGTGGTCAGAGAGAGTTGCCCGCCCGGTTCGTGCCCTTCCAGCACCAGCGGTTTGAGGTTCGCGCGCGCCGCATAGATCGCAGCGGTCAGGCCGGCACACCCGCTTCCGATAATCACCACATTCCGCATGCTTGCGCTTCTCCCGACATTAGATTCTAAAAGCGGCTCCAAGTTACAAAGGAGGAAACGGCATTGTACCATTACCCATCTTGCAGCCCGCGGTAGCAGCGAGCAGCCATTTTGGATTGCGCTTTGATAATCGGCGCTTCCGGTGTCACCATTCTCTTCGTTGTACAGTCCAACAGTGAAGTTCGTTCGCACGTTGTTCGCAAACCATCTTCAGGAGACCTTGTCCCATGGATCCGCGCTACCCGATTGGCAAATTCCAGCAGCCGCTCGAAGCAACGCCGGCCTTGCGCCACCAGGCCATTGAAATCATCGCCGAAACGCCCGTGAAATTGCGCGCGGCGGTGGAAGGATTGTCGCCCGTTCAATTGGACACGCCCTACCGCGAAGGTGGCTGGTCCGTCCGCCAGCTGGTACACCACGTGCCCGACAGCCACATCAACGCTTATGTCCGATTGCGTTTGGCCTTGACGGAGGAGCAGCCGACCATCAAGCCATACGAAGAAAATTTATGGGCGCAGCTGCCCGACGCCAAAACCGGCCCCATTGATACATCGCTCACGCTCCTGGATGCGCTGCATGACCGATGGGCGCGCTTGCTGCGGGCCCTGAGCGACGACCAGTTCGGACGTGTATTCCTTCATCCTGACCACGGACCGCGCACGGTGGACTGGCTCTTATTTCTTTACGCGTGGCACGGCCGCCATCACACCGCGCACATTACAGAGCTGCGCACGCAGCGTTCCTGGTGACGGAAGTTACGGTAGAGCGAACTCTGCTCGGACAACGTTCCTTCGTTGCGTCAAGCGCTGGCGGCAAGTTCGTACAAATATTCCACGTGGGAGTAAGCGGCTCCATCAATTCCTTGGACCGCGGGATTGTTGGATTCGATCACATAGTATTCGTCCGGCGCATGCGCGCCGCTGCCGTGTCCCAACCCGAAGTGGCCGGCTGGCATCTTCAACGGTTCGCCGGTAAAGACATAACCGGGCCACGAGCCCGCCAGGCGCGGCAGAACTACGGGATCGATACCGTGGCGTTTGTAAACCGTTTCTTCGACGCGAACGATTTTGGCGTCGGGCGGCGTGTTGGTCGGATCGTATCCGCCTGTCATGTTCACTTCGATGTCGCCGAAACCTTTTTTCGCCAGGTGCTCCTTCAGGCGTTCCAAAGACTCCTTTGCGGTCATATCGGGAACCAGGCGCAAATCCAGCTTGGCCACCGCGCGGCCGGGAAGGATCGTTTTGCCGCCGGGGCCGGTGTAACCGCCCACCAATCCTTCGATGTTGACGGTGGGCTTGGAGACCAGCAATTCCAGGGCTTGCTCCCAACTCACATCGTGGACCCAGTGCTGCACGCCCATACTTTTTTTCGCGGTCTCTTCGTTTAGTCGCCTGGCCGCAACTTCGATCATTTTCTTCTGCTCGGGGTTCAGCGGTTTGGCCTTCGCGGCGTAGCCTTCGATGGCCGGTTCATTTCCGTCGGGTGTGACCAGCGATGCCAGCGCTTCGACTAGATGCCAGGCCGGACTGTCGAGCCGCGCCTTATTGCTGGAATGCACGTCTTTGCGCGGTCCACGGCCCCATTTCTCGCCGCTCGAAATCATCTCGAGTTCAATCACGCCTTTGGCACCGAGAAACGTCGTCACCGAACCATCCAGGTCCTGCGATGCGCTGGGCATCGTAATTCCAATGCATTTCCGCAAAGCTTCCAGCACTTCCGGACGCCTCACCACTTGCGGAAAATGCGGCGAGCCGATTTCTTCTTCACCTTCGGCCACGAAGATCAGATTCACCGGCAGCTTTTTGCCGGCGCCACGGATCGCGTGCAGCGCCGCCAGAAAAGTCGCCTCTGGCCCTTTCTGATTTACAGCGCCGCGTCCCATGACAACTTTTCCAAACGGTTTGTCCACCAATCGCGCTTCAAAGGGCGGCGAACTCCACTCGGCGGGATCGGCCTGCTTGACGTCATACATGAAATAGAGTCCCAACGTTTTTGGTGCGCCCGCGTCCAAGGCTGCAAAAACACCAGGCTGGCCGTCGGTTGCCATCTGCTGCACGCGCTGAAAGCCCGCATCGCGCAGCAACTCCATCATGAGTTCGCAACCTTCGTTCATGCCGCGGTTTTCCGCCGCGATGGAAGGCTGCTTGATCCATGTCTGCAGGCGACGCACTGACTCTTCATGGCGCTTTTCGATTTCCGAGCGAATCGCAGTAGTGTCGTCGGGACTGAGACCAGGAATCCCGCTTCGCAAAATTCCGGCCGCGCGGACGAATCGCGGCGTAGCTGCGGCTGCCAGCGCGGTCGCCCCTGCTCCTTGCAAGAATTCCCTGCGTCTAGCGTCTTGCAACTCTTTGCCAATCGTCATTGACTCCCCCAGTTCTTTCCTATTTCTTAGCGTCGAGTTCCTTGCGCAATGCCTTGCCCTTTCGGAACCACGGGCGTTCGACGCGCTGCATATAGCCGGGCAGGGTGCGCTTTTTGGCCATCAGCTTGTCGAGCCATTCTCTGGCTTCTTCCTTTTTGCCTTGTGCATTCAGAAACCACGCATAGTTGCAGAACGTTTCCGGCGTCGTGGAAAACTGCGCGGCCGGCGCAAACCATTGTTCGGCGCGGGCGAAGTCACCGCTACGAGCATAGGCGTCGGCCAGCAGGCCGGCGGCACGGTAGTAATCAAACTTCAGGTCGGCGCACGCCACGCGCTCCAGATCCGGAATCGCCGCGGGATAGTTGCCGAGACCGAGCAGGCTTTTTCCGCGGCCATAAAAAACATGAAGCATATCGCTCGATGATCCGCTGGCCTTGCGCGTGCCGTAGGCATCAATCGCCTTGGTGAAGGCGTCCCGCGCCTTTTCGTATTTTTTCTCTTCCAGGCACAGGTCGCCGAGCTCTTCGTAATTTCCCGCCGAAGGATTGTCCAAAATCTGCGTTTCGAGGGACTGAATGCGCGACCTGCGGCCGAAGCCCTGGAATACCCCCGGCAGCAGGCGGGTGTCCGGCAGCACTTCGACCAGCAGATAGGCGCCCGCCCCGATGGGGCCTCCGATCAGGATGATCCACAGCCAGTAGCTTTCCGGCCGGCGCTTTACGAAGTGCACGATGGCCAGAATCTGCAGAATGATGCCCCAGGGATAAAACAGGTGGCTCACTTCCGACACACTCCGTCTTTGCCTAAGCGCGCTCCGGACGGCGGAGCAGTCGCCGCGTGGGCCTCGAAAGGCCTGCTGAATTGCACTTCACTATATGCCACCTGTCAATAGCAGCCAGGGCCACAGAGCTTTCGCCTTTCCGCGTGCACCCAGTGGTACTATCTCTGCGAAATTTCCCAAAGGAGCCGTCATGTTGAGCCGGATCATCTTTACATTCTGCGCGGTCGCCGCATTTCTCGCGTCTGGGAAGACTGCTTTCGCAGCCGACGACCCTCCGCCTCTTCGTGTCGCCATCGCCGGACTGGTGCACGGCCACGCCGAGGGCTTCTTTTCGCATTCTCTGGAGCGAAAAGACATTCAGATCGTCGGCATAGCGGAGCCCGACCGGACGTTGTTTGACCGCTACGCTGCGAAATACAAACTTGATGCTTCTCTCTATCATGCAGACCTGGATGAGCTTCTGCGCAGTGTGCATCCGCAAGCGGTGCTTGGTTATACGGCGACGTTTGGCCACCGCAAAGTGGTGGAACAGTGCGCGAAATATTCGGTTCCGGTGATGATGGAAAAGCCGCTGGCGACCACGTATGAAGATGCCAAGGCGATCGCGGCTGCGGCAGCGGCGGCGAAAATCACGGTGCTGGTGAACTATGAAACTTCCTGGTATCCGAGCAACCGCGCCGCATATGAGTTGCTGCACTCGGGCGCGATCGGCGAGCTGCGCAAAGTGGTGGTTCATGACGGCCATCAGGGACCGAAGGAAATTGGCGTGAGCCCGGAATTTCTTGGCTGGCTCACCGACCCCAGGCTGAACGGCGGCGGCGCGCTGTTTGATTTTGGTTGCTATGGCGCGGACCTGATGACCTTCCTGATGGATGGCGCGCGGCCGCTGACAGTAACGGCGGTGACGCAGCGAATCAAGCCGGACGTTTATCCGCGCGTGGACGATGAGGCCACGATTGTACTGACCTATCCGAAGGCGCAGGCGATTTTGCAGGCTTCGTGGAACTGGCCGTACAGCCGGAAAGACCTGGAAGTGTATGGGCAGACAGGCTCGGTGGTCACAGTCGCCAACAATGACATTTCGGTGCGCCTGCCGCGTGAACCGCATGCCAGCACACGGACCGCCGCGGCCATTCCGGCGCCTTACAACGATTCGCTGACCTATCTTCGGGCGGTACTGCTTGAGGGAGTCAAACCGGACGCATACTCGTCGCTCGACAACAACGTGATCGTAACGGAGATCCTGGACGCCGCGCGCCGCTCGGCCGCTTCGGGGCAAACTGTAGAACTCGCCCAATAAATAAGATTGCCGAATCCATGCTACACAGCCGGAGTACCTCCCGGCCGGCGTTCCCGGAACCGCGGGCGCAGTTCCCATTTTTGGGACCCCTGGGAGAGTCCTAGGTAGTTTTCCGAAGCGGGCAAACAAAGGACTTACGAGCGCAAGAGTGCAAGGAGTGGTGGAAGAGCAAAGCGACTGCCCACGAAGCGAGGGAGTTAGGCGCAGCGAGATCGAGCAATTGAACCCACTTGGCGTGAGAGTGGCAAGGCCACAGCACTTAGTCGAATAATTAATATAATTGCCAAATAAGCGAACAAGACTCGACGGAAAGCGGGGAATGGCAGGGTGTTCCAACTGGCAACCGTACTACTGTACGGGGCCGGAGAAATTGTGTCGGATTAGTTAAAATGTATCGCATTGGAACGTCTGTACCTTTTTCAGATTGGCCCACTTCCTAAGATTCCTCACACTAAGTAAAAGCGCGAGCCGCTCTGCCACCCGTTCTGACCGGCGGACCTTCTCCGCCCTGTCGGTTCGAGTCGGCCCCGAACAACGAGACTTTGGAATGGCGCGATTGGATTCGCGCGGAAGGAAAGACTGTGCTACGCAAGACTTGGATTGCCTCATTTGCTCTGCTGCTGGCAGCGTGCAGCGGCGTTAAGAACACAGGTGGAGGCGGCGGCACGCAGCCCGGTTCGGCAACGCTCAACGGCCTATCGATCACCCCCACATCCGCGACGGTGCTCATCACCAAGACCCAATCGTTGCAGGCGACGGGAAGCTTTTCGGACGGCACGACCAAGGACTTGACGTCTTCGGTTACGTGGAGTTCGTCGGATTCCACGACCGCCGCAGTGAGCGCGGCAGGCGTGGTGACTGGAGCCGCGACCGGTCTTGCAACTGTGACGGCGCGATCCGGAACGTTTTCCGCGTCGACCCAGATTACGGTGACCAGCGCGAATGTGTGCGCCACGCCGGTTTCGATCGCAGTGACACCCGCGAATCCGACGGTGCCGGTAAATACCACGCAGCAACTGGTGGCCACCGGTACAAACAGCGATGCCAGCACGTGCGACGTAACGGACCTGGTCACGTGGTCCTCGTCGACGATTGCGAATGCCACGGTGAGCGCCGGCGGCCTGGTCAAGGGCGTTACGGCGGGTTCTTCGACCGTCACGGCGACTTTGGGCTCCGTAGCGGGCTCCACTTCGGTGACCGTTACCGCGCCAAGCATCACCTCAATCTCGGTAACGCCGGACGACATGACACTGGCTATCGGGGTGGGCCAACAATACATCGCGTCGGCGATTTACAGCGACGGGTCCATTCAAGACCTGGTTACGGGCGTTACCTGGACATCGTCCAATACCAGCGTGGCAACCATAGACGGCAATGGCTTGGCCACAACTCTGGCGGCCGGTTCGACGAATATTACGGCCACCGTCGGCACCTTCACGGACTCTTCGGTAATTACGGTGGTTGCGGCGCACCTGCAATCGATCACCCTCACGCCGACCAATGTGACGATGGCGGCGGGCACGCAACAGCAGTTCACGGCGTCAGGCAATTTCGACGATGGCAGCACGCAAGTGCTTACCTCGGCATTATGGTCGTCCAGTGCGCTTAGTGTGTTGACCGTGGATGCCAACGGCCTGGGAATTGCCGTGGGGCCGGGCACTTCAACGGTCAGCGTGACCTCGGGTACGGTGTCTGCGAGTACATCAGTCACGGTTTCGACCGCGACACTGGTGTCGCTGGCGGTGGCGCCGGTGAACTCCTCGATGCCGGATGACGCTACAAAACAATTCAGCGCGACCGGCACCTTTAGCGACAACTCAACCCAGGACGTGACGCAGTCCGTGCTGTGGAGTTCTTCGACGCCGGCCGTGGCGACCATCACCAACCTCGGGCTGGTGACCAGCGTTTCCACCGGCAGCACGACGATTACCGCGATGCTGGGTTCGGTCAACAACTCGACGGCCCTGACGGTTTCGAACGTGAAACTGGTTTCCATCACGATTTCCCCGGCCAATGCACGCGTACAGAAGGGCACATCGCTGAAATTCACGGCCACCGGAAACTACAGCGACGGCAGCACGGCCGTGCTCGCCAACGTCTCGTGGCGTTCGTCAAAGAACAATCTGGCCAACATGCGCGGCAGCGGAATTCTGCACGCGAAGAAAGCCGGAACGCTGACGGTGACCGCATCGGCTTCCGGAGTGACAGGATCAACCTCGGTGACAATCGGAACGGGAACGCTGGTTTCGATAGACATCGCGCCTGCCAATCCAACGGTCGCGGCCGGAGGGACACAACAGTTCATCGCGCTGGGCACCTTCAGCGACAGCTCGACCCAGGACGTGAGCATCAACTCGCACTGGAGTTCGACCATTTCGAGCGTTGCGACGATTGCGAACGCTCCGGTGAATGCCGGATTGGCGACGACCACGACGACCGGGACCACCACCATCGGCGTAAACCACGGCGGAATTACCGCTACCACGACGCTTACGGCGAATTAACGGCTCGCCGGAGTTTCAAAATCGAAAGCAGTCTGACGGAGGGCGCTTAAACCGCGCCCTCTTTTGTTTTCATCAAACGCTCCTGGCTGAGCTTGCAAGTCCATTTCGCGATGGTGCCCGCCGCAGACCTCCGCGCTCCGCGCGTCGGTGCTGGCAAGGCAGTCTCCTCCTCATGTACGATGAATTTGCCGCAACTTCAAGGAGAACGCATGACTCGTCCCGCAGGCACTTACGCTATCTTTGAGACTTCGCAGGGGAATATTGTGATCAAGCTGCTGGAGAAAGAAGCTCCCAAAACGGTGGAGAATTTTGTCGGACTGGCGGAAGGAACCAAGGAATTCACGAACGAAAAGACCGGGAAAAAAGAGAAGCGGCCGTTTTATGACGGTCTGATATTTCATCGCGTGATTCCGGATTTCATGATTCAGGGCGGGTGTCCGCACGGGTCGGGCATGGGCGGCCCAGGGTACAAGTTTGCTGACGAGTTTCACCCTTCCTTGAAGCATGCAAAGCCGGGGAAACTTTCCATGGCCAATTCCGGACCGAACACGAATGGCAGCCAATTTTTCATCACGGTTGCGGCGACGCCGTGGCTCGATAACCGGCACACGATTTTTGGCGAAGTGGTGGAGGGACAGGACGTGGCAAACAAGATTTCTACCCTGCCGCGCGACCGCAGCGACCGGCCGAACACGCCGGTGACGCTCAACCACGTGAAGATCGAGCGGGTGGCGTAGCAACCGTTGTCCCTAACCAGTGGTCAGCCTTCAGCCGGAAGGAAGACGAGCGGCGGCCGAAAGCCGCCGCCGCACTTTTTATGCTGACTCCCGACAAAATGCTGCGGTTGTTGATCGAGTTCATTTTCATGCTGCTCGGCGGGTTGATTGTCTGGCTGGGGCTGACCGGACATATTTTCTTTGACCGGCGGCGGCCGGCGTGGCTTGTTCTGAGCGTCGCGATTGTGTTGTGGGGCGCGCGCGCGCTTTATCGGCCAGGAAAGTTCTGGTCGAGGTGGGAAGATTGGACGCGAGGCATTTCCATGCTGCTGCTGGGAATCGTAATGGCGGCGATTTCGCGCGTTCCTTTCGGCTGGGTTGACCGGCTGCTGGCGGTGGCCGGACTGCTACTGCTCTTGCGCGGACTTGCAGGTTCCGTGTTAGTGTTTCGGCGAAACTAAACTGTTTTCGGGGTAGGCCCGCGCCTACATCTTCCGCGAAAAAGGAGACCTGGCATGCTCAAGGAATTCAAAGAATTCGCGATGCGAGGAAATGTGGTGGACATGGCCGTGGGTATCATCATCGGCGCGGCGTTCGGCAAAATTGTATCGTCGCTGGTGGACGATGTGATCATGCCGCCGGTCGGGCGGGCCCTGGGTCATGTGGACTTTTCGAACCTGTTCTTCAACCTGGGCGAAACCAACTATGCCACCATTGCCGAGGCCAAAGCGCACGGGGCGGCGACGCTCAATTACGGATTGTTTTTGAATACCATTGTGAATTTTCTGATTGTGGCGTTTGCGATTTTCCTGTTGCTGCGGATGGTGAATCGCTGGGTGGTAAAACCGGCGCCGGCCGCGGCTCCTACCACGCGCGATTGCCCGCAGTGCGCTATGCCGATTCCGCTGGCGGCGAAGAAGTGCGGGCACTGCACCTCAGCGGTGTAGGGGATTTCCAGCCATCTGGCGGCAAAGTTGGTGAACGATTGCGCGAGTCGCACCGGCACAGGCTAGCGTCTGCTGAGATCAGCTGCCGGGGAGTTTCTTACTGCGGTTGGAACGAAGGTGAGCCAGCAGGCGCTCGCGCAGCTGGTCTTCCCGGCCCTCGTCGAGATCCTTTTTCAGTTCTTCCAAGGCAAAATGCACCACGTCGTGGTGGTGCAGCTCTTCCGGCGCAACGTGGTCGCTGAAGCGCAGCCAGAGACGATGGAGCAAGTTAACTTCGTTGGCGGTGAGGTTGGGCGCATGCGGCCCGAGAACCTTATAGACCTTGTCGCCATTGGGCAAATGGACTTCCAGATTAAATTGCGGCTTGGGGTCAGGAAGTTTTTCCCAGGCGTCACCGATCTGGCGCGCTTGCTCTTCGCTCTGCCACTTGCTTGAGGTTCCCACAACGATAGTCGAAGATTGCAGGCTATGCCCGGCGCGCAAGATACCGTCCCAGAGATCGTTCGCGGCGACCACCGCCAGGCGAATGGACTTGCCGCGCTTTTCCGCCATGGAAAGCGCCTGGGAAAACAGATGCTGTTCGATGCTGCCAAAAAGCTGATCTGCCTCGAGTTCCTGTTCGCCGGAAGGAGTGCGGCGGAGAATGCGGACGTGCAGGACCACCACGTCGCGGCGGCCGGGCTTCACGCGATCGAGCACATTCCCCAGGTGGTACATGTTGAAGTGGTTGCTGACCGGCACAAGGATGTTGCCGGGCTTGGCGCCTACGGCTTCGGGAGTGAGTTCTCCTTCGAGTTCGAGATTGAACTGGTCCATTTCGACGTGCGCAACACCAGTGTGGCGTGCGCGTTTTTCAGAAATGGTGAAGATGATGTAGAGGATTATCGAGAAGACGCCGCCGGCCATGGTGGCCACCGGCTTGGTGAACAAGTTGACGAAAGCAATCAGGAAAAGCGTCAGCGTGATGAGACCGAGACCGAGCGGAACCTGCGTTTTGCCGATGCTGAAATTCAGCGGAACCTGGAATTCGCGCTGGCCCGGGTTCGTATAGCGCAGCACGAAAACGGCCAAGCCGTTCATGGCGAAGCTCCAGATCACGCCGAAGGCGTAGAGGTTCGCGAGGAAAGTAACGTCGCCGTGGCTGATCAGGATGGTGAGGATCTGAAGTACGACGATGATGTTGATGATGCGGTAGCTGGTGCCGAACCGGGGATGCGGCTGGCGGAACCAGTCGCTGAGAACGCCGTCTTCGGACACCCGGTTGAGCACGCCGTTGGAGCCGACGATGGCGGTGTTGACCGCGCCGGCCAGAATTACCGCACCGACTACGACCACGAAGGCGTGGAAAATCAGGCGCAGGAGGAACGGGCCTTCGAGGCTCATGGCTAGGCCGCCGATGAGATTTTCGAGGAAGCCCTGGCGGACATCGTCCGGGATGATCATCACTGCGAAGAAGGAAACCAGCGAAGTGAAGATCATGCTGTACGCGAAAATCACCAGCCCGGCTTTCTTGAGGTTGACGAGTTTGGGGCTTTCGATTTCGCGATAGACCTGAGCAAGAGACTCTTCGCCGCTCATGGCCAGCACGGAGTGGCCTAGGGCGATAAAAATAGCGATGATGCCGAACATGTGCGGCAGCGAGCTATGCGCGAGCCAGCCCAGGGATGCGGATGTGAGATGCAAATTGTGCGGATAGGGGAAGGGCGGGAGCGAAGGGCGGCGAATAACGATGGTATAGACGCACCAGCCGATCAGCAGAACCACCATGACCGTGACCAGCTTCATGATCCGAAGGGCTTTTTCGCTGGATTCCGGGATGCCCTTGGTGTTCTCCCACCAAAAATAAAGGGTGATGATGATGGCGAAGCCCGCGGCGATGATGTCGATGATGCGCGGCGAGAGAGGCCCGCCCGTGATGTGCGCGTAAGGCAGTAGTTCACTAAGCAAGCCGCCAACATATTGGCCCGCCGCAACGCCGCTGATGGGGCCAGTCAAGATGTAGTCAAACATCAACGCGGAGACGCTGAACTTAGCGAGCGTTCCGCCGAGCGACTGCTTTACCGCGCGGTAGACGCCGCCGCGCACAAACATGCTGCAGCTTTCCACGTACACGGCGCGGACCGCGTAGGAGAAAAGCATGATGGCCAGGATGAACCAGGGCGCGGTCTTGCCGATGTAGCCTTCGGCTTCGCCGCCGGCGTAGTAGGCGGAGGATGCCAGGTCATTCAGAACGATTGCCGCGGCGCGCCAGAAAGAAATAAAGGTAAGCAGCGCGGTCGTGGCAACGATGACGCGTGGAATTCCGTTGCCGCGGCCGGCCGCAGCCGCGGGGCTATTCGGAGTAGTGCTCATGTAAGGGCTGTAAAAACCTGCAGGCTAAAATGCTCGCAAATTTGCCGCGCGAAGTCCAGCCAGCGGCGCAATTGCAAGATTACTGGGCATTGGATGGATCGGGTTTTCTGGCCGCAACCGGCGAAGGAGGCGCAACGCTCGAGGTAACTGAATCAGGTCGCCTCAGAAACCAGGTCGGCCCGAAACGAAATAGCACCATGAGTAGCGAAATCAAGACGGCGTACCAGCCGGAGATTCCGGCATACCCATCCGTTCCCTCGGCAAGATAAGCGGGAGCCACCCATTCAATGGGCAGGTTGAGGAGCGCTGCGGCGAAGCCGGAAAGGAAAGCGCTGAACATAAGAAACTGCAAAATTCGACCAGGATTTCGCAGCGAGCCTAGAGAAGTGGAGGTGACCTCGCCGGCCGGCGGCAGAGGCAACAAATCGGCGTCGCCCGGCGCGGTTTGCGAAACGGCTGAACCTGCGTGCCAGGAAGAAATCCGGCTTTGCAGATTGCGATATGCCCCATGCATGGCCCAGATTGATTTCACTTCCAATGGCCGGATGTTAAAAGTCATCTCTGATTGCCCGGCCTCGGTTCGCCAGCGGATATAAAAAAACTGGGTGGGGAACCAGTCGGGAATGCCGGGACCCGCCAAAGTGGAAATAACCTGTTCGCGGCGCAGGGCGAATCGCGTTTCTTCGCCCCAGTAGCAGAGGCGGTCCGCGGTAAGCCAAAGCCAGCCGATGTCCCAGGAGTAGTTTGCTTCAAAAATGCGCGGTGCGTTTCCGGGAGCGAGGCCGACGAGCCAGGCATCGCCGTTCTTGACGGGCACTCCGTCCTCAGCCAGCTTCGCGCGGAGACGCCGGCACAATCCCCGATATCCCAGAAACGGGACGTAGTTCGAGAAGACCGCGGTGGCGGCTAAACACAGGACCAGCACGACGACGAACGCTTGCCAACCGTTATGCGGCCATGCGCATTCGTCAAGCGCGCGCAGCAGCAGGGCCGGCAGCCCAATGGCGAGGCCTGCGAACCAGAGAAGCGCCCGGATAGCAACTCGTCGCTTGAACTCCGAGGAAAATACCTTCGCTGCAGCGCTAGTACGGGGCGCCGCATAGTGCGCTTCCGCCAAGTCGGGCGCCGGCAAGAAAGGCGTGGCCAGGAGCTCCTCGACGCGTTTTTCGGACATTGCTGCAGCACGCCCGATGGCTCTCGCGCGGCGCACGGTGGAGGGATGGGTCAAGCCTTTTTCGCTCCACTTGCTCCACTCGAGCGGCATCAGGTTGAGCTGGTGGAGCTTGACCAGCGCGGTAATCATCGCGGCGGGGTCCCCGGTCAGCTCAATGGAGCCGCGATCCGCCGCGTACTCAAAGCGCCGCGCTACAAAATAGAAACTCAGTAAGGGCACGGTGATGAAAAGCGCGTCGAACAGCGGTTGCCACGTCGGCGTAGTGGCAAAGAAGAAATAGGGAGTCATGACCATCGCCAGGCCCCCCAACAGCGCGAAGCCCAGCAACTGCGGATGATTCTGCTTCAGGTGGGAAAGTTCGTGGCCGATGACGGAATCCACTTCCCTTTTGTTCAGGCCGGTCAACAGAACTTCCGTAAGCAGAATACTGTTTCCAGAGCGGGCGAACGCGTTGGCCAGGCGCGCTTTCCCCGGCGGAAGCAGGTAGATCTGCTGCAGCTTGACCCTCGAACGGCCGGCCAGAGAGAATGCACGGTCGCGCAGTTCCCCGGTAGTTAGGGCATTGGGTGTGAGCTGCAAGTGCTTGCGCAGCGCCCGCGCCGAGCCGATCCAAAAAAAAGCAGCCAGGGCGTAGCTGAGCGCGAAGTCCTTAATGCTGCCGCCCAGCGTGAGTTCAACGATTCCTCCGATCACAAACAGCACCGGGACCAGGGAAATACCCAGTCCAAGCGCAGCCTGTTGTGCAAGCTCGGATCGCGTCCAGTGAACTTCCCGAATCCGCACGTAGACGGGATGAAATAGCACCTGGCAAGAAATGAGCACGACGATTGGCGGAATCCAGAAACAGAACAGGAAAATTGTTTGGCTGGCGGGAATCCATTCCGGGATCTTTTCCAGCCAAAAGAACCACGCGAGAACTTTCAAGCCGACGAAGTCGGTCACTATCCACCAAAGTGCAATGGTGCCGAGGTTGAGGTTTCGCAGAAACCGGAAGGATGAGAACCAGACAGAAGCACGCGCTCCAGTCGGCGCTGCGAGCGCCTTGCGACGGAACCATAAGGACAGCCCCAACGGCAACAGTAAGACGAACGCGGGCGCAACGAACAGGTTGATTCCGCCGAGGTTCAAGGTGTACGCGTCCCCACCGCTTACTCACGCAAAAGTCGCTTGGAACGGAGCCCGAACTGCTGCAGCGAGGATATCACCCGCGTACGCCGGAAGGAGCCGCAGCGCCGGTTCCCTTGCTAGTGGGTTACGGTCCTGGAAATCGAGGTGGTGGCCAGCCATTTTTTGAGAATGGCGGCGAAGCGCGGCTCGATGCTGGTGAACGCCAAGCCCATGGCCTTCTGCGGCGTGAAATAAGCGACGGTTGCCGGAGCTTCGAGGAAATCGGCGTCGCGATAGATTTCGATGGTCACACTGGTGCCGACGGGAAAGGGGTTGGGCGCCTTTACGCAGCAGCCGTGCAGGCTGAGGTCGGAAACCTGAGACGAAGTACGCGTGTTTTCTTCGTCGTCGATGATTTCAGCCGAAGCCACAAAAGGAATTCGTACGGCGCGGCGGCGTTCAACAGACATGGACACACCTTCCGGAGGATGGGCAGCCATGAGAGTAGCGCGGGACAAATTTCGGCGAAAAGAAATTTCGCGCAAGGGAGCGAAAATGTTACGGGAATCCACCGCCTACGGAAGGCAGCGACAGTTCTTTGCGGCATTGCCTGGCGTGTTCAGGCAGGGCGAGAGTTGTCCGCTAGCGGTGCGCCACCCGGCTTGCTGTTGTGCAGATGATCGTGAATATCGGCGATGCGGTCGTCGAGCAGGTTGAGTTTGCGCGAAAGGCCCTGAATTTCCGCTTCCGCGCGGCGATTTACGTCGTAGTCCAGTTCGCCGCGCAGCCGGTCTTTGGTGTCCTGGCGGTTCTGGCTCATCATGATCACGGGCGCCTGAAGGGCGGCCAGCATGGAAAGAAAGAGATTCAGCAGGATGAAGGGATACGGATCCCAGGAACTTTTGCCGAGAAACAGACTGAGACTGGAGTAAGCCACCAACATCACCAGAAACATCATGATGAAGGTCCACGAGCCGCCGAAATCCGCCACGCGATCGGCGATGCGTTCGCCGAGCGTCGCGTCCTTCTCGATGATCTCGTTAGGATTCCGCAGAGCACGCAATCGCACGAGCTCTTGCGAGGCGTGGAACTGTTTGCCCAACACCGTCAGCATGTCCATGCCCGCCAATGGCTTACGCTGCAGCAGAACGGCAATGTCATCGCGGCCCACTTCGAGACAGATTGTTTCTTCGGCGGCGACCGCATTGGTTTGGTGCGGCGTGGCTTCCAGCATGGACGCGAAGCCGAAAAATTCACCATGGCTTGGCTCATCGACCACGACTTCCTGGTGATCTTTATCCACCGTTGTGACGCGGACCTTGCCAGAAACCATGACGTAAGCGTGACCATCCGTATCGCCAATTTTGTAGATCCGCTGATGCGGAACAAACTTCTTTATTTCCACTTGCGAGGCGAGCACAGCGGCCTCTTCATCATCCAGTAGCGCGAACAGCGGCACATGTTTCAATTCTTGAGCGTCGCAAGCCATGAGTTACCTCGCCAGAAAAAGTTGACAAAACGGAATTTCGGAGAGGATTTCACAGACCGCTGCGGCTGACAAGTCAGGGCGCGACCGACTCACTTCGGAAGAATGGAGCACTCAGAGCAGGGGCAGATTGAGCGCAGCAAATCGTAGGAGTAAATGCCGGTGGAATGGCCGTCAGAAAAAACAATCTGTATGGCATACTGCCCCACCGCTTGCGCGGATTGGGCGCGCGGCCGGGGTTTGAACATCGGCAGCGCGGGCGACGACACCAGAGCCGGCGAAGACTCCGCCATCGTCTCTTTCTTTTCGCGTTCGTCGTTGCAGGTGGCGCAGGGGCAGTGTTCCCGCAAATAGATGAAATCGAAGTGGCTGGCGTGACCGTCTGCCCAGGTGATGTCCACGCCCGCGCCGTTGCTCACGTGAATCTTGACGCTGGCAGGCTTGCGACGCTGATCAACGGGTGTGGGCATGGATAGTCCAAGCAATCATTTCCAGGCTGCGTATCACAAGGCGCTTGCCCCGGTTCGCTCTCGACTGGCGGCGGGCCGGCACATCGGCAAGCTCACCGCGAGGCGGATTGGGCCGAAAGCGGTGCGATCTTGGTAAATCGCAAGTGCCATCCCTCCGCATCGCGCGTAAAAACATCGGTATCGTCTTCACCGAAAAACTTAGAACTATCGGGTATCTGGCGGTATTCCTTAACATAAGTCACCACGGCCGTATCGCCAAAGACGTGCACCTGCACCTCTTTTTTTTCAATCGCGTAGGGATTCACGCCATTCTCGTGAGTGTCAAGATTCCGCTTCACATTCTCGATGAATTCGGTTTTTGAAAGATGTCTTGCTCCGACGCACAGCCAGTCGCTAGCCAGGAATTTCGCGAGCGAGACGTCGTTGGGCTGCTCGAGCCTGGCGGTTTCTGCTTCAATTCTACGGAGTTCCTGTTCCGCCGTGCTGGCCGGCACTTGGGCATTGACAGAGACGATCGTAATAAGACTCAAGATTGTAAAAAGAATTCGCACGTCTTCTCTCTATTTCTGTTCTGTCCCGCAGCACGGCCCCGGAGGAATGGGATTACCATGCGGGCAGGTTTTGGGGTGACCCAAGAAGGAGCAGATGCGCTGATCTAGCTCCGGCGTGATGATGTGCTCGAAGCGGCAGGCTTGCTGGTGCGCTTCGGCGTCTTCGATGGCGAAAGTGTCGGTGAAAAGGCGTTCGGCTAGGCGATGACGGCGAACCACGTCGCGCGCGCGGCGCGCACCGGATTCGGTGAGCCGCACTTCGCCCGCGTGCGGAACGTTAAAATCACCGTTTTTCTTGCCACTCAGTTCCACCAGCCGCGAATCAGCCATGCGCGCCAGCAGCCGGGACGGGGTCATGTCTGTGCCCACAATGGGCAGCTGGCCCGCCGGACCTTCGACGCGCAGCAGCTCGGCTTCGGCCGGCTTTCCTTCCTCACCGAAAGTCCAAATTTGTTCCAGCAGGTGGTCAACGCGAATTTCGTCATCGGCGGAAACGGGCGTGCAGCAATCCGCCGTGTCGGCTAACGGGCAGGCCATGGGATGATTCGGCCCGTGTTGCGCGGTGTCGAAGGACAGATGCCCGTGCGCCAGCTCGATGCGCCGGTCGGCTTGCCGGGCAATGTCGGGATCGTGGGTGACCATCAAAATGGTGTGACCTGATTTGTGCAGCTCGCGGAAAAGATCAATCACAATTTGTTCGTTGGCTTCGTCGAGGTTGCCAGTAGGTTCGTCGGCGAGAATCAGCTTCGGTTGATTGATCAGAGCGCGGGCGATGGCGACGCGCTGCTGTTCGCCGCCCGAGAGTTGCGCCGGAAGGTGGGTAAGCCGTTCGCCGAGCCCTACCCGCTTCAATGCGTTGGCGGCCTCAGCCTCATCGGTCGTGGAGTGGAAATACTGCGCCAGCATCACGTTTTCCAGCGCATCCAGGTAAGGCACGAGATGGAATTGCTGGAACACGAAGCCGATTTTTTCCGCGCGATAGCGAACCAGCTGATTTTCGGCGAGGCGCGAAAGATCCACGCCGTCTACCACCACTCGGCCGGAGGTGAGCGTGTCCAGGCCGCCGAGAATATTGATGAGCGTGGTTTTGCCGGAGCCGGAGGGCCCCATCAGCGCAACCCATTCGCCCTCGCCAATATGGAACGACACGCCATTCAGCGCTCGGAGAGAACCGTATTGCTTCACCAGCGCTTGAATCTCAACCTGCGCCGCTTGCCGCGGCACAACGGCCTCGGTAACGGGTGAGTGCGCGCTCATTCCTCGCCTCGAAATACGGACGCGGGACGGATCTGCACCAGCCGGCGCAGCGGATAGGCCGCTAGAATCGCTACGATTACCGTGAGTGCCACAGAAACAGGATACACGATGAGCCGGGGTTGAGCGGCTACGCCAAACACGGCTTTGCCAAGCCCAATCGAAACAATCATTCCGGCCGCGGCGCCAAGCAATCCCGCTAGAAGGCCCAGCAACGCTGCTTCCGCCAGAAAAATCCGCAACACTCGCCGCACCGATCCGCCAATCGCTTTCATCAACCCAACATCGTTCTTGCGCTCTGCCGCAATGTTGGTCATGGCCGCCATCACGCACAGCGCCGTCAGCACCAGCACCACCGCCACTGTCGCCGTTAGTATCCCCGAGATCTTCCCGTACAGCCGCGCTTCCCCTTCCGTGAATTGCCGAATGGGACGAACCTCGGCGCCGCTTAGGCGTCTTTCCACTCGGTCCATCGCCTCCTGCGAGAGGTTTCCATACTGGGCGTAAAAAGCCTTCTCTTGCGCGGAGAATCGGCGAAGCAAATTCTCATTTTCATCAAGTCTATGCTGGAGGGAACGGATGGTCTCATCGACTTGATCGGGCGAGCCAGAAACACGGAGCCGTACCAGGCTGATCGCACCCGGCAACATGAGCAGTGTGTGAGCGGTACGCAAGCTCACCGCGACTTGATCGTCCTCAGACGTTCCGAAGCTTCGAACCTCCTGGACCGCGCAGTCGACTTTGCGCTCCCCGTTTCGCAGCTCCAGAACGTCCAAAACGTGGAAATTTCTCCGGGCAGCCACGGCCGAGCCAACGTTACAGCCAGCCATTCGCACCCAAGGATCCTCCGCGAATTTCGACTCTGGCGCCTTCTCCACGGTCTTGAACGCACCGGATTCGAGGGGATCCCCTTGGCCATGTCCAGCGACCACGACAGGCGCCTCGGGGGACTCGGTGGCCAACGAATCGCCCGATTTTCTCCGGACCAACGCCAGTCCGTACAGCATTACAGAGCCCTCAACGGCTGTGGAAGTCGGTCCGCTGGCAACCACCTTAACCACCGCTTCGTTCAAAAGCGCGCTGTCCTGAGTCGAATTGGCAGTTGCGGGTACGACAAGTACATTCGCGCCGTAGGAACGGAATTCGCCGGTAATACGGCGTTTTGCATCTACTTGCAAATTCAGCAGGGCAGCGGTCACCGCCGCGCCGGCTCCCAGCGCGAGCAGAATGACGAAAAGCCGTGCGCGGTTGGCAAAAACGGAACGGCGGATCAGGCGCCAGAACATGCTGCGATTGACGGAGCGCCGGTCTGACACCGTTGGCTGTTCGCTGCTGGCCGCTCGCTCGCTAACCATCATTCGCCCCGCAAAATCGGCGCCGGGTCGTAATTCGCCGCGCGGTGCAGCGGCAATGCACTGCCCAGGAGCGTCACGCCGGCGGCCAGCACCAGGACGATACCCAGCACCAACAACGACGGTGCTGGTGGAACGCCAAAAATTTTCGTTCCTATAAAGCGCGCCAAAAGCAGTCCCAGCCCGTAGCCGATGCAGCCGCCGACCAACGCGAGCAACAACTGCTCGGCGGCGAGCAACCAGCCGACGGTGCCGGAGCCCGCTCCGAGCGCTTTCATCAAGCCAATTTCCATGCGGCGTTCGATCACCGATGCTGCCGAGGATGCACCCACGGCCAGCGCCGCGGCCAGCAGCGAAGCAAACGTCACCAGCCACAGCAGCATGCGCACGCGCGTCAGGATTTTTCCTTCGCCTTCCGCCACGCGCCGAATCACGCGCACATCGGAGCCTGGCAAAACTTGCTTGAGGGAATAGGCAATCGAGGAAACATACGGCGAGCACGACCAGCGCTCCAGCTCGTCAGGATTCATCGTTTTCGGATCGCGCCGCGCAAAATCATCTTCCGGCTTGGTCAGCGCCGAAACATACAATTTGCGGTATTCGCCAGGTCGATTCGCCAATTTCTGTGCAATCGATAAAGGAACAAGGACGGCATCGTCCTCGAGGCTACCTGAACTCAGCACTCCCGTCGCAGTCAGGGCCAACCAACTGTGGCCATCTGCGCTTACCTGGACCGTATCTCCGACCCGCAATCCATTTTTTTCCGCGAAACGCGCTCCAAGCACGCATTGCGCGGCGTCGTCTTCAAACCAGCGCCCTTCGGTCTTCCACCAAGGATTCGTTTTCGAGATGCCCGTTTGGAATACGGAACCATCCTTTAAAGGAACGGACCGATCCGCCCACGTTCCAATCAAGCTTGCTTTGTCCAAAACCGCGGAGGAAGAAGGTCTCCCGGAGGCGGGAGACCACGCTTGAGCCTGGACTTCCAGTGTTGGTGCGAAAGCGATGATGTTGTTGTGCCAGAAGACGGATTTGATTCTGGGCAAGTCGGCTTCAGGCAGATACGCTCCGGCGTTCGCCGGGCGATAGTCTACGCCGCCGATTTCGAGCGGCAGCGAATCCGCTTCCGGCGTCACCACCAGGTTCGCGCCCAGCGAGCGAAACTCTTTTGCCAGGCGGTCGCCGACATCGAGCGAAACGCTGAGCGCGGCCGTAGCCACGGCCATACCGAGCGACAGCGCCGCCGCCGTCAGCAGCTTGCGCCGTGGCCGGCGTGCGAAGTTATCGGCAATCAGGCGTAAAAACATAAAGGCAGTTCAGAGTCGAAACTTAAGAATTCAAGCTAAAACCAAAACCATTGCTGGGCCGCTTCGGCGCCCCTCATTTCGGCACTTCGGTGAAGGCTTTCGCCAGCGCCGAAACGTGCACCAGTAAATCCGAGCCATCCACCTGGAAAGGCACACCTACCGGATTGCATCCGCCGGCTTCGCCAATCGTCGGTACATAAATCGCCGAGCCGCAGTGGCGGCAGACAACGTTTTGGCCGTCCTGGCGGTAGCCTTCCGCTCCGCAAATGCGACAGGCATCCAGCGCAACGCCCCAGCCGCCGGGCTTTTTGATGATCAGAAAGCGAAAGGACTGGCTTCCCGAATTTGCCGTGTACAGATGCAGGTTGCCGTCCTGCACTTCGCTCAGCGGAATCCGCAAATCATCGGACCATGCGGCAATGGGCCTCGCGGACGGCGGCGCCGAATTCGCGCGGGCATAGATAAAATCCGCGGTGAGCAGCAGAATCACCGCTAAACACGCGGACGCCGCGGCCAGCATCCAATTGCGCTGCCGCCGCTGCTGCGAAGCCAGCAGCCTTTTTTCGGCATCATTCGCCGCCGCTTCGATCTTTGCGTGTGAAGCGGTCAGCCATTCGCGCAAAATCAGCAATACCGCCGCACCAAAAATAAAAACGAAGAAAAAGATTTCGTTGCGGACTATCGGCCCGATCAGTGCCATTTCGCCTTTGCTGGAGGGCAGCCAGCGCGCTTCGCTGAGCTCGTGCAGTCCGGTGAGCGCTAGCTGTGCCGCAACCAGCCACAAGATAATGGTGGTCGCAGCAAAGAACCGGTGCAGCGGAATTTTCAAGGTGCCCTTGAAGAAGAAAAGCCCGACCGCAATCGCCGCGGTCAAACCGGCGATCGTACCGGCCCAGATCTGGATACCTTCGCTCGAAAGTTCCACGGCACGCAAAATCACCGCCAGCTCCACGCCTTCGCGCAACACCATCAGAAAAACAAACAGGAAAATGCCCCAGCCGGCGGCCGAACCGGCCTGCATGGCGTAATTCTCAATTTTTTGCTCGATATCTTTTCGCAGATGCCGCGCAACGCGGTTCATCCAGATGATCATCGAAATGACGAACGCCGCGGCCAGCAGCATCAGCAGGCCCTCAAAACCGTCGCCATTGACGCGCCAATGGTCGAGGGCCAGCGAAACCGCCAGGCTCAGAGCTGCGGCCAGCGCTACTCCGGACCAGACATAGCGAGCCAGTTGCGACCGGCTGGTGCGGGCTAGGTAAACCAGGATGATGCCGACGACTAGGGCAGCTTCGACGCCTTCGCGGAGGGCAATGAGAAAAGCAGAGAGCAAGAGGTTTCCAGTCAGGTGCTAGTTGTAACTAATTTGCAACTACAGTTTCCAGTTTACCGCCAGAGACCAGGCAGGTCAATCGGACTAATCTAGTCCTATTTCTTCAGGATAGAATACACGAGTCTTATGCCCTTTTCCGCCGCCATCCTTACCGCTGTCCGTCACCGCAGCCGCAGGTTTAAGCCGTGGCCGATGGTGCTGATTGCCGGCGCCTCGCTGTTCGTCAGCGCGGCCGGAGTTTTGCCGCAAACTCCTGCCAAGCAAAGCAAACCTCCGCAGCAAATTAAGGAAGACCTCAAAGGAGCCGAGAAGGCTGCGGACCGCGGCGACAAAGCCGCGGCGGCAGGCCAGACGGACGATGCGTTGGCCCGTTACGACGAGGCGGTACGGCTGGCTCCAGGCGACATTGGTATTCGGAGGCGAGCGGCGGGAGTGCGCGCACAGGTGGTGCAGAAAATTGTGGACCAGGCGGAAGCCAACGCGTTGGACGGCCGAGTGGACGGTGCCATCGAATTGTTGTACAAGGCGCTGCAAATCGATCCAGGCAGCACAATTTTGTCGCAGCGTGTGGCGGAAATGCGGCAGATGCCGAGGCAATATTTGTCGCGCGGCGACCGCGAAGATTACGAGCTGAAAGGACCGGCGACGCTAAGACCACAAGCAGGAAAAAAATCTGTGAATGTGCGCGGCGACGCCAAAAGCGCGTACGAGCAAGTGGCGGCGATGTACGCTGTGCGGGTAGCGTTTGATCCGGAGCTGACTTCGCAAAACGTGAAGCTGCACATTGACGGCGTGGATTTTTACACCGCAATGCAACTGCTTGGGGCGCAGTCCAAGACATTTTACCGGGTGGTGAACGCGGCGCTGATTTTCGTGGCGGCGGACACGATTGAGAAGCGCCGCGAGTATTCCGAACAGGTCGAGCAGACGTTTGCCGTCGACGCAGCGGTGGCGCCGGAAGACTTAACGGAAATGATGCGGGTGGTCCGCGAAATCGCGAACGTCACGCGGATCACCATGGACACCAAGACGCGCAGCCTGACGCTGCGCGACACGGCGGACAAAGTGGCGCTGGCGGGGCAGCTGATCAAGGAATTGGAACAGGGCCGGCGGGATGTGATGCTGGATATTCAGCTGCTCGAGGTGGACCGCACTAAGGCCAGAACGCTCGGCGTGACGCCCCCCACCTCGACGCAGATCATACCGCTCAATACCCAAGATCTAGCGCAGCTGCAGAAGGCGACCGACCTGAAAAACCTGCTGACGCTGATTTCGCAGGTTTTTCAAGCGCGCGGGATTACCGCGAGCCCGACAAATGTCTTTCCGGTAGGCGGCGGGAAAAGCACCTTCCTGCTGACCATGCCAAACGCAACGGCAACTTTTTCCGAAGCGCTTTCTCTCATAAGGAGCGGCCGAGAAGTCTTCCTGCGCGCCCAAGACGGAAAGCCCGCGACATTTTTCGTGGGCGAGCGTTTTCCAGTGACGCTTTCGCTGCTGTCCACAAGCTTGGGCAGCACGACAGTGGCCGGAGCGGTGACTTCCACCACATTTGCGCGAAGCGACTTTGCGGTAGGAGCGAATCCGGTAGCGGTGGTGGCGGAAGACTTCACCAACGACACGCAAAAAGACCTGGCAGTGGCGAATCACGACGACAGTTCGATCTCGATTCTGGTCAACCAAGGCAATGGAAATTTCACGGCAGCCACGGGCTCACCGATCAAATTGGGAACCAGCGAACAAGGGCCGACGGCGATTGCGTCGGCTATTTTTCGCGTTACCGACGCGACCCACCTGGTGCAGCCCGCCGACCTGGTGATTGCGAACGGTACCTCCAACACGGTTTCCGTATTGCAAGGCAGCGAGAATCTTGACGGGACGTTTGCCGAAGCGGCGGGTTCGCCGTTTGCGGTGGGCACCAATCCCAGCGCGGTGGTGATTGCGGATTTCGACGGTGACGGCTTTCTGGATTTTGCGGTGGCCAATCGGGGCGACAACAGCATTTCTACGTTTAAGGGCGATGGGCTGGGAGGATTCGTTCCGTTTCCGAATTCGCCGTTTCTTTTGCCTAACACGGAAAAAGGGCCCATCGCAATGACCACGGGAGTTTTTGATAGCTCCGGTAAGCCGGAAATTGCGTTGCTGAACGCGGCCACCGAAAATATTGGAATTTTTCAAGCGAGCTTCGACAACACGTTCAACGGAACGTTTACGGAGATCAGCGGTTCGCCAATCGCCACGGGAACAAATCCCGTCGCGTTTGCCGCGGGAGATTTGACCGCCGATAGTTTCGCGGACCTGGCGATTGTGAACCAGTCGGCCAGCGCCATTACGGTGCTGCTGAACGACGGCACGGGATTCTTTACGCAGGCAGCGGGGTCACCGTTGTTGACGGCAAGCACGCCGTCGGGGGTGGCGATTGCGGATTTTACGAACGACGGAGTGGGTGATATCGCGGCCACCAACAATGGATCGGGCACGCTCGGAGTTTACGCTGGCCTGGGTTCGGGAACATTTTCGGCGGGCATCGAACTGTCGGTTCCGCCGGGACCGCTGGCGGTGACGACGACCGATCTGAACGGTGACGGATTGCCGGACGCTGCGCTGACAGCGCATTCGGGATCCAACAATTTTGTGACGGTGTTGCTCGATCCTTCTGCGTTTGCGAGCGGCGGCAGCTCCAACCAGTTTCCCTACCCGGGCTCCGAGTTTATTGACTTGGGATTGAAGATAAAAGCGACGCCGGCGGTGCACGACAACGACGAAGTGACGCTGCAATTGGAGTTCGAAATTCGGGCGCTGGCGGGAAGCAGCGTTAACGGAATTCCAGTGATCACGAACCGGACGGTGTCGCAAACGGTGCGGCTGCGGGAAAATGAAACTTCATTGATCGCGGGGCTGCTGGACAAGGAAGAAACCAATTCGTTGAGCGGGATTCCCGGCTTCGCGAATTTGCCCGTGCTGGGATACGCGTTCGGGACCAAGAATAAGAGCTCCACGGATAATGAGCTGCTCATCCTGGTTACACCCCGCCGCATGAATGATCGCATCCGCGACGCGCGAACCACGTACATCGGCCGCGGCGCGACGGGATCCGGCGGTTTGCCGCCGCAACCGTCTGAGCCGTAGAGCTGCGACGAATTGAATGTTGCGCCGCGAGGCGTTAAAGACTTCCGCGGAGCAAGAATGGTTTGCCATTGAACAGGTAAATGATTTGGACAAGCTGTCGTCGAGAATCATCGCCGATGATTTCGTGCGAGTGCAATCTGCCGGCAGCCTGGGAAACGCGACTCGATGCTGGCCGGTTACACCAGGAAGATCCACGGGTAGTCCTTCTGAAGATGCCGGTGTGGTGGCGCACGCGCTGACTCCCAATGTGGTGATGGCCAAGGGCGTTGGGAAAGGGTGGCGGTGCAGGTAGAATTTCGGCTGGCAGTTAAGGCCGGTGTGACGACAGGACACAGAATGAATCCTAACGGATGTGCTGTGCGGATAGCGCGGTTGCTATTTGTGAAGGTTCAGATGGTTTTCGTCGTGGCGATGTTGTGCGGGGCGGCGGTGTTGGGACAGGCGCCAGTGGCGCGGGACCCGGCGGAGCCGTTGAGCGGGAAGCCACATGCGAAGGTAACACCACCGCCCGCGGGAAGGATCACGCGCGCGTCGGTGGACCAGAAAGGGATGCGTTCGCTGATTTCGGATTTGGTGAAGTGCGGAACGCGGCTGACGCTGGCTTCGTGGGACGATCCGAAACGCGGGCCGGGATGCGCGCGCGATCGGATTGTAGAGCGGCTGAACGCCATCAGCAAAGAGACGGGCGGGAAGCTGCAGGTGACAGTGGACAAGTTCCAGATGACGTCGGAGCGCACGCACGACCAGCCCGCGCCGCTCGAAAACGTCTACGCCATTCTACCCGGCGCAGACGAAAAGCTCTCGAAGACCATCTTCATCGTGTCCGGCCACTTCGATTCCATGCCCAGTTTTAAGGACATCATGAATCCGGCGCTCGACGCGCCCGGTGCTGACGATGATGCTTCGGGCGTTGCGGTGAGTGTCGAATGCGCGCGCTTGGTCAGCAAATTCGCTCAAGCGCATGGCGGATTGCGCAGCACCATTTTGTTCGCCGCAGTATCGGGCGAAGAACAGGGCCTGCTCGGGTCCACTCACATGCTCGAGTGGGTCAAGGGGCAGGGTTACACAGTGGGCGGGATGCTTGACGACGACATCGTTGGCGCCGACTTCGCGCCTGGCCCGCCGCACCGAGTGCGCCTTTTCTCCGGCAACGGCGACATGGACGATGCCGACTCGCCGTCGCGTGAACTTGCCCGAACCATCGAAGAAATTAACGGCCGCGCGGCTATACGCCTTATCTTTCGCCAGGACCGTTACGGCCGCGGCGGCGACCACTATCCTTTTTATAAGGCGGGCTTGCCGGCAGTACGCTTCACCGAGCCGCTGGAAAACTATGACCACGAGCACCAGACGCCACGCACGGAAAATGGCATCGAATACGGCGACTTTGAAAAATTCCTGAACTTCACGTTCATGGGAAGCGTCGCGCTGGACAACGCCGAAGCGTTGCGGCAGCTGGCAATGGCGCCGGCGCAGCCGGCCAAGCCGCGTCTGGGCGGCGCGGTCAAACCCGACGCGACCGTTTCCTGGGAAGCCGAAGACGACCTGCAACGAGCGGGATTTGAGATCCTGTGGCGAGAAACGACCGAACCGCGCTGGCAGGTGTATGACTTCGTGGACCAGGCCGGTGAAAAGGTCTTGAAGAGCGTTTCTACGGACAATCATTTTTTTGCGGTGCGCGCAGTGGGGAAAAACGGCGCGCGATCGGTTGCGGTGCCCACGGAAATGGAACGCCGCGGGCCGCCGCTACCGGCTGGTACGAAGCAGTAAATATTCGGCCGCTACTGGCCGGCCCAGAAGTCCACTACCAGCACCTTGTCCAGCGATGCACCGATGATGTTGCCGAATTCCTTGTGCGCGGGATGGACCAGATAGGCATCGCGGTCCTTGTCGGACGCGAACGTCAGAAAAAAGCAATGTGTGTAGCCCTGGTTCAGCTTCTCCGAGCTAACGTTGGTGCCCCACTCAAAACTATGGATGACACTAATTTTCGAAGGGAGCGCGCGAAACGCATCCTCGATTTTCTGGATATCTTGCGGAGTGGTGGTCTCCTTGAATTTGAAGAGCACCACATGACGCAGCACCTTCCCCTCGGGTTGCGGCTGTCCGGCCGCACCCGCGGCAAGCAAAGTGGTCGCGGCGAGCAGCGCAGTGACCGACATTTTCATAAATTTGGCAGCGGTCATAATTCCTCCGGTGAGATGGCAGACGTTAACAAATTCGCCGCACAATGCCAATCGGCCGGGGCAAGCCCTTCAATTCGCAGCCCCTCAGGGTAAAGGATCAAAGACGACGATAGGCTGGTAGGTACGGGGTACGACGGCTTCGGCGATGGCAATGAGTTTGTGCTGCGAGCTGAAGACGCGGAGGCGGGGGGGACGCGGAGCCCCGGCGTCGAGTTGCGTCGTGGCGCCAGGAGCTGCTTCGGCGCGGCCGGGCTGGAGCTGAGAAAGCAGGATATTGAACTTGCCGCCGTGACGGACGCGATGTTCGATAACCGGCAGAACGGTGACGCTTGGAAAATTGGGCAGAAGATGTTCTAGTTTGATGACGCAATCCTGCAATTTGCCGTTGCGGGCGGCTTCGGCAAGCTCTTCGAGCTGGAGAGTCTGATCGAGGGAAAATTCGCCGACGGCGGTGCGACAGATTTCGGTGAGGTGTGCTCCCGAGCCAAGCTGCTGGCCCATTTCGTGCGCCAGCGAGCGAATATAGGTGCCGGAAGAACACTCGATGACAAAGCGAGCAACGTTGTCCTCGACGCCGGTGAGGCGGTATTCGAAAAGTTCGACTTCGACGGGCTTGAGTTGGACTGGCTGGTTTTTGCGAGCGAGCTCGTAGGCGGGTCGGCCGTGAATTTTTTTCGCGGAGAAGGCCGGCGGCATCTGTTGGAAGAGGCCGAGGCGGTCGCTTGCCAGTTTTTCGAGAACCGCACGGTCGAGCGTGGGCGCGGAGTCAGGGCTTTGCGGCTGGCCCTCGGAATCGTAGGTGTCGGTCGCGAAACCGAAGCGGAATCCGGCGGTATAGCGTTTGCGGCGGCCAGAATAAAACTGGACAAGACGCGTGGCTTTGCCGAGGAGCAGCACAAGTACGCCGGTAGCGAGCGGATCCAGAGTGCCCAGATGGCCGACCTGGCGAAAACCAGCGAGGTGGCGCACGGCGTCCACAATGTCATGCGAAGTTTTGCCTGGTGGCTTGTCGATGACCAGCGCGCCGTCGAACGGAGCGGGTTGTGGTTTTCTAGGCATGGGCGCTAGTGACCGCTGACTTGCGGCTGGTGACTGGCGGGTGGAGACGATGTGTTAACTGGATGGCGCCGGCAGACGGGATAAAAGGTCATTGGGTCGAGGAGGTGCCGGACTTCATTTGTTTGAGGAGCTGGTCGATGCGGGCGGCGTGGTCTTCGGAGTTATCCAGGGTGAAGTGAAGATCGGGAACGCGGCGGAGCTGCAGGCGTTCGAGGATTTCGTGGCGAATAAAACCGACAGCGTGCTCGAGAGCTTTGAGGGCGCCTTTCTGCTCTTCTTCTGTGCCGCGCGCGCCGATGAAGACGCGGGCATTGCGGCCGTCGGGAGCGAGGCGGACCTCGTTGACGACCACGGAAATTTCAAGGCGCGGATCTTTTAGTTCGCCGGCGAGCATGGCGTTGAGTTCGTGGGCGATTTCCTCGCCGATGCGTTGGTGACGATGGTTTGCGGTGGTCATGGCAGCGATAAATATTTTTTACAGTATCGCGGCGGGAAGCACAAGCAGCCGCGGGAAAAACCGTACCAGGTACGAAGCGCAAGAGCCCATCTACTGCGGCGATCGGATGCCCGATGGATAGCACCGCTATAGAAGGTCGACGGAATGGTCGACCAGAACCGGGCCGAGAATGCGCTGGGCTTCGGCCAGGACGTGCTGCAGGGATTCTTCGACGTGCTGTTCGGCGTTGGAAAGCGTGACTACGCCGACAGTGGAACTTTGCCAGACGTCGTGAAAGTCCAGCTCGGCGACCGCGACATTGAACTTGTGGCGCAGCCGGTCCTTCAGGCTGCGGAGGATTTGACGCTTGTCCTTGAGGGAGCGGGCGTCCGCGATGTGCAGCTCCAACGTCAGTAAACCGACAGGCATTCTTGAACCCGCGGGGCAAGGCGCCGGTGTGAAGAGCAGGGCTGCGGCACGGAAAA
>DATMZI010000071.1:0-21881 GCA_035607085.1 Candidatus Eiseniibacteriota bacterium | reverse complement strand
CTGCGCGCGATATCGTGCTGCGGATGCGACGCCAGGCCCGGGTAGTACACTTTGCGGACTTTGGCATGCGCGTCGAGATGCCGTGCAACGGCGATGCCATTCGCATTGTGTTGCAGCATGCGAACCGCCAGAGTCTTCAATCCGCGCGACACTAAAAAGCAATCCATCGGAGACAAACCCGCTCCCGCGGAGCGCTGAATGAAATAAATTTTCTCTGCATCCTCGGGCCTCGTCAGCACCGCGCAACCACCGGTCGAATCACTGTGCCCGTTCAAATACTTCGTCATGGAGTGAACCACGATATGCGCGCCGAGTTCGATGGGTCGCTGCAAGTAAGGGCTTAAGAATGTGTTGTCTACCACCAGCGTCGCGCTGCGCTCGGTGGCCAGCTTGGCCATCGCAGCAATGTCGCTGATGCGCATCGTCGGATTGGTCGGCGTCTCGACATACAACATGCGCGTGTTGGCTCGCATGGAGGCCAGTACGAGTTCCGGCGACGATGTATCTACAAAACTAAACTCCAGCCCAAAATGAACCAGCAACTGTGTCGTGAGGCGGAACACCCCGCCATACACTGCTTCGGACAACACCACGTGGTCGCCAGGACGCAACAACCGAAATACTGAATCGATCGCCGCCATACCCGACGAAAACGCATACGCGGCGTGCCCGCCTTCCAGCTTCGCCAGCGTCTTTTCGAGCGCCTTGCGGTTCGGGTGGTTCGTCCGCGCGTAGTCGTACCCTTTGTTCTTGCCCAACTCTTCCTGCACGTATGTCGAAGTCTGATAAATGGGCGCAACAATTGATCCGGTCGCCGGGTCCGGCTCCTGCCCGACGTGTATGGCGTTTGTGGCGAAACCCATGGCTTTCTCCTTGACTGAGCGGGGACGTCCCGTCAGGCGACGCGATCAACACGCGATGGACCGGAAATGAACTGCACGCCGCATGAAGGCGCGGCTCGGGAGCTTCCCGAAGCGGAAGCCGCACAGTTCAAACAAATTACAGGAGGCAATACTTGCCGTCAATCGCGAGTGAGACTGCCGTTGCTCGCGGGAATGCGGGCGATTTGCTCTGCTAGGATCCTGCGGGGAGCCGCGCCACCGCTTGACGCCGAGCTGCCAATTTGTGGACGATAGTAGAGGACAAGCCATGAAATCCACCAGGTTTCCGGTCGCCGCCCTTGCACTTCTGTTCTTTTTCTCGCTGCCGCTCCCCGCACAAGATAATCCAGCAAAGGATTCACAGTCTCCCGACAGCACTGCCGGCGCGGCTCCGGCTGCCAAGCGCCTCAGAATTGAGGTCACCGGGGGCGAAAAGAACGTCGCCGTGGAGAACGCCAGCGTCTACCTCAAGTACGTGGAAGAAAAAAAGCTTGGTAAAGACCGACAATACGCGCTCAACGTCAAAACCAATCGCTCGGGAGTCGCCCATGTCCCCGATCCGCCACTGGGCAAAGTTCTGATTCAAATCGTCGCGGACGGTTGGAAGACTTACGGAAAGTACTACGAGCTCGCGGATCTCGGCGAAGTTATCAAAATTCATCTCGACCGGCCGCCGAAGTGGTATTGAAGCTCTTGTCCTGCAAACTTCTCCCGCCCGACGGGCAGGTCATTGCCCTAAAACAGTGCAAACAGTACCAGCTTGTTGGTATAGGTGGAGTTAGCTGCCTGCGGGAGCCGATTTCTCACAGAGTTATCCACACTTGTGTTGAAAACTTCATGCGGCAGAAATATTTCTCGTTGCATTCGGCACAAGTTGTGCTCCGCCGCGCGAAAAATAATTTCTCTCGCTGAAAAATCAGAACTTATAATGCTCGCGGAGAGTTTGCCACATGGATGAAACCTTCGAAGGCAGGTTTGCGCAGGCCCAATTGTTGTGGGGCAACATCTCCGCACGCCCTTTGCGAGCGTTCCTGAGCATCCTGGCCATTACGATTCAGGTTTTTCTGGTGTTGATGATCGTCGGCCTCACCAGCGGCGTGGTTTCGGAATGGGGCAAGCGCGTCGAAGGCGTCGGCGCCGATATTCTCGTTCAGCCGCCGAACTCATCCATGTTTCTGGCGTTCTCTCGCGCTGTTCTTTCCGAATCTCTCGCCGACAGGATTGCCAAACTTCCTGGCGTCGACGAGGTCGCCCCTACGCTTACCCTCATGGACCAGAAGAATTTTGTCCTGGTCTATGGCATTGACTACCAAAGGTTTAACGCGCTCAGCAAGGGTTTTCTATTCCGCGAGGGCCACCCGTTCACCGGCGCCGACGAAACCATTGCGGACGATATTGTCGCTCAATCCAAGCATCTCAAGGTCGGTGATCACGTAACCCTCCTGAATCACGCCTTCACCATTTGCGGCATCGTGGTCCACGGAAAGGGCGCTCGCTACTTCATTCCGCTGAAGACGGCGCAAGACATCGCCGGAGCCGATGGCAAAGTTTCCATGCTCTATGTCCGCAGCAAGGGCGACATCGAGGCCGCTCGCCAGCAAATCCTGGAAGCTACCCCCGGCAACGGCGTAAGGTCTGTGGCGGAGTACACCACGCTTATGAACTCTTCCAACCTGCCGGAGCTCCGGCCTTTCATCCGCACCATGGTTGGTATCGGCATGGTCATCAGTTTTCTGGTCGTACTGCTCAATATGCACACCATGGTGATGGAGCGCACTCGCGAGATCGGCATCCTCAAGGCGCTCGGCAGTTCGAGGCTCGATATCGTCAAGTTGTTGCTCGGCGAGACGCTGGTCCTCGCATTCCTGGGGGGAATCGCCGGAATCATCGTTACGTTCGTCGTCGAAGGAATCCTTCGTGAGACCACGCCCACCCTGCAAATCCTCATTACTCCTGGCTGGCTCATCGGAGCTTTGGTGCTTGCTCTCTCCGGAGCCGCGGCCGGCGCCGTTTATCCAGCGCTCCGCGCCGCCAGCTACGATCCGGTTGTTGCCCTCGCGTACGAGTAACTGTCGTTCCCGGCAAACCACAGCTCATCGCTCTGAGCTGCCACGGAAACCGACAAAGCGGACTTGCTCCCTCTTGCCGACGGCAAATTGCAAGTCCATCACCTCCTAAGCTACAGCCCTTCGCGCGCAGCGAGCTCATCTGAACACGCATCACTGACCAGCAAAGCGGATGATCTTCAACACCTGGGCTTACCTCTCCATGACGCCCTATGAGTCCGCCGCTTTCGAAGCGACACGCCGCCTGCCCATGCTGGCCGAGCGCGGCGCTGTATGGGCAAGTTCGAATTGCTCCGCCGCTACCTTGGGGGGCGGCGTGCCGGCCGAAGCCCGCAACCAGTTCGGCCGTGTCGCCGATTTCACGCTGCTCGAAGCAAAAAGCCGCGAAGAAATTCGAACGTCACTGCGCGGTTGCTTCCCAAGCCGAACTCAATGTGGCCATTGCGGAAATTATCCGCGAAGCACAGGAACGACGAATGCAGGTGGTTTTTATCGTCATGCCGCTCCCCCCAGGCATGTTGAAACTTTTTACGACACGCCCGCCTGGAAGGCCTATCAGCGGCACATCGAGCAGCTTCTCGCCGCGCAAAACGTCGCCTATCTCGACGCCAGCCGCTGGATTCCTGACGGCTCCAAATTTGGAGACCCATTGCATCTCACTCCGCTGGGCGCCGAGGAGTTCTCCCGTCCCCTCGGCGCGCGCTGCTCGAATCCCGGCAATTTGAGCGCTTGTTCCTCGACAGAGAAATAGTCTGCGGGGTGTCGTTGTTCTGTGAATTTCTTTCTCCAGCGGCGGTGGTATAGTCTCTCCACTTTTGGCTGCGCCTGAATCGCGAAGGATAAATCGCGCAGGCTTCTGTTGCGAGGAACGGCTTTATGAGATTTTTCTTTTCGGCCTTGTTATCACTGGCGTTGTACCCGGTATTCCTGCTCGTGCCATCTTCCTCAATCGCCCAGGCCAAAAATCCCTACGCCAGCGACGCAAAAATGGCCAAGCTCGGCGAATACGAATTCCGCGCCAACTGCGCTTTCTGCCATGGACTCGGCGCGCGCGGCGGCGGCCGTGGCCCCGATCTGACCCGCACTCCCAAAAAACACGGTGACTCCGACCAGGAAATCTTCACCATCATCAGCAACGGCGTGCCCGGCACCGCCATGCCCCCCAACGGCGCAACCCAACAGGGCGTCGGCATGACTGAGGAAGAACTCTGGCAGGTCATCACTTATATCCGCAGCGTCGAACACAAGCCCGTCGAAATGACCGGCGACTCGAAACGTGGCCGCGAACTTTTCTTCGGCAGCGCTGCCTGTTCCACTTGCCACATGTTCAAGGGGCAAGGCGGCCGCCTCGGTCCCGATCTCACCGCTTCAGGCACCGCGCGTTCTCTCGACTATCTTATTGACTCCATCCGCTATCCAAGCCGTCGCCTCGCGCAAGGCCTCGGCGAAGCCATGAAGGAATTCACCGAGGAATATGAAACCGTCAGCGTCGTCACCGACGACGGCACCAGACTGCAGGGCACGCTCCTTAACGAAGACAGCTTCACTATCCAATTCCTCGATACTCGCGAACAAGTCCACTCCTTCGAAAAATCCTCTTTGAAGTCCTGGGGAAAATCCCGGCAATCCCTGATGCCCGCTTACGACGGGAAGACCTTGCCTGAAAAGGATCTCAACGACATCCTCGCCTTCCTCGTCAACCGCCTTCAGGCTCAGGGAGGCGCCCAGTGAAGTCCGCTATTGCCGTCCTGGCCATCCTCGCCCCGCTGGTTTCGGTTGCGTCCGCCCAAATCACACCGGAACGGCTGCTCAACGCTGGCAGAGAACCGCAGAACTGGCTCATGTATTCTGGCGATTACACCGGCCGCCGCTTTTCTACGCTCGGTCAAATCAATTCCGGCAACGCCAGCAAACTGATACCGCAGTGGGCCTACCAGACCATGGCCGGCGGCAAATTCGAAGCCACGCCCTTGGTGGTGGACGGCATTCTCTACGGCACCGGACCCGACGACCGCGCCTTTGCCCTCGACGCACATACCGGCCGCCCCATCTGGCAATACCAGCGCAACCTGCCCGATAACATTCGCCCCTGCTGCGGCCGCGTGAATCGCGGCTTCGCCCTTCTCGGCGACCGTCTTTTCATGGGTACGCTCGACTCCCATGTTCTCGCGCTCGACGCCAGGACCGGCAGTGTCCTTTGGGATGTGCCCGCTGTGGACTACACCAAAGGCTACAGCTTCACGCTCGCACCACTGGTCATCAAAAGTCTGGTCCTGGTCGGCGTTTCTGGCGGCGAATATGGCATCCGGGGCTTCATTGACGCTTATGATGTCGCCACCGGTGAACGCAAGTGGCGTTTCTACACCATTCCCGCTCCCGGCGAACCCGGCAGTACCTCCTGGGAAGGCGACTCCTGGAAAATCGGCGGCTCCCCGGCTTGGATCACCGGCACCTACGATCCCGAAACCAACACTACGTTTTGGACCACCGGCAATCCCTCTCCTTCGAATCGCGGCATCGGCCGCGCCGGAGACAACCTTTACTCCAATTCACTCCTCGCTCTCGATCCCGACACCGGCAAGCTCAAATGGCATTTCCAGTTCACGCGCCACGACGAACACGATTACGATGCCACTCAAATACCAGTAATGGTGAACGATGGAGATAAAAAGTTAATTCTGCAGGCCAATCGCAACGGCTTTTTCTACGTAATCGATCGCACCAAGGGAAAACTACTTCGCGCCGATTCCTACGCCGAGGTTTCCTGGAGCAAGGAGAAAGATTCAAGCGGCCTGCCGATTCCTTCGAAAGACGCTTCACCCACTCCCGACGGTAATCGCGTCTGCCCCGGAGCTGCGGGCGCGACCAACTGGATGTCACCCACCTACGATCCGCAAACCAAACTCTTCTATGTCACCGCCCGCGAACAATGTGACGTTTTTTCCACCGCTCCGCAACCCTACGAGCCCGGTCATGCCTACTATGGCTCCGCGTACTTTCCCAATGAAGACGCCGCGCCTTTCTATGGAGCATTGCGCGCCCTCGATCCGGCCACCGGGAAAGTGCAGTGGGAGTGGAAACACCCATCGCCAACCTGGTCGGGAGTTCTATCCACGGCGGGCGGCTTGGTATTCACCGGCGACGCGGAAGGCAACTTCATTGCCCTCGACGCCGGCACGGGAAAACCTCTCTGGCATTTCCAGTGCGGCGCCTCGGTCTACTCCGCGCCTATGACTTATGCCATCAACGGCAAACAATACGTCGCGGTCGCCGCCGGCTCCACTCTCTTCACGTTCGCTCTTCCCTGACACTTGGCATTTCAGTTGCGGGCAGCGTGACGACAGATCTCACCGCCCGCCCTTGGCAATGCGCCGCAAGACTGCACTCAGACGCAAGCCTCCGCTAGGTTCGACCATTCCAGCTGCACCGTGTACTGGCCCAGCTTTTTTGTCTTCCACGCGCAAATGTCACCGATCTCTCCATTCGCGTCGTCATACCAGCCTTGGCCCGGAATCGGGTCAGTGATCGCTTCACATAATTCGTGGGAAGAAGTGGACGTAAGCGCGTCCAGCACCGCCAACCCGCCTTCGCATCCCGCGCAGCCCGGATACGGCATGGCCGCGTAAAAAATGTTGTCACTGGTGGCGTCGTGGTACCCGCAGAAATCCGTGCACGAGTCCGCGCCGCCCAGTTCAACCTGCGTGCCGGGTGGCAAAAACACAAAGTACAGGGAATTCGCATTCTTCGCCGGCAGTGTGCCTGCTCCGATCTCCGTCTGCAGCAACTTCTGAATCGCTGCATCCTGCACCTTCGCTCCGGGTTCCGAAGTCGTCACGGTCAGCGATCCCGTCCGCGTTCCATGCCCGATCGTCTTAGCTTCCACGCTGTATTCGTCGAGCTGGTCGATCAGTTTGCTGGTTACCACAAAATCAAAAAACTCGTTCACCCGTTTCGCGAGCGCCGAGTTGTTCGCATCCTGCCAGGCCACTCCCCAAAACACCGTGAATACCTCCACACTGGTCAGCAGCGGTCCGTTGCGATAGGTAAGCTGCGGAGTAACTGCGGCGCCCAGCCGCGGCGCCGTGTGCAGCGGCACAATCCGCCACGGATGCTTGAACTTCGTCAGCGGCGCATCCTTCTGCGCGGTCTGGGGCTCTGCTTTGCTGGGCTCTGTGATCTTTTTTGCTTTGGCTCGTGTAACCACAGTTGGCTCCTTCCGGCTGTTTCGAACGGTTTGCTTGGGCTGGGAAGGGCTGATGATGCGGCGAGCATCGCGTCAAGGTGCGATAGGCTCCGCGACAACTGCAAAGTGCCAGGAACTTTACCTTAGCGCGATGTCTACGCCGTGTAAATGGTAAGAACCGGTCTGGACGAATCTACCTTAGGTGGCGCAAGCTGTTCCGGTGCGAGAGCATCCCCAACGAAAAATCATCGCCTTTCATCAGGACCAGCACGGGGATTGGATTGCCGACCTCGAGTGCGGGCACACACAGCATGTTCGCCACAAGCCGCCGTGGCAAAACCGGCCCTGGGTAGTTACTCCTGAGGGTCGTTCGGCCTACCTTGGCCGCGAATTGCCCTGCAAGGAATGCGCCGACGAGATTTCCTTCCGCTTGAGCGCAAGCTCCGGCTGAACTTTCCTCGCTCTGAATTTCTCAAGCTACGAAATATTCTTGAGCGTTGCCAGGATCAGTTTTTCGGTGCCCGCGTACGGATCGCCTTCGGTGTCCCACTCCATCGAAAAGTAGCCTTTATAGCTGTACCTTTTCGCGACCGCAAACACGCGCACCAGATCTACCGGAATCGCTTCCCCCTGGGGCGTCATGGAAACATCCTTTACGTGCGAGATGCCGTAGGCGTGCGCGAACATCTGCTCCAGCCCGCGGAACGCCTCTTCCCGAGGGAGGGCGGAGAAACTGTTGCCACAGTCCGGCAGCGCCCGGTCCCACGGACTATTCACTCGGTCCAGAACGTCCGCAATGAAAAAAGGATTTTCGCTGAGCGGATTGTCATTCTCATGGTGCACCACTACGTTCTTGCTCGCGCCATACACGGCCAGCATTTTCAGGGATTCCGCAACCACTGTCGCTTCCGGCTTGCTATCTTTCGCGGGCGGCATGTTGACACGTACGCCGGGCGATCCGATGCGCGCCGCAACATCAATCCACTTTTTGCCGAACGCAACTGCTTTTGCGCGCACGGCCGGGTCCGCTGAATAGAAACTGTCCTCTCCGTCCGCGGCAATGTTGGCGAAGCCGCAACCAGCTTTCTTGACCGTGCTGCGCAGCTCGTCCAGATATGCGGCGTCCGTCGAAACGAAATGTTCGCTCCAAGGCTCGACATTGTTCACGCTAAATTTCTGCTTTATGTGCCCGGCAAATTCTTTGAGCGGCATCTTAGAAGAAGTCGCGCGCGGATCGCGCGCGCCTGCAATGAACTCGCGGAAGGGATACGACGCCACCGCTATCCGCTCGCGGGGTACCGTGGGAAATTTGACGGATGGACCGCCGGACTGGCCCGCCATACTCTCCACCGCGGCCATATGGCCCAGCCCTGTGACGGATATCGCGGATACCGCCGCCGCCCGCTGCAAAAAACTCCTGCGTGAAGACGAAGCCATCAAGATTCTCCGATCGTATGAGGTTTCAGGCCGAACGCCCAGCGAAGAATACAATACGCCACCGGCCCCGTTGCCAAAAGCCACGGCGCCCATCGCCACACAAATGGCTCGCTGTAGTAGATTTTCACGCCGCAGAGAATCGCGGGAAATAGGATGGAACACAGCAAACCGATCTCTCCGCCGGGGATGCGAAATCCCCGCGGAGCGGAAGACATCTTTCTGCGCATTCCCCACACCGCAAGTAGCGTGAGCATCGAAGTAGCGATACGCGTCCAAATATAGATGTTTACGAGATCGGCGACGTCGAAACGTGCGAGCAAGCAGTAGACAACCAGAGACACTACTATGGCGCGGGCGGGCGTTCCGTAACGCGGGTGAATTTTGCCAAGCCAAGCGGGCAGGTAGCCGTCCTGTGCCATCGCCGCGGGAATACGAGTCGTGTAAAGAATCGTGCTGTTGGAGAGCGAAGCGGTGCCGATGATCGAAGCCAGTAGCATGGCTACGCCGAGCGCTTCTCCGCCAACGCGGCGCGACGCTTCCACGATGTAGCCGGTGTGCCAGTCCTGCCAGTTGCCGAGCGCCGCGATGGCCAGCGACGCCGGCAAAATGTAGGTGAGGATATTCATCGGTGTGTTCCACAGCAGGATGCGCGGAAACGTCTTTTGCGGATTTTGCATTTCGGCGGTCACGCTCGAGAGTTGTTCGTACCCGGCGTAGTTCCACATGGCCAGCGCGAGTCCCACGCCAAACACCGCTCCAAACGGCTGGCCCGGTGGAATCCACGGCCGCACGGGATCGTAGTGCCAATGAAAAAGTGAAACCATGCAAAGCCAAATCACGGGGAGTAAAACCGCGATGAGCATAGCGACCGACAGCCAGCCGGAAACCTGAATCCCGCGCATATTCAGATACGAAAGAAGACAAAGCACCAGACACGCACCCGCCCATTTCGCATTGCCGGTGAGTGATGGAAAATAATGAACGAGATAATCCATCACCAGCACGCCGTAAAGACTGTTCAGCAGAAATGTGCCGACCCAGTTCCACCAGCCGCATTGAAATCCCCAGAAGTCGCCGAAGGCGGCGCGGCTCCAGCGGTAGAAACCGCCCTGCACCGGCAGAATGCTGTTGAGTTCCGCCGAAGCGAACGAAATCGGGATGCTCCAGAAAAACGGCACAAACGCCAGAAACAACAGCGCCATGCCCGGGCCGGACTGCGAAAAGATGTCCTCGTAACCAAACGGTCCGCCTGCCGTATATCCATAGAAAATTGCCAGGAGCGGCAGAAAACCAATCGTGCGCACAGCGGCCGTGTGCGATGGTGAGCCTTTGTCGTTGGCGGGCAAGAAATTGGCCTTGGCGAAGGATGCTACCCTGCACGGGTCGTATTGCAAAGGTGCAATGGAGAATTACAGCAAAAAAAAGGCTGATCCGCGTTAGGAGATCAGCCTTATAACCGATTTGAGTCGGGCAGTTAGACCGCGGGACGCCGAACTAGCGGCTTGCGAACCGGCGGAGGAATCATGGTGGCCATTTTGCGGATCATGGCCAGCACCAGGCGCTTGTCGCCATCGGACAGCGTGGAGCTGTAGCGCTTGATTTCCACCAGGAAACGGATTTCGTCCTGTGAAAGCTCGCCAAGCATTTTTTGGGTTTCTTTGTCGCGCGGAGTTTCGGTGCCTGGAAAGAAGTCGGCCAGAGAAATGTCCATGGCTTCGGCGATTTTGGCGAGAGTCTCGAGCGACGGCACGGTGTGGCCATTTTCGACTCGAGACAAGTAGCAGCGCAGCAAGCCCGTGCGGCGTTCAATGTCGCCCTGGGACAGCCCGCGCTGGCTGCGATAAGTCTTGATCACTTCCCCGATGTTTACTTGCGGCTTTTCTTTCGGCATGCGTCCCCCACTTGAGGTGTTAGCATAGTCACTAACAGCAGAACCGGCAAGCGGGAATCTGCCGGTGCTGATTCCTAAGAGACACCCCTACCCGGCAAGTGACTGCTTGATCGAGACTTATCGCCGTAGGTTAGCGCGAAGTAGGGACAATAGTGACCGGCTGTTGCAGGCGGAATTCCAGCAGCGTTTCGCTGGGCACCTTCACGCGGTCGCCTTTGGTCAGGATCTGGACGCCGGCTCCAGCCCCGCCGCCCGCCGCGGCTCCAATCGCGGCCCCCTTGCCGCCGCCGGCAATCGCTCCAATGATTGCGCCCGCTACGGCGCCCCCTCCGACTTTCTTCGCGGCGGACGAACCCTGGCTCTTGCCCTGCACATTGTAGTCGCTGCTAACGACCGGATAATCTCTGCCGTCGATTACCAGCCGGGTCAGCTCAAGTTGCAACTCCGACTTGCCGGAGAAAGTGCCCCCCTTATCCGAGCTGGCGAGCCTTCCGTAGACGTCAGTTCCTTTACGCACCACCAAGACGCCGTTGACGTTCAGATCGGTTTCCAGGCTGGCGTGAAAAAGGTCGCCAACGTGATTCTTCGCAGAATCAACGCCGTCAATCATACGCACCAGAATTGATTGCCCTGCCGGGACGTTGACGTCGCCCCCGGCGGACGAATTCGAGGCAGCGGGCGGCGGAGCAGACTGAGCCGGAGCCGGGCCCGGATCGCCCTGAGGTGGGGGGGCGGCGGCAGGGGCAGGAGCGGAACCGGAGTTGCGCGTGAACGTCAGCGCGACGATGTCGTTAGTCGGAAATGTCTGCACGTCGCCGTTTACCTCAAAACGCAGGACCGCTTGCGTCCCGCCCAGGTACTTGCCCTGTAGGACGCGACCATCCTTGAGCTCCAGGGTGTCGGCAACGCCGATTGCTGCGAGCAGCAGCAGGCTACCGCCTGCCAACAAAGCCCTCAACAAAGTCTTCATGATGGAATCCCCTTCTTCGTCCCGTTTTCCGGAGAACGTCCTTAGAAATTTACACGAGTCCTCTACTTGGATGAGAAGACTGCTCTTCTGGGTTGCGCAAAGGTTGACCTACTGAGTTGCGCCGTAAATCTGGCGGCTGATATCGGCCATAAGCGCGGCGCTTTGCTTGATGTCCGCTAAGCCGCGCACCAGGATCACCAGCACGAAGGAGCGCTTGGCGAAAACGATCGCCGCGTCATGATGAATTTTGCTGATTTCACCAGTCTTGTGGGCCACCGCAATGCCCGGAGGCAGGCCGGCCGGTATGCCTTCATTGAATTTTTGTCGCTTGAGGATGGCGATCATCTGGCTCGAGCTAGCAGTATCCACTGCCTTTCCCTGCGCGATCGCTTCGAGCAGCGTTCTAAGCCCACGGGCGGTGACCGTATTGTTCAGCCCTTTCTCGAAGGCCTTGCTGTCCTCGACGCCACGCAGAACGACGACGCCGTCGGCGCCAAGCGCGTGAACCGTGGCGCGAATATTTTCCACGCCCAGGTTTTCGATGAGGAGATTTGTGGCGAAGTTGCTGCTGACCGTAATCATCAGCTCGCAGAGTTCGCGCAACGTGCGGGATTGTCCCTCGGCCTTGTACAAGTCGGCCTCGGAGTCGTCTCGAGCGCTGAGTTGGTACGGCGAGCCGTCCACGATACTGTGGAATTCGTTTTTGACCACAATCTTGTCGCCGAGCGCGATCTTACCTAGGTGGACTTGGTGAAAAAGCTCGATCATGACCGGTATCTTCATGGTGCTGGCGGCGTGGAAAACGTCGTCTGGCCGCGCCGACCATTCGACCTTGCCATCGAGCGTTTTGAAGTAAACGGCAACGTCGGCACCGGAAGCAACAATCCGCCGCCGAATGACCGCCTCGGCAGCAGTCAGCTTCGCGTCCTGGGCGGACGCGGTCGCACTGCTTAGTAGCGAAATAGCAAAAAGGGCTGCCCCGGATACAAAAGGAATTCCCAGTGTCCGGCGAGGTTGGATGTTCATTCGAGCGGAGATTGTGCACGACCTTTGGCAGGCAAAGCAATAAGTCCAGCCGCGAGTCTAGTGGGATGCGGCGTTTCCAACCTCCGCCGGAACAATATTGAATCCGCCGACCTCGATGGCCGGACGCGCTCCGTGAAGCTCGGAAGCGTCGTACTCGGCTGCAATAATGCGTTCTTCCCCAGGTAATAACGAGAAATAGTTGTCGTCCCAAAAGACGGGAACGAGGTCGACGTCGTCCTTCTTTCTCGCCAGGCGCAAACGAACTTGAAACGCCACGTTCGACGAGGGATTCTTCACGCGAATGTGCGCGCTAGAGGAGCTGGCATTGGCGGCCTGTTCGATCGTTGCACTGGTTTGCAGACGAACCTGCGGCAAGGTTGCGAGGCCGGTCAAATCGCCGAATTCGGCCTGTGGCGTATACACGGTGTCCTGCTTCTTGGCCCAGTCAAGCGTATCCGCCTTGGCGGAAAGCCAATAGAAGTTGTCGCTCACCGCTCGGCCGCGCGCGTCACGCAAATCCAGCCGCACAAAAAATGTCATGCTCAGCCCTTCCGCCTTTGGCAAATCGAACGCCTTCACCGAGCCATCGGATGGAACGTCCAGCGCTTCTTCTCTGTCCGCAAGCAGCTTCCCTTCGAGCGAATACACTCGCGCGCGCACTTTCATGCCCTTGCGCTCGACGTAGGTGTCATTCACCACGGCCACGCTTTGATCGTCGTAGCCGTACAGCACGTGCAAAGGCTCCATAGCTTTCTTCGTACCGAAATATCCACCGCCAGGAACCAGATAGTAGTCGTACAGATGCCAAATCAGCGAAGGCCAAGCGTTGTTGAGCATCCACTGGATTACACCCGTCGACGTGTATTTGTTGCGGCCGTAGGCCTCGAACATGGCGCGCTCGCCGTCATAGGCGGCAGCCTGCGCTTTGCGCTCATAGTCTTCCAGAGAAGAAGCCGGACCGTAGCGCCGATTCAATCCGTCATTAAAGACATTAACCGTGGTGAAGCGCTCGCCGCCGGCGTGATAGTTCCACACATCGTCGATGGGCCAGAGATGCTCTCGGGGAATAAATCTCTTCACGCTTTCCAACGTGGGAATGGCCGGGCCGGGGCTGGTCTCCGTGTTATAGCCGTACGCGCCTCCGGCTTGCCTGTCGGCCAGCCAATACACCGGCGGAACGTATTCGTACGGACCGGTCATCTTCACGCCGGATTTTCCGGTAACCGTGGTCGGCGTTTCGCTGGCTGAAGAGACGGAGGGATTGGGCCATTCCGCTTCCGCCAAAACAGATAGATACATTTTTTCCACGTCGGCGGGCGGCGGCCCATCGCTGCCGTAGAGCCAAACAAAAACGCTGGGATGATTACGCAACCGACGGGCCTGATCGGCCATGGAAGCAGCCGCGATTTTGCGCGTCTCCGCCGTCCAGTCCTTCCACTGCTCCCACATATCGCAACAGGTCCAGCCAGGCATCACCAAAATTCCCATCTGGTCCGTTTTGTCGAATAATTCGTCACGATCGATCCGGCCTTCCAGGCGAATTGTGTTCAGCCCCATGTGCTTCACGTAGCGCAAATCGGCGTCGAGCTTCTTTGACATCGGCCGCAGGAACATGTCCGGCGCCCAGGCAGCACCGCGGATCAGAACGCGTCTGCCATTGATCTTGAATAGCCGGTGACCTCCCTCGGTCAGCTCACTTGTGATTTGGCGAACGCCAAATGCGACGGTCGCGGTATCCGAAACATCGCCGCCCGCTGCAAAGTGTAGCTTCGCCTTGTAGAGATATGGCGTACCGATGGTGTAGGGCCACCAAAGTTTTGGGCGCGCCATTTTGAGAGCGGCAAAATGCTCCGGTTCGAAACGGACCGACTTGCTCTCTCCGGCTGCAAGCTCCACCGGGAGTTTCACCGTCTTACCGTCAACTTCCGCGACCAAGGTTCCTTTCGTCACGGCGGCTGAGTCATTGCTCAAGTCTGCGGAGATCGTCAGATCCGCCGCGGTAAAATCCGCATTGAGCTGCGCTTTCACAAACGGATTGCGAATTGAAACCGGGCCGCGCGCCGTCAGGGTCACTTCCTTCCAAATCCCCAGGTTCTTGTCCGCGGGAGTCGGATTCCAGTCCACCCAGGTGATGCCCAGGTCTTCTTTGGCCGGCGCGCTGATTTCCAGCGCGATCACATTCTTTGCGCCAGGCTTCATGAGTTTCGTCAAATCGAATTCAAAAATACGGTACGTTCCGGCGATTTCTCTGGCCTCGCCAATCTTCTGTCCGTTGAACCAGATATTCGCGCGGTAGTTGATGCCGGGAAAGTGAACGACCACATTCCTTTTGGCAAATTCGGCAGGCATCTCAAACTCATTCCGCCACCACCACGCGCATCTGAACGGGCTGCCCTCTGGCATGTCCTGATTCGCAAAGAACGTCGCGGTTGAATAATCCATCCCCGGCAAATTCTTCATGTTGACGCCATAGGTCGGGTCGGGATAGGTCTTGTCATCGACCAGAGCGCCGACCACGGTATTGGGAACAGTCGTTTTGTGCCAGCCGGCTGTTGCCAGTCCCGCACGCGAAACCTGCTCGCCGGCCTCCTTCACGTCGCAAGACGACTGAATCTCCCAGCCTTTCAGCAGATCGAAAGCGGTCAGGGATTTGTCGGCAGACTCGGCCGCCTTAGAGGCCGCGGCGCTAACGAAAGCGTAGGCAGCGATCAGAGCGGCAACAATCGCGATTCGACGGAACATGAGACCTCATTTACGTGGCGATTAACAGCGGTACCATCATATTAAAACGATTCAAACACCTAGGAAAACAGATTTCTGCGGGAATATTTTCTCGAAAAGCAGGAAGAAACTGCAGCCGGGCGGCTCGGTGCCGGAGAAAGGAGTCGCCGCCAGACGTCGACTTCAAGAAAGGGACGATCAACGGATAGGACAAGCCGAACTTCGGCTGGACGTCTCACAATTGATTTATGCCACCGATTATAAGGCAGCAACTGAAGGAATTCGATGCGGAGAGCAGGGCACAAAAGCTTCTCGTTCTTCCGCGCCCTGCCTTGTTGATTCGTTCGAGAGCGAGAGTAACACAAGCTTCAGGCTAGAACACCAGCTGAATCAATCAGAAGAACCTCTTAGAACCACGATTAGATAGAAGGCCAGTTATAGGACTGCACCAAGGCGCAACGACACCCGGTCGAAGGGCGCTTGCCGAAGGTGCAACTCGGAGCGATAAGGGGCATAGCGGCAGTCATCGCTCGACGCTTGACGCGAGCCGCATGGGTTGCAGTTTTCCATACGTCAGCGACCGCCAAATCCATTCCAAGGGGCCGAAGCGGAAGTACCGCAACCATTCAACGCTGAACAGAGCTTGGCTAGTGTAAATCGCTATAGTGAGACACAATCCGGCAAACGGTCCAACCTTCCCAAACAAGCCAAATCCGTAGCTATAGAAAAGAGTTGTGCACACCAGTGATTGAAACAGATAGTTGCTGAGCGCCATCCGCCCAACCGCCGCCAGCGGTTGCAACCACGGCTTCCACTCAACGCGCTGCGCCAGCAGAATGATGGAGGTCGCGTAGATTACGGAAAGCGCTAAGTAACCAATCGTGTCAAGAACTTCTTCCCCTGTACCAGCCAGATATGGTCCGAGCAGGCTCGGAAGTTTGACGACCTCAGCTCGAACTAACATGCCTCCCACGCTCAACGGCAACGCCCAGCAAAATGCTTTTCGCACCACTGTGAGGTGGGCCTGAAGGTTTTGAAGAAACTCTCGTCGCCCGGCATAAAGCCCCATCAGAAAAAGGCCGAGAATCTGCAGCCAAGAAATCGGCCAAGAGAAACCCCAGGCAGTGGCACGTACCCGCTGCAGAGAGATCTCCGCGAACGTGCCGTGACGGTAAGCGTGCAACGATTCATTCCACAATTCAGTGTAGTCCACATTTGTGCCTACAAGGTGCGCGAACAACCGCTGATTCACGTCTTGCTGGAGCGGCAAGAGTACGATGGGAATAAATACCAGAATGACGGCAAACACCAGGATTGTTTTGGGACTGCGCTCGCGAAAAGGAAGAAGCAAGAAACCGATGAGTGCGTACCTGACCAGGATATCGCCCGACCACAAAAGAAGACCGTGCACCAACCCGATCAGGAGAAGAGCGAGTAATCTGCGGCGATAAATAGAAAGAAAATTAGTGGCACGCGAGTCCGAACGTGCCAGCTGAATGCTGAAGCCAACTCCAAACAGAAACGAAAGCAAGGGATAAAACTTGTCCTCTGCAAATAACCAAAGAAACCAGCTTGCCGCCTCGTCGAGCGATCCGCCTGGCAGCTGGGTTCGCATCGTACGAAGCGGTCCCCAATTCGGCCATCCATATAGGGGCATATTCACGAGGAGTATTCCAAGTATTGTGAAGCCCCGGAGGATGTCGATTACCTCCAGCCGTTCCCGCACAAGGATCGGGCGCATTTCGTTCGTCGGGTCTGACCGCAGGGAAGTCTGTTCAGACATAACCGATCGCGAGGCGATTCACGGATTTTGCCGGACAGCTCGTCAATTTCCGTCACAATTTGTCGGGCACACTACCACGCCCGGCCTGCGTCAGCAAAGAAGATTTCGTACTTCGAACACCATCGGGAATCCGTCGCTTCACTGAAGCACGCAATCCTCCGACAGCGGCCTTGGCTTTTACAGAGATCGGCGCTATAAATAAAATTTTAGAGAGGACGTGATTCTTGGATTAGTCATGGTTTTTCGGAAGTCCGCAAAAGTCGCTGCTGATTGGTCCCGCAAGGTCTTAGCTTTTCGTCAACGGCTAGAACTCACCCAAGCCGAGCTGGCCAAGAAATTAAATACGTCCGCCATGGCTGTCTCCCGCTGGGAACGCGGAGAGGCGGAACCACCTGCCAAATCATACATACAGCTCGGGTACGTAGCTGGGACCCTTTGCTAGTTCTTCTGGGAGCGAGCCGGTTTTAATACTTCGGACTCGATGCGAATCCTGCCAACCGCACGACGCTGGATGCGCCAAGGGAGAATCGCTAATATACAGGTCGTCCATGCTGGCGCAAAAGGAGTGACATCCCTAAGACCAGCGGATTTCGTTGCCATTCCAGTTCTTCCTGTGCGCGCAGCGACCCCCGGTGAAGACGCGGGGGAAGTTGTTGATCTCGACGTAGTGAAACCAAAAGCGATATGGGCAGCGCCGGTCGAATGGTGTCCGCATCCTGAGCAGACCATCGGTCTTCGAGTGAAAGGCAATTCGATGTCTCCGCTCATCCTGGACGGCTACATCATCGCGGCTGATACTTCCATCACGACGAGTTGCTCAGCCAGATTGTTGTGGCGCGGAACGACGAGAAACGGCTGCTTGTCTCCCGGTTGATAAGATTCGACCACACCGACGCCTTGGTTTCAGATCAGCGTGCATATAAACCCCTCATGCTAGCCCCGGAATCCACGTGACGCATTGTGGGCCTGGTCGTATGGTGGACTGGCAGACCACAGTGATTTGCCTTGGAGCCGGGCCCGATGCAGAAGTTCCCTGTCCTTGCTTTGCGATTTCCTGTCGAGTAGGCTTTTTTGCCTAACGCCGGCGTTAACCTCCCCCGTTAGCGCCCGTGGAGGTGCCATCGTGGCTAAGGACGACCAGCCGGAAGGCCGCATTACCAGGCCGTTGCTCGCTTCGTCTGACATACTCAACCTTGGTAACCAAACCTCTCTGATTGAGCTTTTCCCAATGGCCGCGTATGCGGTTCGAGCGCCCGATGGTGTGATCGCTTGGTTCAACTCACGAGCTGCCGAACTTTGGGGCCGGGTACCTACACTTGGTGATACAGATGAACGCTATTGCGGAGCATACAAACTTTTCCATGCCGATGGTACTCACATGGCCCACTGTGATACTCCTGTGGCCCTCGCGTTAGAGACGGGCGCTTCTATACACGAGCAGGAAGTCGTCATCGAAAGGCCGGACGGAAGTCGAGTTACGGTTTCGATGTACATTGATCCGATTCGCGACCAAGACGGCGCCATTGCTGGTGTCGTGAATTTCTTTCACGACACCTATGAACGAAAGCAGGCCGAACGAACGAACGGCCTCCTGGCTGCTATCGTGGATTCCTCGGACGATGCGATTGTCAGCAAGAGTCTCGATGGCATTATTACTAGCTGGAACAAAGGTGCAGAGCAATTGTTCGGCTACTCGGCCAAAGAAGCTATTGGCCAAAATATCAGGCTTATAGTTCCACAAGATCGCCACCACGAGGAAGCAACAATCCTTACGCTGCTCGCACGAGGCGAGCGAGTCGATCACTTCGAAACCGTCCGCGTACGTAAGGACGGATCGATGCTCGATATCTCCGTTGCAATTTCGCCAGTGAAAGATGCCGCAGGCGCTGTTATTGGGGCATCAAAGGTCGCGCGGGACATTACGGAACGTAAACTGGCGGCGCGAGCACAGGCGGAACAAGCTCGGCTACTGGACCTCAGCACTGACGCTATCTTCGTTCGCGACATGGCCGACCGAATCACGTATTGGAGCAAGGGTGCATCGGAACTATATGGCTACACGTGCGATGAGGCGCTCGGTCGCGTAACGCATGAGCTTCTGCGCACGGTATTCCCCGAGCCTCTGGAAAACGTTAGGGCACAACTGGACCGCGCTGACCGCTGGACCGGTGAACTCGTCCATAAGAAGAAAAATGGCACGGAAATAGTAGTGACTACCCGTTGGGTGCTCGATCGAGACCCTTACGGGAACCCCAGGTCCATTCTCGAAACGAACACTGACATCACTCAACGTAAGCAAGCTGAACGAGCATTCAAGGAAAAGGAGTTTTCCGCCCGTCTCCTTCAGCTTCAGGATGATGAAAGAAGACGACTAGCTCGCGAATTACATGACGGGGTAGGGCAACTGCTCGCCGCTATGGGAATGAATGCTGTCAAGTTATGCGCGGAGAAGTCGAAACTTAGCCCGGATACGGCACGATGCGCGGAGGAGAACGCCAAACTAATTGAACAGGCTTCGGCGGACATTCGCACGGTATCCTATCTACTTCATCCGCCGCTGCTGGATGAAATGGGACTGCATTCCGCGCTGAAGTGGTACATCGATGGATTCGCTGAGCGCAGCAAGATCGCCGCAAACTTGGAACTGCCAATCGATTTTGGACGACTGCCGAAGGACCATGAGATGTGTTTATTCCGGCTTGTGCAAGAAAGTCTGACGAATATTCATCGCCATTCAGGAAGTTCGACCGCGAAAGTGAGGCTGTGGCGCACGCCGGGAGAAGTAAAGATGGAAGTCAGCGACGATGGCCGAGGCATCCCTCAGGAAATTCGGTCCAAGATTGCCTCCGGCGAAACTGCGGGAGTGGGTTTCCGGGGAATGCAGGAAAGAGTGAAACAAATCGGTGGTACGTTGGGAATTCATTGCAACGGGAAGGGTACATCTGTTGTGGTTACGCTTCCACTCACCGAGGAAGCCGTTTCACCGGAGCAAGCGCACAGTCCCAAAGATCAACATGGGCAAAGCCATCAGCAGACCAAACCTCTTATCGGGCATGACCAAGCCGTGTAATGGTGAGAGCAAAGATCGTTTCGACAACGCCAAGCGTGACCTGCCCCGTTTTAGTCCGGTCTTAGCGTGGTTCTCTCGTTATCGAAGGCCCTCGGTTTTGGCTAACGGAGTGGAGCATACGACTGACGCGGGGGGAGGCCCCAGTCGCGCGCGAACTCGATCGGTGTCTGATATCCCAGTGAGCGGTGTGGTCTAGCCGTGTTGTAGTCGACTCGCCACTCCTCGATGATCCTCCGAGCGTCATTTAGGCTAAGGAATTAGTTCTGGTTCAAGCATTCGTCTCGGAATTTCCCATGGAAGCTCTCGATGTACGCGTTCTGTGTAGGTTTCCCTGGTTCGATGAAGTGGAACTCCATACCGTTTTCGTAGGCGAGCGTTGCTGCTGCCAGAATCCCGATAGCCGCGCCGGAAGCGAAATGCCCAACGCTTCATCCGAAGGAATCCCGGTGCCCAAGTGCTCGTGTGGCGCCGCTATGAAAAACGTATACGCCACCCCGATCTTCAAGGAATTGGACGGCCATCCTGCATTTACATGGGTGCGACGGGCAAGGAAACGCACTCAACATGCTCGAGAATCTTGGCATCGCAGCGGCCTCGATCTGCATACTTTCCGGCGCCTTTCTCGTATACAACGGTATCGCCCTTTCCGGCATGAGCCAAGTATTGGACGATGCGGCGCTGCTGTCGGTGGGGCTGGCAACTGCGTTCCTCGTCGTAAAGAGCAAACTGGAGTGGCGGCAGACTCTCAAACGGCATGGCGAGCTGAACCGGAGGCACGCGAGGTCTTAATCATGCGGAAAGACTAGTCGGTCTGTCCCCCGTGTAGGTCCACGAATCTAGTTCCAGATTATTGAGTTCGGGATTCTTCGGATTGAACCTGACGATAATTTTCTTGTCCACAGGCAGTTCCCGCTCAGCGAACTCTCTGGCGTCCGATTCAGTCGAAAAGTCTTTGTACCAACTGCCGAACACCCGGCGCCCACTCGGATCGTGGAAGTCGTACGCAAATGTGGCAGAGAAATAGTGTCCGCTCGGGGAGCCGCCGCTACGTTTCCTCTCGATGTCAATTCTGGTGATTATGCCGTTTGCAGTCGGCCAAGTAAGCGAGGCCCGATACAACCAGAATCCACGAGCGATGACGGCTGCGATCAGCGCCAAGCACAGTCCGATGAGCCACGGCATAGCGAGGGCTCCGCGAGGGAGGTGCATAGAAGTCAACTCCGCAAAAATCGCCGCGCCTAACTAAGTTAGTTTTTCAACCTTAGCAGACTTTACGACAAGCAATTTCGCTTGACGGGCTGCACGTTCTCGGCTCTCTCATAATCGGTGAAAACCCTGATGCGACAGCTAAAGGCAAAGCTTTGAGTCCGAAGGGACCCGGTCGAGTGCGATACGCTTAATGAAGATCGCCACCCGCCACCAGATCGGCCAGATATCCCGTGTATCCCCGAAGTTACTTGCGTTATGTAAGTGGAGTTGGACGCGTTGACTCCATTGCGCGGCTCCGCAGGGCGAACGATCGACTCTACGAGTAGCCTTGACTCTATCCAGTGTATCCAATGAAAGCCCAAAACACCGGTTTTTGCTGCACTCCGTTGCAGAGCTTTGCAGCGAAATCACCGAAAAAGCCTTGTAAAAGGCATATTTTGCTGAATGCCAAAGATAGCGTGCCGGAGAAAGGAGTCGAACCTTCACGACCTTGCGGTCAGCGGATTTTGAGTCCTAACTTCGGGGTAGCCCGTTGCAATGGTATGCAAAACCATGCGCTACAAGTGGTTTCTTTTCAAGCGGTCCGGCCTCCCGCCGGGTGCATGGCGTTGCAAGCCGAGGCGGCGCTTGCCGAACCGAAGTGT
>DATMZI010000051.1:0-24979 GCA_035607085.1 Candidatus Eiseniibacteriota bacterium | reverse complement strand
GCAACCTCCTGGGTTTTGTCAGGAGTTGTCAGGTCGAGGGACGCTTGCCGGCCGGCGATGGACATCGAATGGCGCTACTCGCCTGGACGATGGTCCACGGTATAACCAAACCGGGCGGTACCGGCCGTCTGCCTTTTCCCTCCAACTCTGAGATTCTGAAATTTGCGGAATTCGTGGTTGACCACTCTTTGCCGACTGACAGGCACCTTCACGAGCTAAGCGCAATCCACAATCTTTATCCGGATCCGGATCGGCCCTAATTCATTGGGAATGCGTTGCTTTGCCGGAGGTTTGCGGTTCCATGCCGAGCCGCGCGAGATTTTCCGGATTGAAAAAGCCCTCCCGGGGAATCATGCCAACGCGAGCCATGGCGAATCGATTGATCTGTTCCTGGTTTCCCTTGAGTGCCGCGCGGAGCCGCAATGCTTCTGCAGTTGGCCCCGGCAGCCGCGCGAGCTGAAGGTTCTCCTGATAGTCCGCTCCCGCGTCCTCGTTGCGCTGCCTTTCATAGTCCGCCAGTGCTTGGTCTATCGGCGCTTGCCCGGACAGACCGCGGTCTACGGCACGCGCCAGCAGGTGCGCATCGCGAAACGCGTCCGCCACTCCCATCGCGCCATAGGGATCTTTGTGATATCCCGCATCCCCAACCAACGCCCAGCCGGGACCGAACGGCTTGCGAAAAAAGTTAGGTAGGTCCGCGGTGCCGTAAAAGCGCTCTTCCCGACGACCGGCGCGAACGCGCTCGCCGAAATCGCCGAGCGAATCGAGGGCGCCCAAAAAGTGGGTCTCGATGTCGGTCCTCACCTGCACGAAACGCGCGATCGGCCAGCAGGCAAAGATTGTAAGCAGCTTCTCGTTGGTGACAAAGGCGAAAGCTGCGCAGCCCGGCCGCGAATAGAGCTCGAACCCCTGGTTCTGGACTCCGCTAAAATATGTGAAATAGAAACACGTCAGTGACGGCTCGGAATTGTAGACTTCGGCGCGCACCGTTTGCGCCAGCTTCGAGTTCCTGCCGTCGGCACCGATCGTGATACGTGCCCGCTCGGTGAGCGCATTGCCGCCGCGCGCCACCGCGCGAATTCCAGCCACGCGCTCGCCGTCCATCTGAAAGCTCTCGACGCTGAAACCCGGGCGAAACTCCGCGCCCGCCTCGATGGCCGCGTCCAGCAAAATCTGATCGAGCACTTTGCGGCGCGGTCCGTACCCCCAGGCCACGCCATCGACCCTCTGATCGGTCGCCTTCATGCCGTAGTCGCCAAAATCCGTCGTGTTCTCTGCGTGTTCCGGGCAGTTCGAAGCCCGAATGCGATCGAGCAGGCCCCAATGCTGCAGCAGTCGCGGCCCGCCGCGATGAATGAAATGCCCATTTGGTATTTCGCTGGGGAAGGTCGCGCGATCCACCAGCAGCACCTTGTACCCTGCGCGTGCCAGTAACATCGCCGTCGGCGAACCTGCACACCGTGCTCCCACGACAATGGCGTCGTACATCAACCGTCTTCTCCGATTCGATTGCGAAGTGAGTTCGATCCAGCCTATCTATCTTTGCGATTGCCCATGCGCGTCTCAACAAGAACTCGCTGGTTCACTACCTTGCGATTTTCGCTCGCGCTGCGGAAAACATTCGATGTCGTGCCGTTCGCTTTGGGCCTGCTAGGCCGACTTGCGTCCCCACACTTCAATGCACCGCGGCCCGGAAAGAAGCGTCTCCTTGCTCTCTGCGAACGTGCGCAGTTCCGAAACGATTTGGTCAATCTCTTGCGCGGAAGCCAGATTCTCGGCTAGAACGGCCTCGGTTACGTACTCCATGGTCATTGGCGACATGAGTTTCACCTCGCCCGTCAGTCCCGCTGGTTGGATTACGTTCATCCGTACGTCATTGAGTTGAAGCTCGGAGAGCAATCTTGGCAGGCGATAACCGATATTTGCGTCGCCGCCACGCCGCCTCACGGTTTCGCTGTATAGCTCAACGTATTTCCAGAGAGCAGGGCAGTCGGGATAGCAAAAGTATCCGCTGAAGTCGATGTCGACCACAGCAAGAAACCCACCTCGAACAGTAGCGTCAAGCATCTGGCGCAAGATCTGCGCGGGTTTCGGAACATGGGTAAGGAGAAACCGCGCGAAGACGAAATCGAAGCTCTCAGGCGTTTCCGAGTGGTTCTCTGCGACGAGTCGAAAGTCGACGTTTTTGAACCCCTGAGCTTGCGACTCGCTGCGGGCAGCTTCCAGTATGACGGCGTCCAGATCCGTTCCCACGACCCTGCCGCTGCGCCCCACTATACGAGCAAGTTCCAAGGTCACATCACCACCGCCACAGCCCAGGTCCAAACAGGACATCCCTTCACAAATGCCAAGGCGATCGAACAATCGCAGAGCGTACGGCCTCATCACGCCGCTGAGCAGCCGCAGGCGTTCCCGGCCTTCCCGCCCTCCTCGAATTACATAGTGGTTCATCGTATTTTGACGTTCGGTCATTGGATAGGCAAACCAGGGCCTTATTTAGCTTCGTGTTTCTTCATCATCGGCCTCTATAAATGGACTAAACAACAGGTGCAAAGATTCGTCAATGGCTTTACCGCTCCGGTTCCTCTCGGGTGTTCCGTGAAATTGCGCTTCGATCACCCATTTTTTCTCTCGGTCGCCGCTCTGAGGAATATAGTTTGCCCGACCGCCAGGCGACCGATCCGAGTGACCGCACCGTAGATACCAGCGTTGCTCTGGTTCGCACGAACGGCCTCCTTCAGCATTTCTGGCGCAGAACTTGCCGAGTCAGGATCAAGGTTCACCATGGAGCAGCGAAGGTCGCGCATCGTGACGGCAATGGCCGGGGCGTCGTCGCCCTCGCCGAATGAGAGCACACCGCCCAACCACTCATCCTCCTGGAAGGGAATAGGCCGCAGCAACCGCACCACCAGGTTGGGGCGAAATCGCCGCACGTCAGGACTCCGGCCGGCGCGTCGTGCGATCTCGCGCACCGTGTCCAAGGCGATCACCGAGACGCTCCCTTCATCGAAGATGCCGTGATTCAATTGCATCATCTGCACCGGAACCCCGTACCGCCGTCCGACTTCTGCCGCCAACTCCTCTCCGAAGACAGCCAGCTCTTGGCCCTGTGGCGTGCGCACGTGCGTGGGCAGGTCGCCTGGAGCAGTCTTTCCTGGCGCGCTGTCTTCACGGCGCAGCGGAGCAAACAGGAGCAGGTCGGGCAGTTTGCCTGCTGTCAGCCACGGGAACCCGCTGCGGTTATCAAGCCGGCGGAATGCCAGGCGTCTGTCACCATCGAGGCCATGCCAACCGAGCTGCGTTGCCTCGAGTCGTTCGCCGGCCATCGATTTCACGGGATACCGGAAGATTGCGTCCAGTTGTCCGATTTCTATGAGCATGCTCGATCCGGTTCTCCGTTCCGAGTTCACGTGCTGGCGGTCGAGCCTAGCGATTCAACGTGCTTTCGGCCAAATATCCGGGCGAGCCGGCCGCCCCGCGACGGGTTTGGGGACAAATTGCATTCAACTATGATGACGCAAAGACGCCGTCATGGAGCGCCAGCATATCAAGAGCGGTACGGAATTTATTCATCGGGTTCACTCCCGAGATTCGTTTCTGATTTTGTCCTTATTCTTTGACACCAACGATAGCAAGCTGCGGCGTCGGCGGCAGCGGATGCACTTCGCAACCGGAAAAACCCGCGCCTCGAAGCATTTCCTGATATTCCGAGAAGGAGTAAGCATCGCCTGCTGGCGTGTTCGCGAACATGTTCAGCACGAAGGAGGCAGGAATGGGCGGAGAGACGCGGTCATCATTTGGAGCGAACTCCACAACCACGATTCGACCGTTCGGCGCCATAGCTCTGTGCATCTTTTTCAGGAATGCAAGAATCGAGTCCTTGTTCATGTGATGCAAGAAATTCGCGACAATCACTCCGTCAAAGTTGCCGCCAACTTCGATTTCCAACGCGTTGCCCGGAAGCAGCGAATACCGGTCCGCCACGTGAAAGCGCTCCGCGTTCTCCTTTGCAACGGCAAGCACGGAGGGCCAATCCAGAGCCACAATCTTGGCCTTGGCATCCTGTCGGGCAACCTGAATTCCGAACATACCGTGGCCGGCGGCAACATCCAGCACCTCGATTTCAGAATCCGACGGGAACAACTTCGCAGCCTGCTGAGCGACGATATGCATCACCGGCGCCATGCCTCGGGCGAAATCGATCCACATCTCGTCTTCCTTGTCTGAACGGATATCGCAGGGCATTGGCCCGCCCGAGCGGATCACCTCAGCCAGATTCTTGAAAGCATTGGTTACGCGTTCGGAAGCCAGAAACCTGGTGGCCGCCCCCAAGTACACGGGAGACTTTTTGTGCAGGAACATGGCCGAATCGGGGGTCAGCCAATATCGTGATCCCGATTTGTCCAATGTCTTGTTCAAAAAGCCTCGGACCACCAGAAAATCACAAAGCGCGCGGACTCCTCGTTTAGGCGCGCCGATTCGCTGCGCCACCTCCGTAACCGTTCCCAAGCTCTCAGCGATCGCCGAAAACAGATCAAGGTCAATCGCCGCCTTGAGCGCGGATGTCTGCTGGTAAGCCGACATCGCCTCAAAGAATTTGAACGGAGCCAATTGCGGCTTCGCGTTTGTGTCCACTTGAACCTGCTGAGTTTGCGCTGTACTCACTGTCTTTCTCCTCAAATGAATCTACCAATCAAAACTCGGACGTTCCGCGCTATATGCGCATGCCGCCGGGAGATTGCGCCAAGGGAACGTCACCGCTGCAGGCAATTTGATCCGCTGAAGCATTTTCGATACATGCTGGGAGCGATTTCAAAGCGCCGTTCGAACGCGCGCCGGAATGAATCCAGGCTTCTGAAGCCCACGGAAGCCGCCACGCAGCCCATGGTTTCTTCGGGCAGCAGGAGGCGCCGCCTCGCCTCATCAAGTCGAATACGCTCCACAAAATCCGCCGGCGTAATCCCGAACTTGGTCTTGAATTTTCTGCTGAAATGCCTGGGGCACAGGCACGCTCTTGCCGCCAATTTCTCGATCGATAAGTCGCCACGGAGGTGACCCATAACAAATGCCGGCAAGTCTTTGAATACATCAATCGTTTGTGCTTGAAATTGCAAGGCCTCGGAAAACTGCTCTTGTCCTCCCGGCCGCTTGACGTACACGACAAGCTCGCGAGCTACTGCGACTGCCGAGGTCGGTCCCAGGTCCTCTTCAATCAACGCCAAAGCAAGGTCGATACCCGCCGTAATGCCGGCGGAGCTGTAATAACGGCCGTCCTTTAAGTAAAGCGCGTTCGCGTCCACGCGCAGCTTCGGAAACCGGCGCGACAGATCCGAAGCGAACCGCCAGTGTGTGGTCACAGTGCGTCCATCCAACAGTCCGGTCGGCGCGATACCGTAGACTCCGGTGCAAACACTCGCAACGCGCCTGGCACGCGCGCCAAAGCGCTTTACCGCCGCCGCGACCCTGGAGCCCATTTCCGTACTCCGCAGCGAACGCCCTCCTGGAATGATCAGGGTGTCGATTTCACCGATTCGGTCAATCGCCGCGTGCGGTTTGAAACTGATGCCAGCCTCCGAGCCAAAGCTGCGGTTGGTCAGGCCCAACAAAAGCGTCTCGTAGTTGCGGCGACCCGAGTGAGTCCCGCTGTTGGCCGCATCAAACGCGTCAAGTGGACCAGCGATATCCAGCGCTTGCACATCGTCGTAGCCCAGGACGGCAATTCGTTTGGTTCGCATCGGTTCTTCGCATTCTGAAGGGGTTTTGGAAAGTCTACAATGACCTATATACGACAATTCAGGACTTTTGATAAGGAGAGAAGAACAGTTTGCAGATTCTGCGGGTGACAAGTGGCACAGCGGCCAGCTGGCTACCTGATTCGGGTTCCACGATGCTCAGCGTGCGGTCGCCTTGTTGACTACAAGCAGTAAAGCGCGATTTGAAGCGGAGTTCGACATTGTTCCGCTGGGCGTGCCCGTCACAGCCGCAGCAAGCACTGAAAAAACGAAGATCGCCATTGCCAGTGTACCGCGCATTTTTCTCTCTTTCCCGGACACTTGATTCATCGATTGGCATCAGCGCTGTCTTTCCTGAGCTTGCAAAGTTTCTTCAAGATCCTTTTCCATCTCCGCGATGTGCCGGCCAAGTTCGCCTGCATCTACAAAGGGATTTGGAGCACCAGCTTTCTGCCGCGCGGCCTTGCCTTCCAGATCGAAATAAAAGCCGTGCGATGCAAGCACAACGTCAGCGTGCATGCCGCCCAGTCGTCGTAGAGTCTCGCGTGCATCCTGGACGATGTTGGGGTAGTTGTTGTTATTGGTCAGCTTGTACGACGATACGGTAAGGCCGCACAGGAAAAGCACGTCATAATTCTTGCCGTCTTCATTCACGCGCATCGACCAACTGGTGCAACCTTTGGTGTGACCCGGCGTCAGATGAGCCGTCAAACTCACACCGCCAAGCCCTACGCTTTCCCCATCTGAAACGATCCGGTCCGGAGCCACCGGCTCGTACGTTGCGTCGTCTCCCCAGTAGAAGTCCCCTTTGCCTCCGTGCATCATAAGCTCGCCGTCAAGCTGGCTGGCGATTACCGTGGCGCCGGTCCGGCGTTTTACTTCGGCAAGCCCGCCACAATGGTCGTCATGAGCGTGACTATTCAGCAGCATTTTGACGTCCTGCAACCGGAAGCCGAGCTCCTCAATGTTTGCGGTGACCTGCGGGAGCATTTGAATCGGGCCGGTATCCAGAAGGATGTTGCCGGCGGGCGTCACAATCAGGAACGAACTGATTAGGTTGGCGCCTACGTAATAAATGTTGCCGATGATCTTCCGCGGTTCGAAGGGAAGTGATCGCTGGTGCGTCGCCTTCAGTGCCTCCTGTCCGGAATCCCGGTGCTCGGCGGAGAAAATCTTTCCGACAATTTTCCACTGGCCGCCGATCTTCAACAATGACAAATGATCGGTAAACTCGACCTGCGGGTAGTTCAAGGTGAGTACTGCGCTGGCCGCTGTGCCGGTGACGTCCAGGCTCTCGACGCGGCGCACTCGGCGATATTCGTCGGCCGCGGGTTGCTGGAACCGCTTTGCAAATTCATCGCGCGTCCACTCTTTCAGTTCGCCCTTGTCGACGAATTTTATTCTGGCGTCGGGCGTGAAGGCCTGCTCAATCAATTCGCCCTTGCCCAAAGCATGTGCCTGGAAATACAGCTCGATGGGTGTTCTCGGATCGTCATCTTTTCGCGACTCGGCCGACGTGTGGGACTGTGCACCACATACCAGGCCGAACAGAAAGAGCGGAAGCAGAAGCGATCCTGCCGCTGTTAGAAAATGCATAGCCGTCCCCCTGCCTAGCAGTAAAACATTCCAGTGCAGCGGAAGGTTCAAGCCAAAAAACAGGCCGGCCACACAAGACAGTGATATCGTATTTTGAGGAGTCGTTTTGCTGAGAGAAGGGCCTTCATGGCTGTGCAGTACCGGATCGGTGAGTTCTCAGATTTAAGTGGAGTCTCCACAAAGACCCTCCGCTTCTACGATGAGATTGGGCTATTGCGGCCCGCCAGCGTGGATTCTCGCACCGGCTACCGGCGGTATCGTTCGCAGCAACTGGAAGAGCTGGCGTCGATCCTGGCGTTGAAAAGTCTGGGACTGTCGCTTGCCGATGTCCAAAATCAGCTCAGTAAAGCGAGACGTGGAGAGGATCGGCGAGAGCTGTTGCTAGAACTCAGGCGAACCGTCGAGAAGTCCATCCAAACGGCTTCGCAATCTTTGCAGTGCATTGACGCGGTGCTTGCTGAACTGGACTCTGTAAAGCGTCCAATTCCTGTTGTCGTGAAGCGTCGTCCAGACATCCCCATCGCGTCTGTTCGCGCGAAGGTGAAAAACTATGAGGAAATTCTGCGTTTTGAGCAGGAGTTGCTGAACGATCTGCCGGGCCGTTCCATCGGCGACCTGCGTGGCGTTCTCTGGCATCGTTGCGCGGATTCAGGTTCGCTCGAAGGCGAGCCCTTTGTCGCTCTGAAGCATAAAGTGCCGTTCCGTAGTTTTTACGACGTGAAGCAGCTTCCCGCAGCCACCGTGGCTTGTGCTTACGCCGGGCTGGACGACGACACCGCCGAACAGAGTTACGATGCCATCCGAAAATGGATGAACCTCAGAAATTATCAACTCGCGGGCCCAAAACGAGAGATTTACCTTGATCAGATGCTGGAGATCCAATTTCCACTGAAGCCCGCCTAGGTTATTTGTCTTTCTCAGCAACCCGGTTCGTATCGCCGCGCTGACATCAAGGCGATCCTCGAGGCCACACAAGACGACATAAATGCGTCTGGCTGATGGGAGCCTAATCGACACCAACGCTTCCAGGTATGGAAATACGGATTGCGAAGGAAACGAAAGTCACAGGAATGAAATACATCCAGATGTAGATGAGACCACTCAGCGTTTCGGTCGAAATTCGTTCCATACCTCACTTCTGGTCAACCTGATCGACTTCCTGGGCGCCGGTCCCAGCCTCCCAATTCGAGCGCGACCGCCATGCATGCGGCACGCAATCGATCCGCGTGAGCGCGGTCGACTATTGTTCGAGCCACGATCATCCCTCCGATGGACATGGCCGCGATGCTCTCCGCCGTGACGCGACGTGCGCGGTCTTTCCGGGATAAACTCCGTTCCAAGACGCTCACCATCGCCTTGAATACCGTTTCGAACGCAAGCCGTGCCGGCTTGCCACTGCGCGCCACGTCGGTTGGCAACGCCACCATGGGACAGGAGTTCTCGACATCCTCGTAATGTTGTCTCGACAGATAAGCCCGGACCACCCGCGGCCCGACGTCGGTTGAGGAGAGGTCGACGTGCACGCCCTCCCAGCAACTCTTCCACTCCGGATCGGTGAAAAAGCAGCCAAGCACCTCGACGTATAGATCGCTCTTGCTTTTGAAATAGCTGTAAAAGCCCCCGTGGGTCAGACCCGCTCCGGCCATGATCTGCTGGACGGTGACGGTTTCAAAGCCATGGCGGTTAAAAAGCTTGCGGGCACTGCCGATGATCCGCTTCTTAGTTTTCTCTCGATGGCCGCTTGGGTAGGGCATACAACCTCCGCCAACTCAGTTTCGCGCAATCATAAAATATTATCTTGAACATATTATGGTCCTATGGTCCCATCCGGGCACCACGGGTCTGCCCGCGGAAAGGTCAAGTCTGGAGAGAAAACGATGAGCGCTTGGAATGATTGCGTGGCACAAATTGAGACGCCCAGCAGGCGGCAGATCATTTCCACATTGGCTGTCACCGCCGGAGCTCTGACCCTTGGTTCAACTTTCGTTCGGGCTGAAGGCGAAGAGATTTCGCATGCAGCCGAATCCATTCATCAAGAAACCACTTTCAAAGCGAGCCGGAAGCGCGTGTACGAAGCGCTCACCAACACTGCCCAGTTCAACAAAGTAATTCACCTGGGCGCCGCTATGCAGTCTGGCATGGCTTTGGGAACTGCACCGACGGATATCAGTGCTCAAGTCGGTGGCACGTTTACGATCTTTGCCGGACACATTGTAGGGCGTCATATCGAACTCGTGCCGGAGGAAAGAATTGTACAAGCCTGGCGGGTGATCGATTGGGACCCCGGTCTCTACTCCATTGCAAGATTTGAACTCGCGGAACAAGGCCTTGGAACCAAGATCGTCTTCGACCATACCGGCTTCCCGAAAGGACAAGCGGAACACTTGGCCGCGGGCTGGAAGGGCAACTATTGGGAACCGCTCGCGAAATTCCTGACTTAACCACTCTGAACTCCGACGGGAATTTGCCTGCGTTCGCTTCGATCGTGCTTCGGTAGTTTCTCGTCGACCGGCTAACGGGCGGAGTTGTTGCCGCATGCGGGTCAGAGTAGCCGGTCCTTCAGGAGGCCGAATATGATGGAACGTAATGGCGAAATCGTCGCCCCGGTTCAAGGCCAGGATGGCCGGCGTCTTTCAGCTCCTCGAAGCATTGACCCTACCTACGGACAGGTGATCCATCAGGCTTCGTCGCATCACTGCTGGCAATAGAGCGCGAAGCCCATACCGAAGTGCACCATCATCGACAAAGGATCGGTTTCAAGGGCCAGTTTGAATTCTCGAGCGCTTCGTCAAACCGCCGAAGCGGTATCAGGAAATAAAGCGCGGCAGAAAAGATCTAGGTACCGTACATTTTTCCGGAAATCTGGCAGGGATCGGGACCACGGGCGGAAAGCCAGGCGACTGCAAGCTCAGTAATTTCGCTCGCGTGGGAAGCCGGGGGACGAGGTGGGATTGGCCAAGATTAGTTAGACTGGGCGGGCAGGTCCTGCTCACATGTCCTCTGCTCTTGGCGCCGCGGCCTTCACCATCACTTCGAGCTACGGTCGATTCGGTCCACAAAAGTGTTTAACGCTGCACAGGCGGAGAACAGTAAGCCTGAGAAAATAGCCGCCGGGAGAACCGACCCGGCATGCCCGGCAAGGAACACTTCAAGCGTGGCGCTGAGGAGCCAGATTTGAATGATGAGTAGAATGACGATCAGCGCCATCGCGGCATCGATGGCTACCAAGCCGCGCCGTTGCTTCGTTGGTTCGAGATTCACCATCTCAACTGACCTTTACCCTCGTCGCGATAAGCCTTCCGGCTTCGCGTTCCAGCACGATTTGCGGCAAGGGCCGCGGCGGTGGGCCCTGTAAAACCGATCCGTCCTTGATGGAAAAGAATCCCTGGTGGCACGGGCACTCGAGCCGGTCATTCTCCGCTGAATAGTATACGGCGCAGGAAAGATGCGTGCATTTCTGGCTGTAGGCGACGTATTCGTCTTCGCTCGTGCGGACCATGATGCAGTGATCCTGGGATGTGGGATAGGTGAACAGTTTCACGCCGCGAATGGGGATTTCGCCAACCTGGGCGATCTCTAGTCCTGGGAATCGACGGGGCTTCACGAACCAGGACTTCAGGAAAATCCACAGGTTACCCACGAACATGCCCAGACTCGCAAGAGTCAAGAATTTAGTGAACTGGCGCCGCGTGACGTAGCGCTCGTCGCTCGTGAGAACGGAAAATTCCTCTTTCCAGAGCGGTTCCTTACTGGGCCTGCGAAAAACGGGCATAGGACTCCTCCCACATATAGTCAAGAACATCGAGCGAAACCGCGTCTGTTTCGGCCGGAACCATCATGTACACGCGGGTGACGATTTTCTGATTTCCGAACTGGAAAACATTGGTCGGTTTCTCGCGCCTACGGGCGATCTGTTCGGGGCGCAAGTAGGCCAGTGCCTGGCTCGGGCAAACCGTCGCGCACATGGGCCGTTTGCCAACCGAGGTGCGGTCGTAGCACATATCGCATTTCATCATCTGCTCGTATTCCGGAAAAATCTTGGGAATGCCGAAGGGGCAGGCCAGAACGCAGTTCGAACAGCCGATGCAACGAGGCTTCAGCGAGGACTGCACGATGCCGTCGTCGCCCTTCTTGATCGCGTCCGCCGGGCACACCATCGCACACGTGGGCTCTTCGCAATGCCAGCATACATAGGCTGATGTCGCAGTCGTTCCTTGGCGGTCGATGAAATCAAAATTGATCATCGATGTCCCGCGATGCGTTTCACATTCCGCACAAGCTTGCACGCAGGACTGACAGCCGATGCAGCGGGATGGATCGACGTAAAACTCGTATCCGTGCATCAGGCACTGCTCCTTGCGGCGGATGTCGCCGCTCCCGAAGACAAAGCCCACTCCGGCGGAGCCGCCGCTTTCTTAATTTGGCAAGCCGATACTTTGAATTCCGGAATCTTGCTTCGCGGATCAAGCGTGCGGTGCGTCAATAGGTTCGCGCTGCGTCCACCCGGCCAGTGATAAGGAATAAAGACCGTGTCCGGACGGATCGTTTTCACGACCATGGCTTGGAGCGTCACCTCGCTGCGGCGGGAAGCCACCGTCACCCAGTCTCCGTCCTTAATGCCGTATTGCTCCGCGAGCTTGGGGTGAATCTCGACGCGAGGATTGGGATATTGGTCAAGGAGTGCGCCGATCCGGCGCGTCTGCGTCCCGGACAAATACTGACTGACGACACGCCCTGTAGTGAGATAGATGGGATACTCGACGGACACCGGGTCGCCACTCTCGCGCCACTCGGTGACCACGAAATGATGTTTGCCGTCGGAATGGAACGACCTGCCATTCTCGAAGAGGCGCGGCGTGCCAGGATGGTCGAGCGTCGGACACGGCCAGAACACGCCCATGTTTTTGTCGATTTTTTCGTAGGTTATGCCGTAGTAGTCCGCGTGCCCGCCGCGGGACGCCTCTCGCAACTCATCGTAAATCTCTCGGGTTGAGTTGTAGGGGAAGTATTTCTCCTTCCCGAGGCGCCGCGCGAGCTCGATATAGACAAAGCTGTCGGCTTTCGCATTTCCCGGCGGGTCGACGGCCTTTTGAATATGGATGACGCGGCCCTCTGTCGTGCACCCGATGCCTTCCTCTTCCTCCTGCAAGCTCCCTGGAAACACCACGTCAGCGTGATGCGCCGTTTCCGACAGAAAGAAGTCAACTACACCAAAGTATTCGAGCCTTTCGAGTGCTTCCCGCGTGTAGTTTGCGTCCGGCAGAGAAACCAGAGGATTGAAGCAGGCGGATAGCAGAGCTCTAATTTCACCGCGATGAATCGCTTCCATGATCTCCACCGCCGAGTATCCAGCTTGCGGAATCTCTTCAGGGGAAATGCCCCAGACTTTCGCGATGTGCGCACGAGCTTCGGGATCGCTGACCGATCGCTGGCCGGGGAGTTGGTCGCACTTCTGTCCGTGCTCGCGTCCACCCTGGCCATTACCCTGACCTGTGATCATCGCGCAGCCCGCCCCTTCGCGGCCGATGTTACCGGTGGCCAGACAGAGGTTGATGAGCGCAAGGCAATTCTCGACGCCCTTCGACTGATGCTCGACGCCACGGGCGTGAAGCACGACAGCACGTTCGGCCTTGGCAAAAAGATGCGCTGCGCGTTCGATGGATTCCGGTGGCACGCCGGTTTTCTCCGCGGCCGTGCGCGGGTCCCAGGCACGGACTGATTCCGCTACCGGTTCGAATCCTGACGTATGAGCGGAGATGAAATCACGGCGCTCAAGACCGTCGCGCAAAATAACGTGCAACAGTCCCATGTACAGTGCCAGGTCAGTTCCGGGTCGTACGGGAAGATACATATCCGCGTTGCGGCAAATCGGCGTCATGCGCGGATCAACAATGATGAGTTTTCCTCCGGCGTCGCGGCACCGCCAGAGATAGTCCGTTGTGATCGGCGCGCATTCGGCCACGTTGGCTCCCGCCACAAGCGCAACCTGCGCCATGGCGATGTCGCCCCACGGCAAGGGGCTGCGATCAACTCCGAACGCCAGCTTGTAGGCCGTTCCTGCCGAAACCATGCAGAGCCGGCCGTTATAATCGATGTGCCGCGTTCCCAAAGCCACCCGTGCGAATTTTCCAAGAAGATAGGATTTTTCGGAGATGAGTGAGGCGCCGCCGTAGATGGCAACCGAGTCCTTGCCGTATTTCTGCTGAATGTCGCGCAAGCGGTTGGCCGTGAAATCGAGCGCTTCATCCCACTTGGCTTTACGAAATCCGTTCGGAGTTCGCATTAACGGATCCAGTAGGCGGTCCGGGTGACCGCCTTGCATGTAGCGTTTTACGCCCTTTGGGCAAAGCTTGCCCTCGTTGAATGGAAATTCTTCCCACGGTTCAAATCCGATCACCTGATTGCCGCGCACCTTCAACTGAATGCCGCACTGCTGCCCGCAGAAGCAGCAATGGGTTTTTACGAGCCGCTCGGCGGAATTGCGCGATTCGTCCTGCCAGCCTCCCGGAGGCGTGTGTGCCGGATGCGGGCCGAACTGGTCGGCGAGTTTATCCAGCGAGATCGGCACTTTAGCCACGGGCTTCCTCCTTCAGGCGGAGTTGGGCGAGCGAGAGCGATTTGCGCTTGCACGCCGGGCACAATTCCTGCCACGTGGCGTCCGTTCCCTCCAATCGATAATCGAAACCGAGTTGCGGAAGGACTTTCTTCAAGTCGTCGATGTGCATGCGGGAGGCGAACCGCTCGCCGCACCGCTTGCAGGCAGCACCTTCGCCCGCAGTCCCCGCGGCCTGGTAGAACTTCACGCCGAGCTGCGCGGGCCGCTGAAAGATGTGGAAGAACTTTCCGAAGGGTAGGTACAGCAGCGCGGCGACCACGGTGATGGCGTGCAGAATCGCCAGAAAGCTGTAAAACTCACCGCGCAACCAATTCTGCGAAGCGGTTAAAGCCAGCCCCGTCACCGAGATTGCGAACAGCAGAATGATTGGCAGAAAATCCAGCGCGAACGACTGGACGGCCTGCGCGCCACGATCGCGGAAGCGGCGCCACAGGGAAAGGCCGATACCGCCCAGGACCAGGATCGCGGAGATATCCAAGCCATGAAAGATCATCTCCGCGAGCAAGGTGTGCAGCCGGAATGTCTGTACTGGGAATCCGTAGACGAGGATGACGTACGTTTCCTGATCGTTGGACAAGGTCTGAAATGAAATCCAGCCGAATACCAGCGGGAACGTGATAGCTACTGCGAGCAGGCAGCCCCAAAAAAGCATCTGGTGCATCCACCACCGCAGCGCCGAGCGCCGCCGAAGGAAAGTCTGCGCCGCAAGATGAGTCGTGGCATTTTTCAAAAGCTGGGCTGTTCCCTTGAAAATTCCGGCTTCCAGAAATAGCTGCCAGCCGCGCTGCCAATAGACACGAGTCGGCGGCTTATCAAGCCAAACCCGATAGTGGTAGACGACGCCCCAAGTCGCGAAGATGGTAGCGAATGTGTAAATCACCAAAGCCGCGTCGAAGTTTTGCAGATTGCGCGAGCCAACCACGATCGTTGCTACCAGCAGGCCCGTAAAGAATGATGCGGTTACGCCCGCTCGAATACGATCCGTCGTCCTCGTGAACGAAGCCGGGAGCGTAAGTTCTGCGGTCTCCTGGCGCGACAGGAACACGGCTGCATTCATCCGCCACAGGACCGCCGACACGAAAGCCAGGAGGGCAAAACCCGGCCATACGGTGTGGAGGCGGTCGCGGAAAAACCCAAGCACCAGTGGCGGAAAGAAACCACCGAGCCCACCCATAGCGCCTACCAACCCTGTCACCGTGCCGACTTCTTTCGGAAAATATTGCGGCACCAGCTTGAAGACCGCGCCGTTGCCATTGCCGAGCAAAAACGCACAGCCTAACGCGCCCACGGTAAATGGCAGCATCGACGGCCACGACATCAGCAACGCAAAGGGAACAATACCAAGAAAAACAACTTGCAGGACGCGCGCTCCGCCGATCTTGTCCGCCAGCCAGCCTCCAAGTGGCCGCGCGAGGGTCGCCAGGACGACGAATCCAGCCGTACGAAAGCCCGCGTCCGCCGGCTTCAACCCAAACTGATCCTTTAGGAGGACCGGCAAGTAGATGGAAAACGCTACGAACCCACCGAAAGTTAGGAAGTAGAAAAGGGACAACACCCAGGAAAGTTTTTCGCGTGAGAGCAGCCGCATCATCGCGCCCACGCCAGCGGGGCGGGCCGTCTTCGGCGAATTCCTCGCCAGCAAATAAAAAATCGCTCCCCACAGAATCAACAGGGCCGCCATGCCACGAAAAATGTTCTGCCAGCCAACGGCAACGGCAAGGACCGGGCCGAGAAAGACCGCTGCGGATTGCCCAATGTTTCCCAGCCCATACACGCCGAGTGCGCTTCCTTGTTTTTCGGGCGGAAACCAGCGCGACACGAATCCCACGCCGACCGCAAACGAACTGCCCGCGATGCCAAGGAAAAACGCAACCATCAGCAGCTTCTGATAGCTCGGGACCATTGGCACAACGTAGGCTGGGGCCGCGACGACAATCATCAGCGCGGCGAACACAACCCGGCCGCCGAATCGGTCGGCGAGCATGCCGGTCGCGATGCGCAGAAGCGCACCAAGAAGAACGGGAACCGCTACGAGAAATGCGGTCTGCGTTGCCGTCAGATGAAACAGTTCGCGAAAACGTGGAGCGAAGGCGCTAATTAATCCCCATGCCGCAAAGCAAATTGCGAACGATAGAGTGCCTAACGACAACTGCGCTCGTGACGATGAAACTCCCGAGGCCATACTCGTCCTCTTGCCCAACTACCCGAACCAACCGCAGCTACCTACGTATCGCCTTCAGCTTTCGCAATGCCAGTGGGCGCTGGCGTTGTCGGCTGCTGACAGACTAAGGCAGACCAAGAAACTCGACAGGACCGCTGCACAGAGTTCAACACGGTACCGCGAGGGCTGCATACCGGCACTCGATGCCATTCTGGACTTGCATGTTCGCGACGCGAAACATTTAGGGCTAAGCTCCGGCAATCCTTGCCACCATCGGCTCGCGTACCGAATGGGCTGGCTGCAGCAGGAACGTTCCCATCATGTTGACGGCAAACGTAGTCAATGCTACCAGCTCCGAAACCGCTGACCAGGGCAACGCCCGCCAGGCCCACACGGCATATCCCTGATAGGCGAGCACCTCGCACAAGACGCGTGCACTACATCCAACCGCCAGGTAGAAGAGTGCCAGAAACATGAGCCGGGTGCTCCACAAGATACGCATGCCGACAAATGCCGGCAGGACGCGCTGGCCTACGCAAAGGATCATCATGGAAACGAAACCGACGGTCAGCGCGTGACGCGAAGCGCCCCATATCCCGCCTGAGTGGTCCGACCTTACGGCTCCGACGCCTAACATCGCTGCGACGATCAGCCACGCGTAGGCCATCCGAACGAAAAATGGAAAGCTTTTGTGGACACCGCGCGTCTTGGGCTCGTTGATGGAAGCCTCGAACATCCGAAGCGCCGCGATCGCCAGTGCTGCCGCCGCAAGCAAGAACCAGACGCCCACCCGAGCATTGCCGGCAAGGGTCAAGACGAGACCGGCAAGATTCACCATGACAGCGGCAAGAAGCAGATTCGTGCGCACCGGTTTCAGCCCGAGAAAAACGCTCACCCATTTCGCGCTGAAGCCCCAAACGAAGGGCACCAAGAATCCCCAGGCGAGCAGCGCGAGATAGCGCTGATCGAAAAGATGCGGAAACGCCGGTGTCGCTTCCTGGAAGGCAGCAACGTAGAAGCACCCAATCAGATTGACGGCGAGCAGCACGAACAAACCCGTGCTGGCGCTGATGACGACCCATACCCACGGCTCCATCCGTTTCTTATCCGCGCGTGCGGGCCGGTGCTGTGACACCGCTCTGAAAAAGATCAAAAATGCAGCGAGCTCTAAAGTGGCCGAGAGCGGCAGCGCTATTCTCCATTCCCAGCGATAGACGTTTGCTACCCAACGTACGGCTGCCCCTATCGTCCACATCGCCCAGCAAGCCCAGGCCCCAGCCAACGACGCCTTCGCGCTGCCGCGTAGTTTTGGAGTCGTATAAAAACCGATACCGAGGATAAAGCTTCCCACCCAGCCGAACACCTGGGCGTGCCCGTGCGCCTGCACCCAGGCAGGAGATATCGAACTGACACTCTCCATTCCACTGATCCGCAGAAGGTTCCAGACACCAAGAAACGTTCCGGGAAACACCATGAACAGGAGGCCCGTGGTGATGAAGGCCATCAGCAATTTCGCAAGAGACTCTTCTCGGGCGCGAATTATCTCGAATTCTTGCGACGGATGAGCCAGAGCAGCTGCCATGGATGGTGACGCGTCAGACGGCCGCGGCCTCCAGCTCAACCGCCCGCGGAAACAGGATATTGTTCTCTAGGTGCACGTGGAGATGTAAATCCTCTTCGAATTGCTGCAGCTCCTGGTATGCCGCCTTAAAGGTCGTGCAGGAGCCCTCGGGTGGTCGATAGCCGGTGCTCGCGGCGCGAATCTTTCGGACGAGTTCTCCCGCGGCATCGTGATCTTGCATCATCGAATAAATCGGATTCCGCACAGTTTGGAAGAATGGAGTCTCGACGGCACCTTGACCATTTGCCGACCGCTCCAGGGCGACAATGTAAGGAAAGAGAATTTGCTCTTCCTTTTGCATGTGCATGAGCATTTCGCAGGCGACGTCGGCAAATAACTTCTCGATCTCGCCGATTTCTCGATGCTTACTCTCGTGCTTTTCACGAACTTTTGCTAGCATGCCCCGCAGCCGGGGAATCACGTCGCGCACATAGCCGTGATGGCGCTCGCGAATGTGGCGCGTTAACTCCGCCAGCGGCGCTTTGGTCCAACCGCTGTCGTCTGAATGAGCGTGCATTCCGTTCTCTTGTAGCCGATGCAGTATCATTTCGGCGGACACGTTGGCGCGCAAACAGGCTTCCTGCAGAGATTTGCCGCCACCGCAGCAATAGTCGACACCTGCATCCTCGAGAATCCGTCTCGACCCAGGACTCGACAGTGCGATCTCGTTCACCCGTGTTTCTGCGTTGAAGTTCATTCCTGGCCTCCTGAAGACTATTCTGGTAGATGTCTCCGAAGAGGGCAGTGACTAAAGTCACTACGGCAGTCTGTACAAATTGGAGGAGTTATTCTCCGGCGGCCTGCTCGCGTTTTAGGCCCGCCAAGTCCTTCACGACGATTTTTCGGCCCTCAACATCAAGAAAGCCTTCGGCTTGCAAACGGCCTAGATTTCTCGACACCAGTTCCCGCACGGTTCCTAATTCCGCTGCAAGGTCCTGATGGCTCTTGGTCAACTCCACATGAACTCCTTCCTTCGACCGGGTGCTGCTGGCCTGCGCCAGGCGAAGTATCAATGCAATTAACCGCTGCCGCACGGTGGTGAACGACAGCTCTTCAATGATTCCTACCAGCCGCCGCAATCGCGAGCCTACAACCGCGATGACTTTGAGCCCGACATCGGGATGTTCGCGGCAAAAATTCTGAAAGTCCTTGCGAGAAATGAACAAAACTTCCGTGTCTTCCAGAGCTGATGCCGCCGCAGGATAATTGCCACCATCAAACACCGGAAGCTCAGCAAACGAACTGCCTGGACCCTCAACCGCCAGGATCTGCTCTCGCCCGGACGGCGAGAGTTTGAAGATGCGAACCTTCCCAGCCGCGACGAGATACAGGCCCGAACAGGGATCGCCCTCCGCAAAGAGCTGTTCATCTTTCTCGAATCGCTTACGCGTAGCCCGGGCTGCGAGCGCTTGCATTTCCTTGTCTGTCAGGCTCGCAAAGAGAGGCGTCTTCCTGAGGATTGTTTCGGTGCGGCCGTTCATCCCGAAGCTCGCGGGAAAGTCCTGATTCATGGGCACTCCGGAGCGCTCCTGAATCTTACAAGCTTTCCCGCGGTCGGGAAACGTGCCCGGTGTTCAGCGCCAGACGCCGACTGTTTGGTTGCCCTCCATGAGTACCCACGCCATATCGATGGCGTCGTCACGGCACTCGGTAATGCAGTGCTCTTCGCTGCCGCAAGCGGCTGGGCGCGGCAAAGCGGCTATGCCTTCAGTGATTTCCAAGCACTTCGCGCCGCACACTTCGACACATCGAATGCAACCGGTGCACTTACTTGCGTCCACTACCGGTATCCATTTCGCTCTCATGAATCGAACCGTCCTAAATTGTCTTTTGTGGCTACTTCACGATGATGGTGCCCTTCATCCATGGATGCGGCGCGCACTGGAAATGCACGACACCCTTCTCGAGGAACTGCTTGTTGAACGTGGCGCCGGGAGCGAGCATCGGCGAAGCAAATTCACCTTTCTCGCCGAACACGCTGTGCGCCATGGCAACATCTGCATTCTTGAAAGTTACAGACTGACCTGCCTTGATCGTGACAGTTTTAGGCCCGAACGTCTCGATAGGTCCCTTCTTCCAAATTCCGGAACCGGGGAGCATCTTGACCGTGACGCCGTTTGCGTTTTGAAATTCGACCGCAGGTGTTGTTTGCGCAAAAAGTGTCCTTGGGTCATTTGTATTCGTGCTGGGCATGTTGTTTGGGGACGTCGTGGGCACTACTTCGTGGGAGCTGTGACCAAGATGCGCGTCCTCGCTCATCGGCACCATGTTTCGATGTGTCTTCGGCTCAAAAATCTCGGCATTCTCCTGTCCGTGCACGTTGAGACTTCCAACTGCACCATGGTGCAACCGGAAAATCGCGTGATCCACCAGAAGGAAAGTGCCGGCCACAGGAGGCGTGAACTCCACCACAGCGGAACCTCCCGCAGGAATCAAGGTAGTTTGCAGGCTGCGGGCTGGCGGCGAGAGCAAATCGCCTTCCCGGTACACTTTGTCGAAAATCTGTCCGATCACGTGAAACGAAGAAATCAGGTTTGGCCCGGCGTTCCCGACGTAGATGCGAACCGATTCGTTTTGGGTGGCGATCGGCGCCTGGTCTTTCAGCAGCGCCCCGACTCTGCCGTTGAACACCACATACTGAGGGTCGGCTCGTCCTCACTTCTGCTAGTTGCGGCCACTCTGCTTGCTGCCGTCGGAATGAGTCTTCACGGTCAGGCTCAAACGCAGAATCAAGCTCCGAGTCCGGCGCGCTCTCGATCGGTTGAGATGCTGGACAGGTGGAACGACATTGGGAACAAACTTGTCGCGATGGCGAAGGATTTTCCCGAAGACAAATACGACTTCAAGATGCAGAAGGACCAGCGCACGTTCGCCCAGAATCTTCTGCACGCCGCCGCACTGGACCTCGTTCTGATCCGCCGTGTTTCCGGATCAAACGTCGGGCCCAACTTCGGCGAAGGTGACAATCCTTCGCGCGAAGCTTTCAAGCCCAAGGCCGACGTGGTCAAGTTCGTCGAGGAGGCCTTCGCGGACGGAGCCCAAGTGATTCAACAGCAGGGCGACGCGGGGCTGGAGAATGCATCAAAATTTTTTGGGAACCGGCTAGCCCACAACTCCTCCATCTGGACGTTCGCCATCGAGCACAGCGGCGAGCACTATGGCCAGCTTGTGGTCTACTACCGCGCAAACAACCTAGTGCCTCCGGACTCGCGGCGCTAATGCGGCAGTGAAGACCGTAAGAGTTCCAATCCGGCGATGTTCAAAATGCCGACCAAACCGACGGACATGACCCGGCCTTCGCCGCTCCCGGTTTGATATTGCAGACCGGGCAAGTTTTCATGCGGAGATGCGACCTGGCCACGCTGGCCGATCAATCTCGGGCACTGTGCCGCGCCGCAACCCGCTGTGCGAGACTCAAGACTAGCCTTCTGCCATCCTCGTTCGATTTGCCGAGACAATTTCTCAGTTTTCGCAAATAAACCGCGTGTTTTCCGGAACTGCCCCACGATTCGTCCCGGGCCCGCCCCTTCAAGCTGACTGGCGCCTGGATCGGCTGGTCACCTTCGTAAAAGAGCTGATAGAGCGGAATCTGCAGGGCCTGGGCCAGCCTTTCCAGCGTCTCAATCGCTGGAATTGTGTAGCCGTTCTCCACCCTCGAGATATAGCATCGCAATAATCCTGTTCTCCTCTCAATATCTCCTTGTGAAAGGTTTTTTTTCTGCCGCAGGTCGCGCAAGCGATCGCCGATAATCATTTGTATCCTCCCGGTAAAAGCCGGACGAAATCGTCCCTGCTCCTCCCTAAGAGCCCTGATGTAGTGTTGCCAGAGGCACTTTACGTTAAATGGACGGTAGCACGCTGTTTTTGAATTGTATAGTTATCTACGGTGCCTCTGATGATAAATGCCGGCATGGCAACCCGGGAAACCGGTTAGCGGGATAAGCTTCTGCACTTACAACCGGAGAACCAGGGCCAGGCTGGCGCAAATCCTGCGATCTCAACCCCAATGCATTACACGGACAAGTATCCAACCATCGTTTCGCTGGTTTCTCTCAATTCGTATGTGGTTCCCTCAAGACCCTGGGGGTCGAACCAGGATGTCACCATTACTTGATTTCTTCGGCTCGTCCGGATTGCAGCGACCGGCGTGCCGCGTCAAGAATTTCGACGACGTGTACGTTCAACTGCGCGGACACAGGATCTTGAATCGGCCTATTCTGTCGAATGCAGTCGACAAAGTAGGAGACTGGATTATTTTTTTCCGGCGGAAGCACCGGCAAAGCCAGCGGCTTTCCTTCGAGCCCGATTCCGGCCGAATTGTCTCTCACACCGCGGAAGAGCAGTTCGTGACCGGTCGCGAGGAGGCTGCCTTTTGGACCGAATACCTTCACGCGCTCCATGCCGTACGGCCAGTCCCACGAGGCTTGGAGAATCGCCGTGCCGTCCGGATAATCGAGAATGATCGTCGCATCGTCGTCCACCTCGTTGTGCTGGGCGACCTTGATCTTTTTTGCGGTAGCGAAGACGCGTGAGGGCATGCCCTTCAGCCACATGGCCCATTCTGCCCCGTAACATCCAAAGTCGATGATCGCGCCACCTCCGTTCTTCTGCGGATCATAGAGCCATTCCGCAAATTGCGGCGACACGCCGATTTCCTTCGGACCGGAATGACCGTACTCTACGACGATTTTCTGGACAGGGCCGATACCTCCGGAATGTACATGTTCCACCAAAGCAGGGGTAGGAGGCACCCAAGCATTCCAATAGTTGACCATCAGTTTAATTCCGGCGGCCTCAGCGAGGCGGGCCATTTCGCGAGCGTCGGCGGAGTTCGTTGCCATGGGTTTTTCGGTTGAAAAGTGCACACCGCGGCGCGCACATTCTTTGAGAATCTCCAGGTGCCGGTCATTTTCCGTGGTGGCGATGACCGCATCCGGCTTAACCTCATCGAGCATCTTCACAAAATCTTCGTAAAACTTGACCGACGCTGGCACTGAACCTTTCGCGCGACTCACCAAAGCAGGATCCTTTTCAGCAATGGCAACCAGTTCGGCACCCTTTTCGCCCGCAATGTCCTTGAGTATTCCCCATACATGATCGTGATTCAGACCGACAATCGCCAAACGAACCCTCGAATTCGGAGGGGCCTTAGGTACTCTTGCCTCACCGAAGGACGTGAACAAAGTAAACGTAAGCAGAAGGATCGGCAGGGAGAGCGGCCGTGGGAAAAGTGGTTTCACAACCAGTGTTCTTTCCGTTGCTGAAGTAGGGGCATGGAAGAGTTCCTTTGCCAACCACTAGCGAATCGTTCTCAGTTATCAAGACTCCTTTCGGTAGCGTCAAGGTGTCTCAATGTCTTTTTTGCAATCCCCGATAATCCATTGAAAAAGCAGGAGTCTAGGGCCGAACCTTCCCCTCGGATCGGAAAAAAGCTAACTGCCCGGGTGAACCTCGGCCTGCAGTGAGGCCGACGCTTGCCTCCCGATCATCGCAAAGCCTGCCTTGTCGCAGTCTGTCTGAAGCCCCAGCAGATTGGCGCGGCCAGTTTCTCGTTCTCCTCGGCCGAGTTGTATCTCGGCCGCAACCAAGCGGGCCTCGAGGGCGATCTCCAGGAAAGATGCGGCGTAGGCCGCACGGGTGACGCGATCCAGGCGCCTGATAGTCTCTGTTAAGTTCTGGCGACCTCCGCCGGCACTGTCGATTTGGGCGGCCACCATTTCGGAGCGAAGTTCCACTTCCCGGTCTTGGCTCTGGCTGGCCACGGCCACAACCTGTGAGGCAATCTCGCGCGCTTCGCCAAGCTCACCGCGCTTCAGCAAGGTTTGCGCCACAAGAAGTTTGGCTAATGCCGCCGAACGCCTGGCTTTTTTCTCTTCCAAGGCTGCCGCCGATTTCCGCGCGATCATCTCCGCTTCGGCAACCTTTCCCTCATCCAGCAGCAACTCGGCTGTCGTCATGCGTATGCGTTCCGCCTCCGTCTTGTTGCCTACTTCTTCCAAAATTGCAACCGCTTCGGTTTCCTGTGATTGCGCTTCAGCCAGTTCTCCGCGGAATTGGTGGACTCTTGCCAGGCCGGCCAGCGCCAATGCTTGGCGGTTACGACTGCCAAGTTGCTTGCAGGTATCAAAGGCCGTTTGATACATGTACTGAGCCTCGTTGAGTCGCCCGAGAAGGACAAACACGTCCCCCAACCCAACTTCCGCAAGGGCCATGCCGTTTTGATCGCCAATCTCCCGGTAGGTCGCCAACGACTCTTCATAGCTAGCCTGAGCTCGGCGAGCGTCGCCGATGAAAAGATAGATGTCTCCAATGTTGTCGTATTCCGCTCCCAGGCTTACCTTGTTCCCCGATTCCCGATAAATGGCCAACGATTCTTCATATTTCTTCCTGGCACCCTGGTAGTCGCCCTGCCTTTCAAGCGAGATCGCTTGTAGCGTGGCTACCGCCGCAACTCCGAGTCGATCATGGGCAGCAACATAAAGGCGCATCGCCTCGTCGACGGCCGCCTCCACTTGCTCCTCCCTTCCGGAATTTTCAAAAAGCCACGCCTGTTCGCGGCGTGCTCTAGCGAGTAGTAATGATGTTCCGGCAGCCTCGGCTTTCTCCGCTGCTCTTTCCAGAGCTGCCTCGGCCCGTCGAGTATCTCCAAGCGAACGCGCCGCATCGTTCTCGGCCAAATCAATGCGGGGATCGCTTCGCAGAGGCGCGGGGAGTCCGCGCAAACTAGCGACGGTATCGAGAGCTTCCTTCCATTTATTTGCAGCCACTTCTGCGTTGGTCAGATTCAGCCCGTATTCGAGGTTATCTGGAAAAAAGTCGAACAAGGCGCGGTAAATCTCGATGGCGCGATTCCACTGTCGTGACACTTCGCGGTAGCGAGCTTCTGTCAACAGACGTTCTGCGCGCGAGAGTCCGTTGCTCGACAAATCGAAAGCCGTTTTTGCTTCGGTAACCGCCTGCGCCTCGTAGCCAAGCTGCAGCAGAGCGTTTGCTAACGCGGCATGTGCGCCTGGGTAGCGCGGTTCCGCGGCGACTGCCCGAGTCAGGAGCGTCTTGGCCGCCGGCGCATCAAAATCGCGAAGTTTCGCCAAACCTTCGGAATATAGCTTGGCCGTTTCCGCTTTGATGGGGACGCTCGTCGCAATTTCCGCGGCTTCCTCTTTCGTTGCGGCACGCAAACCGAGAGTCTGGCGCAAGTGCTCGCCGGCGTGGGTCACCAGATTCGACAAATCCTTCTCGGTGCCGGATTCCGA
>DATMZI010000033.1:0-4382 GCA_035607085.1 Candidatus Eiseniibacteriota bacterium | reverse complement strand
AAACCAAAGCGTGGGCAATAGATTCAGTGTCGCCATATCCGGCCCGCGATTGGTCACGGTGAGGCGAATGAGCGTATCGTTCGGGGAGTCTTTCGCGTACTCCGCCATCACATCAAAATACCGGTTCTCATGAAACACGCCGGTGTCCATCAGCTCGAACTCAGGATCCAAACGCGTCCGGCGTTTGGTTTCCTCGACCAGCAAATCATAAGGATAAGCGTTCTGCGGATATTTGTAGAGTCCCTTCATGTACGAGTGCGTCGGAGTCGAATCGAGGTAGAAGTAGTACTCCTTGACGTCTTCGCCGTGGTTGCCTTCATTGCCGGTGAGCCCGAACAACCGTTCCTTCAGGATCGGGTCTTTGCCGTTCCACATCGCGAGGGCAAAGCACACCAGTTGGCGCCGGTCGGAAATTCCCATGATTCCGTCTTCGCCCCAGCGGTAGGTTCGCGAACGTGCGTGATCGTGCGGGAAGAAATCCCACGCTGTTCCGTATTCGCTGTAGTCTTCGCGAACGGTGCCCCACTGGCGTTCGGAGAGATACGGCCCCCAGCGCTTCCAGTGCGACTTTCGATCGCGCGATTCTTCGAGGCGTTTCTCTTCAGCATTCATGGATTGGTCTCGCTCAAAACTTTCAACCGTTATTCGGCGGCGATTTCAATCGCGTGGCCGTCCGGATCGCGAACGATAAATGCTTTTCGCGTTCCAGATCGTTGGATGGGATTCACAACTAGGCCGGAAGATACGAATCTTGTCGTGTTCGAGCTGAAATTCTGAGCGGCGGCTTCCACATCGAGGGCAATCAGAACCGTTTGCCGGTGCACGATGTCGTTGGCGCGCTCATCGGCAGGGATGGGACGCCCGTCGCGAGGAGTCAAATATTCCAGGAATTCGATGCCGGGCCCTGCAGCGGCTCGCAACGCGGTGATCCTCAAACGCGCGCCAAACACGTTATTGAGATGTTCCTGTTCGGTGCCGAAGTTCTCGCTTTCCCCGGCGACGCGCATTCCGAGAACATCGCGATAAAACTTGAGGCTCGATTCGGTGTTCGATACGGCGATCGCCGTGTGATCGATACCGAGGAAGAGTCGCCCGCTCGGTTTGTGCCACTTCGCCGCGCCTTTGTCTTCGGGGAATTGCAGAATCTCCACGGGATGCCCGTCGCGATCCTTGAAATAGAACGCCTTGATGCCCGCCGCATTCTTATTCCAGTCGGGCAACCGTTGCGGTCCGGTGGAAGCGTGCTCGACGCGATTTTCACGCAGTACCTGATACGCGCGGTCCATGTCGCTGACGATGATGGCGATGTGCTGAAACCAAAGATCGTTGCTGCGCGAATCGGCCGGGATTGCGCGGCCGCTCGGCGCAATAAACTGAACAAGTTCGATCGACTCGTCGCCCAGTCTCATTCTGACGACGCGTACCCGGGCTCCAAACACTCCGAACAGATGCTCGACGTTTTCGCCTGCGATCTCCGTGTCCGAGGCCTTTTCGAACGTGAGCACGCGCGAGTAAAAATCGACCGACCGGTCCATATCGGCAACCGTCATCTGAATCGGGCCGACCCCGACGATTTGGGCCGCCGAAGCGGAACCGTTCTTCGGCTGAGTTTGTGCACGGGCCGAGACATTCCAGACCGAAAGCGCAAGAACCAGGAGCGAGAAAATACCGAGTAACCTGCGACGCATCTCAGGCTCCAGCCAGAACCGCAGACGGCTCGGAACTGATCGAACGTGCCGAAACCCCCAGGCGCTGTTTCAGGTGGTCGCCAACCCGCAACGCATTCGCCATGATCGTTAATGCAGGATTCACGGCGGCACTTGAGGGAAAGAAACTGCCGTCCACGACGTAGAGGTTGTCGACGTCATGCGCCTTGCAATGGATGTCGAGCGCGGAAGTTTTCGGATCGGAGCCGAAACGAATCGTGCCGTTCTGATGGGCCACACCCGCGAGCGGGATGCGGTCACCGAGGAACAGATTTCGGGCGAAGAGACCTTGGTGGCAATCGTGGCCGTGAACACCGCACTTCGATTGCTTCCCCATCAGCTCTTTCAACTTGGAGGTCAGACGCGCGTGCGCTTCCTGGTTATTCGGCGTGTACTGCAACACGATCCGGCCGTCGCGATCGAGAGTTACGCGGTTGTTCGGGTCGGGCAAGTCTTCTGACGTGAGCCAGAAGCTCAAAGCGTGATTCGCCATGAGGTCCAGAGTCCAGCCGGGGGCGATCGCCGGGGCGCCAGCGGACAGTGCAACTCCGTCCAACTTCGCGACAAACGAAAAATGCCCCATGGGATAGTTCCATTCCTTGCCTCCGAAATAGAAATCGTTCACGGCAAGCGTCTTCTGGTACATGGTCGGATTCGGACATTTGGAAACTGCCAGCAGCACGGAATTGACGTGCCCCATATAGTGACGCCCGACGATGTCTGAGCTGTTCGCGAGGCCACGCGGGTGTTGGTCGTTCGCGGAGCGAAGCAGCAGCGCTGCGGAATTGATCGCGCCGCAGGAAACCACGACTACGTCCGCGGAATAGCTTTCCGTAGCGCCATTGCGCGTGACGACAACCCGCGAGACCTCGCGGCCGGACGCCGTCGTTTCGAGACGATCGACGTAAGCGTTCGTCAGGAGCGAGACATTCGGAAAACGAAGCGCAGGATCAACACACAGAGTTTGCGAATCGGATTTCGCATCGATGAGGCACGGGTAGCCGTCGCAGGTGTCGCAGCGAATGCACTTGCTCGAATGCGGATTCTTTTCGTCGATCTGCAATCCCAGTGGCGTATGAAATGGCTTCAAACCCTGCCTTTCAAAATCGTCGCTGAGTGCCTGAATTCGCGGCTCATGACTGATCGCCGGATGGGGATAGGGACCGCTCGCTGCGGGTTCCGTGGGATCTTCGCCGCGCTGTCCGTGCACGTGATACAGCCGTTCGGCCTGCAGGTAGTAAGGCTCCAGGTCGTCGTAGGAAATCGGCCACGCCGGAGAAATCCCTCCAAAATGCTTGATCTCGCCGAAATCTTCCCGGCGCAGACGGAACAGCGCCGCGCCGTAGAATTTGGTGTTTCCACCCACGTAGTAATTCGTATGCGGATGGAGGGGCCTTCCCTCTTTGTCGCGCCATTCTTCTTTCGTCTGATACTTGCCATCCACATTGACTGCACGCGAATCCCAGTTGGCCTTCTCGCGGGGAACATAGTCGCCGCGTTCCAGAATGAGAATGCTTTTCCCGGTCGATGCGAGCGTGTGCACAAGAGTGCCGCCACCCGCGCCGGTCCCGATGATGATTACGTCGTAGTGTTTGTTCGCGCTCATCGTATTTCTCTCGCTTTCACAGAATTTCCGAATCTCGTATCGCTCAAACTCGTTTCATTTCCATGTACCGGCAACGAAAAATGCATCTCTGGTTGTTCGCGTGATGAAACTTGGCGCAGTACACGGACCGCGCGGAACCGGCGCGAACGTAGAACTCTGCCGCCATCAGCATTGCGAGCGGCGGAGCAACGAAATAGACCCAAAGCGCGTGAAACATATGCGCCGGCAACGCCGAACCAAGTGTCCGAGCCGGATTCATGCTCATTCCCGAGAGCGGCGCTTCGAAGGTGATGTAGGCAGCCACCAGACTTGCCGCAAAGTAAGGCGTGAACCGCGAAAGCTTCGATTGATTCGAGACCACGAGAACCGTTAAAGCGAGCACGAAGGAAATCAAGAGTTCCGCCGCGAAAGCGACGAGGATTCCGCTCATACCCGGCTGAGTCGCGGCGAAATTGACATTGGGATGGGCAAGCCACGGACCGAGCAACTGAAGCGAAAGGAGTACACCAGCCGCTCCTCCTGCGAATTGCGAGACGGCATAAAACGCCGCGTCCCAGGCTTCTACTTTTCCCAATCGCAGGAACATCAAGGTGAACGCCGGATTCATGTGGGCGCCGGACCGTTTTCCCCACTTCGAATGAATCAGCGCGAGTAGTGTCAGGCCCATGGCCACGCCGGTGATGAGCCGGCGCATGAAAGAGTTGGAAAAAACATGATGCAAGGGCGAGGCCGGGTGCTCGAGCACTGCGGTAACCACGCAGGCTGAAATCATGAACAGTGCGAGTTCTGCCGATTCCATCAAGTATTCAGGCCAATGGGTTTTAAGCGCGAGCGCCGCGGACCGACGTGTCTGTCTCGCCGGCACCAATCCATCCGCCACCGGCGAAGAAACGATCGCCGCGTCAGCCGAATTCGTGATGAGTGTCTCGGTCATGCGGGATGGGATACCGACAGCGACAGGAAGTGACAGAAATACGCAAAGGAACCTGGAGGCGCATGCCTCAACGAAACCGAAAATATTTGCGACCAAACCCCGCGAATCGCATCTGATAGCCATCTCGAAGCAGGTC